>JAWVGJ010000106.1:0-15744 GCA_033855115.1 Solirubrobacteraceae bacterium
CAGCAGCGGCCACATCCGGTTGAGCAAGAGGCTGCCGGGACGCTGCTCGGGCAGCGAGGTGGTCGACTTCGCCGACGCGAGCAGGCGCGCGATCGGCATGTTCGTCTGCCCGCGCCGGCCCATCCACGCGCCGATGAGGCCGGCGAGAAACCACCAGCCCGCGACGAGGAACACGAGCGTGTCGTTCTCCTCCAAGCTTGCGCCGAGGACGGTGACGGCGGCCAGCGCAGTTGCGGCGCCGGCACACAGCAGGACCGCCGAGCGAAGGAAGTCGACGAACCGCATCCGCAGGCGGCCTCGTCAGGCGACCAGGACTCTTAGGAGCTCGCGGACGCCGCTGGGTCCGTCGACGAGCAGGTCGGCCGCCTCCTCGAGCCGCGGCGGCGTCTCGTCGGAGCGCACGCCCACGCAGACGGCTGCGCCGAGCTCCCCCTCGTCGACGAGCGCGCGCAGCCCGGCGAAGGCGTCGAGGTCAGTGACGTCGTCGCCGACGTACAAGCCGGCTGCGAGGTCCTGCCCGGAGAGCAGGCGCCGCACGCCGCGACCCTTGTCGATCGCGACCGGCGGGCGGACCTCGAGCACCTTGCGGCCCCAGTGCGTGTGCAGCCCGGCCGCCACGGCGCGCTCGGCGATCGCACGCACGGCCTCCTCGGCGGCGTCCTCGTCGGGAGCGCCACGCCAGTGAAACGCCGCAATCGCCCGCTTGTCCTCGGCGCGGACGCGCAGGCGCTGAAGATCCTGATCCCAGACCTCGCGGGCGAAGTCGCGGACCGCCTGCTCGTGGGCGACGATCTCAGGATCGATCTCGACCTCGGTTCCGCCGGGTCGAAGCAGTTCCGCACCGTGGTTGCCGACGTAGGCGATCGAGCCGAGCGAGACCATCTGCCGGGCGGTGGCGGACTGCCGGCCGGAGATGCAGCCGACGACCCGGTAGCGCTTGGCGACCGCGATCAGCTGGACGCGCGTCGGCTCGGGGACGTGCGCGTCGTCGGCATGGCGAACGATCGGCGCGAGCGTTCCGTCGATATCGAGCAGCACCGCCGCGCGGGCCGGGTCGGCCCGCATCGGCTCGAGCGCCTCGACGAGCGTGGCCGCTGCTGACATGACTTCTAGTATGGCGCGCATGCTGGCGCGCCGGACGATCACGCTCGCGGCGATCGGCACGCTGGCGGGGCTCTTCAGCGGCCTGTTCGGCGTCGGGGGCGGCGTGGTGATGGTTCCGCTGCTCGTGCTGTGGCTCGGTTTCGGCGAACGTCAAGCAACCGGCACCTCGCTCGCCGCGATCACGATCATCGCCGCGGTCGCCGTTGCCGTCCACGGCGCGTACGGCAACCTGCACGTCCGCGAGGGGCTGCTCGTCGGGGTGCCCGCGGTCGCCGGCGTCCTGATCGGAATCGAGCTTCAGCCACGGATCTCGACGAGGACGATCTCGCTCGTATTCGCCGCGCTGCTCGTCATCGTCGCGGCCGACCTGCTGTTCGAGTTCGGATGATCGAAGCGATCCTGATCGGCCTGACGGCCGGCCTCTTCGCCGGGCTGCTGGGCGTCGGCGGCGGTGCCCTGTTCGTGCCCGCGCTGACGATCTTCCTCGGCTTAGGTCAGATCGAGGCCGAGGCGACCTCGCTGCTGGCGATCATCCCGGTCGCACTCGTCGGCGCGTGGCGCCAGCGCGCGCACGGCAACGTCGACATGCGCACCGGCCTGCTGCTGGGCACGCTCGCGGTCGGCGGCGCCGTCGCGGGCGTCGCGGTCGCAAACGCCGTCCCTCGCCGGGCGCTCGAGATCGGGTTCGCGCTGCTGATCCTCTATGTCGCCTCACAGCTCGTGCGGCGGGCGCTGGCACCGCCTACGGGCGAATCCCGTGCTCCAGCGCGTCCTTGACGGCGGCGTCGAGCGCGTTAAGCCGATGCAGCGCGAGCGCCTCGGGTGAGCCGAAGCGCCGGCCTGGCGCCGGATCGGAGCCGTGGTGGCACAGGACGCAGTGCGCGAGCGCCAGGTGGCGCTCTGCGCTGAGCGCGGGGATGCCGACCGCATACTCGCGCAGCAGCGCGAGGCCGAGCTCAATGTGGCCGAGCAGGCGCCCTTCGTTGGTGAGCCCGATCTCGGCCGCGTAGGTGAACTCGCGGGTCTTACCCAGGTCGTGGACGAGGGCGGCGGTCAGCAGCAGATCGGAGTCCAGCCGCGGGTGCAGCTGGCACGCTTCCAGCGCGAGCGTCCCAACGGCGACCGTGTGCTCGAGCAGGCCGCCGAGGTAGGCGTGGTGGCCGCCGCGCGTGCATGGTGCCCGGCGCCATGCCGCGCGCAGTTGCGGATCGCCGAGCAGCGCGCCGAGCAGCGCCCGCAGACCCTGGTCGTGAACCTCGCGCGCGAGGTGCTCGAGGAAGCCGTCGAGCTCGTCGAGGTCGCGGTAGGCGACCGGGAGGAACGTCGCCGGATCGGCCTCCTCGCTCGGTGCTCGGCCGATCGTGCGCAGCTCGACCTGCAGCTCGTCGCGGAAGCGCTCGACGCGTCCCGCCACGCGCACGAGATCGCCGCGCTCGAAGCGCCCGGCGAGTACGTCCGCGTCCCGAAACGCACGGCCCTGGACGGCGCCCGTGCGGTCGCGCAGCTCGACCGCGAGGTACGGCGTGCCCGCGCGCGAGAGCAGACGGTCCTTGCGCGTACATGCAAACACGCCTTCGACCTCCTGTCCGGCCCGCAGCATTGCGATCGTCATGCGCCCATGATGTACCTTGAATCGGATGCAGCCCTTGATCTGGGAGAGCCGTCCCGACGGCCTGCGCGCTCCAGCGCTTCTTGCCGCCTTCAGTGGCTGGAACGACGCTGGCGATGCTGCGTCCGCGGCGCTGACCTTCATCGGCGAATCGCTGCATGCCGAGCGCTTCGCGCGAATCGACCCCGAGGACTTCTACGACTTCCAGTCCACGCGTCCGCACATCCGCTTCACGGAGGAGCACAAGCGCGAGATCACGTGGCCGGGCGTCGAGATCTTCGCCGCTCGCGTGCCGCGCGCGCCACGCGACCTGATCCTCGTCCAGGGCCCCGAGCCGTCGATGCGTTGGAAGTCCTTCTCCCAGCACATCATCGATCTCGCCGAGGCGCTGGGTACGCAGCTCGTCGTGACGATCGGCGCGCTGCTGGCGGATGTGCCACACTCGCATCCGGTGCAGATCACGGGCCTGGCGTCCGACGACGCGCTGGTCGAGAAGGTTGCCCTGAAGGAGACGACGTACGAGGGGCCGACCGGCATCGTCGGAGTGCTGCATACGGCCTGCACCGAGGCCGAGCTGCCGTCGGCGAGCCTTTGGGCCGCCGTGCCGCACTACGTTGCCGCGGCGCCGAACCCGAAGGCCGCGCTCGCGCTCGTGCGCAAGGTCGAGGCGCTCGTCGGCGTGTCGGTCGACGCAACCGACCTCGAAAACGCCACCGGCGACTACGAGCGTCAGGTCTCGCTCGCCGTGCAGTCCGACCCCGAGGTCCAAGCGTTCGTCGAGCGCCTGGAGCAGGCCGCCTCGCTTGACACCAGCTCGCTCGGTCCAAGCGATCTGCTTTCGGGCGACGCGATCGCGAGCGAGTTCCAGCGCTTTCTGCGCCAGCAGGGCCCCGAGCGCTGACAGCGCAGCCCGACCTCGCCACGCTGCTGGGCTCGCTGGAGCCGGAGCTCGGCCGGGCGCGTACGTGCTCGCGTCGGTGCCAGACGGCGGCGTGTGGCGAACTCCTGCTTATCCAGGCTTAGGCAGTGCACCATTGCGGGCACACAGCTGTCAACTACGGCAAAGGAGCGCGCAATGAACGATGGCCCCACGGCCAACATCACCAGCCGTCCAACGCAGGTCAACGCAGAGCGCGAAGGCACTGGGATCTCCGAGAGCGTCAACCCGTGAGCTGCTTCGTCGCGACGCTCGTCCTCGCAGGCATCGTGGCCAAAGGCTTCGGGGTCATCGCGATCATCTTTGCGCTCGGGATGATCGTCGGCATGATTCTCATGTTCACCATCACGCGGCGCTTTCGTCGCTGAGCCTCAACACGTCGCGGCCACAGCACATCCATGGTCGTGACAGCGCCGCTTGTCAGCGACTTCTCAGTTGAACGGGGACACCGCCCGAGATGCAAAGCGGTTTACGGGACAGTCTCGCTACGTACGGTCCTTCGCGGCGATGGCGGCTGGCGCGCGTGTCCAGCGGGTATCCGTGCCGCGTGTCTGTTGCTCGAGGCCCGCTGCGTGAACAGTTGACCGCGTGTCCGCAGAGCATCGGGCCGTTGCGGAGCGCGGTCGTGCAGTTTGCCAGCGACTGCGGCGCGTCGCAGCGCCAGTGCGAGGACATCGCAGTGGCGGTCTCTGAGGCACTGAGCAACGTCGTCAAACACGCCTACGTCGGCCACGATGCGCCCGGGATCGTGGCGATCGAGGCGTCGGCGCGTGGGCCGGCACTGGTCGTCGTGGTGTCTGACGAGGGCATCGGGATTCGCGCACGTGAGAGCCGCGGCGTCGGAATGGGACTACGGCTGATCTTCCGATTGACCGAGCGCCTTGAGTTCGTTGACACGATGCCGGGCGCGCGCGTTTCGATGACGTTCCGGATCGGCTAAAACGAATCGCCTCCCGGGACGGGGTCCAGAGTGCTTTGGTTGGTGTGGCCATGCGCGTCTTGTAGAGTTCGCACGGTCAGTGCGTTTGTTCAGGACGCTTTGGCGGGGCAGTAACCGAGAGAACGTGTCTGCTCGCGGGCCGGCAGGCACTGGGCTCGAGGGACTGAGGATCTGGGATGATCGACGCTTCTGGACAGCGTGAGCCGTTACGAGCTGCGCAGCTGATCGAGCTCGGCGCGCTGACGATCAGTTCTGAACGTGAAGGTGACATTCAGGCGGTCGGCCTGTCGGGTGAGCTTGACCTTGCGACCGCCGATGCGCTGCAGCGCGAGCTTGAGCGCGTCGAGGCCACCGACGTGAGCTCGATCATCCTTGACCTCTCGGCATTGACGTTCATGGACTCAACCGGGGTTCGCCTGATCCTCCGTGCTCACGCTCGCTCACGCGCAGACTCAGAGCGCCTGACCATGCTGCGCGGGTGCGCGGCCGTACAACGCGTCCTGGATTTGACCGGCGTCAGCGACCTGCTGCCCTTCGCCGACTGAGGATGCAGACGACCAGCCGCCAACTCGGCACAGCAACTCGCGCCTCAGCGAATTCGCGGCGCCTGACGTCGGCGTCGCACGGATCGTTGCGCATGGGAATGCCCGCGCGCGCGCTGCGCAAGCACGATCTGTAACGAGCACCACGGTAGATCCGAACGACCCCGGCGCAACGAGCGTGACCGCCGGTCCGAAAGCGATTGGTAGCACAACGCCACAGCGGGTAACCCGCTCACCCGTGGGCCCAGAACCTGTGTTGCTGTTCGTTGTGCTGATCGTCGCCGTCCTCGGCGGCGGCGCGTTGTATGCCATCCGCGCGGGCCTGTGGTTCAACAAAGTTGATCCCGATGCACCTGAAGTCCAAGCCGACAAGGCGCTGCGGCCGGCTCACACGGTCGTCGACAACGAGACGGCCGATCGGCTGATGACGCCCGAGGAGACAGCTCCGCGCGACGTGGACGACCGATCGGTGTGATCGCGACGTTAGCGGCGCATCCGGCGCCGTCGACACCACGCGATCGGGCTCGACGTCAGTAGCCCGGCCATCGGCGGCTTGAAGACCCGCCGCCGCCTGCGCGGCAACGGCGTCTGAAGGGAGGCGATCCTCATGCTCACCGCCCGCGACGACGTCGGAGCGCGCTTCGCCGGCCTGGGTGGCGACGCCGACGACTATGTACCAAGCCGTTCTCGTTCGCCGAGCTGCTGGCCGACGTTCACGCGCGAGCCCGGCCAAGTCATCAGCGCCGCCACCTGCGCTCGAAACCCATGGACTATGAGTACGAGAACCGCTCCAACGTCGTCAACGACTGCGGTTCACCCGCCGAAGGCCGCACCGCCAACGAGAGCTCGTAGTTTCCGGCCCTCGCAACGTCGGCGGGCGCTCCTGAGCGCGACCAACGCGGTCAGCGCGACGCCCGCCGCGCCCCGGCGCGCCGCGCGGGCCACCGGCGCGGCCGCGCAGGTCCGGTTTGATCGCGGGGGGCGCCGCCCAGCGCGGCGTCACCGGCAGCGCGCCGGAACGGCTCGAGCTCGTCGCGCTGGGCCTGGGCGCGCGCGATCAGCGCGTCGAAGTCGACGTCGGGAAGACGCTCATCAAGTCGTGCGCAGTCGCGCAGGTTCTGCCAAAGGATCTTCTTGCCCTCGATTCCGTAGGCGAGGAAGTCAAGCTCGACAAAGCGGCTCAGCGGCGAATAGGACGTCAGCCGGCCGTTGAGCTTCAACCGCCCGGCGCGTTCAGCCGCAATCGCCAGCGCGATCTTCACCAGGTTCCTGCAAACGCCGACGCGTTCCATGATGCGCTCAAACGTCGCGACATCCTCCGCGATCGCCATCGCCACATTGGCAAGCGCCACGCCAAGTTCGCTGCCGGCGTTGTTGCGCTGCGCGCGCCGGGCGGTCTCGCGCCACAAGACGCCTGCCGCCAGCTGATCATTGAGATAGATGCCAAGCAACCGGTCTTCCACGCTTGCCGCTTACCCGCCGGCTCGGCGCGACACGCCGATTTCACGCCAGACGCTCACGCGTGGGGGCGCAGCGACGAGCACGATCAAGCACGTGTCGGTGCGGGGCATCCGCTCGTTCTCTCAGGCGGACTGGCGAATCTACCCGGCGCTGGTGCGCAACGCCCCAGTCGCTCGCAACTTAACAGGAGACCCGCCTATCGACGCCGTCGTCACCGTAGCCAAGATGTCCGTGCTGACAATCGGTGCGGCTGCGTGAGCCAGGTGTCGCTGCGACGTGACCGCGCCGCTGCTCAGCGGCGCGCAGCGGCGCAGGGCGCGCGCCTGCGCAGGAGTGAGCGCATATGCACCCAGTTCAACGCCTACGGAGCGAGAGGTATCAAGGTCAGCGGGGATCTGTGATACGTGGGAGGCTGTCGGTCGCTCGCGCGCCACGCTGGCCCCTTTCCGTCTTGAAGGAAGCCTCCAAGTCCGCAGCTCGTCCCCGCGCCGGGCCTCAGCAGGCCAGGAACATCCAACGTACCAACCCTACGCGCGTACCCGGGGTGGATCCCGCTTCTCGAAGCTCGGCCGCGCTCGCCGAGTAGAGCGCCGCCATCGCTGGGGCTTGGGCGTCTTTTACGTTCATTTCCCCAGGCGCCGCGGCCGGTCTCGGAGCGAATTATGAGCTCGCGTCGCTGCTGGCGGCAACGGTCCCGGCAACCGCCGCCTCACGCGCAACGGCGCGCCGCAAGACACAGCAACGACGGGCCGCAGAATCTCGCGCTGACGGGCTTGACGCAGATCACTGCGGGTACCGCTTGGCACGGCTTGCCAGCGGTTGCGAGAAGATCGCGGTTGGGCGACGCGCGCCGGGCAGGGAGCGCAGGCCAACACGTTCGCGGCCTGCCTCGCCCGCGCAGCCCGGCCCCCCCGTAGGGAGTGTGACCCTGAAGCACGCCTCAACAGAGCCATCCGAGCGTTGACGTGCCAGTTCGTGTTCGACGTCCAACGGGTACGATGCCGCGGACTCAGTGTCTACACGTGGAGGGGCCAGATGTCCGACGAGACCCAGCAGAGCGAAGATGCCCTGGACGGCGAGGACGTCGCCAGCGGCGGCGAGACGGGCAAGCCTGTGCATAGCCCCACGACCCCCGAGGACGAGGGCAACCCCGGTGATGGCACCGGAGAGGGCGATGCGGGACCGGCATCGGGCACATCGGGGACCAACCCAGCTGCTCCCGACGTCGATCACGTCTGAGCCGCCGCGCTGCTGATACGGCTCGCGCGCGTTCGCGCGGGGCACAGGACGATCGGGTCCGACGTGTTCGTGGCGGTGGGTGTGACCAGCTCAAACGGCCGCGCCAGCGGCGACGGGCGGCGCCCGAATATGCACGTCTACCCGGGGCGGATTGAGGTACCGGCCACCGAGCAGGCGATGGAGGCGGCGCGAACGATGTGATGGTGGATGGCGGGGTTCCTTAGCGCGATATCGCGCGAGCCGGGCAGAAGCCGCGACCCCCGGTCGGGACGGGTGCTCGATGGCGCCCTTTGCAGCGGCGGCCGAGCGGAAGCCTGATGTCTGGGCGACTCCGCCATCCACCCGGACCGCCATCCACCCGGACCTGCAATCGAATGCATCGTGGGCCGGTGATGATCGGGGCTCCCGCCCAGCCGGTGATGGGTCCAACCCGTCCCACCTGAACGCCGGCGTATCAGCCGGGCAGGACCCAAAGGTGACAGCCTGATCGCCGTCGCCGATGCGTCTGGCGTGGAGACCCACCGGGAACCCCCGCGAGGGACCGTCCCCGGTACCGGTAGGAAGCGCGAGACGGTCGCGGCAAGTCGCGAGCGTCGTAACGAGCGCGAACGGTTCCCACACGTGTTGCGCTGACGCGACCGCGCCACGCTCGGCTCAGCGTGAGCGGCGCACCCGATGACAGGAGGCGGGGGAGTGGCTGCTTCGCTCGCGTGCGAGCGGCTGCCGAACATTGCAGATGTGGACGATGATCGCCACTGCGCCGAGGACAAGCGCACGACGACAACGAGGAAGCGCACACGCGCAACTACCCGGGCGGGATTCGAAGACGGCCGACGAGAGCGCCGGGCCACCCGTTCCTGGGCGCTGACCGCGCCCGCCCTCACACCAGACGTTCGGCTCGAGGACGTGTCACCGACACCACGACGCGTGTAGCGTGAGCAATATCAAGCCAGACGAACCAGTCGGCGAGGTCGCGAGCATACGCCTCGTTCGTGGATGGGCGGTTGCCATGACGCCGTAGGAACGCGGCATGCGCCGCGCGAGCGTAGCGGTCGGGCATCTGCCGGTGCGAGCCTACTCTCGGAGCGGCGGGCAACGATCAGGAACCTTCTGGTTGCGCTGGACATACGCTCGGGGAGAGCATTCGTCGCGGCGGCTGGGCGGGCGCCGATCCTCGTTACATACCTGGTCGTCCGCGCCCGAGTCGATCGATGCGACAACACGACCTAACCTTAACCTAGGAGGAGCTCATGGCCACTCATCCCGGACGAGCGATACGGCGCCGCGTGCGGATCGCTGTGCTCGCCCTGCTTGCGCCCGCCGCCGTAGTTGCGCTACAGGCTGCGCTCGCCCACGCTGCCGGGCCACCATGCGGCAGCGGGACACTCTCGACGAGCGCGACTAGCACGACCTGCAGGTATGACAGGCCGGGACTCGACTCGTTCGCGGTGCCGAGCGGTGTCACCACGGTGACCTTCGACCTCTACGGCGCTCAGGGAGGCGGCGGATTGAAGGGCGGTCGTGGAGGTCGCGCAAGGCTGAGCCTGCCGGTCAAGGCCGCCACGGTCTACCGGGTCACCGTCGGTCGCGCGGGTGGCAGCGGCGGGTCGCCAAACGCAGCGCCCAACGGAGCCGGCGGCGGCGGCACCGGGAAGTGCCACCGTAAGACCAGCAACGAACAGAGCTGCGGCACCCCCGGGTTCAGCGGCGGCGGATCCTCGCAGCTCGACACCCGTCGGCAGATCCCCAACCGCCCGAGTGGCACGTACTATCGCGACGTCGTGGCCGGCGGTGGCGGCGGCGCGGGTGGCGACGCGCGCCGCTCCTCCAACTCGACTACGACGAAGTGCACGGCGACCGGCGCTGCCGGGGGAGCCGGCGGCGGCTCCACCTCAGGCACGGGCAACGGCAGAGATGCCTCCCGGATCAAGATCGACGTCCAGCCGGGCTCTCTCGACGGGCCCACAGGCGGTAAGGCCGCCGACGCGTCGACCCCGGGAGCCCGCGGGATCGGCGGTGCCGGCTTCGCCTACAACTCGTCCGTTCCGACTGACAAGGACGGGGTTGGCCGGGACGGGATCGCCGGCCGCGGCCCGACGGGAGGCAGCGTCAACTTCGCCGACTTCCCGCCCGGCTTCGGCGGCCCGGGCGGCCAGGCCACGCCGGGCGCGAACAACTGCGGCGGCGGCGGCGGGGGCGGCGGCGGCGGCGGGTACGCCGGCGGCGGGGGTGCCGGCGGCGGTGGGACGCTCGGCACCGACCGCAACAGGGCGTCCGCTGGAGCCGGTGGCGGCGGGGGCAGCAGCTACGCGGTGAGCTCCGGCTCAATCTCGAGGCTGTTCCAGTCCGGCGTGCGTCCCGGCCACGGGCTGGTCATCATCACCTTCACGAAACCCACCGCCTGAGACACGGGGCGCGGCGGGGGGAGCGCCGTGGTCAGCGGGCGGGCGCACCGCCCGCTGACCGCAGCGGCGGCCGGCAGCGGCGCGGTGCACACGGTCGCCGGAGCACGTCCACCAAGGGCCGAGCGTGTCCCCCGGCACAGGGGGCGCATGCCGTGCCTCCTCGGCCGCGCTGTGGCGCAGCCGGCTGGTCAGGCCGACCGCTTGAGATCGGCGTCCAGGATCGCGGGCAGCTCGTTGCGCCCGCGCGCTCCGAGCTTGCGGTAGCGGCCCGGCGAGGCGTCGGATCGCGGCGACCCCTGCCTGCAACACGAGCCAGTCTTCCTCGTTGAAATACGACTCGACGGGCTCGATGTACTTGACCTCGTCGCGACGTCGCTGGGACGGGCATCCCAGCACATACCGGCATCGCACCGCGCGTGAGACGTCATGGAGATGAAACGGTCCGCGCCAACTGGATGAAACGCCGATGACAGCAAAGTGAAACGCTCCTGTGACGACCCTGCTGCCTCTGCCCCCTTCAGCGGTTCCGTGGGGCTCGTTCAGCGGGCTGAGTCAGCGCCGACTGTCAAGGATTGCGGGAATTCCTAAGGTGTGATAATGAGAATTCCCCACCTTGTGGGCGGCCGTGGTGAGGACGGGTCGGAGGGCGTTGATGGCGTCTCGGTGGCGGCGCATGCGGTAGCTGTCACCGGTGATCGAGATTACGGTTGCGTGGTGTAGGAGGCGGTCGAGAATGGCGGCGGCGACGGTGGTGTCTTCGAAGATGTGGCCTCACTCGGCGATACCGCGGTTGGTGGTCAGGACGATCGAGCCGTGTTCGTACAGGGCTCGCCTCCATCTATCCCCACGCGCTTACCGGGGTGGGGAGTTCTTTTCAAGAAAAACCACCATCGCGCGCAAGCTCGCGATCGCCCCGATCGCCGTCAAGCGCCGCCGTGGACGCCGCCTCTACTGCGTCGCGGGCAGCCATGAGTGGACAACGAACGCGGCGACCGTCGCGCAGGCAGCCGTCACCGCGCGTGAGGCCCGTGACGCACGCTTGCTTGTCACGCGCAGCAGGCGCGAACCATGATCGCAGCGGGCACTGCCACGAACGGCGGGAGACGGGAGGTAGCGCGCGCAAGGGTTGTGCGGGCCTCACCACGGGACCGAGGCGGATAGGTTGCCGACGTGTCTGCCGACGCCTCAGCCCAGTGCGACCGTGCCGAGCGGATCATCCGCAACGCGTGGCAAGACTTGCCGGCCTACGACCGGTGTCTGCTTGAGACGATTGGCGCGTCTCAGTGGACGATCGCCACTGCACCCCTCGGGAGCGTGATACATGATCTCTTGCGCTCCGCTGGTTATGCACGCCTGGATGGGCACGCAGTTCGAGACCTCGACCTGGCCGTTGGAGTTTGGATCTCGCAGCTGCGGCTGGTCGTTATCAACGCGCAACACCCTGCGCTGGCCGATCTCGACACGAACACCTATGAAGCGATGCTTGCGCGCGTCGCCTGGCATGAGTGGGCACATGCACTCTCGGTCGTCCGCGCGACGCGTGGGGACATCTTGGCTGGCGAGGATCTCCTGCAGCTCGCGCCCGCAGGCGTCCGCGAATTCGTCCGCCGTGGCGGCTATCGTCGTAGCGAGTACGCCCATGAACTCGTCGCTGAGATCTACGCGCTCGTTAGGAGGGTGAGCGGATGGAGCGAATAGAACCACCCAAGGGCTACGTCCTCAAGAACAAGGACGAGGTCAGAGACATCATGCAAGTCGAAGCCGAACTTCTCCGCAGCGAGGGAATCGATCCCAGATGGCCCGGGTTTCCGTGCTCGACCGACGAGCAAGACGACAGCCCTGACCAATAGCCAGACCGGCGGCGGCACAGAGCTCGCACGCCATCAACGGCGGTCCCGCCTCCTCCTCCCCAGGCGCTTCCCCTTACTGGGCGTCCCCCGTTAAGGCGTGTCAAGGAACGGTGATCGACCGCTTGAAGGCGTGGCTTCGCTTATCGGCGTCGAGCGAGCTCGTGCAGCGCCTTCTGACAACTCGGCAGCCGTTCGACGAGAGCCAATGCAAAGCGGGCGTCGCCGAGCCCCGCCGGCGTCTCGGTCAGCAATCGCCCCACCCAGTGCGATGCGGCGCGGTCAACGCGCGGGTCGCTTGTCTGCGCGAGCACCACAAGGATCGCGAGCGCATCATCAACCCCCACGTTCGGCAGCTCGGCTGTCGCGGCTTCGATCACCTTCGTGATGCCGGTCGCGAGCGCTGAGAGCGAGTGTAGGCCGAGCCTCGCGAGGTCACGAACACAGGTTCGGGTGCGGGCGGCGCCCGCCTGCAGCAGTCCGTTTGACGACCCTATGCGCCTCGGCCTGCGCGAGCGCAGAGCGTTGCCATTCGGCCCGCAGCAGCGATACGTCGCGACGTCGCGCCGCTCGTCGTCGTGGCGGTGGGATGCGCGCAGGACGCTTTTCGCGGCGGCGACGGCGCTGATTTGTTCAACCAAGATCGTCGTGTTCGCACCTCGCGCCTGCATCGAGAAGTTTTTGCCGGCGCGTGTCGATTTCGCCGGCGCTCGTTCGACGTGCCGGTACAAAGCAGGCAACGAGCACGAGGAGGCCGCAATGCGTTTCATGGTGATAGTCCCCGCAAGCCCCGAATCCGAGGCGGGCGAGATGCCCAGCACGGAGCTTTTGGAGACGATGAACAAGTACAACCAGGAGCTCGTCAGCGCCGGCGTGATGCTGGCGGGCGAGGGCCTGCACCCGAGCTCCAAGGGCGTCAGGGTCCGCTTCGACGGCGGCGAGCGCACCGTCATCGACGGCCCGTTCACCGAGACCAAGGAGCTCATCGCGGGCTACTGGATCTGGGAGTGCGCGTCGCGCGACGAGGCGATCGAGTGGCTCAAGCGCGCGCCGTTTGACGGTGGCACCGAGATCGCGCTGCGCCAGGTCTTCGAGTCCGAGGACTTCGGCGACCAGCTCACCCCTGAGCTGCGCGAGGCCGAGGCGCGGATGCGTGAACAGACCGCCAGGCAGAGCTAGCCGGTGGCGGACTCGGCCACCGATCGCGCGATCGACGCCATCTGGCGGATCGAGTCGGCCCGGCTGATCGCCGGGCTGACGCGCATCGTCCGCGACGTGTCGGCGGCCGAGGACCTGGCCCAGGACGCGCTCGTCGCCGCGCTGGAGCAGTGGCCTGCGGCGGGCATCCCGGACAACCCGGCGGCCTGGCTCATGGCCACGGCCAAGCGGCGCGGCGTCGACGAGCTGCGTCGCCGCGTCACGCTCGAGCGCAAGCAGGAGCTGATCGGGCGCCAGCTGCAGATCCTCCAGCAGCTCGATCAGCCCGACCTCGCCGCAGAGATCGACGACCTGCAAGACGACGTCCTGCGCCTGGTCTTCATGACGTGCCACCCGGTGCTATCGCGGCAGGCGCGCGTCGCGCTGACGCTGCGCCTGCTCGGCGGGCTGTCGACACCGCAGATCGCGCGCGCGTTCCTGGTCTCCGAGGGGACCGTCGCGCAGCGCATCGTCCGCGCCAAGCGCACCCTCGCCGAGGCGCGCGTGCCGTTCGAGGTGCCGGGCCGCGACGAGCTCGCCGAGCGTCTGTCTGCGGTGCTCGAGGTGATCTACCTCGTCTTCAACGAGGGCTATGCCGCGACGGCCGGCGAGCAGTGGACCCGGCCGGCCTTGTGCCACGACGCGTTGCGCCTGGGGCGCATCCTCGCCGGCCTGATGCCGCGAGAGCCCGAAGTCCACGGCCTGCTGGCACTGATGGAGCTGCAGGCCTCGCGGCTGCGAGCGCGGGTCGGGGCGCATGGCGAGCCGGTGCTGCTCGCCGATCAGGATCGCGCACGCTGGGATCACCTGCTCGTGCAGCGCGGCCTCGCGGGACTGAAGCGCGCCGTACAGCTCAGCGGCGCACTGAGCCCGTACACGCTGCAGGCCGCGATCGCCGCCTGCCACGCGCGCGCCCGCAGCGTCCAGGAGACCGACTGGCCGCGGATCGTGGCGCTGTACGACGGCCTGGCGGCGCTTACCGTCTCGCCGGTCGTCGAGCTCAACCGCGCCGTGGCGGTGACGATGGCCTTCGGTCCGGAGGCTGGGCTGGAACTCGTCGACGCGCTCGCCGACGAGCCCGCGCTGCGCGGCTACCACCTGCTGCCCAGCGTGCGCGGCGACCTCCTCGTCCGCCTCGGCCGGCAGGCCGAGGCGCGCGACGAGTTTGTGCGCGCGGCTGACCTGTGCGACAACGACCGCGAGCGCGAGCTGCTGCTGTCGCGCGCCGTCGCCTGCGGCACCTGAGTCCGCGTATGCCAGCGCAGCGCGTTGAGGGGGCCCGCGCCTCGCCGCCGCCCGGCCCGTAGGGGCCGTACATCGCGTCGTAGCCGTAGGAATTGACCGACACGAGCGGGGCCTGCGCTCCAACCACCCGAAGCGATACCAGCGGCGGATTGGCGGGCGCGGAGCGCCGTCAGCGATGTACGACACTCTGGACGTCGTGAAACTGTCGCCCACCCTGACCCCGCAACAGGAGAACTGAGCATGCCCGACGACCTCGTGAGCGTTCGCTACATCGTCACCGACGTCGAGGGCGCCGTCGACTTCTACACTCGGCATTTCGGATTCACGCTGCGATCCAGCGCGGCTCCGGCCTTCGCCGACGTGGTCCGCGGCCGCTTGCGGCTGTTGCTAAGCGGCCCCGCCAGCTCCGCGGGACGGCCGATGCCCGACGGCCGCATCCCCGAGCCGGGCGGCTGGAACCGCATCCACCTGATCGTTGCCGACATCGCCGGGGAAGTCGAGCGACTGCGCGCCGCGGGTCTCGTGTTTCGCAACGACATCGTTCGCGGCCCCGGCGGGCAACAGATCCGGCTGGCAACCCGATCGAGCTTTTTCAACCCGCCGCTGCTTCGCCAGAGGCTGCGCCTCCGACTCCAGGCCCGAGAACGACGTGAGGGCTGCTGGATTGAGGCAGAAGCGGCCGCAATTGCGGCGGAAGAGACGTCCCCGATGAGGGTCCCACTGGCGGGAGTCCCGCGGAACCGAGCGCGCCTGCATGAGCTCTCTCGACCGCGATCGAGGCCTCACGGCTGCTCGTCTACCGCGCCCCGCTGCACACCGGGTCGGAGCGTCGGATCCCGAAGAGGAACTCGCCGCCTGGATTGCGGTCTTCCTCGGCGCTGCCTTACGGCGTGCGAGCAGCCGTTCGGGCTGCGGGCGGGCCGGCGTCCGGTCGCTACCGCTCGGCCGCCGGGCACGCGATCCGGTAGTCGCACATCGAGCACACGGTGTAGGAGGGCGTCGGCTCGAAGTCCTGCGCGAGGATCCCGCCGGCGACCTCGTCGACGGTGTCGGTGATCCAGTCCGCGTCGATCTCGCTGCTCGGCACGCGGACCTTCTCGTCGTCGAGCACGTAGAGGTAGGCCTGCTGGGTCGCATCCAAGTGCCACGCCTCGCGCGCGCCGACGGCGTAGAGCGAGAGCTGGACGTCCTCTCGCAGCGCGGAGGCCGAGCGCGGTC
>JAWVGJ010000107.1:0-75210 GCA_033855115.1 Solirubrobacteraceae bacterium
TCGATGTCGCCGGTCGTCAGGCTGATGCCCGTCTGAACCCCCGCCGGGGTACCCTCCCGCGGCGGCGCCAACGCGATACCCGTCGCCCCGCTCGGCGGGTAGACCTCAACCCAGCGATAGCTCTCGCTAAACGCGACGTCCGTGCGCTTCTCAAAGCCGAGATCCTGCACATAGAACTCGACCGACCTGTCCTGGTCGATCGAAGGGACGATCACCAGTCCGATCGCACCGATCCCGCTTGCTGTCGTGGCCATGTCCGTGCTCCTTGGTGGTGGTGTGGACCTAAGGACTTGCAGCGGCGCGCAAACTCATCGGTCAACGTCAATGTCAAACGGAACGCCGAACACATCTTGTGAGCCGGGCTCCGCCGTAGCCAAGTGCTCGAAACGCACATCGACGGTCTCTTGGAGCTATTCGAGCGCGCCGCGCGGGTCCTCTACGAGCGCGGCGGGGCTTCCAGGATCCACGGAACATCTCGACAACGTGCAAGCACGGGTTCGAAGAGCTCCTCATCCTGAGGGGTCAAGGAGACGTGATGCTGAGACTCATCCAGCGAGCTGACGTGGACATGCGACAGCCGGCTCGAGAAGCGGCGCAGGATCTCAGAGGCCGCTCCCATCGTCGGGTCGGCGTCTTTCGCGTGCGCGACATCCAGACAGAGGCCAGCCGCTGGCAGCTCGGCGAACAGCAGCGCCAGATCATCGGCTACGTGGCCGAATTCCTTCCGCGTGTCCATGTTCTCGACCACGAGCCTTCGCCCGAGTTGGCGGTAGAGCGTCGGGTCGGAGATCGTGTCCAGATGTACGACGATGGCGTCCACCCACGCGGGCACGGAACACAGAGCTTCTACACGGCTCCGCTCATCTCCATTCAGTCCCTTTGACGGAGCGTGGACGCTGACGAACACGAATGGGAGGCGCGGCGCCGAGCCGAGGTATTCGAGCAATCCGGGAAGCTCGGATGCCGAGATGGCGGACAGCTCGATCGCCATGCTGGACACAGCCGCGGCATGATCCACGAGCCGGTTCCAGTCGTTCCTCAGGTCCGCCATGAAGCCGGTCGAGCAGCCCAGCGTCAGATGTCGCGCGAGGAGCGGAGATCTGAGCGTAGGGAGCGCCGGAGCCACGTGGATGAACCCTACATCCGTACTCGGCCCGCACCCCGCCGATGCGGGACGCCCCCGAGCCCGTTGTTGCTGCGAGCCCGCCGGAAGCGGCCCACTAGCATCTCTCTTGGTGATCGATGACCTGCAGCTCCAGTCGAGCGAGCTCCTCCAGCGCCTGATCCGCTTCAACACGGTCAATCCGCCGGGCAACGAGCGCCTTGCGCAGGAGGCGCTCGCGGGCCTGCTGGGCGACGCCGGTTTCGAGGTGGACCTGCTCGGCGCCGTGCCCGAGCGCCCGAACCTGGTCGCCCGTCTGCGCGGCGACGCCGACGGGCCCGTGCTCTGCCTGCTCTCGCACGTCGACACGGTGCTCGCGACCCCGGAGGACTGGACGCACGACCCGTGGTCGGGCGATCTGGCCGACGGCTGCATCTGGGGTCGCGGCGCGCTTGACATGAAGTCTCAGACGGCGGTCGAGGTCGCCGCCGCGCTGTCGCTCGCGCGCTCGGGCTGGCGGCCGGCACGCGGCGACCTGCTCGTCGTCGTCGTCGTCGACGAGGAGGTCGGCGGTGAGCTCGGCGCGATGTGGATCTGCGAGCAGCACCCCGACAAGGTTCGCTGCGACTACCTGCTCAACGAGGGCGGCGGGGCCGTCATCCCGTTCGACGGCAACCGCTATTACGGCGTCTGCGTCGCGGAGAAGGGCGTGTTCCGCTTCCGCCTGACGACCGAGGGCGTCGCCGGCCACGCGTCGATCCCGAAGATCGGCGACAACGCGCTGCTGAAGATGGCGCCGCTGCTCGCGCGGATGGCCGAGCGCCAGCCGTCCTTCGATCTCACCGAAGGTCCGCGCGCGCTGCTGGAGGGACTAGGCCTCGAACCCAACGGCGATCCGGCCGCTGCGCTGACGCGCCTGCGCGAGCGCGACGCCGGCCTGGCGCTGCTCGTCGAGCCGCTGCTCGGAGTGACGCTCGCGCCCACGCGGATCTCCGCGTCGCAGAAGATCAACGTCATCCCCGCGAGCGCCGAGCTGCGCGTGGACTGCCGCATCCCGCCGGGCCTCGGGGAGGAGCACGCGCTGCAGCGCATCCGCGAGGTACTCGGTGACGACGGCTATCGGCTCGAGTTCACCGAGCGGGTGGTCGGCAACCAGTCACCCGTGCAGTCACCGCTTATGGACGCGATCGAGCGCTGGGTCGGCGAGCACGATCCGGGCGCCATCGTCGTCCCGACGGCCCTCGCCGGCTTCACCGACTCGCGCACGTTCCGCGACGCGTTCCCCGACTGCGTGGCCTACGGGTTCTTCCCGCACCGCCACATGAACCTGTTTGAGACAGCGCCGCTGATCCACGCCGCCGACGAGCGCATCGACGTCCGCGACCTCGGCTTCGCGGCGCAGTTCTTCCGCGACGTGACACGCGAGATCCTCGGTGGCTGAGACACGACGTGACGACGGCGGCAAGCTGCGCCTCGGCGGCATGGCGCTGCGCAACGGGCTGCTCGTGCATGGGCCGACGCAGTGGGCGGCCTCGGTGCGCCGCCGCGACGGGACGATCGCGACCGCTTCAGGACGCAAGCCGCGTATCCACGGCTTCGAGCGCATCGCCGGAGTGCGCGGCGTGATCCGCCTCGGCGAGGCGATGGCGGTCATCCCCCTGGTCAAGCGCGCGCTGCCGGCCGCGCGGCTGCCGTTTCAGGACGCCAAGGTGCTCGCCGCGATGCTGGGCGCGGCGACGGGCGGGCGGGTCGTGCGGCGCACGCTCAAGGGCGGCCCCGGCGCCGAGGCTGCGGTGGCGGCGATCTCGCTGCTGCCGAGCGTCGTCGCGCTGCGCGGCGGCGACCTCGCCGCCTACCACGGCGTCGAGCACAAGGCGATCGCCGCCTACGAGACCGACGCCGACGATGCCGCCGACGCGGCGAAGGAACACGACCGCTGCGGATCGCATCTCATGGCGCCGCTGCTGTCCTTGAACCTCGCCGGCGGGGTGCTGCTGCGACGCGCGCTGGACAAGCCCGGGCCGGCGGCTCAGCTCGCGCTGAGCCTCGCCTCGCTCGGTCTCGCGGTCGAGGTGTTCGTCTGGAGCGAGCGCCACGCCGACACGGCAGCAGCGCGCGCGCTGCGCAGGCCAGGGCACGAGCTTCAGCGCCTGCTCGGGACCCGCGAGCCGACCGAGGCGCAGCTCGAGGTCGGTCGGGCGGCACTGACAGAGATACTGCGCGTGGAAGGACCGGCGTCCAGAAGACGTTGAGCTTCGCGGCACGGCTGCCGATGTAGGGACGGTGAACGACCAGAGCTTCCTGGACACGGTCAAGAACTTCGGGTTGGAGTGGTCGGGGGTCTTCACGATCCTCTTCATGTTCCTGATCTGCTTCTTTCTATGGCGGACGATGAAGCTCATGCCGCGGACGAAGCCGGTGCAGATCAAACCCGACGTGCAGTCGTCGATCGGGTGGGAGGAGATCGCCGGCGTCGACGAGGCCAAGGACGAGTTGCGCGAGGTCGTGGAGTTCCTGCGCGATCCGAGCGAATTCCGCGAGCTCGGCGCGCGCGTGCCCAAGGGCGTTCTGCTGCACGGCCCGCCCGGCACCGGCAAGACGCTGCTGGCCAAGGCCGTCGCCCACGAGTCCGGCGCGCAGTTCTTCTCGCAGTCGGCAGCCTCGTTCGTCGAGATGTTCGCCGGCCTCGGCGCTGCGCGCATCCGGCGCCTGTTCCGCGAGGCGCGCAAGGAGGCACCGGCGATCATCTTCATCGACGAGCTCGACGCGGTCGGCGGCCGTCGCGGCTCGGACCTTTCGGGCGAGCGCGAGCAGACGCTCAACCAGCTGCTCGTCGAGATGGACGGATTCGATTCGACCGGCGACATCGTCGTCATGGCCGCATCCAACCTGCTCGAGAAGCTCGACCCGGCACTGCTGCGACCCGGTCGCTTCGACCGCCAGGTATTCGTCTCGCCGCCCGATGTCGTCGGCCGTGAGCGGATCCTCGAGGTTCACTGCAACGACAAGCCGCTGCGCGAGGACGTCGACCTGCGCAGGGTTGCCGCGCGAACGAGCGGCCTCACTGGCGCCGATCTCGCCAACCTCTGCAACGAGGCGGCGATCCGCTGTGCGCGCCGCAGGGGCACCACGCTCACCAGCGAGGACTTCGACCAGGCGCTCGAACGCGTCATCGCCGGCGTGCAGTCGCGGCGCGTGCTCAACGCCCACGAAAAGCAGGTCATCGCCTACCACGAGGCCGGTCACGCGCTCTGCGCCGAGTTGCTGCCCGGGGTGGATCGCGTGCACAAGATCTCGATCATCCCGCGCGGACGGGCGCTGGGCTACACGCTCAACCTGCCCGACGAGGATCGCTACCTCAAGACGCGCGAGGAGCTCATCGACCACATCACCGTCCTGCTCGGTGGCCGCGTCGCCGAGCAGATCGTCTTTGGAGAGGTCACGACGGGAGCGTCAGATGACCTCAAGCGCGTCGCGCACGTGACGCACGCCATGGTCCACGATTACGCGATGGGCGCGGCCGGCAGCGCGCCGCGCGCGGTCGCCAGCGACGACAACAACTCCGAGCAGTTCCGGCGCATTCGCGACGAGGAGCAGCAGGAGCTCGCGGTCAACGCGCAGCGTGCCGCGCACGGTCTGCTGAGCTCCAACCGCGAGAAGCTCGACGAGTTCGCGCTCGCGCTGCTCGATCACGAGGTGCTCGAGCGCGAGGAGATCGACCGGATCATGAAGGGCGTGCCGCGCATGGAGCGCCGCATGGGTCAGGGCTTGCGCGTGGTCGCCGCGACCGCGCTCGAGCAGCCCGTCGACGACCCGCCCCGCCCCGCGCGCGCATCGACGCCGCCGCCGACGATGCCCGGCGCGTAGTCGCCTATCGCGCGGACACCGCCCCACCCGCCCAGGCCGTTTACGATGCGGTGCGTGTTCAACCGCATCGACCACATCGGAATCGCCGTCGAGGACATCGACGCTGCGCTGGCGCTCTACGAGCGCGACTACGGGATGACGCTCGTCCATCGCGAGGCGGTCACCGACCAGGGTGTCGACGCAGCTCTGCTTGACGTCGGCGAGAATCATGTCGAGCTGCTGGGCCCGCTCGGGCCCGACACGCCGGTGGGCAAGTTCCTCGCCAAGAAGGGACCTGGCATCCACCACATCGCCTACCAGGTCGACGACATCGAGGCCGCGCTGAGCTCGCTACGCGAGTCGGGCATGCAGCTCATCGACGAGACGCCGCGCGTCGGCATCCGCGACTCCCGCGTGGCGTTCCTGCATCCGCGGACCGCCGGCAGCGTGCTGACCGAAATCGTCCAACCGGCCGAAGGCCACTGAGGCGATCGTGGCTCTTCAGCGCGTCACGGTCGGCTTCGCCGGCAACCAGGTTCTCAGCGTTCGCATCCAGGAAGCCCCGCTGAACACGCTGCTCGAAGCGCTCGCGGGCGGCGAATGGCACGACCTCACGGTCGACGACGGCACGATCCGGCTGAACCTCAGCCAGGTCGTCTACGTGCGCACCGAGCTTGACGAGCACAGGGTCGGGTTCGGCGCCGAGGGGTAGGTCCCCGCCCGGGTTCACAGCTCGCGTCGCACGAGCTTCAGCAGTGCTTCCGTCGCCCGCTCTCTGGACCCGCGCCGCCGCCAGCGGTCGGGCTCGATCTCCTCGGCGTGCTCGACGTCGCGCGCGAACTGATCGTCGAGCGCGCCGGCGAAGCGCTCGGAGCAGACGCACAGCGTCGACTCGTCGTTGAGCTGAAAGGAGCGGTTGTCGAAGTTCACCGAGCCGATGGAGGACCAGATGCCATCGATCGACAGCGTCTTTGAGTGCAGCATCGTCGCTTGGTACTCGAACATCCGCACGCCGGCCTCGAGCAGCTCCTTGTAGGAGGCGCGGCCGGCCTGACGCACGACGTGCTTGTCGTGGTGGGGGCCGGGGACGAGCACGCGGACGTCCACCCCGCGCTCCGCGGCGTCCGTGAGCGCCTCCACGAACGCGGGCCGCGGTGCGAAGTAGGCGGACGTGAGGTGCAGGCTGCGCTGCGCGCAGGCGATCGCGAGGAAGTAGAGCGCCTCGATGTTCGTGTCGCCGACCGTCGCCGACGAGCGCACGACCTGCATCGCGCCGCCGCCGTCGAGCGGTTCGATCTCCGGCAGGTAGCCGGGGCCGACGAGGACGTCGCCGGTCGCCTCGAGCCAGTTCTCGGCGAACGCGCCTTGCAGGCCCCGCACGACGGGGCCGCGAACCCGGACGTGGGTGTCGCGCCAGTGCTCTGGGTCCTGGGCGTCGCCGGTCCACTCGTCGGCGATGCCGACGCCCCCGGTCATGCCGACGGTCCCGTCCGCGATCAGCAGCTTGCGATGCGTGCGGTTGTTCACCCGGCGCAGTGCGTAGGGCTTGGGCGGGCGAAAGTACGCGAACGTGACGCCCGACTCGTCCATCTTCTCGATCAGGCCGCGGTCCATCTTCGCGCTGCCGACCGCGTCAAGGAGGACGTTGACCTCGACGCCTGCCTTCGCACGCTCGCAGAGCGCGCCCGCGATCGTCCTGGCGATCTCCCCGCTCCAGTAGATGTACGTCAGGAGGTTGACCGACAGCTGGGCGCCGGCGATCGTCTCGATCATCGCGGGAAAGATCCGGTCGCCGTTGACGAGCAGGTCGATGTCGTTGCCATAGGAGATCGGCGCGCTCGTGATCGCCTCGGTGGCGCGCAGAAACCCGCCGGAGCCGACGTCGAGCTCCTCGCCGCGCAGCCGGTAGCCATCCTCCTGCTCGCGGCGGTGGCGCAGCGAATCGCTCGCGTACCAGGCCACGCCGACGGCTGCGATCGCGGTGGGCCAGCGCTTGTTCATCGGACGACGACCTCGAATCCGCCTGGGTCTACGGTGAATCGGGCGGGATCGTAGTGGCACAGCTCGCCATCGACGTTGAACGCCTGTCGCCCGTCGATCTGTAGCTCGATGACAGCGCCGCGGCGGTGGACGACGGCCGCCTGCTGGGTCAAGCGCCCCGTCCGCATCCCGTAGGCGCGGAGTACGAGGCTCGCGCGCGAGCCGGCCGGCACCACGGCGACGTCGAGCAATCCGTCGGCTGGATCCGTGCCGCCGATCTCGCTGCCGCCCCCGAAGGCGCCGGTCACGGCGACGACGACCTGCCAGGCGTCGGCGGCGAAGCAGGGCTCGCCGTCGCAGAGCACGCGGCAGCGCAGCGGCGTTGCGGTCACCCCTGCCTTTAACGCGCCGGCAGCGTAGGCCAGTGCCCCGAGCCGCCGCTTGTGCGGGCGTGCCGCGCGCGCGGCGATCACCGACAGCCCGGTCGACGCTGCGTTGACGAAGGTGCGCCGGCCGACCCGCGCCATGTCGGCGTGGCGGGCGGGTGCATGCGGCGAGCGCGCCAGCGCGCAGGCCTCGTCTAGGTCGAGCGGCAGGTGCAAGGCGCGCGCGAAGTCGTTGGCGGTGCCGACCGCGACGACGGCGAGCGGCACGCCGATCTCGCCCGCCAGCCGCGCCGCCAAGCCGACCGACCCGTCGCCGCCGGCGACGACGACGCGATCGGGCACGCCCTGCGCGCTGAGCCTCGACGCGGCCTCGGCGGCCTCGTCGTCGTCAAGGCCGTCACCGTCCTCTCCGGCGAGCTCCTGAATGGCGGTCGTGTGCACCTCCGCGCCGCCCGAGCCCAGCAGCTTCTCGAGGCGCTCCGGGCCGGGCGCCGTGCCCGAGCGAGGGTTTGCGATCAGGGCGAGGCGCACGAGTGGACCACACCGGATGCTGCCCGATCGGTCCCTGCGCCTATCGTCTCGGCCTTGACCACCACCGCACAGCAGCGCGAAGCCGACCCCGCAGCCCGCCGCTCGCTGCGAGCGCGCCTGCGCGGCGGGCCGGTAGGCCGAGCGATCGCGCGCGTCGACATCACCCTCTACCGCCTGCTGCGCGAGCACGGCCACGACCCGGCGATCGAGCGGCCCGTGCGCGGCTTCTCGCGGCTGGGGGAGCACGCCGCGATCTGGCTCGCGCTGGGCGCCGCCGGCGCCGCCGTCGACCGCTCGCGCCGTCCCCGGTGGCTCCGGGCCGCCCGCGCCGTGCTCGCCGCGTACGCACTCAACACGCTGCTGAAGACAATCGTGCGACGCCGCCGCCCGCAGCTCGAGAAGCTCCCGGCGCTGATCTCGACGCCGACGTCGCTGAGCTTCCCGTCGGCGCATGCATCGTCGTCGTTCGCTGCCGCGCGGGCGTACTCGTCGCTGCTGCCGGGCGTCCCGCTCTACATCGTCGCGGTCCTGATGGCGCTGTCCCGGGTCTATCTGGGCGTGCACTACCCGTCCGACATCGCCGCGGGTGCGCTGCTCGGCGTGCTCGTCGGCAGCGAAGCGCGCCGATGAAGGTCGGCATCGTCGGGATGCCCAACGCGGGCAAGTCCTCGCTCTTCAATGCTCTCACGCGCGCCGGAGTCGACGCCGCGAACTATCCGTTCACGACGATCGAGCCGAACGTCGCCGTCGTTCCCGTGCACGACGAGCGCCTGGGACAGGTGGCCGCAACCGTGCGTTCCTCGGAGATCGTCCCCGACACGATCGACTTCCACGACATCGCCGGCCTCGTCGCCGGTGCGCACACCGGGGAGGGCCTGGGCAATCGCTTTCTCGCCAACATCCGCGAGACCGACGCGATCGTCCACGTCGTTCGCGCGCACACCGACCAGAGCGTCGTGCACCCGGACGGACGGGTCGACCCGATGGCCGATATCGAGACGATCGAGACCGAGCTCGTGTACGCCGACCTCGAGCAGGCCGAGCGCCGCCACGACCGCGTCGTGCGCAGTGCCCGCTCCGGCGATCGCGCCGCGGTCGCGGAGGAGGCCTGGCTGGCGCAGCTCATCGCGGCGCTGCAGGCCGGTCGTCCGGCGCGCAGCGTCCCCCCGCCCGCCGACGCCCCCAAGGCGCTGCGGGACCTCGGCCCGCTGACCGCCAAGCCGGTTCTGTTCGTCGCCAACGTTAACGAGGGCGAGGACGAGGTGCCGCCGGCTGTCGCCGAGCACGCGGCCGCTCAGGGCGCCGTCGCCGTCGCGATCTCAAGCCGCATCGAGGCCGAGCTGTCCGAGCTCGACGAGGAGGATGCGGCCGCGATGCGCGCCGACCTCGGCCTCACCGAGTCGAGCCTCCAGCGCGTCGTGGGCGGGGCCTTCTCGCTGCTGGACCTGATCGCGTTCTTCACCGCGGGCGAGGACAAGCCGGCGCAGTCCTGGCATCTGCGCCGGGGTCTCAGCGCCTGGCACGCGGCCGGCGAGATCCACTCCGACATCCAGCGCGGCTTCGTCCGTGCCGAGGTCGTCGGCTGGGAGCAGCTCGTCGATGCCGGCGGCTACGCCGGCGCGCGCGACCGCGGCACGCTGCGCTTGGAGGGCCGCGACTACGCGATGGCCGACGGCGACGTCATCACCGTCAAGTTCACGCCGTAGCCGCCCGGCTCGGGGCTCGACTACGCGACCCGGCGCAGCGCGACGACCTCCGCCGGCTCGCGACGCATCGCGCGCCAGATGTCGCGCAGGCACAAGGCGTCGAGCGCCAAGAGGCCGAAGATGAGGCTTAGCGCGGAGATGAGCAGCAGCGTTCGCAGGATGATCGAGTGCGGCTCGGACAGCTGCGCGCGGGCGACCGCCTCGGGGTCGTCGCGATACAACGGCGTCGCCTTAAAGGCGTCCTGCGCCGTCGTGAACGCGGGCTTGATCTTGCCGTCGTACGCGATCAGGCCCTTGTTATGGATCGAGTCGCGCGTCTGGGGGTGTCCGCCGCCATCCCAGTGAGGCTTGACGGCGAACTCCCGCGTCGTCCAGTAGATCGCGCCGCCCATGAAGCCGAGCCGGTCGACGATGTCGAGGTTGCGCTTGAGGTAGTTCTGCTGGAAGGCGTAGGTCTGCTTGGTGTCCGCCGGGCCCGGGTCGGTCGCCTCGGCGCCGAACTCCGTCATCACGAGCGCCTTGCCCGGGTACTTGTCGCGCATCGTGCGCAGGTAGGGCGCGAGATCGTCGATGTCCGCCGTCGACCGGTTGACCTTCCCGTCATACCAGCCGTAGTAGGAGTTGATGCCGAGCGTGTCGAAGGCGTTGTAGGTCCGCTGGCGCGCGACGCCGGGATAGGAGAGGATGTCGATGGCCACCGGTCGCGTGCGGTCGAGGTCGCGCGCCAGCGCCGCCGCGTTCTGCATCCAGACCTGGCTCGTGCGCTGCTTGTCGGGCTGCGACGTCAACTCGTTGGCAACCGAGCTGACGATCACGGACGGGTGGTTGCGCGCCGCGAGGATCGTCTCGCGCACGACCTCGAGCTCGGTCGAGCGCTGCCCCGGCGTCTTGAGTTGCGCGTCACGGTGGTACACCGGCGCCTGGTTCCAGACCAGGATGCCCTCCTCGTCAAAGCGGTTCAGCAGCCGCGAGTCCAGCAGGTAGTGCGCGCGCGTGACGTTCGCGCCCAGCGCCTTGAGCTCGTCGATCATGTTTTCGACGTCGGCCTCGGTCAGGGCCGGTCCGCGGCCCGGAACGTCCTCCTGAAGCGACGCGCCGCGAAGGTCGAGGACGCGGTCGTTGAGGCGCAGCATCCCGTTGACCACCGTCACCGTTCGCAGGCCGATGCGCGGGCGATCGACCTGCACGATCTTTTCACCTACGCGGGTCCTGACCGCCGCGTCATACAGCTGCGGATCGTCCGGTGACCATAGCTTGGGCTCGCCCTCGACGCGGACCGCGAACGTCAGCCGCACGCGTTCGCCGGGGCGCAGCCGGCGCGGCGTAGCGCTGCCGCTCGACACCTCCCCGTCGGGCGATCTCAGCGCGACGGCGACCGACGGCCGCTGGGCTCGGTCGCTCGTGTTCTCCAGCCAGCCGTCCACGAGCACGCTCCAGCGGCAGGCGTCGCCGTCGCAATGGCGCCGCGGCAGCAGGCCCGCGTCGTGCATGACGACCGGCCCGCGCGCGACCAGCCAGACGGGGCGCGTGATGCCGCCCCAGTTCCACCAGCCCTCGCGCAGCTTCGGTGCGCGGCGGTAGTCCACGCGCACGACGAGCGTGTTCGGCCGCCCGGCCACCAGGCCGGTCGCCGGCAGCTCAAACGGCGTGTACGGGTCGCTGTGCGTGCCGATCTCGCGGCCGTTGAGCCAGACGCGAGCCACTCGCCGGACCTGTTCGAAGCGAATCCACCAACTCGTGTCGGGCTTGGGCCCGGTGAAGCCCAGCCGATACCAGCCCACTGATCCGTAGAAGGCCTTCGGAGCAGGCCGGGGATCGAAGACGTGAGGGACGCTGACGGCATCCCAGATACCCCCGCCCGCCCCGCTCTGCCAGTTGTGCAGCAGGCCCTCGTCGCCGGGATCGAGCTTGTACTCCCAGCCGTTTGCCAGCCTGACCGGTGCGGGCGGATCAGCGGCCAGCGCCCCGTCCGCGAACGCAAGCACGGCGAGGATCGCGAGCACCAAGAGGAGGACGCGGGTCACTTGCGCGACATGATGGCGCAAAACCCCGCGAGAAAGGTCGGATCTGACGCGAAGCCTCTCCGCGCCGTGGTCAATTCACCGAAGCGAGCTGCCTGCCGCGTTCTGGACGGTCCCGTGGTCTCCTACAACCGTCGTCCACACGGATGTTCGCCGGCTCACGCACCGAGCGGCGCGAGCCGTTGGCGAGACAATGGAGAAAGCCCCTGGCATGGATGCCGTCGCAACAGCCGCCCGTCGCCGCAACCTGTCGTCGTTGCTCGCCGCCGCGCTGACGCTGGCGGCGATCTTCGCCACGCTCGCCGTCTCGCCGGCGCGTGCAGCCACCTGCACGGCGGTCCCGAACTGCGCGCGCGTGATCGTCATCGAGGAAAGCGTGAACCTCGGCAATCCCGACTCGTTGACGAAGTTCGGCTTCAGCGCCGACTTCGATGCGGTTGCCAAGAGCTCACCAGAGCCAAGTCCGAATGATTTCGCGCTTGCCTCTGGCAAGTCACAGACGATCAACGACGTTCGGCCCGGCAGCTACACGATCACGGAGAGCAACCTGGGGACCTACGACCCGATTGCGATGGCTGCGACCGGCTATGACCTCACGCACGTGTTCTGCACGGAGTCCGGCGCGCAGAACACGACGGCCTCGCTCGCGGCGGGCACAGCCACGCTGAACGTGGAGGCCAACGAGGAGATCATCTGCACCTTCAGGAACACCCGTCAGGGGAGGATCATCATCGCGAAGGAGACGCCGCCTCCGCATACCTCGACGCCCTTCATCTTCAACACGAACGTCCCGAAGTTCCCGCGCTTCTCGTTGATCGACAACCAGAACAAGGGCCACGACGCGATTCCCGGCACCTACACGGTGACCGAGGAACCGGCGAACGGCTGGGAGCTCTACGACGTGGTGTGCATCGACACCCCCAACGAGCTTCCGAGAGACCGGGGCGCCAGCCGGATCTCGTCGACCCGGATGGTCGAGGTCAAGCCGGGCATCGCGACGACGTGCACGTTCAAGAGCAGGCTGCTCTCGACGCGGCTCATCGTCGAGAAGCAGACGCTTCCCGACCGGGACACCGCTTCCTTCGGCTTCGACACGTCGGCGAGCGCGACCGGGTTCTCGCTGTCTGACGACGGTACGCAGGAATTCGTTGTCACGCCAGGCACCTACACGGTGACCGAGAGCATGAAGGCGGGCTGGGAGCTCACGGGACTGTTGTGCAGCGACGGTAGCCCGGTCGACCCCGCCGCGCGCACGGCGACCGCCACCATCTCACAAGGTGAGACGGTCACCTGCACGTTCACGAACTCCAAGGACGGAGCGCTCGTCGTCGAGGCGCAGACCTCCCCCGCCGGCGACTTGACACAGTTCGGCTACAGCACGAGCCTCCCCGGCGACCCGCCATTCAAGCTGGCCGGCGGGACAAACCGGCTGCTCGACGTCAGGCCCGGCGCGTATACCGCGACGCAGGACCCCCAGACCGGGTTCCGGCTGGACAGCATCAGCTGCACCAACATCGACAGCACAGCCGATACAGCGGCTCGCACCGCGACGTTCCAGGTAGATCCGGGCGAAACGGTGACGTGTACGTTCTTCAACCGCGCGATCGCCGGTGCCGTCGCGGTGAGCAGCGAGGGAGCGGAGTACGCCTACCCCGGTGACATGCTGGTCCGCACCTTCACCGTCACGAATGCCGGTGCGAGCCCGCTCACCGAGATGCAGGTCGGAGACGACCGCTGCGCGCCCGTGACCCGCAAGCAGACGCGCGGCGAGGGCGGCGCGCCGGATCGGACGCCAGACGTGCTCGATGTCTCCGACACGTGGGTCTACGAGTGCGCGACCACGGCCCCTCCGGATGGCGACGCGCAGAGGAACGCCGCACCGCCAAAGCCATTGCAGAGCACGGTGAAGGTCGACGCCAAGGACGAGTTCGCGCGGCCGGTCTCGGCCAGCGCCAGGCACTCGACTCGGATCCTGCATCCGGCCGTCCAGGTCGACACGACGGGGCCCGCGACGGCGGTGGCCGGCGAGCCGGTGGGCTACAAGCTTGCCGTCACGAACCCCGGTGACACGCCCTTCCTCGGCGCCTACGTCAGCGCCAGCGACGCGCTTTGCGACGCACCACCGCTCTTGACGTCGAAGAACGGCGACCTGACGCCCAGTCAGCACGACCCCGGCGACACGTGGACGTACGCGTGCACGGTGCAGACCCAGCTCGGCCAGGCGCAGGTCGACAACGTCGGCAAGGTCACGGCGAAGGACAGCGTCGGCGGCCGCGACGTCTCGGACACCGATCCGGCCACGACGCAGCTCACGCAGCCGGCAACGCCACCCACGCCCCTGCAAGCGAAGCCGAACAGCCCAACGCTGCGTAGGCCGAGCCCCACGCCGGCCGCGCTGGCGATCCCACGGCCCAGGGTGGCGGTTCCGACCGTGTCGGCCAAGCTGCGCGGGCCGAGCGGCTGCGTATCGCGGCTATTTCGGGCCACGGTCAGCGGGGACGGGATCGCGCGCGTGGATTTCCTGCTCGACGGCAAGCTCTACCGCAGGATCAAGGCGAGCGGCAATCGCACGAAATTCTCCATCAAGATCGATCCGCGACACCAGAGCAAAGTCGCGCATCGGGTGAGCGCGAGGGTACGCTTCCGCGACTCCGCCAACACGCCCACGCGGACGCTGCGGTTGGTCTACGTCAGCTGTCCGCGCGATTCGGTCCCCCGCTTCGCGGGCTGAGCGTGAGGCTTCGCGGGCGCACCGCTGCGATCGCGGCGTGCGCCCTCGCCGTCCTCGGCGCGGGGTCGGCGCAGGCCGCGGCGGTGGCGGACACCCGTCCTGTGCGGCCGGCGTCGGCCGCCGGTCCGCTCGGCGACGAGCGGCTGTCCGACGAGGAGCGCGTGAGCCGCTGGGCGAACGCGGTGCTGCGCGCGACGGTGCATCGCCAACCGAGTGCGAGTTCGCCCCTCGCGGGCCGGCTGCGGCTGCAAACGGAGGACGGCCCGCTGGAGGTCTATCTCGTCCTAGCGAGCCGGCTGGACGCCGCCGGCCGGCTGTGGGCGCGCGTCCGGTTGCCTGGGCGGCCGAACGGGCGCACGGGATGGGTCTTGCGCGACGGCCTCGGCGATCTGCACGTGGTACGCACGAAGCTGCGCGTGAACCGCGCGACGCTGCGCGCCACGCTGTACCGCGACGGGCGCAAGGTGTGGTCTTCGCCCGTCGGCGTCGGGAAGCCGGCCACGCCGACGCCGAGCGGGCGCTTCTGGATCCGCACGCGCCTGCGCAATCTCGGCGGCGGAGCGATCTACGGCCCGCTTGCGTTCGGCACCGGCGCCTATTCGGTGTTGAGCGACTGGCCGGGCGGCGGGGTCGTCGGCATCCACGGCACCGACGAGCCGGCGCTGATCCCAGGGCGGCCCTCGCACGGCTGCGTGCGCGTCCCCAACGACAGGATCCGCCTGCTCGCCGGGCTGATGCCGATCGGAACGCCGGTCGAGATCATCTAGCTCGTGTACGACGACGAGCGCAGTCCGGCCTAACCGAGCGCGGCGAGCCGGTCGGCGAGCCGGTTCATTCCGCGTGCGCGGGCGGCCTCGGCGGCGGCGGTGCCGTTGGTCGGCGCGTCCGGCGGCCGTCGCAGGTCCACGTGGCGTAGCGTCGCGATGTCCTTGAAGGCGTGCAGGGCGGCGGGGTCGGAGGTCAGCGCGCCCGCCTGGCGGGCCGTCATCGCGCCTGCCTTGCGCGCCGCGGCGATCGCGCCGTCGAGCGTGCCGTGCTCACGCAGCAGGTCGCGCGCGGTCTTGGCGCCGATCCCCTTCGCCCCCGGTAGGCCGTCGGACGGATCCCCGCGCAGCGCGATGAAGTCCGGCACCTGCGCGGGCTCGATGCCGTAGCGCTCGCGGACGGCGGCGACGTCGACGACCTCCGGGCCGTCCTTGCCGCCGCGAGGAAACAGCACGGTCACCGCGTCGCTCACGCACTGGAACATGTCGCGGTCGCCGGTGAACAGCAGCGCCTCACCGCCGGCGCGGGCCTCGATCGTCGCGAGCGAACCGAGCAGGTCGTCGGCTTCGAGCTCGGCGATCGACTCACTCTGCCAGTCAAAGGCGCTGTAGAACGTTGGCGCGTCGATCCACTGGCGCTCGAGCTCGGGCGGCATCGGCGGGCGGTCGGCGTGATAGGGCGCGTAGAGCTCGGCGCGGTAGTCCGCCTTCTCGGCGCCCCAGCACAGGACGACCGCACGGGGGGCATGGCGCTCGACCGCGAACAGGATGAGGTTCGCCATCCCCAGCAGCGCGTTGACCGGGTGGCCGTCGTCGTCGGTGATGCTCTGCGGCAGCGCGAAGAAGGCGCGGTACAGCAGCGAGGGGGCGTCGACGGCGAGCAGCGGCGCGGGCATCGAGAGCGACAGACTACGGCCGTGCGGTCGTAAGCTGTCCGCCGACTGCACGGTCACGCCCGACCGGTTCCGGCGACCACCTAGGTTTTCGCACAGTGCTCACCATCACGGACATCGAGGATCTGCGCTCGCGCGTCGGCGACGAGATCGGCGTCAGCGACTGGCACGACGTCACGCAGGACTCGGTCGACGAGTTCGCCCGTGTCACCGGCGATGAGCAGTGGATCCACACCGATCCCGAGCGCGCGCGCTCCACGCCGTTCGGCGGCACGATCGCCCACGGCTACTACACGCTCTCGCTGCACCCGCTGCTGATCGCCCAGCTGATGCGCTATGAGGGCTTCGCCTTCGCGGTGAACTACGGCCTCAACAAGGTGCGCTTCCCGGCACCGCTGCCGGTCGGCAACCGGGTGCGGATGCGCGTGACGCTCGTGTCCGTCGACGACGTCCTCGGCGGCGCGCAGATCACGTCGAAGCTGACCTTCGAGGGTGAGGGCGCGTTGAAGCCCGTGTGCGTGGCTGAGCAGATGACGCGCGTTTACACGCGCTGAGCCCGGTCCGCCGGCGCCGGCGGGGTGAGGCGTGCACCGCCCGCGACGCGTGCTGCTCGCAGGGTGTCGGGATCCGCCACCTTGGTGTGCTCATGTTCGACCTGGTTGGTAGGAGCATGATGAGCATGAACACTCAATCTTTCTCTCGCACCCTCGCCTCGGCCGCCGCGATTGCGGCACTCGGTGGCGCCGCTCTGGCCCCGGCCGCGAGCGCCGCCACCGCGGGGCAGACCGTCAAGGTCACCGCCAAGTACGCCTACGTCGACAACAAGGCGCCGGGGCGCGTCTTCATCGGCACGATCTTCCGTGGCAACCGCTTCAAGATCGACCGCACGGCGCGCGTCACGCGCGGCACCGCCAAGGGCCTGTGGTGTCACGGCACCGCCACCGTCACCGGCGAGCATGCCAGAGACGCCCACGGCAAGATCAGGCCGTTCAAGATCACCGGCTGGGTGAAGGCTGCCGCGTTTTCCTGAGCCGCGACGACAGTCCGGACGGCGATCCTTGGGTTCTCGGTGCGATCGCTGCGACCAGCACGGCCTTGCGGGCGCGCCGGTAACACGGTCGCCTGTCGGCCACGATCGACCATTCGGCCTCGTCTCCCGTCAGACGCCGGCGGACGGGCGAACGATGATCACGCCGCGAGGTTAGGCTGCAACCCATGCTGCGGCTCGCGGGCGATGGTCTCACCTTGGCGGTACACGACGAGGGTCAGGGTCAGCCGGTGCTGCTGCTGCATGGCTTTCCAGACTCCTCGTATCTTTGGCGAGACCAGGTCGCGGCGCTGGTCAAGGCCGGTATGCGAGTGATCGTCCCCGACCTGCGTGGGTTCGGCGAGTCTGACAAGCCCGAGGCCGTCGAGGAATACGCGATCGCGCGCAGTGTCCGCGACATGCTGGCCGTCCTGGACGGATTGAAGGTACGCCGCACTCACGTGGTTGGACATGACTTCGGCGCGGTCGTTGCCTGGGTCCTGGCCGCGTCGGCGCCCGAGCGCGTGGATCGGCTGGTCGCGATGTCGGTCGGACATCCCAATGCGCTTAGCGAGCGATCGATCGAGCAGCGCGAGAAAGCCTGGTACACGCTGCTCTTCCAGTTCGCCGGTGTAGCCGAGCCGCTGCTGAAACGCGATGACTGGAGGCTGTTGCGTCAATTGCTCAGAGGTCACGGCGACCTTGAGCGCTACATCGTCGACCTCGCACGGCCGGGAGCGCTCACCGCCGCCCTGAACTGGTATCGAGCGAACCTCGCCCCGCATCTGGAGCTCGAGAACCGTGCGCCGCTACCGGCGGTCGCGGCGCCCACCCTCGGCATCTGGAGCACCGAGGACAGCTACCTAACCGAAGACCGCATGCTGCGATCTGCCGACCACGTCACCGGACAGTGGAACTACGAGCGCGTCGACGGCGCCGGCCACTGGATGCAACGCGATGCGCCGGAGCGGATCAACGACTTGCTGCTCGAGTTCCTCAGTTGACGTGCAGCCCTCGGCCTCGCAACCGGCGCGAGTCAGGCGTTCACGACAGCTTCGACGGCGGGCTGCCCAGCGTCCGGCCCGGCTGACTCATCGGTCTGAGCGGTCAGCGTGTCGTCGGGTTGCGCCGCCGCAGCCTTCCTCGCGTCTCTTCTGGCTTGCTTGTCCAGCCGACGCTCGCGCATCCGGCTTTCGCGGTTGAGCTTCGCCATCGTGGTCTTCTTCTTGCCGCTTGAGGCCATGCTGTGCTCCCTGGTGGTGAGTTTGGGCGGTCGATGATGACCACGCCAGTCGGGTGAAAATCGCCAACATCTCGCGCCCGTCGAGACTCGCGGATCTCTAGCTGGTTCCCGTCCGCATGGAGAACAACGACGGACGAACGCTCGACCCGGTGAGGGCAGTCTACTTCGCCGGCTGTTGGTCCCTCGGTGCGCGCGAGGTGGCCGTCGGTGCCCGACAGCGAGTTGAGGGAGTTTCAGCCGCTCGGTCCATCCTTCGCGGCGGGCACGAGCCGCTCCTCGGCGGCGCGCATCAGCAGCACGGGCAGGCGGCTCGCGCGCATGACGCTGTCGGACACCGAGCCGATCAGCGCGTGGTGCAGCCGTCCGTGGCCGTGAAAGCCCATGACGATCAGGTCGCAGCCCGATTGCTCGGCGACCTCGACGATCCGTCTCGCCGGTCGCCCACGGGAGAGCCGCGTCTCGATGCCGATGTCCGGCGGCAGCGCGTCGACGGCCTCGCGCAGGATCCGGCCGAAGGTCCGCTCGTTGTCGATCGGCGCGGGCAGCGCGCCCGCGGGGCCGATGGTCTGCGGTGCTGCCGCGGGCACGACCGTGAGGACGACGAGGCTGGCGTGCTGGTCGCGCGCCAGTGTCGCAGCGTGGCGAAGGGCGGCGGCCGCGTCCTGTGAGCCGTCTACGGCGGCGAGGATCTTGCGGTAGCAGCCCACGATCGATCGTCCCTCAGGCGGTGTCGGCGATCAGCGCGGCGTGCTGCACGGCCGGTGCCCCGGGACGGGGAACAGCGAGGCCCGCGAGCGTCGCCAGGCCGCAGGCGGCCGCCGCGAGGGCGAACGCGACGGTAAAGCCGTGCTCGGTCGGCAGGGCGTGGCCGACGACGGTGCCGGCGATGATGCTCGCGCCGATCTGGCTGCCGACCGAACCGCCGAGGCTGCGCATCACCGTGTTCATGCCGGTGGCCACGCCGGTCTGATCGGGCCGCACAGCCTCGACGATGAGGTTGGCCAGCGAGGCGAACGCGAGGCCGATCCCGACGCCGAGCATGGCCGAGCCGACGTAGAACTCCCACGGGTCGTCGTGGGCGACGGCGAGGAAGACGAACGCCAGGCATGTCGCGAGGCACCCGAGCACGAGCGGCCGGCGTGAGCCGACGCGGTTCGCCAGGCGCCCGGCGAGCGGGCTGACGAACAGCATCATCACCGTCGAGGGCAGCAGAAACAGCCCGGCCTGCGTCACCGACGCATGAAAGCCGTAGCCGGCGGCTCTCGGCATCTCGGTGAACTGCGGGATCAGGACAAACGAGCTGAACAGCCCGGCGCCGATCAGAAACGCGGCCGCGTTGACGGTCCACACGCCGCGGACTCGCATCATCGTCATGTCGACGAGGGGCTCGGCTGCGTGCAACTCGTTGCGGATCCACAGGGCGAGCAGCACCGCCGCTGCGACGAAGAGGCCGGTGACGCGGGCGTCGGTCCAGCCCCAGGTCGCGCCTTCGCTGATGCCGACGAGCAGGCAGACAAGCCAGCCCGAGAGGAGCGCGGCGCCGAGCCAGTTCACGTGTCCCGGCGCCTTGATCGGCGACTCGGGCACGAAGAACACGGTCGCGATCGTCGCCACGACGACGAGGAAGAACGGAAACCAGAACAGCCAGTGATACGACAGCGCCTCGACGATCGGGCCCGCGAGCACGATGCCGAGGCCCGCGCCGACGCCGAGGATCGCCGAGATCAGCGCGATGCCCGTCGCCACGCGCTCGCGCGGGAACTCGTCGCGGATGATCCCGAATGCGAGCGGGAAGATCGCGCCGCCGGCGCCCTGGATCACGCGCCCTGCGATCAGCACGTTGACGTCGGTCGCCAGCGCGGCGAGCACGGTTCCCGCGCCGAGCGCACCCAGCGAGCAGACGAGCGTGCGCTCCTTGCCGAACATGTCGCCCAGACGACCGACGATCGGGGTGAGGACCGACGCACTCAGCAGATACGCCGTGAGCACCCAGGTGGCCGACGTGGCGGACGCATCGAGATCGCGCTGGATCTCGGGCAGCGCCGGAGCCACGAGCGACTGCAGGACGGCGAACGTCGCGGCCGCGATGGCGAGCGCGGCAAACGTAAGGCCGTAATGCTGGCGGGGCACTTGTGCGTGCGGCGCACCAGCGGTGCTAATGTCATCGCTTGATGTCATCAGTGGCTGACAACGCTACCACGACGCGGCGGCGCCACGATGCCCAGGCCAGCCGCCAGGCGCTGCTCGACGCCGCGGACGCGCTGTTCGACGAGCGCGGATATGACGCCGCGACCGTTCGCGACATCGGCGAGCGCGCCGGCGTCGACGCGGCGCTGATCGCGCGCTACTTCGGCTCGAAGGAGGGCCTGTACCTCGCCACGCTCGAGCAGGAGCCGCGCACGCCGCTGCCGACCGACCTGACGCGCGCGCTCGAGCACATCCTCAGCCGCTCCGATCAACGCGGCATCGGTCCGATGTCACTCGCGATGATCAGCCCGATGCACAGCGAGGAGCTGCGCAGGCAGGTCAGCGCGATCACGGTTCGCCGCGTTGTCGAGCCGTTCGCGGCCGAGCTGTCCGCGCACGGCGTCGAGGATGCCGCACTGCGCGCCGAGATCCTCGTCGCGGTGGCGATCGGCGTTTCACTCACGCGTGTGTGCGGGACGCTGCCGACGCTCGCGCAAGCGCCCCTACGAGACGTGGTCGGCGTGCTCGAGGCGCTGATCGCCGCGCTCCGGCAGGACGGCTCCTGACCGTGTCCGAGCACGCTCTGGACGCCGACGGCGGCGGGCCGACCGGCCGTGCGCTGGCGACGGTCTTCGCCGCGCTGATGCTCGGCATGTTCCTCGCCGCGCTGGACCAGACGATCGTCTCGACCGCGCTGCCGACGATCGTCGGCGACCTCGGCGGGCTGAAGCATCTCTCCTGGGTCGTCACGTCCTACCTGCTCGCGTCGACCGCGTCGACGCCGCTGTACGGAAAGCTCGGCGACATGTACGGACGCAAACCCGTCTTCCTCGCGGCGATCCTCATCTTCCTCGCCGGCTCGATGCTGTCGGGACTGAGCGAGTCGATGGGGCAGCTGATCGCTTTTCGCGCGCTGCAGGGCATCGGCGCCGGCGGGCTGATGGTCGGCGCCCAAGCGATCATCGCCGACATCGTCCCGCCGCGCGAGCGCGGCCGCTACATGGGTCTGATCGGATCCGTCTTCGCGGTTGCATCGGTCGCCGGGCCGCTGCTCGGCGGCTTTCTCGTCGAAACGATCTCCTGGCGCTGGGTCTTCTACGTGAACATGCCGATCGGCGTGCTCGCGGTGCTCGTCGTCGTGTTCCGGTTGCACCTGCACACCCCGGCGCAGCGCCACTGCATCGACTACCTCGGCGCCGGCTTGCTGACCGCGGGCGTGAGCGCGCTGATCCTCGTCACGACGTGGGCCGGCAACGAGTATCCCTGGGACTCGGCGGTCATCGTCGGGCTCGCCGCCGCAAGCGTCGCGCTGCTCGCGGCGTTTATCTGGCAGGAGCGGCGCGCCGCCGAGCCGATCATCCCGCTGAGCCTGTTCGCGTCGCCGGTCTTCCGCGTCGCGTCGTCGCTGGGTTTCTTCATCGGTCTGGCGATGTTCGGCGCGATCATCTTCATCCCGCTGTTCCTGCAGCTCGTCTACGGCGTCAGCCCGACGAGCTCGGGCCTGCGAATGCTGCCGCTGATGGCCGGGCTGCTGATCGCGAGCGTCACGTCCGGACGCCTCATCAGCCGGATCGGGCGCTACAAGGCGTTTCCGATCGCCGGCACGGCGATCACGACGATCGGCATGTTCCTGCTGTCGCGCCTGGAGGTCGACACGCCGCCCGCCCTGGCGTCGCTCTACATGCTGGTCGTCGGCGTGGGGATCGGCCTCGTCATGCAGGTCCTGATCCTCGTCGTGCAGAACGACGCGCCGCCGCGCGACGTCGGCGTCGCGACCGCGACCGCGACGTTCTTTCGCTCCATGGGCGGCTCGCTGGGCGTCGCGCTGCTGGGCGCGATCTTCGCGTCGCGCCTGGCGCACGAGCTCACGAGGCTGCCGGGCGACGCGGCCGCGCGGCTGGCGGGCGGCGTGAACGTCTCCCCCGAGAAGGTCCACGCGCTCCCGCCCGCGATCCGTCACGACTTCGTGCTGGCGTTCGTGGACGCCCTGCAGCCGGTGTTCCTCGTAGGGGCCGGTGTCACGGCGGTGACGTTCGCCCTCTCCTGGCTGCTGAAGGAGGTGCCGCTGCGCGCGAGGGCGTACGCCGCCACGGCCGACCTCGGAGCCGAAGGAGCGGTTGGGGCAACGACCGCCGCCGAAGCCGTCGTCACGCCGCCGGCGCAGCCTGTCGCTCGGTCCTAGGACCTCGTCCGCCGCGGGGGCTTTGATCGGCGAGCGTCGTTGAGCTACGTTCCCGTTTGGTGCCGGACTGGGTCACCATCTCGTCCTTGGCGACCGCCGGTGGCACGCTGGTTCTGGCTGGGGCCACGTTCTCGGCGGTGCGCTCGGCCAATCGCTCCGCGCGGATAGCCGAGCAGGCGCTTCAGGAACAGCGGCGGCCACTGCTCGTGAACGCGCGCCTCGACGATCCGCTGCAGAAGGTCATGTTCGCCAACGGGCACTGGCTCCGCGCCGAAGGCAGCGAGGCGGTGATCGAAGAGGAGGACGGGACGCTCTATCTCGCCCTCGCACTGCGCAACGTCGGCTCCGGGATCGCCGTGCTCGAGGGCTGGCATCCCTGGCCGGAATTGGTGGTCTCCGACGTCGGCCATCCTCCTCCCGAGCACTTCCGCCGCCAGGTCCGTGACATCTACATCGCCGCGGGCGACGTGGGCATGTGGCAGGGCGTCCTGCGCGACGACACCGACGACGCCGACGACGCTATCGCCGGGATCGCAGCCGCTCACGCCGAGAGGCGGCCGTTCAGCATCGACCTGCTCTACAGCGACCAGGTCGGAGGGCACCACACGATCAGCCGTTTCGTCGCGACGCCGGCCGGCGATGATCAATGGCTCGGCTACGTCGGGCTGCACTGGAACCTCGATCTCGCCGGCCGGGACAACTGGGGCCGCCGGTAAGCACGCGCGTGCTGCATCGGGCGCGCGAAGCAAGGGCGGTGCGCGCTCTTGTCCGGTATTGCGATCATCGTCCGATCGCGTGCAGATCGTCGTACGCAGCCGGACTCCCAGGGCGTCGAGGTCGTCCGCCCCGCGGTCATCGACGCGAAGATCGTCGAGCAGCATGCTGCCGTCGCCGACCCCGAACTCATCGACCGGACCAGCCAGGATCCGCATCACCGGCGACCGGACGTGCGACCGGGCCGCGAGCGTTTCTTTCGTCGTGAGGGTGATCTTCGGGTTCTGGTCGTGGGTGAGTTCAGCGAGGTACCTGCGATCACCGTCGCCGCGTTCTTGGCCCATCGGCCCCCCGCTTGAACAAATGCCATCGCACCGTTCACGTCTCGGCCGCCGATCTCCGTCTCGCCGGCTCGTCGGGGGTGTTCCGTGTTTGTCGCTGTATGAGCAACTAACCCGGAACACCCCATGTGCCGCCGCTTTCTACGCGGCGATCGGCATCGCCGGTGCGCCGGCGGCGGCGAGGAACGCGGCGGCGCGGTCGGGCGTGGCGATCGCGCGCCACATGTCGGCGGGGTGAGCCCACTTGTCACAGAACGCGTCGGCGACCGACTGTGCTGGCTGGCTGCCCCGAGGATCGCCTCGACGTGACGCGATCAGCCAGGACATGTGGGCGGTCGCCGAGCCGGTGACGAACTTCAACAACAGCCTCCTGCTGCCCCCAGAGCCCCACGTGGCGGTTCGCAGCGTCGGCCCTGTCGACATGGAGCTCGCGATCGTGCGGATGATCGCCAGTTCCAGTTCCAGTCCGACGCCGTCGTCGGTGCGGGCGCCGTCTGCGCGCGGGAAGCGCTCCCAAGCGCGCGGGAGGAACGCGGGTGGAAGCCGGCGCCGTCGTCCAGCACGTGGATCTCGACGCTCGACCCAGCGAGCCGGGTCGTGATCTCGACCTCGCCCGCGGCGTAGCGCAGCATGTTGTCGAGCGCCTACCCCGGCACGGTCGGGGTCGGCGAGCACGAGCGGAGTGTCCGCGACGGCTGGGACGTCGATCCGCGGCGGCGCCACCGAGCTATGCAGGGCTGAGCTGCGCGCCCACTCAGGTGCGCATCACGTTTCGCGCCTGCGCATTGGTCCCCATGTTGATGTCGAACGCCACGCGGTCGCCCTCGTACAACGCTTCCACGCCAAGCGCGAGCCCGCTGGATCGCACGAGGATCTCGTGGCGGTCGGGCTCACGCACGATGTAGCCGACGCCCTTGTCTGCGTCGTAGGACTTCACGATCCCAGTGAACTGCACGCTGCTCCCCTCCGTCGTCAGGACCGCAGCCACGGTAGCGGTACGCAGGGTGATACGGGTCGTCGAGCGGAAGACTGCTGACGCTCCGCATCGGCCGACTGCGACACGAACACGCACGCCTTGGTCAGCGCGAGATGCGACCCTCACGACGGCGATGTTGCGCTGCCGGTGTGCTGCGCTACAACACTCGTGTGTACGGTCGCAACCGGGATCGATGATGCCGTCCGCCGGTTCGTTCGACGCCGAGGATCTGGCCCGCTTCGGGTATCGCCAACAGCTTCGGCGCAGGCTCGGCGCGTATGCCTCGTTCGCTGCGGGCTTTTCCTTCATCTCCGTTCTCACGACTGTCTTCCAGCTGTTTTTCATCGGCTTCTCATTCGGCGGGGCGTTCTTCTGGACCTGGCCGATCGTGGCGGTCGGCCAGTTGGCGGTCGCAGCCTGCTTCGCCGAACTTGCAGCGCGTTATCCGATCTCGGGATGCATCTATCAGTGGTCGCGGCGACTCTCGACGCCGACGGTGGGGTGGTTTACCGGATGGACCATGTTGGTTGGGCAGATCGTCACCGTCGCAGCGAGCGCCATCGCGCTGCAAGTTGTATTGCCGACGCTGTGGTCGGGCTTTCAGATCACCGGTGAGAATCGGTCGCTGACGTCCACGACCGGCGCGACGAACGCTGTCTTGCTGGGCTCGATCCTCATCGTGACGACGACCGTGGTCAATACCCTCGGCGTGCGAATCATGGCGATGATCAACAGCGTCGGCGTTACCTTCGAGCTGGTCGGGGTCGTGGCCTTGATCGTGTTGTTGTTGACTCACAGTGAGCGCGGACCTGCTGTGGTCCTGCATCAGACCGGCGCGCCTGACGACGGCAGATATCTGGGGTTGTTTCTCATCTCGTCGCTCATGGCGGCGACGGTCATGCTCGGCTTTGACAGCGCTGGAGAGCTGGCCGAGGAGACAAGGGATCCACGGCGTACCGCGCCCAAAGCCATCATGCGTGCGTTGCTGACGTCATCCTTTGTCGGCGGGCTGCTGCTCATCGCGGCACTCATGGCGGCGCCGAGCTTGACGGATGGTCAACTGGCCACCAGCGGGCTCCCGTACGTGTTGACGAGCAGCCTGGGGGAGACGGTCGGCAAGATCTTCCTCGCTGACGTCGCCGTCGCGATCTGCGTATGTACGCTGGCGATCCAGTCGGCGGCGATGAGGATGATGTTCTCGATGTCGCGCGATGGCGCGCTTCCGTTTTCTGAGCAGCTCAGCGCCGTGTCGTCGAGAGGCACTCCGGTGCTGCCCGCGATCATCGTGGGCGTACTGGCGGTGACGATCCTCGTCGTGAACCTCGGGCAGTCGGCGATCTTCGCCGCGCTGGTCAGCGTCGAGGTGGTGCTGATCTACTTGGCATACCTCATGGTCACGCTGCCGATGCTAGTGCGCCGCCTTAGCGGTGGGGCTCCCGAAGCTCGATCAGGGTTGTTCTCGCTGGGTCGATGGGGCCTGCTGGTGAACATCGTGGCGGTCGCGTTCGGCTTTCTTATCGCCGTCAACGTCGCCTGGCCTCGCGCCGCGGTCTACGATCCGGCCGCCGCTCACTGGTATCTGCAGTACTTCGCTCCACTGTTCATCGCGGGCAGCTTCCTTGGCGGGGCCCTGGCATGGCGGCGCCGGCGTCGCAGCAGCCTGTACCCCCAGCAAACGTGATGGCCTGCGTGCGCGCGGCGGAAGGCGACACCCTGATCTTTGGCGACCCGATCGTCGTCCTGGGCCGCACGGGCTGCATGCCCGACGCGGCCATGGTCCTTCGTCAGGGAATGGTCGTATGGGTCGGGCCGCGGTCGGAGGCACCGCCCGCCGACGCGTTTGACCGAGTGCTCGGTTCCGCAGAGCACGCGGTGCTGCCGGGTTTCATCAACGGTCACTACCACTCAGAGGCGACGCTGGACCGGATCCTGTTTGAGACCGGCATCGACCGCTACAGCACCGCGTGGCACGTGCAGTCTGCGATGCCGATCGACGAGCAGGCGCTCTACGATGCAGTCCTGACCGGGCTGATCGCGTGCGTGCGCGGGGGGCAGACGAGCATCGTCGACATGTTCTACGGCAACCCGGGGCTGCCGGATTTCGGCGTCGACGCCGCCCTTCAGGCCTATCGGGACCTCGGCGTTCGCGTCGGCTTTGGCCTGTGCAGCCGCGACCAGAACATCTACGTCCATGCTCCCGACGAATCCTTCCTCTGCCGGCTGTCGCGACAGATCGCCGACGAGGTGCGCGAGAGCGCAATCGGCTACGCGTGGCCGGCCGCCGACGTGCTCCGCGCCTACCGCCGCCTCGTCGAGCGCTGGGACGAGCCGGAAGGCCGCATCCGGGTCATCCCGGCGCCTGACTGGACGCCCGCATGCTCCGACGAGCTGTACGGCACCTGCATCGACTTGGCGAGCGAGTTCGCAGTGCCGCTGACGAGCCATGTTCTCGAGTCCCGCTACGAGATGGCGGCCAGTCACAAGCTCTACGGCAAGAGCGCGGTCCGTCGTCTCGCCGATCTGGGTGTGCTTGACGCCGGCCTCACCTGCGCCCACGTGGTGTGGGCCACGCGCGAGGATCTCGAGATCCTCGCCAACTCCCACGCCGTCGTCGCTCACAACCCGTCCTCCAACCTGCGCACGGCCCAGGGGATCGCGCCCGTCCGTGAGCTCATGGATCTCGGCGGTCGCTTTGTCGTCGGGACCGACGCGCTGTCGTTCTCCGACAGTGAGGACTACCTGCTCGACCTCCGGCTCGCGGCATACCTGCAGCGGCGCCCACGCAATCTCACCGACGGGCGCGTTGATAGCCTGCGCCTACTGAGCATGATGGCGGCTGCCGGCGCCCAGGCCACCGGCCAAGAAGGCCGGCTCGGCAGCCTGGAGCCGGGTCGCCGGGCAGACCTCGTGCTTCTGCGCACCGGACGCGTCTTCGCCCCGCGAAGCCGCTCGTCGAACTGGGATCCCCTCGACGTCATCCTGGACAAGGCCGACGCCCGTGACATCGAAACAGTGCTCGTCGACGGGCGCATCCTCGTGCATGACGGACACATCCAGACCGTCGATGCCGACCGCGTGCTGGATCGCCATCATGAGGAAATCGATCGTCGTGAGCGCCGCCTGCGAGATGACCCCGCAATTCGCCGCGAGTTCGTGGAACTGCCGGCGATGCTCGACGAGCACGTGACGGCGATGTACCACCAAGAGCTTCTGAATCACGTGGTAGGCGGGGAGCCCTACAACCTCGTGGGACCCGAGCGCTGAACGACGAATGATCGAGGTGAGACCCGACGCGCTCAGCCACACACTGCTTGTCGATCGCGACGCCCGGCACGAAATGACCGCCGGCTCGCGACGATCGCGGTGACCACACAGCGAGCGATCCGCAACGTGCGCAAGTCGACCAGACCATGCCGGCCGCCGCATCGCCGGCGCGGACCAAGTGAAATCACGCCTTCGGCATCCGTTCGGTCGGACTTGTCCCTCAGCGGGCGCAGCGTGACTCGGGATCGTCGAGCGGAAGGCTGCGGACGTTCCGCAATCAGAACACGCAGGTTTCGCTCAGTGCGAGAAACAGCGCTCTTCGGACGCCCTCGGCGAGAGCGCTCCTCCCACGCGAAAGGAGCACCCATCGCTCGCTGCCTCTCGGACGGGCGATCACGTCTGCCTTCCCGCGCCGTGTCCGAGCCGGCGGCATGACTCGGAACGCTCCCCGCCGCTCGCGGAACTGCGTGGACGTCGGCCGGACCTGCGAGAGTCGTGGCTATGCAGGCTCCTGTTGTGCGCGAGGAGATCTACCGCACGTATTGGGCCTTCGCCGCTGAACGCCAGCGCATCTTCGAGGCTCGGCTCGCCGGGGCGGCGGCACCGTGGACCGAGGATCCGACCCTCGGTTCGTACCGGTTCTGCAACGCATTCCGGGCAGCCGACCGCGTATCACAGCATCTGATCCAGCGCGCTGCGTACGGCGATGCCCATGCCGATGCCGACGACATCTTCCTACGGGTTGTCATGCACCGTCTGTTTTGCCGACCGGCGACATGGGATCTGCTTGAGAGCCAACTGGACGGCATCGACGCGACGTCGTTCGATCCCGAGGCGTACGACGCGATCCTCAGAGCGGCGCTGGACAACGGTCAGCGGATCTACACCAGCGCGTTCATCCTCTGCGCGACGCCGGCCTATGGGTTCGCGCGCAAGCACCGCAACCACCTTGCGCTGCTCGAGGCCATGCTCGCAGACGGCGTCCCTGACCGCGTTGCTCGGGCGAGGAGCCTGGAAGCGGTCTACTGCGAGTTGCGCCAATGGCCCCTGATCGGCCCATTCATGGGCTACCAACTGGCGATCGACCTCAACTACAGCCCAATCATCGACTTTTCCGAGGACGATTTCGTCGTTCCCGGACCAGGCGCCGAGCGGGGGATCGCAAAGGTCTTCGTCAACCTGAGTGGAATGGCACCGGCGGAGGTGATCCGCTGGCTTGTCGAGCAACAGCACGCGGTTCAGGAGTCGCTGGGGATCGCACCCCCGACCCTGTTCGGGAGGACGCTGCACGCGATCGATTGCCAGAACCTCCTCTGCGAGGTCGACAAGTACTGTCGCCAAGCGTTTTCAGCTCTGGCGAGTAACCGCAGCCGGATCAAGCAGCGCTACGTGGTAGACCCAGAACCGTACGTTCTCTTCTTCCCGCCCGAATGGCACATCAACGACAACATCCCCGAAGGGCGCAGACGCGATGTCGGTGATCTTGCACGTCTCTGATCTGCACCTAGGCAAGGACCAGCCCTGGGAACGCGCGACCGACGACAAATCCGGCATCGTTCCCCAAGACGAGAACTCCCGACTGGCCGTGATCCGAACGTCGCTCGGAGCGGTGAAGGACTACCTCGCCGCACGTGGTCTCGACCTCCACGCCGTGGTCGTCAGCGGCGACATCTCGACCGCACACGACGAGGGAGGCTTCAAGCACTTCGGCGAGGTCCTTGGAGCGGTGAAGCTCGCCGAGCCTGACCGGATTATCGTCGTCCCTGGAAACCACGACGTCGACCGCGAGAGCGACCCGGGCACGCCCGCGAAGTACGCGCTGTTCCTCGAGCACACTCGCGCCGCCGGCATCCGCACGCCGTTCTGCGACGGCGTGGACACGCCCGACGCCTCGGAAGCTCAGCCGATCCTCGAACTTGAGGACTGTGTCATCGCGGCCGTCAACAGTGCCAACTGGTGCGGCGTGGGGGTCCGTTCGTCCGAGCAAGCGGTGCATCGCTACGACGCTGCGCGCGTCTCCGAGCGTCAGCTGGAATACCTGACAGACCAACTGCGAGATCACGACACCGCCGAGAAGGTCCGCATTCTCGTGCTCCACCACCACCTGCTTCCGGTTACGGAAGACGAGGAGACGAAACCGTTCGAGTCGTTTACCAACCTCGCTCGGCTGCGGTCGTGGATTAGCCACCATCGGTTTCACGCCGTGCTCCACGGCCACAAGCACCGCTCCGTGATCACGTGGGACCACGTATACGACTTCGAGGATCACGCGGTGCCCGCCACACGCGTGCTCGTCGTCTCGGCGCCAACGCCGACTTCGTGGGGGGCGCCAGTGTGCCGCATTATCCGCGTAGGCGAAGCCACAGGGCGGAAGGTTGTTCCCCACGCGCCGCGGCTCATGATCGACACGGTCGACGCCGAGCGGCATGAGCGCCGGATCAAGCCGGTTACCGCCAGCGTCGACCTGCACGAGCCTCACGCCTTGCCGCCGGCTCTGGTAGCGATCGACGCCGAGACTGCCGACGCCGCCTATGAGCGTCTCGTCTCCGAGCTCGAGCGCCGCCCCGGCCGCCTCCTGAACGTGACCTGCGTGGTGCGGCGGCCAGACTCGGCGGAGGCGCTGCCGACCAACTTCGCCGGCAGTCTCGTGGATCCGAAGCGGTGGTTGGACGACGCGGTCACCTGGTGGCAGTCGGCCACGCCGTCGCTGGTCGCCTCGGGCGACGCGCCCTTCAACCACGGCGAGCGTCTGTACGCTACCGGCACTGCGGCCGGCGAGCTCGATATGGCTGCGAAGCTCCTCGGGAGCACCAAGGCTATGGTGTTCTTGACAACAAATCACGAGCTGCGCAACCGCCCCGCCCCGACGTTCGTCGCTATTCAGCTGGTCGTCGCGTCGGACGCGCGGGGCGACCGCCTCGACTGCATCGGCTACTTCCGCAAGCAGGATCTGACCTTGTGGTGGCCGGTGAACGTCGCTGAGCTACGCGCGATCCAGAAGCGCGTGCTCGACCTCGGAACCGAGCGCGCGCTACGAGCGGGCCACCTGGTGACCATCGCGGCCGAGGCGATTCACGACGACGTGATGCCGAAGCTTTCGGGGACAATGATCGACCGTGCCGTGGACCTTCGGCCGGAAGTCCTGATGAGGATGGCCTACGAGGCCGCACACGGTCCCAGCGATCCATCTGACCCGGCGCAGAGAGACGCGATCCATGCGCTCTGGTCGAAGACCTTCGAGGACATTGGCAGGCTGACCGACGGCGACGTGGAGGACTTTCCGTCGCTCGGCATCGCGAGGCTCCTCGACCACCTCCGAGTGTTCCGCGACGTCGGCAACCGCAAGAACGTCGATCTTCTGATCAAGCGGCTCGAAGCCGTCTACGACCGCGCGCATCGCGCCAAGGTCACATCGAGGACCGGCTCGGACCGACGCGCGTTCGCGACGGAACTGTTCGCGCTCATCGGCTCCGTGCTCGACGCCGTCGAGCACAGCCTGAGCAAGGTCGGCGTGGCCACGCAAACCAAGACACCTGGTTCGTGAGCCCATGTCCGACGCTAATGCCAAGCTTCAGGCGGTGACGTGGCACCAAGAAGAGCTGATCGAGGTCGCGCTCGAACTTAGCTCGATCGCGGGCGTCGTGGCTAACGTATGCGACCACGCCGAGCACAACGAGAGCGCCGATCCGATGGAGATCCGCGTCGCGGGACAACGACTGCGGGCTGTGGCAGTTCGGCTTGCGACGAGCGCGGGCCGCTCGATGACATCGCTGTACCGCGAACGACTCCGCGCAATCGAGGCGCGGAGCGTTCTGCACCACGATGCCGCTTTCGATGGACCGGCGCTGGTCGCCGAGACTGCCTCCTGGCGCGACCTGCAGCTCGTGCAAATCGATCACGATCGCTTCTACCACGCCGACGTGGCCGGCCTCACGAAGTCGGACCAACTCCGCCACTACGCACTTCACCTGGCGAAGCTCGCAGCCGCGGCGGCCGACACGGCCCGTGAGCTGACCTCGCAGGAGGACTTCCTTTCCCGTCGCGTGCCGGACATGTTGCTCTTTGGCGCGAAGCTGGCCACCGTGACGGGCGAGAAGCTCACCCACCAGCGTGTCGGGGCCAACGCAGAACTGGCCGCGCTGGCCCCGACACACCTCGGACGCGACCTCTAACCTATCGCGGCCCCGTCGGCCGGTGACACGGCGCGCCGGAACCTGATCCACGGCTCGCCGCTAGCTCGAGCAGCTTCGCGCTACGAGCTGCGGCGTCGATCGCCCCAGGTAGATAAGCCAGGTCTCGGGCGCTGCTGATGTCGAGCAACTCAGCACCCGCGGCGTACAGGCTGTGAGGCATCGCCGCGTCGGCGTCCAATCGCAAGCCCACGATTCCCTTGTTCTGTTCAATCGCCCACTCGATCTCGCGGGCGACCGCGGCGCTGTCCGCAGCCGCGGTGGTCACGAGTACGATCGCGACCGTCGCGGCCTGCAACTGCTGCAGCGGGGAGCCGACTACGAACAGCTCGTCGCGCGTGAAGTCTCGCCCGCTGATGCCGAATCCGACCTCGACCAATAGACGAGCGACATCGTCGAGTACCGCGCGGTCGATGTCCTGATACGAAACGAAGACGCGATCGCTCATCTGGCTTCCCCCACGGGCTCGAGGGTGCCCCGCTGACGACAGACGTTGCAGATCTTGAGCCTGGCCTCGTTGCGGATTCGCATTCCGCAGGCTGTGCATACCCACATTCCGCTGGGCGACGCGTTCGGGGCCGCCACGGTCGTTGACCCCCCGGCGAGGTACGGGGCGGCCGAGTCCCAGCCAAATTCGTCGACTCCATCCCAGCTCGGGTAGCGAAACCCTGTCCGCGACAGACTCATCCGCTCGAGCCGGTCGATCTCAAACAAGTAGTCAGCAGTCCGGTCGGTGCTCGCCTCCACGAGCTCCCGCAGCGAGTCGGCGACGCGCGGGTCGATGATCTTGTAATTCCGTAGCGGTTTCTGCATCTCGCGTCCCAGCGTCCCGCGCATATGTGCAACCGGGATCGGGTCGATAAATCGAGCCGAGCGTGCGGCAAACGCGAAGTCGTTCTTGTCGACTTCAGCAAGCCATCCCAGCTCGTACCAGCCAACGAGCGCGCGTCCGACCGGATCCACCGACGTAACAAAGAAGATCTCGGTGATCCCACGTGCGGCGATGCTCTGCCGCATCGGCGGCTCACACGTCGAGAAGAGTCCGTAGGTCATTGTCTCGAGGTTCGGATCGCTCTTGTTGTCGTCCAAGCGGAGCACATCACGTACCGGGACCCGGCCTGCCGACGAGCTCAGGTAGACCGAAAGGTACGACCCGGCGTCGGGCGTCCCCACGACCGGCCGCCACGGCGGGTTCGGCGGCGCGAGCGAGCCCCTCCGATCAGCCACGGCACCACGCGATGACTGAGGATCCAGCGTGCTTGGCCACACGGCGGCTCATCCGGACACGACGCAGCCTATGGAACGGCGGCGCGGGCTTCACGGCCAGATGCTTTGTCGGCGGAACATCGGCTCCATGAACCCTTCCCGACGGCCTGCCCCAAACCTGCCCAATACCGTGCAAGCGGCAGCGATTGACACCGCGCATCCGGCAAGTCGCCGCGCCACGCTTCCGCGACGCAGCCGACACCCGGCCGCGCTGGCCCTTTCGCGTGCCAGCGAGCGCCCGGGCCGCTTGTGCTGTGCGCGAAGAGGGGCACAATCGGATGATGAGCGCTAGTGCGCATCGCGCGTGGCCGGTTTTACCCACTGCGCGAAGTCGGCCGCGGCTACGTTGCTTCCGCAGAGGATCGTGGTGATGCGCCGTCCGGCGAACCGCTCTTGATGTTCCACGACGGCGGCGACGCCGAGCGCCGCTGATCGAGTCCTCGCTGACGAGCACCACGTCGTGGAGCACCACGAGCAAGTCGTCCAGCACTTCGGGGATCGGGCAGCGGCCGGCAACGCCGTCGGCGATCGTGTCGATGCGGTCGGTCTCAAGGACGGTTCCCTGCCGCCATGACAGCGCCATCGCGGGCGCACCGACGGGCTGGATGCCGATCACCTCCACATGGTCGGCGAGCGAGCGCAGAACGTAACCCACGCCGCTGGCCATCGCTCCGCCACCGAGAGCGACGAGTACGACCTCGAGCTTCGGATTGTCTCGGACGAGTTCGAGGCCGATCGTGGCGGCGCCCTCGCACGTGGCGAGGTGAAGGCTGTCCTCGACGAGGTATGCGCCGTGGGCCTGCGCTATCTCCCGCGCGAGCATCCTGGCGTCTTCGATGTCTTCGCCTTCGAGCTGCACGGTGGCGCCGAGGGCCGCGATCTGGCGCACCTTGAGCGGGTTGGCCGATCGTGCCGCACCACGGTGACCTCCAGGCCCCGGCGCCGCGCCGCTGTAGGCGAGCGCTTGGCCGAGATTGCCGGCGCTCGCGCAGATCATCTGCGTCGCCCGCTCCCTCTGGGCGACGGCCGCCACCATCTCTGTCCCACGGCCTTTGAAGGACCGCACGGGGTTAAGCGTCTCGACCTTCAACGTCACGAAGCAGCCGAGCGCTTCGCCGAGCGGCGCGCACGGCAGCGCCGGCGTGTGTCGAGGAACACCGGATCGATCTCGCTCACCGCGCCGCGGATCCGATCAAGCCCGAGTCGAACGCTGTCGAGGCCACTCACAGCAGGGATCCCGCCGAGAAGGCCGGAGAACGCCCCGCGACGATGCTGCCCGCGGCCGACGAACGTCGTGATGACCCAAACATCGAAGCTGTTGTGCGCGGCCTGCGTCGATGACGCCCCCTGCTCCGACGATCGAGTCCCGAGAAGGTGCGCGCACGACTCCGTCCTACCACAGCACCGTGGCGGCCCGAGCCGCCGTCATGCCAACGCCGTTGATCGCCCTCGCCTCGCACGCTACGCAGAACAAGTGCCGCAGATGTGGACAGGCGAGCACTCCGAACCAGCCGCGCGCGCGACCGCAATGCGCGACAGCAGCTCTCTCCGGTCAGCCGCACGGCCGAGTGCCGCTGATCGTTCAAGGAAGCAGCCCGAAGGCGGACGCGATCAGAGGGTTGGCGGCTAAGCTTGCGCTGGCCGCGCCGCGCGACGGTCGGGCGCCCCTCAGACCCTTGACCTGGGACAGCGCGCACATGATGCTCCGAGCGGATGACACGCGAGCGCCCGCCTGTTGCATCCGTTACGTCTCGCAACGTCGATGAGCCGCCCTCGGATGTGGGTGCCGGTACCCCGTGGCTGGAGTCGGTGCTCATTCGAGCCGCCGAGCTTGCGGAGCTATCGGCGGATGTACACGGAGACGAAGCGCAACGTCTGCAACGGGCGGTGAGTGAGCACCTCGAGAACGCGCGCCAAGCGGTGGCTCGCGACTCTCAACGGTCGCGGTGGAAGCGCTTGACGTCGCGTCTTCAGGACGCAGGGGTCCTGCGCGCGGCGGCGCACCTCGACGCCGCGGAGGCTGACCTTCTCCGCCTCGCCCCAGTTGGGTATTTGCGTGGCCAGCTGCCGAGTCTGCTCGCGCACATCCAACGCGAGTTTGCGGCTGACGATCCCCGGCGGATCGCGGTAGAGAGCATTGTCAGGGGAGCCGAGGCTGGTCATCTCGGTCCCGTCGAGCGCGACACGCTGCTAGCGGCCGTCCACGCGGCCAGTAGCTCTCGTCGGCGTCAGCTGATGAGGGTCCGAAGTTTCCGCACTACGCTTCTGGTCACCGCGGCCACCCTCACTACGCTTGCCATAGCGCTCGCGATCATGGGCGCCGCCGCACCTGACGCAGTAGCGCTCTGCTTCGCAACCGCAACTGACCTTCATTGCCCAGGCTCGACCGCCGCGCTGTCCACTAACAAGGACCTCATCGACAATGCGATCCAGCGGCACGCTGGCTCGTGGGACGTCTTGTTGGTGGAGTTCATGGGTCTGGCAGGCGCAGCTTTATCCGGGGTTACGACCCTGAGAGGGACCCGCGGAACGTCGCTTCCGTACAGCCTTCCGGTCGCACTCGCCTTGCTTAAGTTGCCCACCGGCGCGCTGACGGCCGTCCTAGGGCTTGTGCTGCTGCGCGGCGAGGTCGTACCAGGCTTCCATCCGATTGGGTCGTCCGCGGAAATTCTTGCGTGGGCGATCGTCCTGGGGTTCGCGCAGCAGCTCTTCACACGCGCTGTTGATCGGCGTACCCAGTCGGTGCTCGAGGGAGCTGAGGGTGGTACAGATCGAGTGCGCACCGACTCTGTCTCCGTGGCCGCCGAGGTAAGTCGGACCGTCACAGAGTCACTCGAAGCTGTGTTCGCGGAACCACGGCTTGTTGATTACGCAGGTCGAGTTGAAGCGTGGATCCAGCGCGGCGCCACGCCCGTGCCGTTCGATGGTCACGACCTGCAGTTGTCCGACATCGGTGACACGTCCTCGTCGTTGCGTTTGGCGCTTCTCTGAAGAATGATGGCCCGAGCCGGCCGCTGGAGATCGCCGGCGGCATTACTGCCGACGAAGCCGTCTTCGAGGTGTCCTTCTCAAGCAACACAATCCACTTCCCGCCGCTTGATCACGACATCGCCGTCCCAACGAACGGTGCGGCGAGGAGCATCGAGATGGAGTTGTCGGTCCCCTCGAAGGGCAACCACCGCATCTCCGTCTCCATCCTGCAGCAAAGCCGCCTCGTTCAAATTCTCGAGCTCCGCCTCATCGTCTCGACGCCGTGACACTAACGGGTGCCACACTCAGGCTGCTCTTCACCAGCGGCTCCGGCTCATTCCAGCTAGCTGTTAAGGAGCGCCACTCGTCGAAGCTGATCTTCGAAGGCGGTTTGAGCGAGTTGCAAGACGCTCGGAGACAGCTCGGGGAGCAGCTCGACGGGGTTAAGGAAGCAGTGATGTGCAGCGCTGACGAAGACGCGTTCGTAGAGTTTGGAGATCCTCTAGACAGCGCTTTCGAGCAACTGCTCGAACAGAGCCTGGACCTGCGAAGCCGGCTCGCTGGCGGCAATCCGCAGAAGGCCCAAAGTCTGCTCCGCGTGCTGCGCCGCGCCCTAGCGCATCAACCTGCCGGAGGCGAGCAGGCATTCATCGACGTCGAGGCGCCACGGGATCTGTGGGTGCCGGTCGAGCTGCTCGCCTACGAGCACCCACCTCGGACGCGCGTACGCGACTCTCGTGCCCTCAGGCAGGCATGCAAAAAATTCGTTGGGTTCTCCGCCATCATCCGGCGGACGCTCGGCGATCACGACGTGTACTCGGGCGGACTCTCGCAGGATCGCGTCCTCGTCGCCGATAAGGGTCTGCCCGTCACCCTGTTTCATGATGCGAGCCTCGCCGCCGCGGGAATTGAGCGAGACTTGCTTGCGAGCCTCAGTCCGGGTGTCGATCTACAAGGACCGTGGCCGGATTGCGATCTCGAAGAGGACACGATCCGGCAGCGGCTGATGCAGCACCTCTTCGACCTGCGTACGGCCGTGGTCGGGGGGCGTCGTCTGGTTTCGGATCAGATTCAGCACTTCGCATGCCATTGCGACACAACCGGGCCTGAGACTGACGAGTATGCAATTCGCCTCGGCGCCGCCGGTGGCGCCGGTGCCTACATCTCGCTCGCGCAGATCCGAAAGGGTCTCGCGCGAGCGGCAGAGCAAACGGACGGGCAGCAGCCCTCCCTGCCGCTCATCTTCCTGAACGCCTGCGGCTCCGCCTCGGTTGACTACCGCGGAGCGGCGTCTTTTCCCGCCCGGTTCCTATCCGCCGGGAACCGTGGGTTCATCGGAACCGAGACCAACATCCCAGACGTCTTCGCGGCACGGTTCGCCGAGCGTTTCTATAGCCACCTGCTTAGCGGCGATCCTGTCGGCCGCGCTCTTAACAAAGCCAAGTGGGACATGACCATTACGCGGCGTAATCCTCTCGGCATCCTTTACACACTGTATGCCGATCCTGATTTACACATCGGCCCAAGCGCGAAGGAGGCGTCCAAATGGAAGCGATGGCTGAAACGTCTACCAATGAGATTTGGATCATCGGAGTGAGAGAGGGATCGCTCGATCGCGGACCGTGGCTCCGCAAGACGGTCGAGCGAGACAAGGTCACCGTTGAGGAGCTCAGCGCTCGACTCGGAGGCTTCGTCGCCGGCATGCATGCGGTGATTTCAAAGATACAGGCGACGTCACGCGAGTTCCCGCTGGTGGAGGTGCAGGTTGCAGTCGAAATCGGCGCCAAGGGCAGCGTCAGTCTCCTCGGCACCGGCGGGGAGGCGAGCACGTCCGGCGGCATGACCTTGACGTTCAGGCGCCCGCAGCTCGAGAAGGCCGCAGCAGAAACGGATTAGCTCGCCGGCCGTCGGAACCACTGGCTTCGGTAGCCCGCTGCCCTCGTAGTCGTCAATGGGCCTCCGTCTCAGCAAGTGCTGCTTCTCGACGTGGCTGTCGCGCAAAGCCGGGATCGTCGGGGGGTCTTAAAGACAATGGGTTGATGCCCCAGCTTTTGTCGTGCGAGCGTGAGCAGGTCTTGTTGATGCCGCCGAGCCTGTGTGACTGGTTGCCGGAGGATCACCTGTGCGTGGTTTATGCTGGCGACGGTCGAGAAGCTCGAGCTGGACGCGTTCTCCACGTCATATCGCGCCGATGGTCACGGCCGGGCGGCGCATGATCCGGCGATGATGGTCGCGTTGTTGCTGTGCGCGTATGCGCGTGGGCAGCGCTCGTCGCGCGGCATCGAGCGGGCGTGTGTGGACGACATCGCGTTTCGGGTGATCGCGGCCAACCAGGTGCCCGATCACGCCACGATCGCGAGGTTTCGTCAGCGCCATGAGGACGCGATCGCGCAGCTCTTCAGCAGCGTGCTGGGGCTGTGCGCGCGGGCTGGGATGGTGCAGGTTGGAATGATCGCGATCGATGCCACGAAGATGCACGCCAACGCCTCGCAGCACGCCAACCGGGACTACGAATGCATCGCCCGGCAGATCCTTGGCGAGGCCGACGAGATCGATCGCGGAGAAGACGCGCCATGGCCAGGCGCGCGGCGATGAGCTTTCGCCCGAGCTCGCGACACGCGAGGGTCGCGAGCGCTGGTTCCGTGGCGCCAAACGCGATCTGGATGAGCGCCGCGCCGTCGAAGCCCCCGACCGATCCCCGCCTCTCGCCAGAATCGACTGGTCAAGGCAAAGCGCCGTCTGGATGAGGAGCTGGCGGTCGAATGTGCCGCAAACACGGCCTATGAGGACTACCGCGCGCACGGTCATCAGAAGAACGGCCGGCGGCTCGGCGCGCCACCGAAGCCCTACACGCCGCCCGACATCCCCACCGGGAAGATCAACCTGACCTCTGGACTCCCGCAACGCCAAGACCAGGGGCGCCTACTGCAGGGCTACAACGCGCAGGCCGCCGTGACCGCCGGGCAGGTCGTGATCGCCCGCTGAGATGCGGTCAGCTCACCGGACTTCGGGCTGCTCGGCGCGGTCTGTGATGGCGCGCTGAGCGAGTTCGTGGCGGTCGGGGTGACCGACACGCCGGGCGTGCTGGTCGCCGACACCGGCTACTGGCATCAGGTCGAGATGGACCAGATCGTCAAATGTGGCATCCAAGTCCTCATTCCGCCCGATGCGAGGCAACCGCAAGACTCCCCGGCCGGGCTGGGACGGAGGTCCTCTACGCGTTCATGCGCCGCGTCCTGCAAACCAATTACGGCAGCGATCTGTATCGCAAACGCAAGGGCATGATCGAACCGGTATTCGGTAAGACGAAGTTCAACCGCGGGATAAATCGCTTCCAACGCCGCGGCCGCTCCGCCGTGCGCTCAGCATGACGACTGATCACCGCCACCCACAACTTGCTGAAGCTGCACACCCACCAGCAGGCCGCCGCGGCCGCCTGACGGAGACCTCAGGGCCTGATCAGGCTCCCTGGCGCGTCGCGACACCAGATCCCGCCCCGCCTCGACGCTCCTGCCGACCGCCACCGCTCGAGCCCACCAACCCAGGCCCGCGGGCCATTGCGCGACAGCCACCGACGAAGGGAGCAGTCTGTCCCGCTACACGTCCGCCGCCGCTCCAGCTACCCCACTCGAACCATCGGCCCGACCTCACCGCGGTACCGCACCCGGTATGAGCCCGGCACCCTCACCCTTGCGTTGTAGGCCCCGCCCACGCCGGTCCGCGCCTCGAACAGCTCGACCCAGCGCTTCCCCACGAGCCGCTCGACGCGCACCCAGCCGTCCGCGACGGTCGGTGCCACGCGGCCGGTGATCGTCCCGGCGAATTGCAACAACGAGGCCGCCCGCGCCAGCCGGGGAACCGCGCCGCCAGCGGGCGTGCCCGTGTTGACCGGCTCCGACGGCTTGCTGCCGTCGCCGCGCGCGCCGGTCGCGGTGATCACGGTGAACTGCGCCCACGCGGCATAGAGACCGAGCTTGCGGCGCAGCTGCGGGCCGCTGACGAGCTCACGTCCCGCCGTACCGACGATCTGCGCCCGCACGACGCGCGGCGACTTGCCGCGGCGCAGAACCTTGATCTGGCGCAGCGAGCCGTCGACGAGATCGCCCAGGCGCCGCTCGGCCTCGCCGAGACTCATCCGCACGACCCAGCGGTGGCGCGGCGACTCACCATCGAACGGGTCGTCGACCGATACGAGGTACGGCACAGGCTGCGCGCCGAGAAACGAGTTCTCGATGTCCTCGGTGCGCCCGCCCGAGGTCGAGAAGTAGTACGTCACGATCGGCTTGCCGTCGAAGATGACGATCTCGCCGTTCGTCGCCGCGACGGCCGCGTTCGTCGTCGGCTGCTCGGCCGCCATCCCCTTGTACACCTGCGAGCGCGTGTCGGCGTACTGGTCGAAGCCGTCGCCTTCCTTGCTTGTCGCGATCGCGTACGTGCGCGCCGCGACGGCCTGTGTGCGCAGCGCCTCGTTGGGCCAGCTGGCCGGCATCTCGCCGGGGACGACGCCCAGCAGATAGTCCTCGAGATCGAGGGCGTTGATCGCCGACAGCCCTCCGATCGCCGGGGCGTTGAGCTGGAGGTTGCCGCGGTAGCGTCCGTCCGTGACGCCGTTCGCCGCGCGGCCACGCAACACGAAGCCCGAGGGCCCGCCGGTGATCGTCAGCGGCGACTGGTACGTGCCCATGTCACGTCCGGACCGTGAGCGCAGCGTCACCGCGCCGCCGAGCCCGCGAACGGCGCTGTAGGAGAGCGCCGGATCGAGCGATTGGCGGCCCGCGACGGCGGACGCACCGCTGAAGACGATCTGCGCGGAGCTGCTCAGCAGCACGCGCACCTGGCTCGGGCCGGCAAGCTTTCCGAGCTGCGCCCCGGTGTAGTAGTGGCTGAGGATGAAGCCGTGATCCTTGCCCTGCTTGGCGAGGCCGAGGGCGCCGTACTGGCTCATGCCGACGCCGTGACCAAAGCCGGCGCCGCGCACGACGAGGCGCGACGCGCCGTGTGCCGGGGCGGCCAGAGCGATGGCGAGCAGCGCGGCGAACAGGCCTGTTCGCGCGAGATATCTCATCTGCTTTGCGGACACGCCGCCCGCGCCGGAGTTGCGCCACGCGCGCTGATGGGTACGTCGCTCACGTGCTTGCGCAGCCTACGGGCCTATTCCGACGCCTGTGACCGCTCGCCGCGCGTCCGACGTCTTCGTCGAGTGCCTCGAGGCTGAGGGTGTCCGGTACGTCTTCGGCATCCCGGGCGAGGAGACGCTCGACCTCAACCACTCGCTGCACCACTCGTCGATCACCTTCGTGCCGGTGCGCCACGAGCAGGGCGGCGCGTACATGGCAGACATGGTCGGACGCCTCACCGGCTCGGCCGGCGTCTGCCTCGGCACGCTCGGTCCCGGCGCGCTGAACCTCGTCACCGCTGTGGCGGATGCGTACCTCGACCGCGCGCCGCTCGTCGCCCTGACCGGCCAGCGGGCGCTCGAGTGGATGCACAAGGAGTCCCACCAGGTCGTGGACCTCGTCGAGGTGCTGCGACCGATCACGAAGTGGAACGCCCGCGTGACAAGCCCGGAGATCATCCCCGAGGTCGTTCGCAAGGCGTTCAAGGTCGCCGAGAACGAGAAGCCGGGGGCGACCCACCTCGAGCTGCCCGAGGACGTCATGGCCCAGCCGCTGGACGCGGTGCCACTGCCGCGCCGCCGGCACGTCCATCCCGAGCCGAGCTCGCGCGAGCTCATGCTCGCGGCGGAGTGCATCTGCACGGCGCGCAGCCCCGTCGTGCTCGCGGGCAACGGCGTCCTGCGTGCACGCGCGGCTCCCGCGCTGCGCGAGTTCGCCCGCGCGACCGGGATTCCGGTCGCCGAGACGTTCATGGGCAAGGGGGCGCTGGACTACGCCGACCCGCGCGCGCTCGGGACCGTCGGCCTGCACGAGCGTGACTACGCGATGGCGGGGTTCGAGCAGGCCGACGTCGTGATCACCGTCGGCTACGACCTCGTCGAGCACGCGCCCGAGCACTGGAATCCGCGGCGCGACAAGAAGATCGTCGTCATCGACACCGCGCCGGCCGAGATCGACGCCTACTTCACGCCCGAGGTCGAGCTCGTCGGCGACCTGAACTACGTGCTCATGCGGCTCGCCGAGGAGTGCCACGAGCCCCTGTCGGCGCGCCCAGCGGCGGTGTCGTCGAAGCTGCGCGACGTCGTCCTCGGGAGGTTTGAAGCCGCAGCGGATGACGAGCACTTCCCGATGCAACCGCCGCGCGCGCTATGGGAGCTGCGCCAGGCGCTCGGCCGCAGCGATGTGCTCGTGTCGGACGTCGGTCTGCACAAGCTCTGGATCGGGCGCATGTTCCCGGCCCACGAGCCCGACACCGTGCTGATCGCGAACGGGCTGGCGGGGATGGGCTTCGCGCTGCCAAGCGCGATCGCGGTGAAGCTCGTCCATCCGCAGAGGCGTGTGGTCGCCGTCAGCGGCGACGGCGGCTTCCTGATGAACGCCCAGGAGCTCGAGACCGCCACGCGGCTGGGGACCGCAGTGGTCAACGTCATCTGGGAGGACGGCGGCTTCGGCTCGATCGCGTGGAAGCAGCGCCAGCGCTTCGGCGAAGCATTCGGCACGTCGTTTGCGAACCCCGACTTCGTGCGCCTGGCGGAGTCCTTCGGGATGCCGGCCTGGCGCTGCGCCTCAGCTGACGATTTCCGGCGCCACCTGCGCCATGCGCTGGACCTCGACGTGCCGTCGCTGATCGTGCTGCCGATCGACTACTCGATCGACGTTGCGATCAGCGAGCAGCTTGGGGAGGCGACCGCGTCTGCGCCCGGATGAGCGCGGGTAAGGTCAGGCCGTGCCCGTCACCGCCCTCGCACCCGCCGAAGCCGCCGCTGTCGACGCCGTCCCGCGCGAGCTGCTGATCGGCGGCGAGTGGCGAGCTGCGTCGGGCGCAGCCACCTTCCCGGTCGAGGACCCGGCGACCGGCGAGACGATCGCCGAGGTCGCCGACGCCACCGTGGAGGACGCGCTCGCGGCGCTCGGCGCCGCGCATGACGCCTTCAGCGCGGGCGACTGGACGGGCACGCCGCCGCGCGAGCGCGGCGACATCCTGCGCCGCGCCTACGAAGCGATCATGCAGCGCGCCGACGAGCTCGCCCTGCTGATGACGCTCGAGATGGGCAAGCCGGTGGCCGAATCCAAGGCCGAGGTGACGTACGCCGCGAACTTCCTGCGCTGGTACTCCGAGGAGGCGGTGCGCATCGACGGCCGCTTCACCCGCCACGAGGAAGCCGCGGGCGGCCGCCTGCTGACGATGAAGCAGCCGGTCGGCCCGTGCGTGTTCATCACGCCCTGGAACTTCCCCCTGGCAATGGGAACCCGCAAGATCGGTCCGGCGATTGCAGCGGGCTGCACGATGGTCGTCAAGCCCGCGAAGCTGACACCGCTGTCGATGCTCGCGCTGGCCGACATCCTCCAGCAGGCGGGGCTTCCGGCAGGCGTTTTGAACGTGATCACCGCGAGGTCCTCAGGCTCGGTCATGGAGCCGCTCATCAAGGACGCCCGCACGCGCAAGCTGTCGTTCACGGGATCGACCGAGGTCGGCCGCACGCTGATGGCCCAAGCCTCCGAGCAGATCCTGCGTGTCTCGATGGAGCTTGGCGGCAACGCGCCGTTCCTGGTCTTCGACGATGCCAACCTCGACGATGCTCTGGACGGCGCGATGATCGCCAAGATGCGCAACATCGGGGAGGCCTGCACCGCCGCCAACCGCTTCCACGTCGCCGAGTCGGTGGCCCCGCAGTTCGCGTCCGGGCTGGCTGAGCGCATGAGCGCGCTGAAGATCGGCCGCGGCACCGAGGACGGCGTCGAGGTCGGCCCGCTGATCGACGAGGACCAGCTGGAGAAGGTCGCCGAGCTCGTCGACGACGCGGTGTCCAAGGGTGCCCGGGCGCTATGCGGAGGCGAGCGTCTGGAGGGGCCGGGCCATTTCTACAAGCCGACGGTCCTCGTCGACGTCCCCGACGACGCTCGGCTGTTGAAGGAGGAGATCTTCGGCCCCGTCGCGCCGATCAAGGCGTTCGCCAGCGATGAGGAGGCGATCGCCGCGGCCAACGACACCGAGTTCGGTCTCGTCGCCTACCTCTACACCGCCGAGCTCAACCGCGCGCTGCGCATCGCCGAACGCCTGCAGACCGGCATGGTCGGCCTCAACCAGGGGATCGTCTCCAATGCCGGCGCTCCGTTCGGCGGCATCAAGCATTCCGGGTTCGGCCGTGAGGGCGGGCCGGAGGGCATCGAGGAGTACCTGGAAATCAAGTACGTCGCGATGAAGATGGGCTGAGCAGCGGCTACGCGACCGCGCTGACGTACTCCTCGGGCAGTTCGACAACGACGTCGAAGAACTCGTCGTCGCCAACCGCCTCGCGCAGCGTCACGAAGACCGCGCGGATATGGTCCTGCGCCTGCTCGTCGGTCACGCCTTCGCGGTCGACGACGCGCTCGATGAACTCGATCAGCGTCATCTGCTCGGCCTTGCCCTGCGTGTGATGGTCGCCGCGCTTGAGCGGAGGGTGAAGCTCGGGCGGAAGGCGCCCGAGCAGATCCTCGACCTCGCCGTGGGCGATCCGCTCGCCGAGCGTCTCCAGCACGGCATCGACCGCGCGCTTGGCCGACTCCTCGTCGCGCAGCGCCCCGCGTTCGAACACGCGGTGGATGAAGCGCCCGTACGCCGCCACCTCGTCGCTGCGCCCGGGCGGCAGGAACGTCTCGTAGTCGGGCGGCAGATCGGCGACGATCTCGGTCAGGGCGTCGAAGCCGACCGCCTGCGCCAGTGCGGCGAAGACCGCCCTGATGTCGCGTTCGGCCAACGGAGGATCGACTCCGGCGCGATCGGCGACACGGCGCACGAACTCGTCGGCGCCATAGGGCTCGTACGCCGCCGCGGTGACGATCCAGGGCTCAAGCTCGTTGGGCAGCTTGTGCGCGAGGTCGCGCCACATGCGCTCTTCGAGCTGCTCGGCAAGCGTTTCGAGCGTCGCGCGGGTGGCGCGCTTGGCCTCTTGCTGGCGGATCCCTGCGGCGCGCGCGACGATCCTGATGAAGCGGTCGTAGTCCATGTCCTCTGGCGGTAGGCCGCACGGGCGCCGTCAGCAACCGCGGGCCGTTGACAGCGAGTCGCCGTGGCCTATCCCGGTGATCGACACAAACCCCGGAGATTGGGTGGAACATTCATGAGCGCCTCGCCCCAGACCATAGGAATCCCGCTTGAGTGGATCGACTTCGACGAGACGCCGATCCTCTTCGCCAACCACTTCCTCGTGCAGCACCAGATCGAGGAGTTCGTCGTCTCGATGGGCCAGGTCGTGGGACCGCCCCCGGTCGGGCCGCCCGAGGATCTGCGGCTTCCGGCCCACCCGGTCGAAGATCCCCGCCACGTCCCGATCCTGACGCTCGCCCGCGTCGGGCTCACCCGGCACCGGCTGACGGAACTCATCGAGCTGCTCCAGAACGCACTGGAGGAGCACGATCGCCACAAGTAGCGCGCTTGCGCTGCACCGAGTAGCTACGAGCCCGCGTCGGCGACCGGCGCAGCCAGCGACGGCGTCTCGTCCCCGGCGCTGAGCGGGCTGGCCGGCGAGCGCTTCGCCATCGCGACCTCCCGCGGCGTCACGTTCAGCGGGTGATGGCATGCCGCGAGGTGCCCGCCCGCGTACTCCATCAGCGGCGGCGCCACCGACCTGCACACGTCGGTGGCGTACTCACAGCGCGGATGAAACACGCAACCGGAAGGCGGGTTCATCGGGTTCGGCGGCTCGCCCGGCAGCACGACGCGCTCGCGCTCGCGGTTCTCCTTCGGATCCGGGATCGGGATCGCGCCCAGCAGCGCTTCGGCGTAGGGATGGATCGGCTTTAGGTACAGCTCCTCCGCCGGCGACAGCTCCATGATCTTGCCGAGGTACATGACCGCGATCCGGTCAGAGACATGGCGCACCACGCTCAGGTCGTGGGCGACGAACAGGTAGGTGAGGCCCAACGCCTCCTGCAGGTCTTCGAGCAGGTTGACGATCTGCGCTTGGATCGAGACATCCAGTGCGGACACCGGCTCGTCGAGGATGATCAGCCGCGGCTCCAGCGCGAGCGCGCGCGCCACACCGATCCGCTGGCGCTGACCACCGGAGAACTCGTGCGGAAAGCGATTGATGTGCTCGGGCGACAGCCCGACACGCTCCAGCAGCTCGGCCACGCGCTCCTCACGCGCATCGCGCTTGGTGCCGTGTAGCGCGAGCGGCATCCCGATGATCTGCCCCACCCGCTTGCGCGGGTTCAAGGACGCATACGGATCCTGGAAGACCATCTGCATCTGGCGGCGCATCGGCGCAAGCGCCCTCCCCTTGGCATGGGTGACGTCCGTGCCGCGGAAGCGGATCGTCCCGCCGGTCGGCTCGAGCAGCCGCAGCAGCGTCCGTGACAGCGTCGTCTTGCCGCAGCCCGACTCGCCGACGAGCCCGACGGTCTCACCCTCGACCATGGAGAACGTCACGTCGTCGACCGCATGTACCTTCGCCACCTGGCGGTCGATCACGGTCCCGCCCCGCACCGGGAAATGCATCGTGAGGTGCTCGACCTCCAGTAGCGAGCTCATGAGCCCGCGCCCCCCTTCGTCAACTCGACCTCGTGCTTGCCCCGCAGCCCGATGACGCCCGGCTCGATCTCGCGCAGCTCGCGTTTGCGATCGCACGACAGCCAGCAGCGATCGAGATGGGCGGTAGCTCCGGGCACCCGCGCCACCAGCGGCGGCGTCTTCGCGCACTGATCGAACTCGTGCGGGCAGCGCGGGCGCAGGTGACAGCCCTGCGGGCGGTCCGCGAGCGACGGCGGTAGTCCCGGGATCGTCGGCAGGCGCTTGGGCCGCGGGCGGTCCAGGCGTGGAATCGAGCCCAGCAGGCCCCAGGTGTAGGGGTGCTGCGGGTCATAGAAGATCTCGTCCAGCGCTCCCTGCTCGACGATCCGTCCCGCGTACATGACCGCGATCCGGTCCGCGATGTCCGTCACCACCCCCAGGTCGTGCGTCACGAGGATGACCGAGGCGCCCATCTGCGCGACGAGCTCGCGGAAGCGTTCGAGGATCTGCGCCTGGATCGTCACGTCCAGCGCCGTCGTCGGCTCGTCGGCGATCAGGACGCTCGGGTCACACGACAGCGCCAGGGCGATCATCACGCGCTGGCGCATGCCGCCGGACATCTCAAACGGATAGGCATCCACGCGCTTGCGCGCGTTCGGGATCCCGACCCGCTCGAGCAGCTCGATCGCTCGCTCGCGGGCCTGCGCGTCGGTGACCTTCTCGTGCGCCTGGATCTGCTCGGCGATCTGTCTGCCGACGCGCTGCACGGGGTTCAGCGACGACGCCGAGTCCTGGAAGACCATCGCGATCTCCGCGCCGCGGATCTGCTGAAGCTCCGCGTCCGACGCGCCGAGCAGCTCGGTGTCGCCGTAGTACGCGGCACCGGCGAAGCGGGCGTTGGCCGAGCGCGTCAGCCCGAGCAGCGTCATCGCCGTCACCGATTTGCCGCAGCCCGATTCGCCGACGACCGCCAGCACCTCCCCGGCCGCAAGCTCGAACGTCACTCCGTCGACGGCCCGCACAAGCCCCTCGTCGGTCGCGAAGGACACCTCGAGGTCGCTCACGCGCAGGATCGGCTCGGCGCTGCTCATGTCAGCCGGATCCTCGGGTCCAGTGTTGCGTACACGATGTCCACCACGGTGTTGACGACGACGACGAAGAACGCGCCGAACATGACGATCGCGAGCACCGGTGGCACATCGAGCTGGGCGACCGACTCGGCGGCATACTGGCCGACACCCTGCAGGTCGAACACCGTCTCGGTGAGCAGCGCGCCCCCGCCGACCACGGCGCCGAAGTCCAGCCCCCACAGCGTCACGATCGGAATCAGGGAGTTGCGCAGCACGTGGCGCAGCAGCACCTGGCGCTCCGACAGGCCCTTCGCGCGAGCGGTGCGCACGTAGTCGTCGTTGATCGTGTCCAGGACGTTGGAGCGCAGGATGCGCGAGTAGACGCCGATGAACAGCAGCGACAGCGCCGTCCACGGCATGATGAGGTGGTACGCCCACTGCAGCGGATCTTCGGTCAACGGCACGTAGCCGCCGTTGGGGAAGATGTTCCACTTGAAGCCGAGGTAGTAGCTCATCAGCGCACCGATCCAGAAGACCGGCATCGATATGCCGATCAGCGCAAGCGCCGTGAGGAACCGGTCGGCGAACCTACCCGCCCGCACCGCGGTGTAGAGCCCTAAGGCGACCGCGAACGCCATCCACATGATCGCCGCGCCGATCGCGAGCGAGAACGTGCGCGGGGCGTCCTGGAGGATCTCCTTGTCGACCTCGATCTGGCTGACGTAAGAGATGAGATCGCCGCTGAAGACCTTCTCCATCGTCTTGACGTACTGCACGTAGACCGGCTTGTCGAAGCCCCACTGACGGCGGATCGCCTCGATCTGGCCCTTCGTCGGGTTGCGGCCGGCGAGCCGCTGAGCCGGATCGCTGTTGGGGATGACGTTGAAGATGCAGAACGTCGCGATCGAGATCGCGAACAGGACCAAGATCATGCCGAGGATGCGCCGGATGACGAAGCGCTTCATGAGCGTCTCACGCGCACCTTCGCGCGCGGGTCGAAGGCATCGCGTACGCCGTCGCCGAAGACGTTCAGGCCGAGCAAGCTCAGCACGAGCATGACCCCGGGCACGATCGCGAGGTGCGGCCCGGTGATGATCCGCTCCACGCCGTCGGCGATCATCGTGCCCCAGGACGGGTTGGGCGGCCGCACCCCGGCGCCGAGGAACGACAGCGCCGCTTCGAACCCGATCGCGCTGGCGACCATCAGCGGGAAGAAGACGACGAGCGTCGACGACAGGTTGGGAAGGATCTCGGAGAACATGATTCGCAGCGATCCCGCGCCCTGCGCGCGCGCAGCCTCGACGAACTCCTTCTCACGCAGGGCGAGCACCTGCCCCCGCAGCGGGCGCGCCGTGTACGGCACGGTGACGATGGCGATGATGATGCTCGGGATCAGCTTGGAGTCGCCGTCGAGCTCCAGCGGCCCGATCTTCAGGCCGCCGAGCGCGAGCGCCGTGCCCAGGGCGATGCCGAGCAGCACGGGCGGAAAGGACCAGATGAGGTTCAGGATTTGCGTGATGACCGCGTCCACCCGACCGCGGTAGAAGCCCGCGAGCGTCCCGGCCACGATCGAGAGCAGGGTCGACATCAGCGCGGCGCCGATGCCGATCGTCAGCGAGGTCCGCCCGCCGTAGAGCAGCCGCACCGCGATGTCGCGACCGTTGCCGTCGGCACCGAGAAAGAAGCGGCCCGAATAGGTCGGGCCGATCGGAACGCCGCTGGGCGCAACGACGTCCCTCTTGACGCCGTCGATCGTGATCTGGTCGGTCAGGTGGTTCTTGAACGGATCGGTGTGCGCGATCTGACTGGCGTAGATCGGCGCCGCCAGGCACATGGCGACGATGACGAGGAACAGCGCGCCGAACGCGAGCGCCACCCTGTTGCGGCGCAGCCGCCGCAGCGCGATCCGCCACGGCGCGAGGCCGGCGACCCGCGTGCGGCCCCCCTCGGCGATAATCGCCTCCGGGACCGCCGACGCCAGCTCAGATGCGGGCTCGATCGCCACCTGTTCCTCGCTTGGAGGACAGTGAGCAGCGCGGCGGCCGCGACAGCGCCGAGGCGCGCCCGCGACCGCCGTCACTGACCGCTACTTCAGGCAGAACAACGACCAGTCGTTCTTGTAGACGACGTGGACTCCCGCGCAGTCGAAGTTCATCCGATCCGAGAAGAACGACGTCGTCAGCTCGTTGCCGTAGACCGCCACGTTCGCGTCCTCGACGACCGTCCGGTCAAGCGCTGCCCACTGGTCGGCAACCGTCGCCGGATCGGCTTCCGGGCCGAGCTTCTTCAGCGCCGCGTCGAGCTTCGGGTTGCTCTTAAACTGGAAGTTGAACGTCGGCGTCGACGCCAACGCCTTGGCACTCAGGTTCGGCTCGAAGAAGTCGGCCGGGTGGGGGAAGTCCTGATACCAGTCGGTGAACCCGATCTGGGCCCCGGTCTTCTTCGTCCCGATGATCCCGAAGTAGACCTGCTGCTCGAGGACCTTCGACTTGGCCTTGAATCCGATCTGGTTGAGCGTGTCGCGCAGGTACTCGACGATCGCCGGTCGCGGGTCCTTGGTGTTGCCCCATACGGTGACGTTCATGCCTTTGTAGCCGGACTTATCGACGAGCTCGCGGGCCTTGGCGAGGTCAGGCGGCCCCGCCGGATCGCCGTACGGACACGGATCGATCTTCTTGTAGCCGATGCGCGCGTACGACGGCGGCAGGAAGTTGCAGCTCGGCTCCAGCCGGCCGCCGAAGATCCTCTGCAGCGCCCGGCTGTCGATCGCGTAGTTCACCGCCTGGCGAACCTCTTTCTTGTCAAACGGCTTCGTCGTCTCGTTCATGAAGAACCAGTACGTGTTCGGCGGGTTGGGATCCATTCGGAAGCGGTTGGGGTACTTGGCCTTGACCTCGGGCAGGAGATCGCCCGTGGGATCCTCGGTCATGAAGTCGAGCTTTCCGTCGATGACGTCCTGGGTCATCTTCGTCACCGTTTCCTTGACGACGGTGATCGTGTCGATGTTGCCTTTGGCGATGCCCGGGATGTTGAAGCCGGGCGTCTTGTTTAGGACGAACTCACGCGTCGGGTTCTTGATGTCGATCGTGTACGGGCCGACGCCGGGCGGGGTGGACCTCTTGAACGGCGACTTCGCGGCCGGCGTCGGCGCCCCGCTCACCAGCGCGATCGCGTACAGGAACGAGCCGTTGGGCTCGGTCAGCTCGACCTTGATCTCGCCGGTCGCGTCGTCGGAGGTGATGCCGGAGATATCGGCGTCCGCCTTCTTGGCCTTCTGGTATTCGGTGACACCCTTGATCACCGACGAGAAGGACGAGAACGGACCACCGAGGAACTGCAGTCGCTTGATCGTGTGCTCGAAGTCCGAGGCCTTGACGGGCGAGCCATCTGAGTACTTCAGATTTGGACGCAGCTTGAACGTGTAGGTCTTGCGATCCGCCGAGATCGTCGGCAGCGCTTCGGCCAGGCCCGGAATGAGCTCGGACCCTCCCGGACCCTCGACGTGCTTGTAGGTGACCAACCCGGTGTAGACGAGTTGCAACGCCTGGTTGCCCTGATTGGTCTGCAGGAGCACGGGGTCGTAGGAGTCCGGAAGGACGCTCCCGATCCTGATCGAGCCGCCCTTCTTGGCCTCGCCACCGCCGCTGCCGGCACTGCCGCCGCTGCTACTGCTCTTGTTGTTGCTTCCGCAGGCGGAAACACCGATGGCGCCGACCGCCATCAGCGTGGCGATAGCGAGCGCACTGGCCTGCTTTTTCATGAGGAACATCCCTCCTCTTGTGGCACGCGCAAACGTGCTTGTCATGGCGCCCGGCGCCTACTCAAAACAACACCTACGGAAACTGCGAACGTGCATAGTCGGAGGCTACAGATACGTCCACGTTCATTCGGCAGTAGGAGGCGTCAATAGCGCAGGGAGCCCGTCGATCGATCGCGCGTTCTTCTCCGCGACGTAGTCGTCGAGCGCGGCCTGACCGCCGACGCGCAGCTTCTTGCGCGCCCACGCCGGGCTGTGCGGGCGCTGCCCCTCGTGGCTCAGCAGCGGGACGCCGTAGCCGCAGGAGTCCGCGATCCTCGAGACTTCGACGCGGACGATCGAGCGCCACGCCGCGGGTACCGCGGGGTCGTCGAACTCGGCGGCCGCCATGACGGCGGCGTAGTCGTCGTGGTGGGGCAGCAGCACCTCGCCGCGCCCATGCAGGCGAACGATCCGTGGCGGCCCCTCGAAGGCGCACAACATCACGACGATCCGTCCGTTCTCGCGCACGTGGGCGATGGTCTCGGCGCCGCTGCCGATGATGTCCAGGTATGCGACCGTCGTCGGCCCGAGCACACGCAGCGATCCGATCGGACCTTTCGGCGAGATGTTGACGTGTCCGTCGCCGGAGAGTGGAGCGCTGCCAACGAAGAACATCGACTGGCGCGCGATCCACGTCGACAGGCGGGCGTCGATCGTGTCGTACTGGCGGCCCATGATCTGTGCAAAACGCGCGTGACCAACGTGCGCTTGCACCCTGCACGCTACTCTGCCGTCGCCGTGTTCCGCACGGCGAGGGGATTATCCGCGCCGGCAGCCTTGCCCTGCGCGCGACCTGACGAGCCGCAGGAGTTGCTACAGACACGATGAACAGGGCACAGTGAGCAGGCGGCTGATGCCGGAGACGCTCCGTGGCTTGGGCGCGCTCGTGCTCGTGCTGGGGGGCGTGCTGGTCGCGGTCTCGTCCGCCGCGCCCGACAGCGTCCCCGATGCCGTCGTCCTTGGCAGCCACGGCGGCGCGCCGGCGATCTACGAAGGCCCGGGCGATCGCGCCCAGCTCGACGGCAACTGGCGCTATCGAAGCGACCGCGACGACGTCGGTCTCGACCAGGGCTTTCAGACCGGCGACTTCAAGGGCAAGCTCGTCCATATCCCGTTCGTCCCCAACGCGACCAGCATCAGCGGCAGCAGCGGCCTCGCCGCCTTCCGCGGAACGGTCGGCTGGTATCGCACCCACATCGACGTGCCGAGCGACGGGTTCTACACGATCCGCTTCGAATCGGTTAATCACATGGCGACGGTCTTCATCGACGGGGAGCAGGCGGGGGCGCACAAGGGTGAGTACCTGCCGTTCGAGGTGCGCTCCTTTTTGAAGGCCGGGCAGACCCACTCGCTTGTCGTACGCGTCGATTGGCGCGGGCCGGCGGCGATGAAGCGTGACGGCTGGCACCGCCTGTGGTTCAACTTCGGCGGCATCAACCGAGGTGTGAGCATCCGCCGGATCGGCCAGAGCGAGATCCTGCATCCCTATCTGCGCACGCGCCTGCAACCGGACGGGCGCGCGCTCGTCGAGATGCGCGTACACGTACGCAACCACGGCGAGCCGCGCCAGCTCAGCGCGAAGGGGACCTTGACGCACGGCGACCGGAAGGTCGAGCTCGACTTCGCGCCCGAGCCGATCTCCAAGGGTGCTACCGAGGTGCTCGTCGGCTCGGCGGTCGTCGAGAACCCGGAGCTGTGGTCCCCCGAGAAACCGGATTTGTGGGACCTCGAGCTGCAAGTTCCGGGCGAGGCGACCTACCGCGCCCGCGTCGGCCTGCGCGAGATCAAGGCGCAGGGCAACCAGCTGCTGCTCAACGGACGACCCGTCCGCATGCGCGGCGCGTCGATCCACGAGGACGTCCTGGGTCGCGGCGATGCCCTGCTGCCCGCCGATCAGGACCTCCTCGTCGAACAGCTCAAGGCGATCGACGCCAACGCCACCCGCTCCCAACACCCGCTGGATGTGGGCCTGCTGGAGCGCCTCGACGCGGCCGGGATCATGATCTGGCAGGGCGTCGGTCCGACCGATGCCCCGGGCGCCTGGACCTCGCGCGGCGCGCAGCGCGTGCGGGTGGCCAAGGAGCGCGTGCGCACGACCTTCCGCCAGGACTCGCTGCACCCGTCGGTCATCGCCTGGAACCTCGCCAACGAGATCGCGGGCAACGGGCATCCGGACGGACAGATCCCGTACGTCGACTCGATGGCCGCCGAGCTGCAGCGGGTCGATCCGGGCCGCCCTGTCGCGCTGGACATCTGGGGCGCGCACCCGCCGCGCCAGACGTCTGAGATCTACAAGAACATCGACATGATCGGCTGGACGAACTACATCGGCTGGTACGAGTCGACGAATGCGAGCGCCGAGCAGATCCGCAGCGAGATCCGCACCCGCTTGAGCGCGATCCGCAAGGTCTTCCCGCGAAAGGTGATCGTCGTCACGGAGTTCGGCGCGGAGGCCAACGGCCGCAACGTCACGACCTTGCCAGGCGGCTACGCCTTCCAGTCGCACCTGCTGGATCTGCACCTCTCGACCTACGCGAGCATCCCCAATCTCGCCGGTGCGCTGGTCTGGAACCTGCGTGACTTCGCTGTCGCGCCGTCGTTCTACGGCGGCTCGATCATCAGGCAGGTGCCGAACATCAAGCTCGTGCGCGGGGTCAACCAGAAGGGCCTGTTCGACCTGCAGTCCAAGGCCAAGCCGGCGGTGCGCGTCGTCAGCGGGCGCTTCGCCGCGCAGGCCGCGGCCGACAGTCCCTAGCGCACCCCGCTAGCGTTGTAGCTTGAGTGATGAAACGAGCGGAGGACGTCTGAGATGAGCGTGGCCGAGCAGCAGCTGTGGGGCGGCGAGACGTCCAAGGCCGTCGAGAACTTCCCGGTCTCCGGTGAGCGCGTCCCGGTCAGCGTCATCCGCTGGCTCGCCGCCATCAAGGGAGCAGCAGCGCGCGTCAATGCCGACCTGGACAAGCTCGATCCCGAGCTCGCCGAGCGCATCGCCGCGGGCGCCGATGCGATCGCAGCCGGGCAGCACGACGATCAGTTTCCGATCGACGTCTTTCAGACCGGGTCGGGCACGTCGACGAACATGAACGCCAACGAAGTCATCGCGAACCTCGCCGGCGAGGGTGCTCACCCCAACGACCACGTCAACATGGGCCAGTCGTCCAACGACGTGTTCCCCAGCGCCGTGCACCTTGCCGCGCTCGACGAGGCGACAAACCGCCTGCTGCCGGCGCTCGAGCGCCTGGAGGCGGCGTTCGCCGCGAAGGCCGGCGAGTACGAAGACATCGTCAAAAGCGGCCGTACGCACCTGATGGACGCCGTTCCGGTCACGCTCGGCCAGGAGTTCGCCGGCTACGCCGCGCAGGTTCGGCTCGGCGCGCGTCGCGTGCGCAACGCGCTGCCACAAGTCGCCCAGATCCCGCTCGGGGGCACCGCCGTCGGCAACGGGCTGAACACGCACCCGGAGTTCGCCGAGCGCATCCGCGCACGGTTGTCGCAGTCCAGCGGCCTGGAGATCTCGGCACCCGAGGATCCGTTCGAGGCGCAGGCCAACCGCGACGCCCTGGTCGAGCTGTCGGGGGCGCTGAAGGTCATCGCCGTCTCGCTGACGAAGATCGCTCAGGATCTCGCGATGATGGGCTCCGGTCCGCGCGCGGGCATCGGCGAGCTCCTCCTGCCCGAGCTGCAGAAGGGCTCGTCGATCATGCCGGGGAAGGTCAACCCGGTCATCCCCGAGGTCGTCATGCAGGTCGGCGCCCAGGTCATCGGCAACGACGTCGCGATCACGATCGGCGGACTGCAGGGGAATTTCGAGCTCAACGTCCGCATCCCACTCATCGCGCGCAACCTGCTCGGCTCGATCCACCTGCTGACGACGACGAGCACGCTCTTCGCGGAGAAGTGCGTCGAGGGCATCGAGGCCAACGCCGAAGGCTGCCAGCGCTCGGCGGAGTCCACGCTCGCCGCCGCGACCGCGCTGAATCCCTACATCGGCTACGACAAGGGCGCCGCGATCGTCAAGGAGGCCGCGACCTCGGGCCGGATGCTGCGCGACGTCGCGCTCGAGCACGGGGTCGACGAGGCGACCTACAGCGAGGCGATGGACCTGCGCAAGATGGCGCGCGGCTCGGCCGCGTAGAGGCCGCTGCGGCGTGCAGCACCACAGCGCCACTACGCTTGCACGGTGCCAGCCCGCCGACTGAAGTCGCTTGCCGAGCTCGTCGCGATCGTCGCGGCCGCGCTGTTCTTCGCGCTCGCGATCCAGGCCTTCGCGGTCAAGCCGTACGTCATCCCGTCGCGCTCGATGGCGCCGACGCTGCGGGTGGGCCAGCGCGTGATCGTCGATCGCATCTCCCACCACCTCGGTTCCGATCCGAAGATCGGCGACATCACGGTCTTCAGGCCGCCGGCGGGCGCCGACGACGATCGCTGCGGGATCGCGGGCGAGGGACCCGACTACTACGGCGCCGCGAGCCACCGCTCGTGCTCGCGCCCGACCGGCCAGCACTCCGATCAGACCTTCGTCAAGCGCGTCGTCGGCCTGCCGGGCGACACGATCGCCGTCCGCGACGGCCACGTGATCCGCAACGGGCGCCTGACCCGCGAGCCATTCACGGCGGCGTGCGGCGCATCGACCGAGTGCAACCTCGATCCGATCACGGTGCCGGGCGGCGAATACTTTCTGATGGGCGACAACCGCGGCGCGTCCAACGACAGCCGCTACTGGGGGCCGGTCCCGCGTGACTGGATCATCGGCAAGGCGGTCGTCACCTACTGGCCGCCGGACCGGATCGGAGCGCCGTAGGCACCTACACCGCCTATCCGCAGAACGCCGTCAATTCGCGCGCCACGCCGACCGGATCGTCGTAGGCGATCAGAAAGCCGGTGCCCGGAAGCACGCGCAGCTGGGCGTCCGGCAGCAGGTCGAGCGCCTCCTCGGCACCGGCGAGCGGGTGGTAGCGGTCGCGGTCGGCCCACAGCAGCAGCACCCGGCCATCCAGGCGTGGATAGGCCTCGAGCAGATCCGTCTGGGCGCCCTTGGGCCAGCGCCGCACCCAGCGCGACCACGATCGGATGAGGTTCGTGTTGCCGGCGACATCGGCGGTCGCGTGGCGCAGCAGGTCGCGCGCCGCGGGGTTGCCGCGCGCCGTGAGCTTCATCCCGTGCTCAGGCCGGTACGCCAGCCGGACCAGCCGCGACGCCGCTCGATCGAGCCCGGGCAGTGACGCGGCGGGTGCGAGCGCCCGCAGCGGCGCCGGCAGCCGCGAACGCTCGGGCGGGCGGTGCAGCCGGTTGGGCATGAGCACGAGCCGCTCGGGCGCGAGTTGACCGGTGACCGACGCGCGCAGCAGGATCTCCGCGCCGGCGCCGTGGCCGCCCACGACCGCATGTGGACCGCAGGTCTCGCGACAGAATGAGGCCATGACCTCGGCGAGCCAGTCGCGGGTGTAGGGGTGGCGCGGGCGATCCTCCGAATCGCCGTGCAGAGGCAGGTCGGGCAGCACGAGGCGGAAGCGATCGCTGAGGTGCTCGACGGCCGGGGCGAACTCGCGGTGCGAGAGCCCCGCGCTGTGGACGAGGCACAAGCTCGGTCCGACGCCGGCCTCGCGGTAGGCGATCCGCGCGCCGTCGCGGTGGTGGTACAGCCGCAGCTTCATCCGCTGCGCCGGCCGGCTTGCAGCCCGCGTTGCATGTCGGCGGCGGCGGCGGGCGCGCCGCCGATCCGTCCCGCCGCCCGCTCGATGCGCGCGGAGAGCTGCGCGGCGACTCCGGCCTGGCTGGAGGCCGCGCCCCTCTGCACCGCGCCGGCGAGGTAGCCGAGCGCCGTTGCGGCCTCGGTGTCCCCCTCGACCCGGTCGCCGAGTTCGTCGGCCACGCGCGTGAGAACAACCGCCAGCGTTTGCAGCTCTTCGGGCGAGCGGGCGCGGCTGACGCAGGTCGAGATGCGCGTACCGTCGTCGAGCACGACCGCGCCGGGGGCGCCCGCGAGCGCCTCGACGATTGCCGCCGGCTCGCTCGCGCAGGCCCGCGGGACCGGCGCGCCCTCGGAGGAGCAACCGGCGGCGAGAATCGCGAGGATCCCGACACCGACACGCAGCGGGCGAGCCATGGCGCCATCGTAGAGTCCGGCGCGTGCTGAGCCTCCGCCCGTCGCCGCACGATCGCGAGATCCGCCGGTTCGCGATCCCGGCGCTCGGCGCGCTCGCGGCCGAACCGCTGTACCTGCTGGTCGACACGGCGATCGTGGGGCACCTCGGAACGCCGCAGCTCGCGGCGCTCGCGATCGCGGCGACCGTGCTCACGACGCTCGTCTCGCTGTGCATCTTCCTGACCTACGGGACCACCGCGCAAGTCGCGCGGCTGCACGGCGCCGGAGACCACGCGCGGGCGTCCGAGCTGGCGGCGCAATCGCTGTGGCTGGCGGGTGCGCTCGGCGTCGTCCTGATGGCCCTGTGCGCGCTGCTCGCCGACCCGCTGGTGGCGCTGCTCGGCGGCCGCGGCGGGACCGCTGAGCTCGCCGCGCGTTACCTGCGCATCAGCGCGATCGGCCTCGTGCCGGCGCTCGTCGCGCTCGCCGGCCAGGGCTACCTGCGCGGGATCGGCGATCTGCGCACGCCGCTGCTCGTCGTCGTGGTGGCGCAGGCGGCCAACGCCGTGCTGGAGGTGTGGTTCGTCTACGGCCTGGACTGGGGCCTGGATGGCTCGGCTGCCGGCACCGTGCTCGCGCAGGCCGGGATGGGCGCGACGTTCGCCTGGCTGCTGCTGCGCGGCGCCACGCGGACCGGCGCGGCCCGTCGTCCGCAGCGAGCGCTGCTTGCGCCGCTGGTGCGGATCTCCGGCGAGCTGTTCGTTCGCTCGGCCGCGCTCGTGCTGGCGTTCGCCACGGCCAGCGCGGTGATCGCCCGGATCGGCGAGACCTCGCTCGCCGCGCACCAGATCGCGATGGGCCTGTTCATCTTCGCGGCGCTCGTGCTCGACGCGATCGCAATCGCTGCGCAGGTGCTCGTCGGGCGCTTGCTCGGCGCGGGCGACGGTGCGAGCGCGCGGGCGGCGGCGCTGCGCACGATCGGCTGGTCGCTGGTCGCCGGCTGTCTGTTCTCTGCGCTGCTGCTGGCGCTGGCCGGCCCGCTCCCGCGCGCGTTCACCTCAGACCCGGCCGTCATCGAGCGCGCGGGCGCGATCTGGGTCATGCTCGCGCTGATGCAGCCGGCGGCGGCGGTCGTCTTCGCGCTCGACGGCATCCTCATCGGCGCAGGCGACACGCGCTACCTCGCCGGCTCGATGGCGCTCGCCGGGCTCGGCGTCTACGTGCCCGTCGCGTTGCTTGCGCTGACGCTGCACTGGGGCATCACCGGTGTCTGGGCGGGGCTGCTGGCGCTTGTCGGCGTGCGGCTGCTGACGCTGGGCTGGCGCTTCGCCGGCGACCGCTGGGCCGTCACGGGCGCCGCGGTCGCTCGATAGGGGCCAGCGCGCGCGGTTCACACTGCAGCGGCGGCTTAGCGTGGATCAGGCTTAGAGGTTCGGCTTCCCGGCGATCGCGCTCATGCCCGAGCCGGCGGCGGAGTCGGTCGAGACGGCATCGGCGATGCGGCTCTGGATCGCAAGCTCGGAGTCGAAGTCGGCGGTGTCGGCGTGGCGGTACTCGAGGCTGCGGCCGGCCAGCAGTGAGGCGAGCGCCTCGACGTAGCGCGCGTCGAGCTGGCGTCCCGCGACGCGACGCAACTCGTTGATCGCCTGGAAGGAGGTCATGCGATCGCGGTAGGTGTCCTTGGCCGTCAACGTGTCGTAGACCTCGGCGACCGCGACGATCCGCGCGATCTGCGGGATGTCGTCGCCCTTGAGCCGGTCGGGGTAGCCGCGGCCGTCGATGCGCTCGTGGTGCGTGCGGACGATCTGGGCGACGGGACCGTAGACGCCGAGATCCTTAAGGAGGTCTCCGCCGAGCGCGGGATGCAGATGAATCGCCTCCCAGTCGTCTTCGGTCAGCGTGCCGTGGCGCTCCATCACGCGATCGGGCAGTGCGAAGCGGCCGATGTCATGCAGCAGCCCCGCGGTGTGTGCCAGCTCGGTGTCGCGCTTGCTCATCCCGCATTCCAGCGCGATGTCGCGCGCGAACGCGGCAACCGCCGCGCTGTGTCGCGCGGTGCGGCCGTCGCGACGATCGAGCGAGCGCACGAGCGCCGACAGGACGCCCCAGGACAGCGACGCGTATTGCCCTGTGCGCTGCCTGGCGATGATGACCAGCCGTGACATGTAGGTGAAGGTCACTATCACGAGAACCACGAACAGCCCCGCGGCCTCGCCGTAGCGTGCGTAGACGCCGGAGATCGCGAGCGTGAGGGAGATGGTCAGCGCCAGCGACGGCACGAGCTCGCGTGGAGGGCGCAGCGCCTCCTCGAGCCGGCCGCCGTCGAGAAGGACGGCGAGCGTTCTCAGCAGCGCGAAGTTCAGCACCAGGAAGCCCACACCGACGAGCGCGAGCGCGACGATCGTGTCGAGGTTGGCGTTGTCCATGACGCCGCCCGTGAGCGCGAAGAAGGCCAACCCGGCGAGCAGCGCCGGAACGGCGCTAGCCGCCAGGTTGACCGGAAGCGCGACGAGGCGGTAGCGCTGGACCGCCCACGTGCCCAGCTCGGCGGCGACGGCGACCGCAAACGCTCCGACCGGACTCACGAACGCGACCGCGAGCATCCAGCACACGAACGCGGCCGAGACCTGAGTTGCTCCTTCCCATTTGGATGCGTTGAGCACGCTGGCAAACGCGCAGGCGCCCAGCACGAGCGTCTGCGGCGCCAGCAGGTTGTCCGCTGAAGCGAGGGCCAGCCCCGGCACCGCGGCGCCGAGGATCAGCAGCGCCGCGACCACAGCGGCCTTTGGACGAGCTTCTCCGTGAGCGACCGTCACGCCGAGACTGTAGCTCCTGCCTCCCGTGACGACTGCCGCACAGCGATCTCAGGTGATGCGGAAGCCTCCGCCAGCCGCCGCAAACAGGCTGATCGCCGCGATGAGGAACGGGTAGGCGCGGTACTTGGTCATCTCGACCTCCGGGTGGGGTGAACGGGGGTCTAAAGTAATCGAGCTGATCGAGATGCGGGACTAGTACCCACGGCCATATGCAGTGTAAAAAAGTGGGCCAACCTAACTGCGCAGCCTTCGACGAGCGAAGCTATACAAAGAGCCAATGGCTGTGATCATGCCTTGACGACCTACCGACTTTCTGTATGTGCGCCAACGGTCTAGAAACCCGGTCAAATGGACGATACGTCCCGCGCCAAACACGCTTGATATCACCAGATGGCCCTGGCAGCATGTGTTCCTTCATGCAGGATCAGCGGGCCGGGGGGCACCGCCTATCCGTCCCGTGGACTCAGGCGAGGTGGGGAAGAATGGCCTGCAATTGCGAGCCAGAACAGCGCGAACATCCAACTTTGAACGGCGAGCGCATGCAAAGTCCCGGCGGCTGAGTTTGCAAGGGATTGGACGAGCGCGCATCATGTTCTCTATGCGGACCCTGAAGACGAGTGAAGCGGCCACCCTGCTCAACGTGAGCCCTAACACGCTGCGCGCCTGGGAACGCCGCTTCGGCTACCCCCAACCGCAGCGTTCCGCTGGCCGTCACCGGCTCTACACGCACGGTGAGGTCGCCGCCCTGCGCGACGCGCTGGGCCAGGGTCTGTCGATCTCGTCCGCCGTCAGCCGCGCGCGGGAGGCGCTCAGCACGGACACGCACACCCTCGTCGGGGCACTGGCCCGCTTCGAGCTCGACCGCGCCGACAGCGCGATGGAGTCCGCGCTGGCGTTGCGCTCGCTCGAACGCTCGGTCGAAGAGGTCCTGCTCCCGTCGCTGGACGAGCTCGACGACCGCTATGGCATCGACAGCGCCCCCTGGGCGCTTGCGGCGCGCTGGGCCGACGGCTGGCTTCGCCGCGCGCAGCGCCTCGTGCCACCGCCGGTGCGCCCGCACGCGATCCTCGTCGGTGACGCCACGCGCAACGAGCTCGATCCCGAGGCGCTCGGCGTCCGCGCGCTCGAGCTGTTCTGCGGCCGCTCCGGCGCGCGCGTGGTGGCGCTACCCGTGTCCGGCGTCTCGGGCCTCGCGGACGTCGTCGAGTCTCTGAGCCCCGACGCGGTCGTCATCGCCGGCAGTCATCTGCCCGACGACGATGTCGCATTGTGGGCCTATCGCGTCCGCGCCGCAGCAGGTCCGCTGCCGACGGCGCTGTTCCGACGCGCACGTCACGACGCCAAGCTTCGGACGACGGGAACGCGCGTTCTCTCGGACGCGCCGTTCGCCGCCCACCGCCAGCTGCTCGCCCTCATCGACGGTCGCGACGCCACCAGACTGCACGATGTTCCGGCGCTCTGCGCGCTCGGCGAAGAGGTCGATCGCCATGAGGCTCACGTATGAGGCGGCTGCGAGCACTTCGCTCGGTCGAGGTCGACGATCGCGGCCTCGAGCTCGTCGCGTTCTGCGGGCACTGCGGTCAGGCGCCGCCCGGTCCTCAGCCATCGCGGGTCTGCGGCCATTGCGGGCTGGGCCTAGTGCTCCGCGCGTCTTCAGATGTCGCGCCGCGCAACGGCGAGCCGTTCCTCGTGATCGACTCGACGCTGTCGGTCTGCGCGGTGTCCGCCGAGGCCGAGGAGCTGCTCGGCATCGACGAGACGACGGCCGTCAACCGCCACATCGCGGACTTCCTCGTGCCCGCCGATGCGAACGCGCCAAGCTCGGACAACCTGCTCGCGTTGCTCGTCGTGGCGGCTTCGGGTGGCGGCGCTCCGCGCACTGCGGTCGTGCGTCCGCGCACCGAGTTCGGCGTTCGGTTCCGTGTCCGGATCGGTTCTTGCGGACCACCGCACGCCGCACTACTCGTGTTGGCGGCCTAATTCCCGTAACCTTCACGAATCGACTCGCCGACTGGAGGCGGGCCTTGGCCCGATCACGGGGTTAGGCGAGACTCGATACAGCTCACGATGAGTGTCCTACGTACTCACGCCGCCGCAGCCATGTTGGGCGTAAGCCCTAACACGCTTCGGTCATGGGAACGCCGATTCGGTTATCCCACGCCTCGTCGCACGGCCGGCGGTCACCGCCAGTTCGACCTCGCTGAGGTCGAGGCACTGCGCCAGGCATTCGAGGAGACGCACAACGTCTCGTCGGCGATCTCGATCGCCCGCGAGCGTGGCAGCGGTCCGTCGTCGCCGACGCGCCTTCGCTCCGCGCTGCGCCGCTTCGAGGAGGTCGAGGCTGACCGGATTCTCGAGGAGAGCCTCGCCGTGCGGTCTGTCGAGCGCACGGTCGAGGAGGTGCTGCTGCCCGCCGTCGACGGGCTCGGCGCCTCCGACGGCGGGCCACCCACGGCTGAGCTGGGTTTCGCCTGGCGCTGGGCGACCGGCTGGCTGGCGGCGGCCAAGCGTGTCGCGCCGGCGGCGACCCGCCCCGAGGGCGTCCTGATCTTCGACGCGAGCGCGCCATGTGACATCGACGCGCTGCACGCCCAGGCGCTCGAACTGTGCCTGCGCCGCGCGGGCATCCGCACGCTCATGCTGACCGCCGAGCTGGACTCGAGCCGCCTTGCGCATGTCCTGCAGGCGCTCAACCCGCGCCTCGTCGTGCTCACCGGCCGCCGCGCCTGGCTCGATGCGCTGGGACGCATCGCCTACCAGTCCCGCCGCGCGGCCGAGCACGTCGAAATCCTCGACTTCCGCGGCGCCCTGCCGGAGTCCGACGCCTCGATGGTGCCGCGGTTGGGCACGAGCGCCGTCGGTGCACGCGACCTGCTGCTGGCGCGCCTGAACGCGCGCGAGACGACTGTTCGCCGGCGCCCCGGGCTAGCCCGGGTCGGCTGAGCCAAGCCGAGCGCAGCGAACTGCCGCCGTCGCGCGCAGCCCGATCGAGCCCGGCTTGGCGCGCCTGGTGAACCCGGCCCGGCGTCCGATGCGGTCGTTAGGTTGCGTGCCTGACATGACGCTCGTTCCCGGGGATCCGCTGGCCCACCGCGCACTCGAGTCGTTGCTGCGCGCCGAGGCCTCGGTCAGGCGCCGGCTGAGCGCCGACATCGAGCGTGAGGGCCTCTCGGCGACGGGATTCACGGTCCTGGTGATCCTCACGACTGCCGGCGGTGAGCTTGAGCTGCGCGTGCTGCGTGCGCGGCTGCGGACCTCCAAGGCGAACGCCACCGAGGTCGTCACCACGCTCCAAGCGCGCTGCCTGGTCGATCGCCGCCGGCTGACGACCGACCGGCGGGCCGCGGCGGTCGCGATCACGCCGCGCGGCTCGGAGATCGTCGATCGGCTCTTTCCCGAGCACAGCGAGCGCGTCGCGCAGGCGTTCGCGGTGCTGGACGAGGCCGAGAAGCGGTCGCTGGCGCAGATCTGCCGCAAGCTCGCCGCCTGAGCCAGGCCGGGCGACCGGCCCGCGGTTGCGCTTCCTACACTTGCAGGCTCGATGGTGCGGCGCCCGGTCGATCTCCAGCAGTCCTTTCCCATGCTCGAGCAGCAGGTGCTCGAACGCTGGCGCGAGCGCGACGTCTTCCGCGAGTCGCTGCGCCGCCGGGAGGGCGCCGAGCCGTGGGTCTTCTGGGAGGGACCGCCGACTGCCAACGGGCCACCGGGCGTACACCACGTGCTCAGCCGCGCCTTCAAGGACATCTTCCCGCGCTTTCGCACGATGCGCGGATATTTCGTCGAGCGCCGCGGCGGCTGGGACTGCCACGGCCTGCCGGTCGAGATCGCGGTCGAGCGCCAGCTCGGCATCAAGTCCAAAGAGGAGATCGAGGCCTACGGCATCGCCAAGTTCAACAGCAAGTGCCGCGAGTCGGTCTTTGCGTTCGTAGAGGAATGGAACGCTCTGACCGAGCGGATCGGCTTGTGGCTGGACCTGGAGCACGCCTATCGCACGCTGGATGCGACGTACATCGAGTCGGTCTGGTGGTCGCTGAAGCAGATCGCCGCCAAGGGGCTGCTTTACGAGGGCCACAAGGTCGTTCCCTACTGCCCGCGCTGCGGTACCGCGCTCTCCAGCCACGAGGTGGCGCAGGGATACCAGGACGTGCAGGATCCCTCGGTCTACGTACGCTTCAAGGTCGCCGAGGACGGTGGTCCGCTACAGGCCGGCGACGAGCTGCTCATCTGGACCACGACGCCCTGGACGCTGGTCTCCAACGCCGCGGTCGCGGTCGATCCCGAGCTGACGTACGTGCGCGCCAAGACGGGCACGCTGGAGGCGCCGGTCGTGCTCGCCGAGGCGCTCGTCGAACAGGTGCTCGGCGAGGCGGGGTCCGTCCAGATCCTCGAACGCTTTCCGGGCGCGGCACTCGACGGCGTGCGCTACGAGCCGCCGTTTGGGTTCCTGCCCGCCGCCGAGTACGGCGAGCGCGGCCACACGGTCCTGCTCGCCGACTTCGTCACGTCCGACGACGGCACCGGCCTCGTACACACGGCGATCGCCTTCGGCGAGGACGACTTCCGCCTCGGCCAGCAGTACGGTCTCAACGTCGTCAACCCGGTCCGCCTCGACGGCACCTATGACGAGCGCATCGGCCGCTTCACCGGACGCTTCGTCAAGGACGCCGATCCCGACCTCGTCGAGGACCTGCGGGCGCGCGGGCGGGTGCTGCGTGCCGAGTCCTACGAGCACGCCTACCCGCACTGCTGGCGCTGCGGGACGCCGCTGCTCTACTACGCCAAGCCGTCGTGGTACATCGCCACCTCGCAGCTGCGCGACGAGCTGCTGGCGGCCAACGAGCAGATCGAGTGGCACCCCGAGCACATCAAGCACGGGCGCTTCGGACGCTGGCTCGAGAACAACGTCGACTGGGCCCTGTCGCGCGAGCGCTACTGGGGCACGCCGCTGCCCGTCTGGCGCTGCGAGAACGGGCACGTCACCGTGATCGGCGGATTCGACGAGCTCGAACAGCGCTCGGGCGTGCGCCTGGAGGATCCGCATCGTCCGTTCGCCGACGAGGTGACGTTCCCCTGCGATCAGTGCGACGCGACCGCCACGCGCGTTCCCGAGGTCATCGACGTCTGGTTTGACTCGGGCGCGATGCCGTTCGCTCAGCGTCACGAGCCGTTCGAGGGCCACCTGTCGCTCGAGGACGTCTACCCGGCTGACTTCATCTGCGAGGGGCTGGACCAGACACGCGGATGGTTCTACTCGCTGCTGGGCGTGTCGACGCTGCTGCGCGGTCCCAAGGCGCCCTACGGAAACGTCGTCTGCCTCGGGCTCATCCTCGACGAGAACGGCGAGAAGATGTCGAAGTCCAAGGGCAACGTCCTCGCGCCCTGGGCGATCATCGACCGCTACGGCGCCGACGCCCTGCGCTGGTACTTCTTCACCTCCAAGCAGCCGTGGGACGGGTACCTGTTCTCGACCAAGGCGATCGCGGAGGGCGTGCGCGGGTTCCTGCGTCAGCTGTGGAACACGTACGCGTTCTCGACCTTGTATCCCGCGGGCGAGGCCGGCGAGCAGACCGACCTCGACCGCTGGATCCGCTCGCGCCTGAGCGCCACGATCGAGATCGTCACCGCGCGGCTGGACGCCTATGACGCGACCAACGGCGGCCGCGAGATCGCGCAGTTCGTCGACGATCTCTCCAACTGGTACGTGCGCCGCTCGCGCCGGCGCTTCTGGGAAGGCGACGCCGCCGCACACGAGACCCTGCGTCACTGCCTCGTGACGGTCTCCAAGCTGCTCGCGCCGTACATGCCGTTCGTCGCCGACGAGATCTACGACAACCTCGACCGCGGCGAGGCGAGCGTGCACCTCTGCGACTGGCCGGTCTCCGAGCCGCGCGACATCGGCCTCGAGGTCGCGATGTCGATCGCGCGCGAGACCGTGCGCCTGGGGCTCGCAGCGCGCGGCGCGGCGAAGCTCAAGGTGCGCCAGCCACTGCACGAGGCCGTCGTCGTGGCGGCCGGCCGCGAGCGCGAGGCGATCGAACGGCTGGCGGACGTCGTCCGCGACGAGCTCAACGTCAAGGCGCTGCGCTTCGTCTCGGAGGAGAGCGAGCTTGGCTCCTACACCCTCAAGCCCAACTACCGCACGCTCGGACCACGGTTTGGCAAGTCGATGCCCCAGGTCGCCGAGGCGGTCGAGGCGCTCGACCCGGCGCACGTCGCCGAAGCACTGCGCGACGGCCGCCCGATCGGCGTCTTCATCGACGGGCATGACCACACCCTCGGGGCGGAGGATCTGCAGCTCGCACTCGCCCCGCTGGAGGGCTACCAGCTCGAGCGCGAGGGCTCGCACGCCGTCGCGCTTGAGCTTGTGCTCGACGACGACCTGCGGCGCGAGGGCCTCGCGCGCGAGATCGTCCACGCCGTACAGAACGCGCGGCGCGAGGCGGGCCTGGAGATCTCCGACCGCATCACGCTGACGCTCGACGGCGACGACGAGCTGCTCGCCGCCGCGCGGGCGCACGAGGCGTACCTGAGCGGTGAGGTGCTGGCGCTGATAGTCACGTATAGCGGCGGCGGTAGGAACGGGCAGGCCGAGATCGTCAGCATCGACGGGCGCGAGCTGCGCATCCGAGTCGCACGCGCCGGCTGACGTCCGATCGACGCGTCACCGCGCCGCGTCTCGCGGTGCTGGCGGCGGTTCGCGAGGGCTCGCACGCGACGGTCGAAGACATCGCGGCCCGCGCTCGTGCGCGGGTCGGCTCCGTCTCGATCCAGGCCGTCTACGACATCCTCCGCGCGCTGGCCCAAGTCGGGCTCACGCGCCGGATCGAACCTGCCGGCAGCCCCGCGCGCTTCGAAGCGCGCGTGGGCGACAACCACCACCACCTCGTCTGCCGCGTCTGCGGCGCCGTCGCCGACGTCGCCTGCGCGACCGGCAAGGCGCCCTGCCTGATTCCCGAGAACGCATCGGGGTATCTGATCGACGAGGCCGACATCACGTACTGGGGCACCTGCCCGGCGTGCCAGACCACTCACGAAGCAAGGGGAACCGCATGAGCGACGCCAAGACGCCACCGCCCACCACGACCGATGCAGGCATCCCGGCACCGAGCGACGAGCATTCCCTCTCGGTCGGCCCGAACGGGCCGCTGCTGATGCAGGACCACTATGTGCTGCAGAAGATGGCGCAGTTCAACCGCGAGCGCGTGCCCGAGCGCGTCGTGCACGCGAAGGGCTCTGGAGCGCACGGCCTGTTCGTGGTCAGCGAGGACGTCTCGCAGTTCACGCGCGCCGATCTCTTCAACGGCGTCGGCAAGCAGACGCCGATGTTCATCCGCTTTTCGACCGTCGCCGGCGAGCTCGGCTCCGCGGACACGATGCGCGACCCGCGCGGCTTCGCGATGAAGTTCTACACGCAGGAAGGCAACTACGACCTGGTCGGCAACAACACGCCGGTCTTCTTCGTCAAGGATCCTTCGAAGTTCCAGGACTTCATCCATTCCCAGAAGCGCATGCCCGACACCGATCGTCGCAGCCACAACGCGCAATGGGACTTCTGGACGCTGTCGCCCGAGTCGGCGCACCAGGTGACGATCCTGATGAGCGACCGCGGCACGCCGCGGACCTACCGTCACCAGCACGGCTTCGGCAGTCACACATTCATGTGGATCAACGCCGGCGGCGAGAAGTTCTGGATCAAGTACCACTTGTACACCGAGCAGGGCATCGAGAACTTCACCGACGACGAGGCAAAGGCGATGACCGCCGAGGACCCGGACTTCCACCGCCGCGACCTGCACGAGGCGATCGCCACGGGCGAGCTCCCCGAGTGGACGATGAAGGTCCAGATCATGCCGGTCGCCGACGCGCCGGACTACCGCTTCAACCCGTTCGACCTCACCAAGGTCTGGCCGAAGGGCGACTACCCGCTGATCACCGTCGGCAAGTTCGTGCTCAACCGCAACCCGGAGAACTTCTTCGCCGAGGTCGAGCAGGCGGCGTTCGAGCCCGCGAACTTCGTGCCGGGGATCGGACCGAGCCCCGACAAGATGCTGCTCGGGCGGCTGTTCAGCTACCCCGACACGCACCGCTACCGGATCGGCACGAACTACAACCAGCTGCCGATCAACGCGCCGCAGTGCCCCGTCCACAGCTACAACAAGGACGGCGCGATGCGCTACGCGCACGCCGGCGACCAGCCGGTCTACGCCCCGAACTCGTTTGGCGGGCCGAAGGCGGACACCGATCGCTACCCCGAGCTGGCCACCTGGCATGTCGAGGGCGAGATCGTGCGCAGCTCCTACGAGGATCACGCTGAGGACAACGACTTCGTGCAGCCCGGGACGCTCGTGCGCGAGGTCATGTCGCAGACCGATCGCGACCACCTGGCGGCGAACATCGCCGGCCACGCAAGCGATCCCGACGTCCAGCCCGAGATGCAGGACCGCGTCGTCCAGTACTGGACCAACGTGGATGCCGACCTCGGGGCTGCCGTCGCCGGCAAGCTCGGCCGGCCGGCGCCCGCGACCGCCGGCGCGACGGCGTAGCGCGAAGGACTCGGGCCGGCGGCGCGTTCGCGCGCCGCCGGCCCGGAAGGACGGCTCCTACGCGGCGGGCTCGAGCACGAGCTGTGCTTCGAGCCTGCTCTTGGAAGGGCTCGGCTGCAGGCGCTTGGTCGCCGCGCCGTTGTTGAAGAGGATCAGCGTCGGGATCGACAAGATGTCGTAGCTCGCGGCCGTCTCCTGATTCTCGTCGATGTTGAGCTTGACGATTCGCAGATCCTCGCGGCCGGCCGCGATCTCCTCGAGTACCGGAGCGATCGCGCGGCACGGCGCGCACCACGGAGCCCAGAAGTCCACCAGGATCGGGGTCTCGGACTCCATGACCTCAACCTGGAAGTTGTCGTCTGTGACTTCGATGATCGAACCGGCCATGAACGTCTCCTTGGAAGCGGGGTGTACACCCACTATACAAAATGAAGCAAGGCGCTCCACGGGGCCGCCGGCGTCGTCCCGGCTCAGCCCACGAGCGCGCGCAGCAGGCCGGGGCTGACGAAGACCTCCACGAACGCGGCGGCGATCAGCATCGGAACGGCGAGCATCACGGTGACGACCGTCGCTGCCAGCAGAACGTGCCAGTCGCCCTGGCGGCTAGCGATCATCCACGCCGCGAGCGGCAGAAACAGCGCGACGAGCTCCGCAACGGCGTGCGGCATCAGGCCGACGAGCAGCAGCGCCGGCGAGATGTGCAGGTGCGCTGCCAGCGTCGCCGCTCCCTGCCCGAGCACGAGCGTCTGGGTCACGAGCGAGAACGCGGTCGCGCCGATGACGAAGGCGATCGCGAGCGGACCGGCCTTGTCGTGTACCCATCGCCAGGCGCCGCTGCGCTGCTGAGCTTCCAGCGGCAGCGAGCTGCCGGCGATGAAGCCGGCCACGCAGGCGAAGCCGTGCAGCGCCAGCACGAGCGAGTTGCGTCCGAGCACGTGCCAGACCTGGTCGAGCTGTGGGTCGCCGTCGAGCCCGGGGAACGTGACGAATCCTTGATCGGGAACCGACTGCGTCGCGACGAGCCAGACGGACACGAGCAGCAGCGCCGTGATCGCGAGCGAACCGCCAAACCAGCGGGCGAGCACGGGCCAGGGCCGACCGTTCCAGGCATCCAGGGTCGCTCGCGTGTCCTTGAGCCCGCGGACGAGCACGAGATCGGATGTCTGCACGACCGATCCATCGACGCGTTGCGGTGCGAGACGCGCTCACGGGCGGCGCGCGTGGCCGGATATGCGAGCCCGCAGACGCGGCGAATCGAAGCGCAGCAGCGGAACGAGCCACGCCGCCTCGCCGGCGATCCGCCATGACATCTTCGATCGGCCGTTCTGGCGGTTGCGAAAGACGATCGGCAGCTCGACGACACGGAATCCCTCGCGGATCGCGCGGTGAGTCAGCTCGACCTGGAAGGCGTAACCGCGGGAGCGCACCGTCGGAAGGTCGATCGCCTCCAGCACCTCGCGGCGAAAGCACTTGAAGCCGCCGGTGAGATCGTGGACGGCGACGCCGAGCACGACTCGCGCATACCACGAGCCGCCGCGGCTGATGAACCGGCGCAGGCGTCCCCATTCGGTCACTGCTCCGCCCGCTACGTAGCGCGAGCCGAGGACGAGATCGGCCTCCTGTGCCGCCGCGAGCAGCCGGGCGAGATCGGCGGGATCGTGGGAGAAGTCGGAGTCCATCTCGATGACGAACGCGGCGCCGTTTCGCAACGCGTGGTCAAAGCCGGCGAGGTACGCGGGACCGAGCCCCTCGCGCAGCGGTCGGTGCAGCACGTCTACCGCGGCGTTCTCCGCGGCGAGCCGGTCGGCGATCTCGCCCGTGCCGTCCGGCGAGCTGTCGTCGACGACGAGGATCCGGTGCGCTCCCGGGGCCGCCCGTGCGAGCACATCCAGCGCCGCGCCGACGATCGACTCGATGTTCTCGGCCTCGTCGTACGTGGGCAGGATCAGCCAGGCGTCGTGAGGCATCGGCGCGATTACCCTACGGGTCCCGCCTTCCGACCATGACCATCGATCCCTCAAACCTCGAGATCGCCGCGCAGTTCGACGAGCTTGCGGATCTGTACGAGCTCGACGGCGCCGTCGTGCACCGCGTGCTCGCCTACCGCGCCGCAGCGAAGACGATGCGCGAGTCGATGGTCTCGATCGCCGGTATGACGCGCCAGGGGCGCGTCACCACCCTGCCGGGGATCGGGAAGACGCTCGAGGAGAAGCTCGTGCAGCTGCTCGACACCGGCGCGATCAACGCCGCCGAGAAGCTGCGCGCGCGCTATCCGCCGGGCCTGCTGGAGATGACGCGCCTTCCGGGCCTCGGACCCAAGCGCGCCCGGCGGCTGTTTGACGAGCTCGGCATCGACTCGCTCGAGCGCCTGCGGACGGCTGCGGAGTCACAGCAGCTGCGCGGGATCAAGGGCTTCGGACCGAAGTTCGAAGCGTCGGTGCTGTCTTCGCTGGCAGCCGGCGTCGGCGAGCGCCCGGCGCCGCGCACGTTGCTGCACCGCGCGCTGGACGTCGGCGACCAGATCGTCGCCGCGCTACGCGAGCACCCGGCGTCGGACCGCGTCGAGCTGGCCGGCTCGGCCCGCCGCGGCGCCGACTCGGTCAAGGATCTCGACATCATCGCGACGGCATCGGATCCCGGCGCGCTCGTTCACGCGCTCGCAGATCTGGAGGAGATCGAATCCTCCTCTGCACCGAACCAGAACGCGGCGCGCGGGCGAACGCATACCGGTCTGCCGGTCGATCTGCGCGTCGTCGAGCCGGCGAACTTCGGCAACCTGCTGCAGCACTTCACCGGCTCCGCGGCGCACAACGTCGCGCTGCGCGAGGCGGCCGTGCGCCGTGGGCTGCACGTCTCCGAGTACGGGATCCTCGACGACGCCAGCGGCGAAACGCTGGCCTGCGCCACCGAAGAGGAGGTCTACGCGCGCCTCGCCCTGCCCTATATCGAGCCCGAGCTGCGCGAGGACCGCGGCGAGCTCGACCCGGGGTTCTCGCCGCCGCGGCTGATCACGCTCGACGACATCCGCGGCGACCTGCACATGCACACGATCGCCTCCGACGGGCGCAACACGATCGAGGAGATGGCGCGCGCCGCTCGCGCCCGCGGCTACGAGTACATCGCGATCACCGACCACTCCGCGACGCATGGCTTCGGCGACCACGTCTCGCCCGACGAGCTCGAGCGCCAGATCGAGCGCATCGCGGAGGTCAACGCGCGCCTCGAGGGCATCCAGGTGCTGGCCGGAACGGAGACCAACATCCTGCCCGACGGCTCGCCGGACTACGACGACGAGCTGCTCGCGCGGCTAGACTGGGTCATCGGCTCGGTGCACACCTCCTTCGGCATGGCGGGCACGGAGATGACCAAGCGGATGGTCGCCGCGATCGAGCACCCGTGGATCGACGCGATCGGCCACCCGACCGGACGCAAGATCCAGCGGCGGGCCGCCTACGCGCTCGACATCGACGCGGTCATCGAGGCCGCCGCCCGCACCGGCACGATGCTCGAGATCAACGCCGCGCCCGACCGCCGCGACCTCGACGACATCCACGCGCGCGCCGCGGCAGAGGCGGGCGTGCGGATCCTCGTCGACTCCGACGCGCACGGCACGCAGCGCCTCGAGCACATGCGCTGGGGCATCGTCACGGCGCGGCGCGCGTGGCTGACGCCCGAGCATGTGGCCAACACGCGGCCGTGGCCGCAGTTCGCGGCGCTGCGCAAGCGTCACGCAAGCAGGCGCGGCAGCAGCTGATCGCGCACCACCGCGTCGACGGACGCGCGCCGGAACGGCGCGATCGCCGTGGCCGCGCGCTCGGCGTAGCCGGCCCCCGGCGCGTCCAGTGCGCAGCGCAGTGCGCCGGCGAGCAGCAGCGCAGCATCGGGCACGACGACGAGCCGCGGATCCAGTGCACGCGCGAGCGCCAGAGCGGCATACGGGCCGGGAGCGCTGGTCGTGACGAGCTGGCAGCCGTCCGCGAGCGCCTCGAGCTGGGCGATGCCGTAGTCCTCGCGGCGCGGGGCGGCGACGAAGACGCGCGCGCGCCGCAGCAGTGCACGGTAGGCCTGCGGCTCAAGACGCCCGGTGACGCGGACCCCCGCGGCGTCGAGGCGCAGGTCGGCGCCGGCGACGACGAGCTGCTCGCCGTCCTTGCGGGCGATGTCCCATGCGGCGAGGATGCGGTCCAGGCCCTTCTTGTGCGGGTTCGCCGCGTAGGTCAGTGCGGCGATGTCGCGCTGCGCCGCCGGATCGCCCGACGGCTCGACGGGGATCGGCACGACGAGCGCCGCCGCGCGCGGCTGCGGCGTCTCGGCAAGCGTTCCGCGATCGACCGGGACGAGCAGCGGCGCGGTCGCCAGACGGCGGCGTTCCAGCGGACGCTGCCAGGCGCCGTGGCGACCGGGCCTGTTCGCCGCCGCCGGCGCGTCGTAGCGGATCGCGCCCGGCCGCGGCCACAGCAGCGCCGCGGTGACGGTCGAGTAGAGCACCGCCCGCGGGCGGTGCTCGGCGACCCCCGCGGTCGCCGCGCGTCGTGCTGCGATCGACCACACGAGATCGGTCAGCGCGAACGTGCGCACCTCGGGCGGGGGCTGCGCGCGGGCGATCTGCACGATCGCGCCGGCGCGCTGCAGTGCCGCCGCGAGCTCGTCGTCGGCCGCGCGCAGGCCGGCGGTCGAGCCCAGCGAGACGAGGAGGACGTCGGCCGCGGCCATCAGCGGTCATCCTCCCCGATCGCATGACCGGCACGTTGATCAACGTCGGCGCCGTCCTCGCCGGAACGGCGATCGGCATCGCTGTGGGCTCCAAGCTGCCGGCCGGACTGCAGCAGCGCGTGCTCGCCGGGCTCGGGCTCGTGACGGCGGTCATCGGCGTGGATCTCGCCCTCGCGTGGCGCAGCACGAGCGCCCTGTACGTGCTCGGAGCGATCCTGCTCGGCGGGTTGATCGGCGAGGCGCTGGCGATCGAGGAGCGCCTCGGGCGTCTCGGCGACCGCCTGCAGGCGCGCGTCGCCCGCGACGGCAGCGGCTCGACGGTGAGCGAGGCCTTCTTCACGGCGAGCCTCCTGTTCTGCGTCGGCCCGTTGACCGTCATCGGCTCCTTCGAGGACGGGCTGAGGGCCAACATCGAGCCGCTGGCGACGAAGTCGCTGCTCGACGGCTTCGCCTCGATCGCGCTCGCGTCGACGCTCGGGGTCGGCGTCGCCTTCGCGGCGCTGACGGTGCTCGTGGTGCAGGGCGCGCTGACGCTTGGCGCGGGGCTCTTCGCCGATGTCCTGCGCGGCGAGGCGCTCGCGGCGATGACGTCGGCCGGCGGCGTGCTGATCATCGGGATCTCCCTGAAGCTGCTCGAGCTCAAGGACGTGAAGGTGGGCAACTTCCTGCCCGCGCTCGTGCTCGCGCCGCTGCTGGTGGGTGTGGTTGGGTTGTTGTAGAGCGCCACCCGGCGTTCGCGGCGATGCCATGCTCGGAGACTTCTCGATCGAGATCACGATCGTCGATGCGGCGCTGGCGCGACGCGCCGCTGCGGTGCGCGCCCGCACCAATCTCAAGCTGCCGGACGCCTACGCGCTCGCCACCGCCATTCACGCCGAGCACAACGGTCACGGCGACGTTCGCGTGGCGAGCTTCGACGAGGCGGTGCTGGGCGCGCACGCCGGACTGCATCCGCCTGAAGCGCTCAGCTGAGCGGGCTTCCAGCGCGCTGCTAGCGCCGCGCCGTCCCGTTGACCGACGCCAGGTCGCGCCGGAAGCCCGGGGCGCGGATGAGCTTGATCGGCTTCAGCGGCGGTGTCGGCTCGACGTAGAACGCGACGCCGTCTCGCTCCTCGATCGCCGTCACCGCGGCCTCCTGGCGGCGCCACGCGAGCGCCGCGACGATCGCGAAGCCGCACGCGATGCCCGGGACCTGCGGGGCGATGAGCCCGAGGCCGAGCGCGACGATCGTCGACAGCAGCAGCGGCCACATC
>JAWVGJ010000108.1:0-4366 GCA_033855115.1 Solirubrobacteraceae bacterium
CGTCGAGGCGTTCGGCTACGCGAACGTCCAGCTCGAGGGCTACGAAGCCGACGACGTCATCGCGACGCTCGCCGAGCGCGCGCGCGAGCAGTCGATCCCGGTGGTGATCGTCACCGGCGACCGCGACGCCTTCCAGCTCATCGATCCGGAAGGGCTTGTGAGCGTGATGGCGACATCGCGCGGCATCACCGAGACGAAGACGTACGACCATCAGGCGGTGATCGATCGCTACGGCATCGCGCCGGAGCTGATCCCCGACTTCTACGGCCTGAAGGGCGACACGAGCGACAACATCCCAGGCGTTCCCGGGATCGGCGACAAGACCGCGTCGCAGCTGCTGCAGACCTACGGCGACCTCGAGTCAGTGCTCGCCTCGATCGACCAGATCTCCGGCGCCAAGCGCAAGCAGAACCTCACCGAGCACGCCGAGGACGCACGCGTATCCAAGGTGCTCGCGACGATGCGCCGCGATCTCCCCGTCGACCTCGATGTCGCGGCGGCCGCCTCGCGCCAGCCCGATCGCTCCAAGCTGCGCGAGGTCTTCCGCGAGTTCGAGCTGCGCGACCCGCTGCGCCGGTTGGAGGAGTTTCTCGGCGAGGAGGAGGCCGCACCGGCGATCGTGGCCGCGACGACCGTGAGCGCGCGCGTGCGCGCCGGCTCGGTCGCCGACATCGCGGGACTGGCGGGAGACGAGCTGACGCTGGCCGTCCGTCCGCCGCAGGTGCCCGAGGGCGAGCTGCTGGCGGTCGACGAAACCTGGCGCTTCGCGGTGGCCGGTGCGGACGAGGTGCTGACCGGCACGCTCGCGGGCGGCCCGGCCGAGCTCGTCGCCGCGGTCGGTGACCGCCCCGTGGTCGCGTACGACGCCAAGGCCTTAGGCGCGCTGCCGCCGAACATCGCCCACGACGTGCTGCTCGGCGCGTACCTGCTCGAGCCCGCGCGGCGCGGCTACCCGCTGCGCGAGCTGTTGGAGGACCGCGGCCTGGCGGCCGAGATCGAGGACGAGGTCGCGGCCGAGGCGCTGCTCATCGCGCGGCTATCGGACTGGCAGCGCGAGCAGATCGCCGCGCGCGATCTCGAGACGGTCATGCAGGAGATCGAGCTGCCGCTCGTGCCGGTGTTGCGCCGGATGGAGCTTGAGGGCGTGCGGCTCAACACGGGCCGCCTGTCCGGGATCACCGCGCGCGTGCGCGACGAGGTCCATGGCCTGGAGCGTGAGATCTTCGACCTCGCCGGGACCGAGTTCGTCATCGGCTCGCCGCAGCAGCTGGGAGAGATCCTGTTCAACAAACTCGAGCTGTCGCGCAAGCGCCGGGGCAAGACGGGATTCTCGACCGACGCGCGCGTGCTCCAGGCGATCCGCGCCGAGCACCCGATCGTGCCCAAGATCGAGCGTTGGCGCGAGCTCAACCAGATCGACAAGACCTACCTGTCCGTGCTGCCGCAGCTCGCCGCCGCCGACCCGCGGTCGCGGATTCACACGACCTTCATCCAGGCCGCCGCCACGACAGGTCGCCTGGCCTCGACGAACCCGAACATGCAGAACGTCCCGATCCGCACGCAGCTTGGCCGCGAGATCCGCGGCTGCTTCGACGCCGATCCCGGCAACGTCCTGCTCAGCGCCGACTACTCGCAGATCGAGTTGCGAGTGCTCGCCCACATCGCCCGCGAGCCGGTGCTGAAGGAGATCTTCGTGCGCGGCGAGGACGTCCACACGGCGACGGCCTCGAAGGTGTTCAGCACTGCGCCGGACCAGCTCGACCTCGGCCAGCGCTCGAAGGCGAAGATGATCAACTACGGGATCGTCTACGGACTGTCGGACTACGGGCTCGCCGACCGGCTCGGTATCCCGCGCGAGGAGGCGAAGGAGATCATCGACACGTACCTCGAGCGCTTTCCGGCCGTGCGCGCGTTCATCGACGCCACGATCGCCAGCGCGACGGAGCACGGTCACGTCAAGACGCTGTGGGGCCGGCGGCGCCAGATCCCCGAGCTGAAGGCCCGCAACTGGCAGGTCCGGACGCTGGGCGAGCGGCTCGCCGTCAACACCGTCATCCAGGGCACGGCCGCCGACGTGATGAAGCTCGCGCTGGTCACGGTCGACGCCGCGCTGCGCGACTCGCCGGTGCGGCCGATCCTCACGGTCCATGACGAGCTGCTGTTCGAGGGTCCGTCCGACGAGGTCGAGGGCGCCCGCGAGCTCATCCGCCGCGAGATGTGCGGCGTGTGGGAGTACGACCCGCCGCTCGCCGTCGACATCGGCGTCGGACCGACGTGGATGGAGGCGAAGTAGCCGCTCATGGACCGTGGGGTCGCAGTTCTGCTGACCGCGTTCACGGGCGGGCTGGTCGCGCTCCAGGCCCCGATCAACTCGGTGCTTGGCCGCGCCATCGGAACCTGGCAGGCAGCGTTCTTCTCGTTCGCGATCGGGACGCTCGCGCTTGGGATCATCGCCACGCTGGCGAAGGGCGGGCTCGGTCAGGTCACCGGAGCACGGCACCTGGCCTGGTACTACCTCACCGGCGGCCTGCTCGGCGCGGCCTACATCACGTCCGTGCTCGTGACGGTCCGCTCGCTTGGGGCCGGCGGAGTCGTGGCGGCCACGATCGCCGGCCAGCTCGCGATCTCGGTCGTCGTCGACCACTTCGGCTGGCTCGGCGTCGGCAAGCAGCCGATCGACCTCGCGAGGGTCGTCGGCGTCACGTTGCTGGCGGCCGGAACGTACCTGGTCGTGCGGGACTAGCTTCGCACGCGAGCGGTGGATGGATCCAGCGTCAGGCGCTGACGAGCTGCGGCGGCGCGGCAAGGCCGGCGTCCGCGGCGGCGTCGAGCGCGAACTGCGGCGGGCAGATCTCGAGATAGTGCTGGAAGGCCCAATCCACGAACCTCGGCGAGTCGAGCATCCGCAGCCCGGCGGGCAAGAGCCGGGTCGGCGTGATGCGACCGACGAGGTGCTGCACGCGCAGCATCCAGCGGTACGCCCAGAGGTGCTCGTCGTTGAACGAGTTGTAGCGCGTCAGAGCCTGCGCGCGCGTCTGCCGGCCGGCGATCACGTGGCGCAGCTCGCGCCCGAGCGCCAGGCCAAAGTAGAACGCCGGCCGGATGCCCTCGGCCGTCGTCGGCAGGCAGTGGCCGGCGCTGTCGCCGACGAAGAAGATCTCGTCCTCGACCGCGCGGCGAAGCTCGTGGGGAATCCAGTTGCCCTGCCAGCGCTCGGCCGCCACGCCGACGTCCTGCGCGAGCTGGAGCGTCGGCTCCTTGACGTGGTCGCGCGGGTCAAACGAGCCGACGCCAACACGCAGCTCGCCGTCGGCGGGAAACGCCCACGAGTAGCCGCGCTTGACGTACTTCGGGTCGATCCACAGCTCGAGGTCGTCGCCGGCCGCGTGCGGGTGCACCTCAAGGCCGCGCGACAGTCGCGCGTTCGGCGGCTGCACGTTGGCGCCCGCGCCGAGGACCCGCCGCCAGCCGAGCGCGTCGACGATCAACGGGGCGCTGAGATCGCCGCGGTCGGTATGGACGGTGAGGCCCGTACGACCTTCCACCTTCGCGGTCTCGAACTCGGCGCTGCTTTGGTCGCGCAGCAGCGTGCAGATCGCGCGGTAGTCGAAGGTCGAGAACGTCCACGGTAGCTGCCAGCGCAGCGAGCGCCCCGGAACGTGGATGACGAGGTCACCGAACGTCTGCTGGACGGCGTCCATCAGCCCCAGATGCTCGAGCCACTGCGTGGGCGCCGCGCACGCGCTTGTCTGGCGCTCACCGACCTCGTAACGGTCGATCATCAGCACGCGCGCATCGGTGCAAGCCAGCTCGCGGGCGACCGTCAGACCCGCGAAGCTCGCTCCGCAGATCAGCACGTCCCATTCCCCGTGCAGCGGCGTGCGCGCGTCACCGCGCTTGGTGGCTCGAACTGGCATCGCGGCGGGATTGTAAGGGCGCTAACCTCCGGTCCACATGTCAACTGTCACCGACGCAGGTTCAGAAGCGAAGGTCGTCGAGGGTTCAGACGGCCTGCTACTTGAGATCGACGGAAAGATCGTCCCGAACTACGACGCGACGTTCACCCTCTTCGAGGAGGGCGAGGTCGTCACCGGCATCGTGGTCCGGATCGACAACGACGAGGTTCTCGTCGACATCGGCTACAAGAGCGAGGGGGTCATCCCCTCCAATGAGCTTTCCATCCGCAAGGCCGTCGACCCGCACGACGAGGTCGAGATGGGCGAGGAGGTCGACGCCCTGGTCCTCACGAAGGAGGATCAGGACGGCCGCCTGATCATGTCCAAGAAGCGCGCCCGCTTCGAGAAGGCGTGGCGGCGCATCGAGGCGGCGGCCGAGTCCGGCGAGCCCGTCGAGGGCACGGTCATCG
>JAWVGJ010000109.1:0-13649 GCA_033855115.1 Solirubrobacteraceae bacterium
TATGTGTCGGCCCACGCCGCCGTCACCAAGGCCGCGTGAGGCGTTCGCCCGGGCGTCGGGGTCCAGCCGCCGCTCGGGCCCACGCAGGTTGCGCGAGGTGCTGACCGTTACACGGCCAGCAGACAGACCAGCGTCAGCGGCGGGACTCACCCGCCATACGGTCTAGACACAACGTCCGGCGCACTGTGGATGTATCCCGGTTGACCACTGGCACGATTTGCGCCTGAGGCGCTACTCCTGATCACCCACGAGCGCGGGCAGCGTCGCCCAGCACGCAGGGCAGCGCGACGGCGGCAGCCCGCTCCTCGCCTGCTCGAGAATCGGAAGGAAGTCAGGCAGCGCATCAAGCGGAACTGCCATCGCAGTCTTCGACCCGTCGGGGACGACTACGTAGACCTCCTCGCCGTCGGAAGGCTCGGGCGCGAGGCGGATGAGCGAGAAGTGCATGCGCTCAATCCAGCGGGAGTTCCAGCGGGGTGCCGCAGGCATCGCACCGTGGCGCGACGATCCACGTGGTCGACGACGCGGCCCTGCGCAGCAGGCGCGCGATGTCCGGCACTCCCTCTGGCGGACCGGAGAAGGTGAGCGGACGGGTGCGGCCCGCCACCCATGCACAAACCACAGCTGTGTCGCCGCCCGCGTCGGGCGCTTCGGCGGCGGTGAAGTAGAGAAGCCCAAGCCACATGCCCGGATGCAACCATGGCCGCCGCCGACTTCACCCGGATTGCACAGTTTCTTGACAATGTTGGTGCATATGGGGCACAGAACGCGACTGTCGCGTGGCAATGCGCCCGGTCTGCCGGCGTTACCCCAGGGCTGTCCGGCGAAGCGCCATGACGGCGACGTCATCGCGGCGACGCTCGATTCCGTGGAGCGCGTGCTTGAGTCGATCCACGAGGGTCTGCGCGCTGGCTTGTGGAACTCCCGACAGCAGTTCCGCGACCCGTTGCTCGTCTACGAGAACGCCATCGATCTTGGTATCGAGGATCCCGTCGCTGTAGAGGACGATCGTGTCGCCCAGGCCGAGATTGATCTCACAGGTCTCGAACGCAGGATCGCTGAAGACGCCGAGGATGGTCCCGCGGGCGCGTGTCGCCTCGATGCTGCCGTCCAAGCGGACCACCAGCGCAGCCGGGTGTCCCGCGACCGCGAGCGTGACGGTTGTCACCCGGGCGCTCGTGTCGATCTCGCCGTAGACCACCGAGCACATCTGCAACGCCTCGAGGCCTTCCAGCTCCATGCGCAGTGCGGCGTTCAAGCTGGCGAGGATCGCAGCGGGCCCTTCGCGGAGCATCGCGGCAGTCCGAATGGTGTACCGAGCGAGCGACGTGATCGACGCCGCCTCGGGCCCCTTGCCGCACACGTCGCCGAGGAAGAACCCCGATCGACCAGGCGCGAGTGGAAAGACGTCATAGAAGTCGCCGCCGACTTCCTCCGGAGCGAACGGCTCGTAGTGCACCGCGACCTCCAGTCCCGCGATCCGTGGGAGGCGGGGTGGAGACAGGCTGCGTTGCAGTGTCCGCGCCAGGCTTTCGGCTCGGTGCTGCTGGCCCACCGCCTGCCGCACCTCGCGGATGGCCGCCAAGCGCAGCTCCAGCTCGTCCATCACGATGGCTGCCAGATCCCGGAGGGTCTGCATCTCCGCTTCAGCGATCTCGCGTGGCTTGGTGTCGATCACGTTGACGGTGCCCAGACGGTGCCCGTCCTGCGTGGTGATGGGCGCCGCGTCGTAGAACCGGACTCCCGGGTCGCCGTAAACCAGCGGGTTGCCGGCGGCGCGCGGATCGGCCAGGCAGTCGGTGAGGACGTAGGGCTCGTTCTGTAGGATCGCCGACGCGCACAGCCCCGGTGAACGTGGGATCTGGACCGCATCGAGTCCCTTGCACGCCGCAAACCAGATGCGCTCCTCGTCGACGATCGTCACGGACGCGAACGGGACGTCGAAGAACCGGGCTGCCAACGCGCAGACGTGATCGAACGCTCCGTCGGGAGGGGCGTCGAGGATGGCGTAGCGGCGCACTGCGGCAAGCCGCCGGGTCTCGTCCGACAGCGCCGCTGCTTCTGCGAGATCCATTCCCATGAGCGACAGTCTCCCAGGCGCCCGTGCCTATCGAACGCATGCGCTGGTCAGCGGCGGCTCGTGTGCGGACGGATCGTGCCGCGGGCCAGCTCAGCAGGCCGGCCGGCCTGACAGTCCCCGGCCGGCCTTCGCCCGCGCGTATCTCGTCGACGCCCGCGCCGCCCGCGCCGCCCGCGCCGCGGTTGGGACTTGGCTTGCGCGGCGCTCGCACGCCTTGCATCACCAGCGCCCTCGCCACCAGATAGCCGCCAATAGGTCCATCGCCAGCGATCCACAACTGGACGGGGCCTTGGCTTGTCGCCGCCCCAGTTCTACGCGCCGTCGGTCATCGGCGTCGAGGATAGGCGCGCCTCGACACGACCGCGATGTCATTTTTGCCAGCCGGTGCCGGTCACCGCCGGGCGGTAAGACGGGGCGGGGACGACCCGCGAACCGTCGACTGAGCTTTGACCCGCTGGCGCGAAGCCCCGCCACGGGCGATCTCGCCGCCCGCCATGACGATCCGAGATCAGACCGCGATCCGGCTGACGTCGTGCGTCGACGGCTCGGGTACCGGCCGACCGGTTGCTCGCAGCAACTCGACGTGGGCCGCGACTGCCACGCGCGCGTTGCGCTCAATCTCCTCGCGATCGTCTCCCGCAGCCGTGCATCCCGGAAGATCAGGCACGTAAGCCCACCAGCCGTCGCTGTTTCGCTCGTAGATCGCCAGGTACTCAGTCATCGCATCTCATCGATCCCGCTCGCTCGCTTGATCGAAGACAGCGTACCGGTCGCGACCTGCTTCCCGGGAGCGCCCGGAACGGTCACCAATTGGGATTGTCGGGATGAACGTACTGGCGATGGCTGCCAACAATCCTCGCGAGCTCCCAGTCGTTCTTCCCGGAGGATCCTCTCGATCTCGTGAACTGTCTTCGGCATCTGAGGCGTGGACCAGAGCGTCGCGCCGTCAGGAGGGACGCTTTCCGGCGTCGTGACGAGCACGTGCTCGACCTAGGCTCATCACCGATCGTCCTGGCCCGTCCCGGCGCGGCTCGTCCAGATGCTCGGCGGCAAACCGAGCGCGCCAGCGACGGACGGTCGGCACCGACAACCCGACCGGACTATTCAGTTGGCTCCTGAGCACGGCGCTCCTCAAAGTTGCGACCTCGATCCACCTGGAACGGCTCACGTTCTGGGACCCGGCCGCCCGCCGGGGAGAGGCGCCCGTAGTACACAACGCCGGCATCCCGCCCGGCTGCTCAAACTCCTGCAAGAGCTCTTTATCACGGAGCTCGTCCAAACCCAAATCGCTGGCCTTGGCGCCCCCAATGCGGGACACGGAGCTCACGCCGCGCGCCTCGTCGAGAGCCGTAGGTAGGCATTCAACAGCCGAGCGGCCTCCTCCTCGTTGCCGGGCATCAGATGCCCGTACGGATCGAACGTGATCGTGAGGGCTGGAGTGGCCATGCACGCTCTGCGCCTTCGCGGTGACCCTTGCAGCGAGGATGTAAGTCCCAGCAAACGCATGCGCCGCCTCGGAGTGGACCAGGCCGACCCGGGCCCTACGCCGACCGTGCGAGCCGTTCGTTCTTCCCACTGACCGCGACCTCGCGCGTAGCGTCAATGAGCTGCTCACGGCCTTCGCATTCGTGCTGCATTCGACGAGACGACACGAAACACTCAGCCACGCTGACGCCGCATTACCACAGCCACATGCCCATAACCCACCCCGGCGTCACCACCAACGTCCTCAGGCGCCTTGTGGACGATATCGAACCACCGACCGAGCTTGCTGCACCACGTGCCATCCTCACATTGCCTCGCTGCATGCGTCGGTGATCCGTTAGCATCGGCGAAAATTACAACCTTCTGTACCTTCTTCTCAAGATCCACTGAAGCGCAAACCGAATAGCCTAGCTTCTCAAACGCCTCCTGGAAGCTGCTCACGTGGACCGTTTGCGAAATGTCAGGCGGCCAAAATTGATGTGGGAGCGTGAACGGCGGCGGCCACCACCATTGGTGAGTCACCTCGGCCGCATAAGCGATGCAGTTGTACAAAAGCGTTCGTGGACTCACAACCTCACAACTCGGCGCTTCCAACTGCGGAAACGCCTCTGCTACCTCCTCCTCTGGCGTCACCGGACGGGGTAGCCTTGTGCGTTAGCCCACTCACGCCACCGCTCAACCGCCCCATCGACTGAGTCGGCGTCGTCATCGATGTCCTCTTGTGCAAGCGCACGAAGCGCCCACAACCAGCCATGGGGTTCGGAGTTCATCCTTTCAAGCACGAGTGGTATTACACGCGGGCCAAGCGCGATGATGCGCTGGTACGGCATACTGAGAACCATCTCGTGCGCTGATGAGGTGAACCTTGTCTCACGTTCCCACTCATCGGCCAGCCGGGCGAAGCGCTCTGCAAGCTCCACGTCCCCGCGGTCACTCGCCGACTCACCCGGCACCGACACAAGTCGTACGAAATTCTCGCTGAGCTGCACCTTGTCAACGAACTCGTACCTCTCAGTGCCCGGCCACGGGTCGTCCGAGTCGAACTCCATTAGCTCCCAAGTCCCAAATCCCACACGCGCCGCGATCGCCGCGACCGTCTTAGCGTAAACCTTGACTCCGCGCGCATACTGCTGCCCGACCGCATCTAAGGCGACATTACGATCCCAGCGCGTCAGGAACTGATTCGAAACAGGGACGCTCGAGAGAGCTCTGTGCAGCCTCGTCATCGCGACGATCGTGCGATCGCGCATAAATCCTGACGGGACCACGTCGTCTACATCCGTCCCGATCTCATCCTGAGAGGGCTTCTCCAAGAACGGCCCCGCGGCGTAGATCGGCGGCTCCATCAGGATGCTTCCCCAAGATCAAACGACTCAAGCCCGCTTGTCTCCAGGAAGCGCCGCAACGTTTCAGCCTTCGTCATCGCTCGTTCCACCACCTTGTGCAGCTCGTGGAGGTCCGCATGATCTAGAGCAATGTCGAGGCCGTCAGGCGATCCGTCCGCATTCCAGTGACCAATTTGCAGAGTATGAATGAGAACGGCTGCTCGCGGATCCTCTTCTACGTTCTGCGAAAACACGGGACGTATTTCAGAGATAATGCGCGCCCCGCGGTATGGGTGCTCATGCTGCACTAACAGGTCTGCGGCGGCTGCCGTGGTAACGATAGCCTCAGCCCTCAATAAGCGGTCTAGCAGAGCCACAAATGTCGCGCGCTGCTGCTCATTTCCAGGGTCCACGCCAGCGGACGACGACACGCGCTCGACGAGATGCGCGACATCGAGGACATCTGATCGAAGCTGCGCCCTCAACGCGAGCAGAGAGTCTAGGACATCATGCGCGGCCTCGCTCAGATCGCGAGGCAGCGCCGACCGCACCACTTCCTCCAGCTCTGTCACGGATCGAAACCTAGCGGCAGACTCCACGCGTTCCGCAAGCGCCAAGGCGTGCTCGGCATCAAGATCACGCAAGATCCAAAGACCACGCTGATACAGCCTTGGCACTGCGAATCGGCTCATGTCACCTTGCTTGGTGCACGTCGCGGTTACTCAAGCTTGGTTCGCCACAGGCCGCGAGAGCCCTCCTACGGCGTAAAGAGATAATCCGCAGATCCTTTCAGCTTGAGAGTCAGGTTGGCGCACCATCTATCGGAGCGCCTGACGCCACCGGGCAGGCGGCATCGTAGCGACATCGGGCCCACCCGTCAGGACTTTCTCTACTTCCGCAAGGGCGCGCTTCAGCGCGCTGCCGGCCAAAGCCGCTGCCGTCGGCCCGCCCACGAAGCTACGGACCTCGTCCTCCGGGCCGGTCGGCCGCGGCCCGGCCGGCTACCCAACGAGACGACGACCACCAGGACGCAGACAACCGACCACGACGCCACAACCGCGTAGGCGCCGCTCGTCGCGCACGCTGCAGCGCACACGCTCGTGCCTGCCCGCACGACGGCTCCCGGCGGCTCAGACGCCAAACGACATCACTGAGGGACCAACGCGAGTGGAGAGAGCGCAGCCTCAGGGGCGTTTGCCAGCGTCGACGTCGAGCTCGCTACCTCTCCGTGGGATGGCGGCTACTCGGTCACACCGAACGCTTCGCAGGCAAAGGGACGCAGACGAAGTCGAGCGCCAAGCCAATCGCCATGACTGATTTCCTCGCGAGCGCCAATCCGAGGTCCCGCGGGACACTGGCGGGACACGGAGGGCGGCCCACGGCGATTCTGGCGGCATCGAGCGACGACAGCGCCTCGTACCCACGAGCGCGCTTGCCGACCTCAAACCAGCAACCACGGGCAGATCCGGGCTCAACCAGCGGAGGGGGCGGGATTCGAACCCGCGGTCCGCTCTCACGGACTCCGGTTTTCAAGACCGGTGCATTAAACCGCTCTGCCACCCCTCCAGACCCGAACTTAACGCCAGCAAGATCGCACACCAGCGGCCACGATTGGGCCATGATGGTCCGATGGCGGATCGCCTCGCTCCGTATCTCTGCGGTCTACATCGCGAGTGGCTGGCATCCGACGCCGCGCGCTCCTGGCGCGAGGAGGACGGCAGCCTCCTGTTCTTCGACATCTCCGGCTTCACGCCGCTGACCGAACGCCTGGCCAAGCGCGGCAAGGCCGGCGTCGAGCAGCTCATCGACACGCTCAACAGCGTGCTCGCCCCGCTCGTCGGCACCGCGGGGAAGCTCGGCGGCGACACGCTGAAGTTCGGCGGCGACGCGCTGTTTCTGCTCTTCAGCGGCAGCGACCACGCCCGCCGCGCCTGCGCTGCCGCATGGGACATGCAGGGCGCGATGGCGCCGTTCCGCCGCATGCGCACCGACGCCGGCATCGTGTCGCTGCGGGCGTCGGCCGCGATCGCCTCGGGACCCGTCCACGCGTTCCTCGCCGGCGACCGCTTCCGAGAGCTCATCGTCGCCGGGCCGGTGACGAGCGAGGTCATGGGCCTGCAGTCCGACGCGCAGCCGGGCGAGGTGCTGCTCGGCCACACGACGGCGGCCGTGCTCTCCCACCAGGAGCACGGAGCCGATCGCGGAGATGGTGTCGCGCCCCTCACCGGCCGCCCCGCCGTGAGCTTCGAGGCGCCGCCGCAGGACGCGCTGGCGGACCCGTCCCTTGCGCTGCCCGCGGCCCTGCGCGCACACCTCGGCCCGGCCGCCGAAAGCGAGCACCGGCAGGTGACCGTCGCGTTCGCGCAGTTCCGCGGCCTTGACGAGCTGCTGGCCCACCGGGGCGCCGCGACCGCCGCCGCCGAGCTCGATGCGCTCATGGCCCGGGTCCAGCACGCCTGCGATGAGCACGGCGTCACCTTCCTCGCCACAGACGTCGATCGCGGCGCGGGCAAGGTCTTCCTCGTCACGGGAGCGCCGAACGCATCGACCGACGACGAAGACCGGATGCTCTACGCCCTGCGCGAGATCGTCGCCTACGAGGGCCAGCTGCGGCTGCGCGCCGGTGTCAATCGCGGGCGCGCGTTCGTCGTGCATCTCGGCTCCGAGCACCGGCGCACGTACACGACGATGGGCGACACCACGAACCTCGCCGCGCGCGTCATGGGCAAGGCGCCCGACGGGACGGTCCTCGCGACGCGGGCGGTGCTCGAGTGCGCGCGCACCCCGTTCGCGCTGACCCCGGTCGTCCCGTTCGCAGTCAAGGGCAAGCGCGTGATGATCGAGGCCGAGCTCGTGGGAGAACCGCGCGCGGTCGCCGCGCGCGCGGTGACCGACACGCCGCTCGCCGGGCGCGACGTCGAGCTTGCAGTCCTCAGAGACACGATCGCCGCCGCTCGCACCGGCCACGGGCGGATCGTCGAGCTTGTCGGCGAGCCGGGCATCGGCAAGTCGCGGCTGCTGGCCGAGGTTGCCCGCGAGGCCGCCGAGGCGGGGATGGCGCGGCTCGTCGTCGAGGCCGGCGCGTACTGCGCCGCAACGCCGTACTTCGCGATGCGCGCGCCGCTGCGGGCGCTGCTCCAACCCGCCGACGACAGCGAGGCGGCGGTCGCTGACGCCCTGACCCGCCGCGTGCGCGAGCAGCTGCCGCGCACCGAGCCGCTGCTGCCACTGTTGGCGATCGCCTTCGGCCTGGTGCTGCCCGCGACCGAGGAGTCCGCGCGCCTGTCGGCCGACTTCAGCCGCACGCAGCTGCAGTTCCTCGTCGACCGGCTGCTCGGCGCGCTGCTGCCCCGCCGCCAGACCCTCCTGATCGTCGAGGACGCGCAATGGCTCGACGAAGCGTCGAGCGAGCTCCTGCGCGCCGTGCTGCGTCAGGTCGACGAGCGTGGATGGGTCGCACTCGTCGCCCGCCGTCCCGGCAACGAAGGTCTCAGCGAGCTGCCCGGCCCGCACACCCGCATCGAGCTCGAACCGCTTGCGCCCAAGGCCGCGCGGGCGCTTGTGACCGTGGGCGGCGGCGGCACGCTGGCACCGCACGTCACAGCGGCGCTCGTCCGGCGCGCCAACGGTAATCCCCTGTTTCTGCGCGAGCTCGTCGCAGCGGCACGAGACGGCGCCGACGTCGACGAGCTGCCCGAGACGGTCGAGGCGCTGATGACGGCGCGTATCGACACGCTCGTGCCCGCCGACCGGCGCCTGCTGCGGCGCGCGGCCGTGCTCGGCCAGCGCTTCTCGGTGATGTGGCTGCGCGGGATGCTGGACCTTGGCGGGGACGAGCTGGCTGCCGCGCTCGCGCGCCTCGACGACTTCCTCGAAGTCGAGTCCGACAGCGTGCGCTTCGTCCATGCGCTGCAGCGCGAGGCGGCCTACGAGGCGCTGCCCTTCCGGCACCGACGCGCGCTGCACGCGCGCGCGGGTGACCTCATCGAGCGCGAGCTCGGGCTTTACGCCGACGACTCGGCCGACATCCTCGCGCTGCATTTCCTGCGCGCGGGCGAGTACGTGCGCGCGTGGAGCTACGGGCGCGCGGCCGCCGAGCAGGCGAGCGACAGCTTCGCCTACGCCGATGCCGCGCAGCTGTACCGGCGGGCCCTGGAGGCCGGGACCGTGCTCCGGCTTGCGGCGCGCGAGCTCGCCGACGTCTGGGAGGCGTTGGGCGAGGCGCACGCTCGGACCGGCGAGCCGGCCGCCGCGGACGAGGCGCTGACGCGGGCCCGGCGGCTGGTCGCCGGCGACGTCATGCGCGTGGCGCAGCTGTTGCAACGCCACGCCGAGATTGCCACCGAGGCCGGTCATGTCAACCGCGCCGTGCGCTGGGTACGCCGCGCGCTGCGACTGCTGGAGGGACGCGCCGACCTGGCCGCACGAGCCCGCCGAGCGGAGCTCAACGCGACGCTCGCTGCCGCGCGCCGTCACGAGGGCAAGATGGACGCGGCGATCGCTCTGTGCCACCTGGCGATCGAGGACGCGGAGGCGTCCGACGCGGACTGCGCGCTCGCGCGCGCCTGTTACAACCTCGACGCGGCGCTGATCGAGTCCGGCCATCCATCCTCCGAGGCCGTTCACTCCGCGCGGGCGCTGGAGATCTACCGGCGGCTGGGTGACCTTCGCCGCGAGTCCGCGGTCCTCAACAACCTCGGCGCGTTCGCCTACCGCGAGGGCCGCTGGGACGACGCCGTCGCGCTGTACGGCCACGCGGGCGAGACGAGCGAGCGTGCCGGCGGCGTGGCCGACGCGGCGTTCGGAGACTTCAACATCGGCGAAGTGCTCTCCGATCAGGGCCGGCTCGACGAGGCGGAGCAGCGCCTGCGCCAGGCGCTCGAGATCTGGCGGGCCACCGGCGATGACCACGGGGTTGCATTTGCGACCGCGCTTCTGGGGCGGCTCGCCGGTCGAGCCGGGCGAGGAGAGCAGGGCGCGCAATTGCTCGCCGATGCGCACGTGCGGTTCCGGTCGCTGCGCCTGGGCCACGACGTGCTGCAGGTGAAGGCGTTCCAGCTTGAGAACCTCGTCTTTCGCGGGCGAGCGGACGAGGCGATCGTGGCCAGCGAAACGCTGATCGAAGACCTCGCCGGCGGAGGACGGCTCGCCGCGCTGCTGGAGCGCGTCCACGGCCTCGCGCTCGCGCAAGCGGGCAGGCTGGAGGACGCCTCGGCGGCGCTCGACAGGTCGCTGCGCGCGGCACGCGAGCTCGGCGAGTCATACGAGATCGCGCTCAGCCTCGATGCGGTGCTCGCGCTGGGCGAGCGGATCGGCCGCATTCACCCGCGCCTGCGCCGCGAGCGCGACGAGATCGTCAGGCGGCTGGACATCGCGATGCTGCCGCCGGCTCCCGTCGGCGCAACGGCGGCGGACGCGAGGCGGGCCGAGGTCGCTCAGCTGCGGTAGCGGGGATCCTGTTCGTTGGCCGGTACGCGGATCGTGATGAACCTGTTCCCGGCGGCGTCGATGCCGCGTTGCGAGACGCACGGCGGCGTGACGAGCAGTCCCAGGATGAGTTCAAAGCAGTTGTTGAGCTGACCGACGAACTGGTCGTTGACTCCGTCGCCGTTCGTGTCTTCGGGCACCGGGAAGCGCGTCAGCAGTCGGGCGAAAAAGTTGTACGGCAGTCCAACGCAGGCCTGCAGTCGCCCCGGGTTGGCCGCAAGGAGCGAGGCGGAGACCGTGAAGCGGACGATCTTCTCGCGGTTCGGGCCGATGAAGACCGCGGTGTCGGGCGAGCGCTCGCTATAGCCGCGGCAGTTCAGCGAGCGCTGGCTGTTGAACGAGGTCGTCAGCGTGCCGCCGTCGTCGGCGGCGTCCGGGTTGTCGGGGGCGGTGACGTCGATGCGGACGGAATAGGGCGTGTCGTTCGGCCCGAACGTCCCGGTTTGCGTCGCCGACGTGCTGCAGCTGGCGTTGTCAGAGCATTCGACCGCGTCCTGCTCGGCCTTGAAGCCGCTGGAGACACTCGGCGCAATGCGCTTGCCCGAGGCGACGAGCTGGTACGAGCCGTTGCTGCCGACCGAGAGCCGCGGGAAGGTTACGACGCCGTTGACGGACCGGCGTGTCGCGCCGCCGACCAGCGGCCCTGCGGACGACCCGGGCGCAAGCCTGAGCGCAACGCGGACACCGCTGGACCTCGAGCGTCGCCCGGCACCGTCGATGACGACGATCGTGAGCGCCGGAGCGGAGGCATCGAAGCCCGTGCCGGTGATGCGCTCGCCGACCTTCACGTCGCCGGGCTGCGCTGCGAACGAGAGCTTGCACGTCGCGGTCGTCCTCGTCGTCAAGCGCGTGTGCGAGCCGCGCGGTGACAGTTGCTTGCCCGCGAACGTGGCGCTTCGTTTGGCGCTCGCGTTCCACCTCGCGGTGGACCTGCTGGAGCAGGGCGCATTGACGGTCAGCGTCACGGTCTTCGAGTGGCCTGGTCGTATGGCGAGCCTGCGCAGCCGCACGACGTTGCGCACGACGCGACCGTTCGAGCCGCGAGGCGGTTTGACGCCGACGACGGCGTAGCCGTCGGGCGGCGTCAGGTTGATCGATCCGACGCCCGAGCGCGCGGCCTGGATCGTCGCGCGGATCGTTGCCTGCCCGCCGGCCGGCATCAACTGGGGGAGCAGGCCAATCCTGTACGCCGCGGCGCTGGCCGTGGAGGAGGCGGCGGTGGCGATCGTCAGCCCGAGGCCTGCGCAAGCCAGCAAGGAAGCTTTGCGTCCGATCATCGCTGGTACTCCTTTGCCGGCCGAAGCTGCGGCCGTGCTGCCGTTTGTTCGCGGTCCCCCAGTCCGCGCGTTTCGCGACTGTAGTTCCGGTCGCACCGGAAAAGCAAGTCGGCGAATCGTCACACTTTGGATGGTCGGCTCTACACTGCCTTTGGAGAGTTCCCGGGAGAGGTGGCCGAGTGGCTGAAGGCACTCGCCTGCTAAGCGAGTATGGGGCTCAACCCCCATCGCGGGTTCGAATCCCGCCCTCTCCGTTGACCGGCGCTTGTTCCGCTCTCCACTTCGTCCCGGGAGCGTAGAGTCGACGGCTGTGCTGCGCGTCGTTGCGCTACCGGCGGTGCTGTTCGCGCTTGTTTCGTTTCAGTACTCGATCAAGCCGCTGCCGGATCCTGTTCGGGCGCAGCTCAAGGCGGGCGGCTTTTGGCACCAGGGCTGTCCGGTCGCACTGTCAGACCTGCGGCTGCTCACGGTCACCTACCGGGGCTTCGATGGGCTGGACCACGCGGGCCAGCTCGTCGTCAACAAACGCGCCGCGCGTCCGCTCGCGGGCGTGTTCCGCCAGCTGTACGGGCTGCACTTCCCGATCAGGCACATGGGATTCGCCGATGCATATGGGCCGAGGCGCAGTCGCCCTCGCGACGGTGACATCAGCGGCTCGTTTGAGTGCCGCCAAGCGGTCCCGTCGCCCTGCACGGGTGGCCGTGGCACGGGCTCGTGGTCGATGCACGCCTACGGCCTCGCGGTGGATCTCAATCCCGTCGAGAACCCCTACGTCGGCTGCGGCCAGACGCGGAACCCCGCGACCAGGCCCTACCGCGACCGCTCGCGCCACCGGCGCGGGATGGTGACCGCACGGGTCATCAAGGCCTTTCGCTCGATTGGCTGGGGCTGGGGCGGCTCGTGGACCGGCAACACCAAGGACTACATGCACTTCTCCAGTTCCGGGCACTGACCACCGTCGCGCATCGCGGGGTCAAGTCTGCGGTGGACCGCCGTGTGAACGCTAGTCCTCGACCGGTCCCCAGAAGTGGTTGCCGGGAGCGTCCTCGTCGTCGAAAAAGAAGAACTTGGCTCCCGCTTCGAGGAACTCCTCCCTTGATATGGACCCGTCGCCGTCGGTGTCGAGCCGTCTGAACACGTCTGGGGACAATGCGACGTCGATGCCGAAGGCCTCGAAGAACTGTTCGTGCTCGTCCAGCGAGATCTGCCCGCTTCCGTCCGCGTCGATGATGTCGAACAGCATCGGCAGCAACGTGTCGTCGGACCGAACCCCCGCGTCGATCGCAGCGGTGATCGACGCGACGAACTCGTCCGACGTGACGTTCCCGTCCTTGCTCGCGTCCGCCGGCTCCCAGAAGGTCGTCCATATGGACCGGAACTTGGTCAGGAGATCCTCGTGTGTCGGCGAGCCGGCCTCCTCGCCGCGGAGTTTGGCGAAGTTCACCGCGATCTGCTCGAAGTCGTCCTTCCCAACGAACCCTGACGCGTCCCAGTCCAGCACGCGGTGGTGGATCTTGAGCTTCGCCTGATGACGGTCCGACAGCATTCTGGCCTCCGGTTGCGGGTGACCATGCAACCGCGTCAGGGACCCGCGGTCAAGTCGGCAATCGCATTTGGACTGAGCCCGCTTCGTCGCCGACATCAAGGTGCCGCGCCGCAACGGTTTGGGTTGAACGTCGACCGATGAGTTTGCGCGCTGCTGCAAGTCCTTAGGTCCACACCACGACCAAGGAGCGCGGACATGACCACGACGGCAAGCGGGATCGGTGCGATCGGACTGGTGATCATCCCTTCGACTGACCAGGACAGGTCGGTCGAGTTCTATGTGCAAGATCTCGGCTTTGAGAAGCGCACGGACGTCGCGTTTGGCGAGAGCTATCGCTGGGTTGAGGTCTACCCGCCGAGCGGGGCGACGGGTATCGCGTTGGCGCCGCCGCGGGAGGGTACCCCGGCGGGGGTTCAGACGGGCATCAGCCTGACGACCGGCGACATCGA
>JAWVGJ010000110.1:0-6257 GCA_033855115.1 Solirubrobacteraceae bacterium
CCGCGAAGCGCTGCGCTGCCTCAAGCGTCACATCACCCGCCGCGTCTACACGCTCCTCATGCACACCCACAACATGAACGCGAACGCGCCAGCAACGGCGCTCGCGTTGACATAGGAGCAACCGATGCGCCAGAACTTCAACGGCCCGAGCTTCACCGTCGGCGTCGAAGAGGAGATGATGATCGTCGACGCCGAGAGCTACGCGCTCGTGAACGCGATCGAGTCGCTACTCGAGGACACGGGCGCCGCCAACGTCGAACGCGAGGCCGGCGAGATCAAGCCCGAGCTGATGGAGTCCGTGCTGGAGATCGCCACCAAGCCGTGCGCGACGACCGTCGCGGCCGGTGAGCAGTTGCGGGCGCTGCGCCGCCAGGTGCGCGAGACGGCCGCGGGCCGCGGGCTGGGGATCGGCTCCGCCGGGACCCATCCGTTCGCGATGTGGGAGGACCAGCGGATCGTCGCCCGGCCGCGCTACCGCGACCTCATCTCGGCGCTGCGCTTCGTTGCGCGCCAGGAGCTCATCTTCGGCATGCACGTACACGTCGGCATCGACGATGCCGACAAGGCGGTGCACGTCGCCAACGGCATGCGCGTACATGTGCCGGTGCTGCTCGCGCTGAGCGCGAACTCGCCGTTCTGGCGCGGAGACCGCACGGGGCTGATGTCCACGCGAACGCCGATCTTCCGAGCGTTCCCGCGTGTCGGGATGCCGCCCGCCTTCAAGGATTGGGCCGACTACGAACGCCAGGTCGAGTTCATGGTCTCCAGCGGCGTCATGGAGGACTACACGTACCTCTGGTACGACGTGCGACCACACCCGAACCTCGGCACGGTCGAGATCCGCGTATGCGACTCACAGACGCGCGTCGAGCACACCCTCGCCCTGACCGCGCTCATCCAGGCGATGGTCCACGAGCTGGCCGCGCACTTCGACGCGGGCGAGACGCTGGCGGAGTACCCGTGGCAGATGCTCGACGAGAACAAGTGGCTCGCGGCGCGGCACGGGTTGGAGGGCGAGATCGTCGACCTGCCCTCCAACGAGCGCGTGACGACGAAGGCGCTGACGCGGCGGCTGCTCCAACGGTTGCAGCCCCATGCCCAACAGCTCGGGGCGGCGGATGGATTTGACGGGATTCGCGATCTGCTGGATCGGGGGAACGGGGCCTCGCGGCAGATCGTCGTGTACGAGGCGAACTACGACCTCAACGAGGTGATGGCGGAGATCATCACGGCGACGGCGCCGTAGTCCGGCCGCGAGGAGATTCTTCGACGAGCTGGCCCGGTCGAGCCCTAGAATCGACAGCATGTCCGCCCCAGACCTCTTCGTCGTGTGCAAGAACTGTCAGGCAGAGGTCAGCCCCTATATCACGGAGTGCCCGTACTGCGGCCAGCGGCTGCGCAAGCGCGCGCCGAAGATCGAGCGGCCCGACGCTCCGGTCAAGCCGCCCAAGCGCGGACCGCGCATGCCCCGACGCGGCCGCGTCAAGGAGACGAAGGCGCAACCGAGCGCCGCACCGCGCCTCGGGCGGCTGCGCACTGGCGAGATCCCCGGCATCCGCGCAGACGAGCACGGCCGCCCGTGGGCGACGATCGTCCTGCTCGTCCTCTCGTTCGGCCTCTGGCTCTCGCTCGGGTTCTACGTCAAGGCCGACTTCGCCCTGACGGCACTGTCCGGCGACCCGTGGCGCTTCTTCACGGCGGCGTTCCTGAACGACGGCACCGCGGCGCAATTTGCGGCCGTCATCGGCCTCGGCCTGTTCGGCTGGATGATCGAACGCCGCCACGGCCCGTTCGCCGTCGTCGCGCTGTTCTTGCTCTGCGGCCCTGCCGCGCTGGCGGCTGCGACCGCGATCGATCCCGGCTCGCTCGTCTTCGGCACGCATGGCGCGGCGCTGGGGACGCTGTGCGCGTGGCTCGTGCCGACGCTGCTGGCGCGCCACCGCGGGGGCGCCGAGGACGCCGACCTGCTCGGCGCGCTCGTCATCGCCGCGGTCCTGCTGCTCGTACCGTTTCTGTCGCAGGGCAGCGCGCTCGCAGGGGCGATCGGTGCCGGCGCCGGCGCGCTCGCCGGCTTCGCGCTCGCCGTGCTGAAGCCAGCCGACTGATGGCAGGCGAGAGCTACACGGCGCAAGAGGTCGATGCTGCCGTCGAGGCGCTCTCGGACCCCGACCGCTTCGGCCATGCGCAGGCGATCGTCACGCATGCAGCGCCGGGCCTGCAGCGCGTGCTCGGTGCGGCGCTCGAGGAGGGCGGCTGGTTTGACGAGGCTCACGACTCCCAGCTCGCCAAGGCGGCGGCCACCGAGGATCCGCAGGAGCGCGTGCAGCTGATCCACGCGCTCGTCAGCGAGGAAACGCGGCTGGGCATGCTCGTCGGCGTCTCCGTCGGGTTCGAGCTGGCCCGCGAGCTCGCTGCGCGGCGCAATGACAACGAGGAAGGGGAGGGTCCATGACCCACGCGATCGTGCTCGTCGAGGCCGAGCGGGACGTCATGTCGACGCTGGGAGCCGCGCTCTCGGGGGTCGAGGGGGTCCGCGAGGCGTACTCGGTCACAGGCGAATGGGACTTCGTTTGCATCGTCCACGTCAAGCGCCACGAGGATCTCGCCAGCGTCGTCACCGCCAGCATCTCGACGATGCACGGCGTCGCTCGGACGCACACGATGGTCGCGTTCGAGGCGTTCTCCAAGCACGACCTGGAGTCGATGTTCTCGATCGGTCAGTAGTGGGCCGTCGTGTGGGTCCGCACACGACGGATCCTTGTCAGTCTTCCTGCGAGCCGCGGGCGAACCAGACCGAGCGGTCCTTCCAATCGTGCGCCATCAGGGCGACGCCGACGGCGCCGCAGAAGGTCAGGAACATGCCCGTCGCCCCATGATGGCAGCGCTGACCGAAGATCCACAGGCGATGGCGAACGCGATCGTAATGAATCGGCTTATGGCCGTATGGATGAGTCGTGGTAGCCATCTTTTCATCACTGATGTCGGTATCGGCGTGTTGATGCAACGGTGCAGCAGATCTGACGTCGCGGCTAGTCCAGAAGTCCAGTTTTCGGGTCCGCCCGCGTGACCGTCAAGATGAGTGCGGTGTCCGCGGTCAAGCCGCAGTACGGGCCGACGCTCGTCCAGATCCTCGCTCGACGGTCGCTGGCCGTGCGGATCGCCGCGGCGATCGGTGCGGCGCTGCTACTTACGGGCGTCGTCGTCCTGGCGCTGATCACGCGACCCGACGAGACGCAGGTGCTGATCCGCAAGCCGACGACGTTCAACTTCGTCTTCGGGCCGCAGTTCAAGCGCGTGGCGCAGCGCAACTCGATCGTCGCATTGCGCAACGAGCGCGATGGTCTGTTCCTCGACTCCTACGTGATCCGCGATCTCGAGCTTCCGCCCTACCGCGGGGCCGTCGGCGGGATGCTGCCGCTGTACTCCAACGGCTACCTGGCCAAGCTGCGCACGCGCTACCCGAGCTTTCGCTTCGTCGGCGAGGCCCGCGCGCGGATCAACAACGGCATCGGATATCAGCTGACGTTCACCTCCAAGATCGGCACGCGAACGCTCTACGGGCGACACCTGCTGCTCGTCGAGGATCTTCCCGACGGGCACCGTCGCGGCGTCATCATCGAGCTCGAGTCGACGCCCAGGGCCGGCACGCCCAATGCGCTGGCAATCGGAACGGCGGGCGCGCTGAAGGCACCGCTGCGATCGTTTCGCTTCGGCGAGGATCGCGAGGGAGGGACGTCGTGATCGAGTGGGCGGACTTCGAGAAGGTGGACATGCGCGTCGGGCGGATCGTCGCGGTGGAGGACTTCCCCGAGGCTCGGCGGCCGGCCTGGAAGCTGCGAATCGACTTCGGTTCGCAGATCGGCGAGAAGCGATCGTCGGCGCAGATCACGAACTACACCCGTGAGGAGCTCGAGGGCCGGCTCGTCGTCGGCGTCGTGAACTTCCCGCCGCGACAGATCGGGCCGGTGCGCTCGGAGGTGCTCGTGCTCGGCGCGGTCGCCGACGACCATCCCGTCCTGCTGCTCTTCGCGGACGCCGGGTCGCAACCCGGCGACCGGATCGCCTGACGTGCTTACGGAACCATCGCCGCGGCGCCGCCGGTGCCCGGCGCGGCCTGCGCGGTGTCCGGATCGGGCTCGGGCACGGGCGTAGGCGTAGGTGGCACGAGCGACGCGGTCGCGGGCGCGGCCGGTGGCGCGGGGGCGATGATCGCGGGCTCGGCAGGAGCGGCGGAGCCGCCCGTCTGGGCCGGTGGCCCGGCCGCGCCGGTGAGCGTCGTGCTCTCGCTCTCGGTCTGCGTCGGGGCCAGCGGCTGTGGAGTAGCCGCGCCGGCGATCTGCGCCGCGTCGGCGCCCGGGGTTGCGATGGTCGTCTCGTCGCGATGAGTCGTCGCGCCGGCGGCCGCAGCGGTCGTCGTCGCCGCTTTCGCACGCTTGACCGGTGTCGACGGCTGCTGCGTCGCGGCCACGACCTCCGGTGCCGTCGGCGCGATCACCGCGGCCGGCCGAGGCGTGGCGGCGGCGATCGCGCGCACGGGCGTCTTGGTCTGCACGTGCTTGACCTCGACCGCACCCGCGGTGACGATCGCGGCGGCGGCGAGCCCCGCTGCGGCCTTGGTCGTGACCGTGCTGATGCCCGCGGAGATCGCGCTCGTGCCGCCGGTGGCGGCGGCGGTCATGGTGGCGGCCCCCGCTGCGGAGCCCGCGCCCGCCGACGCGGTCATGCCGAACTGCGCCAGCAGCGCCTTTTTGAAGAGCAGCATCGGCGCGACGGGGAAGACCGCGGCGAGCGCCTTGTTCGTCATCCGCAGCTGGGCCTTGAAGCCCTGGCAGCGCTCGCAGGTGCGCACGTGGCGGCGAACCGGAGCGCTCGAGCGCTTGAGGCCCTCGGCGACCTCGCCGAGCTCCTCGCGGACCTCCTCACAGCTGAGATGGCGCGCCTCGGCGGCCTCGGCGAGCGAGACTCGGGCGCGGACGAGCAGCGACTTGACCGATGGGATCGTCGTCTCCATCGCCTCGGCGATCTGCTCGTAGGAGAGCGCGTCGATCTCGCGCAACAGCAGCGCGGTCTTCTGCGTCTCCGGCAGCTCCTGCACGTCGCCGACGAGCAGGCGAAAATCCTCGCGCTTGTGAACCTTGTCGGCAGTCGTCGCGCCGCCCTCGGAGAGGTGGACGTCCATCGAGTCGACGCCGATCGGCTGCACGCGGCGCAGGTGGTTCAGCGAGCGGTTGCGTGCGATCCGGTACAGCCACGGGCGCACGTGGATCGGGCGCTCGTCGGCGATGATCGCGTTGAACGACGCCGCGAAGACCTCCTGCAAGACGTCCTCGGCGTCCTCGCGGGAGCCGAGCATGTGGCGGCAGAAGGCCAGCAGCCGGCCCTGGTAGCGCCCGACGAGCGCTTCGAAGGCGGCATGGTTGCCGCGCCGCACGAGCACGATCAGGCGCTCGTCGGATTGCAGGCGAAGCAGCGGGGTAGGCCCCCGCAGGCTGACCGGGACGGACGGGTTGAGAGCTGAGACTTCCACGTGTGATGGCGGCGTTCCGTGCCGCTGGGTATTCAAACTCCGCAGCGGCCCGGAAGTTCCGAGGTTGGTCGCGGAGAAGCTCCGAGGGTAGCGCGGCGCGCAGCGCCGGCGGATGGATCAGTGCCCGGGGCGGGATTCGAACCCGCAAGCTCTTGCGAGCAGCGGTTTTTAAGACCGCCCGACTTCACCTGCTTGTCAACCCGGGCGCGCGTCCGACCGCCCCATCGTAGGGCGTCGGACGCGCTCGGGCGAGACCACGGTCAGCGCTTGTAGTTCTTCAGTTGCTTCTTGAACTCCTTGAACGCCGGGCGGATCGTGCCGTCGGAGTTCGTCAAGCCGGCATCGAAGCCGTCGCAATCGGCGCCGGTGAAGTTGTAGTTGTAGAGGCGCACGACGTCCTTCTGGAATTTCTTCACGAGCGCGAAGAGGAACTTCGTGCGGCTCACCGGGCGGCTCTTGCTGCACGCGAACGCGCCACCGAAGTTCACGATCCCGCCGGTCTCCGTGTACCAGAACTTCGCCTTCTTGTTCTGCTTGCGGACCGCCTTGATGATCCGCGCGGTGCCCGGGTAGCGGTCGGTGCCCTTCTTGATGCGGCGGTTGACCTCGGAGTAGTTGTGGATACCGATGACCTTCGCCGACTTGCCGGCCGCGCCGGCGGCGGCGAACCACTTCTTGATGTAGCTCTCGACGCCCTTCTGGTCGAGTACGTCGAGCGCGACGATCGTGC
>JAWVGJ010000111.1:0-14838 GCA_033855115.1 Solirubrobacteraceae bacterium
ACGTCGACGGGCATGAACTTGTCGGCCGGCACGATCGCGTAGTTGTTGAAGACGCCCATCGAGCTCGAGCAGGCGCCCATCGCGATCGCCCACTTGGGCTCGAGCATCTGGTCGTAGATGCGCCGCACGACGGGCGCCATCTTGATCGAGATGCGCCCGGAGAGGATCAGCAGGTCGGCCTGGCGCGGGGAGGCGCGAAACGCCTCGAAGCCGAAGCGCGCGACGTCCACTCGCGCGGCGACGATCGACATCATCTCGATCGCGCAGCAGGCCAGGCCGAACGTCGCCGGAAACAGCGCGTTGGAGCGCGCCCACGCGACGGCCTTGTCCATCGTCGTCGTCAGCACGCGCTCCTGGGCGTACTTCTCGAGGTCTTCGTCGCCGAGGTCGCCGCGCAGCATGTCGCGCGCGCGCAGCTGGCGGATGCGGAAGTCCTCGCTGGAGAGATCCTTGCCGCTGATGAGATCCCGCCCGCCCGCCGGCAGCTTCTCGCGCTTTATCTCCATTCCAGAGCACCTCGGCGCCACACGTAGACGAAGGCCGTCATCAGCAGCGCGATGAAGACGGTGATCTCGATCAGCGCGAAGGTCCCGAACGCCTTCAGCTGGATCGCGACCGGATAGAGGAAGATGACCTCGATGTCGAAGAGGATGAACAGCATCGCGATGAGGTAGAAGCTGATCCCGAAGCGAAAGCCCTGCTGGACCTCCGAGGGCAGGCCGCACTCGTAGGGATCCTGCTTGTGCGGCATGTCGCGCCGCGGCCCGAACAGCGTGTTGAGCACGGCAAACGCGATGCCCACGACCCCTCCGAGGATCACGAAGACGAGCGCCGGTAGATAGCTGGTCAGCACGAGAGCCTTTCTATCAGCTATGTGTGGTGGGCTCCTGATACCCGATGACTGAGACGACGATCGCAGAGATCGCCGCGATCGCAACGCTCGCGGTCAACGCCGCCGCCGCCGCGTTCGCCGGCCTGCGCTGGTGGCAGGTCCAGGCCAGCGACGCCGTCTGGCCGCTGTTGCGCTGCGGCCAGATCGTGGCGGGATTGCAGGCGCTCGTCGCGGGCGTGCTGTTTGTGGCCGGCTTCCGACCCGACGACAGCCTGTACTGGCTCTATGCGCTGCTGCCGCCGGCGATCGGCTTCGTCGCCGAGCAGCTCCGGGTCGCCTCAGCCGAGCAGGTGCTCGAGAACCGCGACCTGCCCGACGCGCAGGCGGTCGGAGCGCTGCCCGAGGCGCAGCAGCGCTCCGTGGTCCTCGCCGTCGTGCGCCGGGAGATGGGGGTCATGGCGCTCGCCGCGCTCGTGGTGGCGTTCCTCGCGCTGCGCGCGGCCCTGATCGCGTGAGCACTAGTCGAACGTGCGGCTGATCACGAGGCGGCCCTTCGCTGACAGGCCGGTCCTCGAGGTGTGCGGGCTGAAGACCCCGGCCTGGTCCATGTAGACCGACCACGTCCCGAAGCGGAGCTTTGTCGGCAGCAGGCGCATGCGCCGCGACACGGTGCCGCAGGGCGCGGCGGCGATGCCGATCTTGATGTTGCGCCGCGTCTTGCCGCCGAAGCGAAAGTGCGCGTAGACCGGCTGGCCGGGCGCGAACCCGCGCGCCGTGTAGAGGACCCTGCGGCCCGGCCGGCCGCTGTCGGGCTTGGCGTCGAAGCCGAATCGGACCTGCCGCAGCGTGGTGGTCGCCGTGATCGCGGGGTTCATCCGGTCGGTCGCGATGACGGTGTACGTCTGATCGGTCGTGTCGAACTTGTTGAAGCCCAGCGCCCCCGTCTTGGTGATGAAGTTGCCGGCCGGGTCGGCCGTCGACGACGTTACGGGCTGCGGCGCCGGGTTCGCCGCCGCCATGCTCTCGATCGCCACGAACCCACCCGGCGTGAACCCGGTGCCGGCGATCCCGAGGTTCAAGAGTCCGGGAGAGCCGTACTCGACGACGCACGGCGGCACCGTCAGGGTCGCGGCGCTCGCCGGCGCAGCGTTGGCGGCTGCCGCCAACGCAGCAACGGCGGCCAGGGCACGGCGCGGCACGTGCATAAGATCTCCATCCATAAGCCAGTTCCCCCCGTTGCCCCAGATCTTAGAGTGCGGCGGCGCGGGCTGCTCCCGCGGCGAGACGCCGCGAGATTCAGTGGATTCAGGCCTTAGCCGACCACCGTGAGCGTCCCAGGCGCGAGGGCCTGTTGCTGAGCGCCCGCGGCTGCGGCGATAGCGAGCGTGAGCGCTGCTGCCGTGGCGGTCGCTGCGCCGGCGGCGAAGCGAGACATCGATTGGGGTCGGGTGGTCATCTGACCGTCGTGTAGCGCCCGCGGTAGTAGACCAGCGGGGCGGCCTCGTCCCCGGTGGCCATCCCGATGACCTCGCCGATTCCGATCATGTGGTCACCGCCGGGATACAGCTCGCGCAGCGAACACGCGATCCACGCCAGTGCGCTGTCGAGCACGGGGACGCCGTGGGCCTCGGTGTGCGTGACGCGTTCGAACTTCTCTCGGCCGATGCGCTTGGTTGCGAAGACCGCCGCCAGGGCCTCGTCGCCGACATGCAGGATGTTAACTGCAAAACGCTTGGACGCACGCACTGCCGCCAGCGTGCGCGAGCGCTCCTCGAAGCAGACGAGCAGCAGTCGCGGGCGCAGCGACAGCGATGTCACGGCGTTGGTCGTCATCCCTGCCGGTCCGTCGGGGCCCGTCGTCGTCACGACGGTCACCCCGGTCGCGAAATGGCCGATCGTGTCGCGGTAGCTGCGCTCGAGCGCCGCGTCCTGGCGCTCCGTACGCGCGCTCATCGCTTCACCTCGAGCGTTCCGAACTGGCCGAGGTCGTCGTGGTTGGCGATCGTGCAGACGAGCCGGTAGGTGCCGGGCGTGAGGTCGACCTTGATCGGCATCGCGGTCTGGCCGGGCTGCATCGTGGCCACCCGCCGATCGGGAAGTTCGACGAACGTGCCGTTGGAACGCTCGTCTTGGATGACGACGTTGTGCGTCAACCGTCCGGCGTTTCGGACGACGAGCTTGATCCGCCCAGGCGGGATCGAGACGTTCTGCGGGACGATCCGGTACTCGTCGAGGGTGAGCCGCACGAGCGGCCGTTCCGTGCGCAAGACGTCGCTCTCGCCGCAGCCGGGCAGGGCAAGCACCAGGGCCGCGAGCGCGGCAAGTGGGAGGGGTGAGCGCGACATCGCCTGCGGGATTGTTCCGTATGATCTGCGCCGCCCATGGCCCGCCGCCTTCCGATCGCCGCCTTCCTTGCCGTCGCGGCGCTTCTCGGCGGCGGTTGCGGCTCGCAGGGCGTGCAGGTTCCGAAGGACGACCCGACCCATGCCGGGGCGGTCGCGTTCGCCGAGAAGTGCGGGGCCTGTCACACGATCACCGCCGCCGGGACAGAGGGTTCGACGACGAAGGTGACCGATAAGGAGAACGTCGACGGCCCGAACTTCGACCAGCGCACGGAGAAGAAGGACGACGTCCTGTTCGCGATCGCCAACGGCGGCTTCTCCGGCGCGATCATGCCGGAGAACATCGCGACCGGGCCCGAAGCCGAGCAGATCGCGGCGTTCCTCGACAAGTACTCCGGTAGCAAGAAGCAGACCCCGGCCGGCGGCTAGCCGGCAGGCGCCGTGTGCTGGACCTGAGGCTGATCCGCCGCGAGCCCGAGGCGGTTCGCGCGGCGCTCGCCCGGCGCGGCCCGGCCCTGGCGGAGCGCGTCGATCGCGTGCTCGAACTCGACGAGCGCTGGCGCGCGGCGGCGCAGGCCGCGGAGAGCTTGCGCGCCGAGCAGAAAGCGGCGTCCGAGGAGGTCGCGACCGGCAAGCGCGAGGGCCGCGACGTGTCCGATCGCCTCGCGCGGCTCAAACAGCTGTCGGGCGAGGTCAAGGCGCTCGGCGAGCAGTCCAAGAACCTCGAACAAGAACTTCAAGAGCTGCTCGCGACGCTTCCGAACCTGCCCGACCCGACGGCCGCGGAGCCCGAGGACGAGGTCCTGCGCGTGGTCGGCGAGGCATCCAAGACCGGCCGCGACCACCTCGAGCTGGCGGGCGAGCGGATCGACATGGAACGCGGCGCCCGCCTGTCCGGCGCACGCTTCGCCTACCTGCGCGGCGACCTCGCGATGCTCGAGCTGGCGCTCGTTCAATGGACCCTGCAGAAGCTGCGCGGCCACGGCTTCGAGCCCGTCATCCCGCCGGTGCTCGTGCGCGAGCAGGCGCTCTACGGGACGGGCTTCCTACCCGACACCGAGCAGCAGATCTACCACCTGCCCGCCGACGACCTCTACCTCGTCGGCACGAGCGAGGTCGCGCTGGCCTCGCTGCACGCCGGCGAGATCCTCGACGTGGCGGACCTGCCACTGCGCTACGCCGGCTTCTCGCCGTGCTTTCGCCGTGAGGCCGGCGCCGCCGGCAAGGACACACGCGGCATCTTCCGCGTGCACCAGTTCGACAAGGTCGAGATGTTCTCGTTCGTGGAGCCGGACAAGGGGGCTGAGGAACACGAGCGGCTGCTCGCGATCGAGGAGGAGATCCTCGCTGCCCTACAGATCCCGTACCGCGTCGTGAACATCGCCGTCAACGACCTCGGCGCGAGCGCGGCGAAGAAGTACGACTGCGAGGCTTGGCTGCCCGGACAGGGCCGCTACCGCGAGCTGACCTCGACGTCGAACACGACCGACTTCCAGGCCCGCCGGCTCGAGATCCGGATGCGCCGCGAAGGCGCCAAGCCGGAGATCCTGCATACGCTCAACGGCACAGCCGTCGCGGTCGGGCGCACGATCGTCGCGTTGCTGGAGAACGGCCAGCGCGACGACGGCTCGGTCCGCCTGCCGGAGGTGCTCGTGCCCTACGGCGCGCCGCCGGAGCTGCCGCCGGCCACGTGAGCGATCGCCGTGGCGCGGTCGGGAAAGATGTCGAACGTGTCCACGAGGCTGGTGATCTGAAAGAGCCGCATGACCGTCGGGTTGGCGCACGCGATCGCCATGCGCCCCTGCTTCTGGTTGATCAGCCGCAGCCCGCTGAGGATCACGCTGAGCCCGGTGGAGTCGATGAACTCGAGCTCGCAGAGGTCGAGCACGATCGCGATCCTGCCGCTCTCGATCGCATTCGTCAGCCGCTTGGCGAACTGCGGAGCGGTCGACACGTGGATCTCGCCGCGGACGGTGATGACATGCGCGCTTGCGTCCGGGCTGTCCTCGGCGAGCTCGAAGTGCGGGACCACGGGAGACACGGAACCATCAGACCGCCCCGGTCGCGCCCTGTCAATCGCGAACACCGCGTATCGTCCGCTATGTGACATCAGCCGATGACACGGAACTGACGATCGACGAGCTCGGTCAGCGGATCGGGATGACCGTGCGCAACATCCGCGCGCATCAGTCGCGCGGGTTGCTGCCGCCGCCCGAGGTGCGTGGCCGCACGGGCTACTACGGGGCCGACCACGTCGCTCGACTGCAGCTCATCCAGGAGCTCCAGGCAGAGGGCATGCCGCTGGAGCTCATCAAGCGCCTGCTGGAGCGATCGGGTGGATCGAGCGACGAGCTCCTGAGCTTCAAGAAGGCGCTCCAGAGCCCCTGGGCCGGCGAGGAGACGCGCACGGTCGGCATCGCCGAGTTGATCGAACAATGGGGGACCGCGGACCCAGCGCTGTTGCTGCGCGCGCTCGAGCTCGGGCTCGTGCGCCGGCTGGACAACGGCCTGTTCGAGATCCGCAGCCCGCGGTTGGTAGCTGCCGGCCGCGAGCTCCTGCAGTTCGGCGTCGGGCTCGAGCGCTCGCTGGAGTTCCTCGCCAGCGTTCGCGCCCAGGCTGACGGGATCGCCGATACCTGCGTGGAGCTCTTCCTCGAGACCGTCTGGACGCCATTCGAGCAGAGCGGTCGGCCGCGCGAGCGGTGGCCCGAGGTGCGCGAGGCGCTTGAGCGGCTCAGTCCGCTGGCCGCAGAGTCGCTGCTCGCCATCTTCGCGATGGCGATGCGAGATGCCGTCGAGCGCGAATCGGGCCGTGTCGTGCGACAGATGGCCGGTTCGGCGGACTGACGGAGATGGATCTGCCCACGCTGGGCGACGGTCGCCTCGTCCTGCGGCCGTTGACGGACACCGATCTCGATGCGCTCGTGAAGCTGCTGGACGTGCCCGGCGTGCACGAGTGGTGGGTTCCCTCGGCGGATCCCCGCGATGACCTGGGCTGCGAGGGCGATGCGTTCGCGATCGTGGTCGACGACGAGCTTGCCGGCTGGCTGGGCTTCGCAGAGGAGCTCGATCCTGACTACCTGCACGTGAGCATGGACATCCTGCTAGCGCCGCGCTTCCAGGGCGCGGGCCTCGGCCCGGCGGCGCTGCGGCTGCTCTCCCGCTGGTTCATCGACGAGCGCGGCCACCACCGGATCACGATCGATCCCAACTGCGCCAACGAGCGCGCGATCCGCGCGTACGAGTCCGTCGGATTTCGTCGCGTCGGCGTCATGCGCCGCTACGAACGCGGGCGCAGCGGCGAGTGGGAGGACGGCCTGCTCATGGATTTGCTGGCGGAGGAGCTGCGGTAGGAGAAGTCCACAGCGCGCCGCCGCTCGCGCGCTCGAAGCCGTTCATCGCGGTGGCGACGATCTCGGTGCGCGGGACGTCCGGGCCACTTCGCCGAGAGCTTGGCCGCCGGGCCCTGAAGGGGGAGGCGCACGGATCGTTCATGCTTGCCGATCTGCATGGCGGCGACGACGCTCACGGTCAAGGAGCTCAACCGCGCAACGTTGGCGCGTCAGATGCTGCTGGAGCGCGGTTCGGTCGGGGTCGTCGAGGGCGTCGAGCGCTTGGCTGGGATGCAGGCGCAGGAGCCCAAGCACCCGTACCTCGGGCTGTGGACCCGGATCGAGGGCTTCGAGGCCGGCGATCTACGGGCGGCGCTGTTCGCGCGCGAGGTCGTGCGCGCGACGCTCATGCGCTCCACGCTGCACCTCATGAGCGCGGCGCACTACCGCGCGTTGCGGATGTCGATGCAGCCGAGCATGTCGGTCGCTCTGCGCGCGCTCGGAGCACGTTCGCAGGGGCTTGACCTCGAGCGGGTGCTGCCGGCGGCGCGCAAGCTGCTTGCGGCGCGGCCGCTGCCGTTCGACGAGATCCGCGCGCGGTTACAGGAGCAGTTTCCGGAGGTCAACGATCGTGCGCTCGGCTACGCGGTGCGGACGCTCGTCGCGCTCGTCATGGTGCCCGCCGAGCAGGAGCGCTGGGGCTTTCCGCGCGTCGCCGAGTTCACGCTCGCGGAGGACTGGCTTGGCGCGTCGGTTGCCGACGCCGATCCGGAGGCGCTCGTGCGCTCGTATCTGGCGGCGTTTGGCCCGGCGAGCGCTGCCGACGTCCAGAACTGGTCGGGCGTCGGCGGGATGAAGAAGCTGCTCGACGCGATGCGCTCGCAGCTGGCGGTGTTCGCCGACGAGCGCGGGCGTGAGCTGTTCGACCTGCCCGACGCGCCACGGCCGGGCGCGTCGGTGTCCGCGCCTGCGCGCTTCCTGCCGGAGTTCGACAACCTCGTCCTCGGCCACGAGGACCGCTCGCGCATCATCGCCGACGAGCACCGGCCGCGGGTGACGACGAAGAACCTGCGCGTGCGCTCGACGTTCCTGTGGGACGGGTTCGTGCGCGGGACGTGGACGATCGAGACCAAGCGCCGCGTCGCGACGCTGCGCCTCGCGCCGTTCGTGGCGCTGCCCAGGGGCGCCGTCAAGCCGTTGCGCGCCGAGGGCGAGGCGCTGCTGGGCTTCGCCGAGCCAGATGCGAGGGACTACGACGTGCAGATCGCGGAGCCGGCCTAGGCCGAGCGTCCGTGTGGCGTGCGGGCGCTCGTGAACCGCAGCAGTTTAAGAGTGCGGGGTGTCTGTTGTGCATCGTGGCGGTGCTGTATGCCGCTGTTCGCCAGCGCGCGACCCCCGCACGCGAACGCTCGGCTTGCGCGCAAGCCCCATCCGCTCGAGCGCTGTCACGCACCCCCGCGCTCGACGACGAGCCGCCGCAGCCGGTCGTCATCGCGCGCCGACCGCTCAGTTGTCCGTATGAAATCGACGACCACCGAAGCGAACCCGACCGGGTCGTCGTGGTGCGGAAAGTGTCCGGCGTCGGGAAACAGCTCAAGCTGACTGCCCGGCATCAGCTTGTGTGCGCGGACGCCGTGCCGTGCCGGGATGATCGGATCCTGCTCGCCCCAGACGAGCAGCGTCGGCACTGCCTCGGCGAGATAGAGCTTGTCGATCGCGCTGACACGCTGTCCGCTGATGTCGATCACCGACCGCGCCGTGTGCACGAACGCGCGCCGAGACTCGATGTCGTTGAGCGTCGTCAAGCCCGTGGCCATCTCGGCGAGATCGGAGCCCACGCGCAGCCCGATGCCGGCCAGCCAGCGGCCGACCGCGGCGCCGGCGCTGAGCAGCGGAAGCGAGGCGAGCAGAGGCAGCACGAGCTCGGAGCCCGGCAGCGCAACCGCCCGCAGCAGCGGCGTGACCTGGTGCCCCAGTCCGCCGCTGCCGACGAGCACGAGGCGCTCGATCCGCTCCGGGAACTGGTATGCCATCTGCATCGCGATACCGCCGCCGAGCGAGTGCCCGGCCACCGTTGCGCGCTCGAACCCGAGGACCAGCATGAGGTCGCGCATGAGCGAGGCCGCAGCGCCGAGCGAGTAGTCACCACGCGGCTTGGCAGAGTCACCGTGACCGAGCAGGTCGGGCGCGAGCACGGTGAAGTGGCGCTCGAGCAGCGGAAGCACCGGCTCCCAGCTTGCCGACGAGTTCGTGATGCCGTGCAGCAGCAACAGCAGCGGTCCGCCGCCGCCCAGCCGGTAGCTGACGCGGTGACCGTGAAGCTGTAGCTGCTCGCGCGGCAGCGCCACCAGAGTTACTGGATCTGCAGCCCCGAGATCGCGCGCGCGATCACGAGCCGCTGGATCTCCGAGGTGCCCTCGAAGATCGTGTAGATCTTGGCGTCGCGGTGCCAGCGCTCGACGGGGAACTCACGCGTATAACCATTGCCGCCGAGGATCTGGATCGCTCGCTCGGTCGCCCAGACGGCGACCTCGCCGGCCTTGAGCTTGCTCATCGAGCCCTCGGCCGCGGTGAAGCGCTGGCCCGTGCGGCCCATCCACGATGCACGCCAGACGAGCAGCCGCGCACAGTCGATCTCCATCTTCATGTCGGCGAGCGCGAACGCGATCGACTGGTTCTCGATGATCGCGCGACCGAACTGCTTGCGCTCCTTGGCGTAGTCAAGCGCGTACTCGTAGGCGGCGCGGGCGATGCCGATCGCCTGCGCGCCGACCGTCGGGCGGGTCACCTCGAACGTCTGCATGGCGGCTTGCGAGTTCGAGCGCGTGCCCTCGCGGGCGCGCGCCAGCTTGGCGTCGAGCTTCTCCTTGCCGCCGAGCAGGCAGCTTCCGGGAATGCGGCAGTCGTCCAGGAAGACGTCGGCCGTGTGCGAGGCGCGCAAGCCGTGCTTGCGGACCTTCGTGCCCATCGTCAGGCCGCTCGTGTTCGGCGGGACGATGAACGCCGCCTGCCCGCGCGACCTCAGCGCACGGTCGACGGTCGCGACGATCACATGGATGTCGGCGATGCCGCCGTTCGTGGCCCAGGCCTTCTGGCCGTTCAGCACCCATTCGTCTTTGGCCTCGTGGTACGTCGCGGTCGTGCGCAGCGCGGACACGTCGGAGCCCGCGTCGGGCTCGGAGACGCAGAAGGAGGCGACCTTGGGATCGTCGGCCGTGCCGAAGCACTGCGGGATCCACTCCGCCATCTGCTCGGGCGTGCCGGCGCCGACGATCGCGGCGACGGGCAGCGCGGTGCCCATCATGGCCATTGCGATGCCTGCGTCACCCCAGAACAGCTCCTCGTTGACGAGCGCCATCGTGAGGCCGGTCGGGTCAGAGGAAAACTGGCCCAAGCCCTCGAAGCCGTAGAGGCCGATCTTCGCGGCTTCCTGGATGATCGGCCACGGAGTCTCCTCGCGCTCGTCCCACTCGGCGGCGGCGGGCCGGATGACGTTCTTGGCGAAGCCGAACGCCCAGTCGCGGATGTCGCGCTGGTCCTGGTTGAGCTCGAGCGAGAACGCGGTCTCGGCGTCCTCGCCGGCCACGTCGAGGGGGGTGGCGCTGCTTGACATGCCAATCAGGCTAGTAGCTGTTGGTGATGCGCCGGCCGGCGGGCACCACGCGCGAGCGCATCCGGATGCCCCTCGAAGAGGGGTGAAAGATCGCCGCGCAGCGGTGACGCGATGGCCAGGGCGCCCGGCGCGATGTCCGTCTAGCGCGCTGTTTTACGCCGGAGCTGGCTGGCCAGGAAGGCGCGCACGCTGGGGCGCGGCGGCTTGACCTCTGCGATGAGGTTCAAGCAATCCGGGCACAGGCAACCCTTGTAGAAGCCCACGAGGTCGGCGCGGACCGCGTCGTCGAGCGCGGCCTTTGAGCACCAGCAATCGCCGCTGAGGACGCCGCATCCGAACGTAGACTCACAGCGCGGGCAGAGGCTCGTCTCTTCGGGCGGGGTTGCCGGCATGTGGTAGCAGCCTAGTGGTCGCTCATTCGGACCGGTTCACGTTCCGTGCGGACTGGATGGCGAAGGTCATGTTCGCCAAGAGGGACACGTGCCCGAGCGGGTCGACGGTGAAGGCGACGACAGCCAGGCTGGTCGGCGCCCCGGCCGCCAGGGCCAGCACGCGCGCTCATCCCTCCCTTTCGTGATGACCAGCGAGCGAGCAGAAATGCCAGCACCACGAGCGCTCCGAGGCTGAGCAGCGTGGGCACGGAGCCACCGGCTCTCGGTCCGCTCGCAGAGGCTGTCCAGCAGCGGGCGAACACCGAGGCACAACGCCGAGACCGCCAGCACGAGCCCGGGCAACGGAGCACGAACAGCGAACCTCGACGTCGATCCGACCCGGGCTCCGGTGAACGCGACGACGATCAGCAGCGCCGGGTGCGCCGTACAGCGGTGCGAAGATCAGCAACCCGAAGATGAGCGCGGCGGGTTGCCAATATGTCGTCGTAGCCGATGAGGTACTCCGCGCTCACCGGAGCAACGAAGCACAGCAGGCCCGCCGGGGCTACGCGGTGTCGGAAACCACGGTGCCTCGCGTCTGCGACTCGCATGGCTCGATCTCACCCTCCGCCAATTCCGCCCTGAGCCGCAACCATCGTCGTCCTGATGCCCTGAACGCTTTCTCCACACCGGGTGCGATCGCCCCCACCCTTTCGGTGAGCGCCTCGATGCGATCCTTGTATTCGCGGCTCTTCTTTCGCGATACCACTGACGGTACGCGGCCGGCGGCGGCGAGCGCTAGGCTAGGACTGCGGCATCCGCCGCGTCGATTTCGCCGGCGGGTCGGGCGCCGTGAAGAATGGTCCGCGCCTCGTCTTGGAGCTCCTTGACCAGGGACGGGTCGGTGACCGTCACGTGCGTTTTGGACAGGAGCCCGAGGATCTTCTTGTCGTCCACTGCGAGCAGGCCTCTCGCTTGCAGCTGATTCTCGATGGTGTCGAGGGTCTGCTTGTAGTCGTGGCGCAGCCAGGACTTCCAGCTGCGGTCGTGTCCAGCGATCTGCTGCAGGGCCTCGTCGAGAGCGGGGTCGCCGGTCGGCTCTGCATTGGCCACGTGCACGCCGCCGTCGGCGTCAACCACGTCGCCACGGATCGCGAGCTCCGTCAGCACGCCGGCGCGGGCCAGGAACGCGGTCCGCGTACGGTCATAGAGATCTTCCTTCTCCAGGTCGTAGGCCATCAGATAGACGCGGTAGTGAACCTCTTGTGGTCGTTGCATTTGTGTTCGCTCTCGTTCGTTGATCCGCTGCGACCGCTGAGGAGACCTCTCCGATCACGATCATGCCGCGGCCCGCATCGCTTGGTAGGGGGCCAGACGGCGCGGCCGAATCCTTCGCTGGCCAGCCGTCGTGCGCCGGAGGCTCCAATGCCGGGTCCGGCTCCGATCACTATGACGCCAGGCATTCGCAGGTCTCGGCGAATGCGACGATGTGCTCGAGCATCTCTGGCATCGCTTCGGCGGGTGCGCCGTGCCCGGCTCGCACACGCGCTTGGTGGGCGTGAGGTAGCGCTGCCACAAGCAAGTGGTGATGGTCCGGCGTGATGATCTGGTCCTGATCGCTGGCCAGTAGCAGCACGGGGACGCGCAGACGCGCGATGTCGGCGCGGATGTCGACGCGCGCGTCGAGCTCGATGTGACGGTCCGTGCCCGGGGCGAGGCGTGCCCGCAGGTCATCCGCGGCCGCTGCGAAGGCACTGTCGTCGAGCGTAGAGAGAAACTCCGGGCTCAACGCGGTCGCCAGGATGAGTTCGGCGAAGCGCAGCGGCGCGCTGTGAAGCAGCGCGCTCCAGGCGCCGAACCACGCCCGCAGACGTGCGTCGCTGCGCGCCCAACCCGCGTGCAGGACTGCTCCGGCGACAAGGTCGGGACGTTGCGCCGAGACCGCGGCCGCGACGACGGCGCCCATCGAGTGACCGACGATGTGGACGCCGCTGACGCAAGCGTCGTCGATCACCGCGATCACCTGCGCGGCGAGCGCTTCGACGGTCAGGGGCCGACCGGCGTCTGTGGTGCGCCCCGACCCCGACAGGTCGGGGCAGATGACGGTGTGCCGGTCGGCGAGATCTGTGACCGCCTCGACCCATTGCTCGCTATCGGCGGCTGTGCCATGCACGAACACGATCGGCGGTCCTTCGCCGTCGCGCGTGTAATGCACTCGCGCCTCGGGCAGCTCAGCGAACGGCATGACGCGCCTGGGAGGTCGTCGCGACAAATCGGCGCAGCGCCGCGTTCACCGCGAGCGGCTGCTCCTGATGGGCCATGTGGCCGGCGTCCTCGATGACGATCAGCTCGGCTCCGGGCACGAGTGCCGCGCACTCTCGCGCGACTTCAAGCGGGATCTCGGCGTCCAGACGGCCGTGTACGAAGGCCGCGGGAACAGCGAGACCGGGCAGCGCGGGCCGCGGGTCATAGCGCGCGTGCTCGTCAAGGAGCGCGTCGATGTGGGTTCCCGAGTCAAGGATCTGGCGGATCGTCCACGCCGGCAAGTCGTCTCCGATGGCGGGGCCGAACCAGTTGGGAACCCATTGCGCAAGCGTGCCGGCGCGGTCGCGGACGAGCGCGTGGCGCAAGCCATCGAGCCGATCGGTCATTCCCTGCGCCGGCCAATGTGCCGGGCCGTCGATCGCCACCACCCCTCCAATCGCCTCCGGATCGATCAGAGCAGCCTCGATCGCATATGTGGCACCGATCGAGGAGCCGACCAGCACGGGTGCGTCGAGCTCGAGCGCGGCGCACAGGTCGAGTAGGTCCTGTGCGTTGCGAGCGATGGTGTTCCCGAGCGCTGGGTGGCCGGACCGCCCGCACCCCCGCGCGTCCAGCGCGATGACGCGGTGGTCGTCGAGGAGGCCCGCCAGCTGCGCATTCCACGCCCGTGCGCTTGTACCCCAGCCGTGTACGAGCACCATGGCAGGGCCCGCTCCGATGTCCTCGTAGTGGACCTCGGTGTGGTCGATTTCGATGAACGTCATGCACCGACTACAGCGCGACCGTGGCGCGTGAACAATGACCAATGCGGCTGTACACTGATCACGGACCGTGATCAGTGAGTATTGATGGAGTTCCGCCAGTTGCTGTATTTCGTGGCTGTCGCGGAGGAGTTGCATTTCGGACGCGCCGCCGACCGGCTGCATATCGTCCAGCCTGCGGTGAGCCAGCAGATCCGTCGTTTGGAGGCTGAGCTGGGCATCGCGCTGTTGGACCGCTCGACGCGACGCGTCACGCTCACTATCGCTGGGCAGCGCTTGTTGCCTGAAGCTCGCGCCGTTCTCAAGGCGGTCGAGAACGCACGGCAATCGGTCGCAGACGTCGTTGCCGAACGCGCGATGACCTTGCGGCTGGGCACCAGCACCGGACTGGGCGAGCGCCTGCCGCGCGTGCTTGCCGAGTTCCGCGCCCGCGTTCCCGACCAGGCCGTCGAGCTCGTCGGGCTGCCCGTGCAGGAGCGGCTGGCGCAAACCGCCGGCGGTGGTCTGGACGCCGCGCTCGTACGAGGCGTGGCCAGTCACCCGGGGCTGTGCCTGCAACCCGTCTGGGAGGACCTCCTCGTTGTCGTGCTGCCCGCAACGCACCCGCTGGCAAAACACCCGCGGGTCACGCTGTCGCAACTGGCCGAGCTGCCGCTGCGGATCGTCGCGCGCGAGGTCAACCCGCCGCTCGTCGACCTGCTGCTCGCGGCGTGCCGTTCTGCTGGCTTCGAGCCGCGGCAGCGACCTGCGGCCCGGCAGCGACCAGGACCTGCTCGCCGCGATCGGGGCCGGCCCCGCAACCTGGACGGTCTACTACACCGCCCAGGCCGAGATGCTGTCGGCGCAAGCAGCCGGGGTCGCCTTCGTCACGATCGACCCTCCCCTTCGCATGCCCACCTCGCTCGCGTTGCCAGCCGCAGGTGAATCGGCGGCGCTCCAACCGCTGCTGGAGGCCTGCCGCGCCGCCGGCGGCGCCTGAGGACCTCGACACGCGGCGCAAGGTGCCCGCCGGACGACTGTCGTTGCGCCGTCGTTCTGATATGGCGCGACGTTTGTCAAGTGCCAGCGCTTTGTGCCCCTCGTCGATGCAGTTTCGGCGGGGGGCAGGGTGCTGGCGTAGGAGCGGTGTTCCCGGGGCGAGACGTCGGAGGAACCAAGGCGAGCCGACTGCGATGGTCAGCCTGATATGCGGGGGCTTGGGCTACCCCATGACCGGAAGATTCGCCGCGGAGCCGCACTCTAGGAACGGGCGCGAACGCCGGTCAGGTGTTCGACCGGTGCTGCCCATAGAACGATCGCAGCTCCCGTCGAGGCGGCGCTCT
>JAWVGJ010000112.1:0-5489 GCA_033855115.1 Solirubrobacteraceae bacterium
GAACCCCGCTGGGCCTGGTGGCGTGGGTGGGTTCGCCATGGTGTCGGGCGGAAGTCTAGGGGTCGCGACGGTAGAAACGTGCAAACTGCATGTGACGACGTTTCGAGACGCCCGTTGGTTCAAGTCCAGCGCCGGCCCTGGCTCAGTCGGCCACGGGATAGGACCCAAGGATCCGGACCCGCTCGCAGTGCTTGCGTAGGCCCTGCACCGCCTCGGCGGCGACACCCTCGCGCGCGTCGCCCTCGCAGTCGACGAAGAAGCGGTAGTGGCCGAGCTTCGCGCGCAGCGGCCGCGACTCGATCTTCGTGAGGTTCACACCGCGGAAGGCGAACTCCGACAGGCAGCGGACCAGCCAGCCCGGGGTCGTGTCGCCGGCGCCCCAGAACGTCAGCGAGGTCTTGCTCGGCCGCGAGGGGTCGCAAGGGGCCGCCTCGCGCGCGAGCCAGACGAACCGCGTCGCGTTGCCGGGCTCATCCGCGACGGCGTCGGCGAGGACGCTGGCGCCGTACAGCTCGGCGGCACGGCGCGTGCCGAGCGCCGCCCACGGCTCGTCGGACGTGGCGACGATCCGCACCGCCTCGGCGGTGGAAGAGGCTGATGCGACGACTGCCTGGGGCAGGCGTTCGCGTAAGAACCGCGCGCATTGCGAGGTGGCCTGTGGATGGGAGATGACGCGCTCGATCTCGTCGAACGCGATCCCGTCGCGGGCGATCAGGCATGGCGAGACCGCGATGACGACCTCACCCACGATCAACACATCTGCCTCGTCGTCGGCGAGCGTGTCGAACGTGACCGCGACCGCCCCCTCCAGCGCGTTCTCGATCGGGACGACGGCACGCTGCACCGTCCCGTCGTCGACGGCCATGATCGTGTCGCGTACCGTCGGCAGTGGGACGAGCTCGGCGTTCGCCGCCTCAGGAGCGGAGCGGACGGCCTCCTCGGAGAAGGTGCCTTCCGGCCCGAGATATCCGAGCCGCATCAGCTGGACAGCGCGAGGCGGAGGGCTTCCTCCTCCTCGGGCGACAGCCGCAGCTCGCCGCGGCCCTTGTCGACCTGCTTGGCGTACAGCCGGGCCTGGTCGCGGTGGTGGATCGACGACAGCACGACGCCCGAGCGCGAGCTGTCAAGCAGCGCGATCGAGGTCGACTGGCGCCCGGACATCTCGTTGTAGGCGTCGTAGCGGATCAGGCCCCAATGGGCGATCGCGCCGTCCAGCCGCTCCTCGGCGACGCCGACGCGACCGTCGAGTCGCTGCACCACCTCGGTGACATAGTCGTGCAGGGCCCGGAACGACGCATCCAACCCCGCTGCGTGGGCGACGAGATCGGTCCCATCGTCTCCCAGGACGGCGCGTTGATCGGCCCGCAGGCGTCGCAGCTGGCGGTACAGCACCGCTGCTGCCCCAAGCGCCAGGAGCGCGACGGCGACGGCAGCCAGAGCCACGATCCCTACTGTGGAGGTCAGCTCCGCTGCCATCGGGCCAAACCGTAGCGAGGACAGGCCATTTTCTCGCCACGGGTGCCGGTCGAGCGACGGCGCGCAGTCGTGGGGAGGACAGGCGTCGCGGCGTGCGCGATCAGCCGCGTTCGAAGATCGCCGGGTAGCTCTGCGAGTTGTTGGCGGTGTTCTTCTCGCCCGGGACGGGCAAGACCTCGACCGTGATCGTGACCGCGGTGCCGATCGGCGGCGACTGGCCGAGCGGGATCGCGACCGTCGGCTCGGTCTTGGGCATCGTCTGGTCGACGACCTTCTGGACGGTGATCGGCTTGCCGCCGCCGCGGATGCGTATGCGGACCTTGACCTCGGTCTCCGGGTTGTCGCCCTGGTTGGCGAACTTCACGTTGAAGGTGACGTTCGAGCTCACGGGAATCCGGTTGGGGGCGTTGGGTTGCAGCGTGGTATCGCCGATCGAGACGCCCAGCAGTCCGTGGCCGTGCAGGCCCGGCGCCGGCTCCGCGGTGCCGCCGGTGCCCGCGCCCCGGCCGGCCTGCGCGTTGATGCGCTTGGCGACCGTCGAGGGTTGCAGCCAACCGAGGTTCTGCAGGAAGTGGCTGTTGGCGATCACCTGACCACCGATCTCGCGCTTGTCGAGCACCTCCTTGATCAGCGTCGCGGTGCGACGGTTGTAGACCACGTCGGCTGCGTCGAGCGCGCGCATCTCGCCGGCGATGCCGATCACCGCGGGCTCGGCCGCGGCGGCGTCGGTGGACAGCGCGCTGGGGATCTTCTCGGCGATCCTGCCCATCGCCTCCTGGACGAGCGACAGCGACAGGATCAGGTTGCGGTGCGCGGGCTTCATCTCGCCGGGCACGTCGATGGTCTGCGCCCGCTTGGTCTGGGCCTGCGCGCGGAAGCGCAGCTGATTGAGATCGGACTGGATGCCGGTCGACGACGTGCCGCCGTTGGTCAGCGTCTGAAAGAACGCGTCGGTGTTGGAGTTCGCCTCCTCGAGGAGGCTCGACACGTTGCGGTTGTAGTCCTTGAGCGCCTGATCGCGCTGGCTTGCGAGACAGCCGTTGATCCCGAGCACGAGCAGCACGATCACGAGCAGGCCGATGCCCGCCGCCGCGATGCGGCGGACGAGAAGCTGCTGCGGATCGACGCCTGGACCTACCGCTGCGCCCGCGGGACGTCGCGGCCGGGTACGGGTCGTCCGGGGCTCATCATCTTCGAAGAAGGACAGGAGGTCCACTCCTTGGCGGGAACGCCGGTGGCTCAGTATGACCGCGCAGCAGGCGCGACGGTCAGCCTGCAACTTTCCCGCCAGCTGGTGTTTTCCTCCCTGCAAACGCAAGGAGCCCATGTCGACCACGCCGAAAGCAGAGTCGGTGTCCCACGCCCACCAGCCCGCACCCGCCGCTGGAGCGGGCGAGATCGTCCTCGCTCGCTACCAGTTACGGCGCCGGCTGGGGGCCGGAGGGATGGGCGTCGTCTACCTCGCGTGGGACGAGCGCCTCGAGCGCGAGGTGGCCGTCAAGCGGATTGCCGCGCAGCACGATCCGGAGGGACGCGGTGAGCGCGAGGCGCTCGCGGCCGCGCGGCTGTCGCACCCGGGGATCGTCGCGCTCTACGAGTCCGGTCGCGACGACGACGCGGTCTACCTCGTTTCCGAGATCGTGCGCGGGCACACGCTCGCCGAGCTGTTGCGTGACGGCGAGCTGTCCGATCGCGACGCGGTTCGCATCGGCGCAGCGCTCTGCGGAGCGCTCGAGCACGCCCATGCGCGCGGTGTCATCCACCGCGACGTCAAGCCGTCGAACATCCTCTGTCCCGACGACCCCGAGGTCGCCGGCAGCGTGGCGAAGCTGGCGGACTTCGGGATCGCGCGGATGGCCGATCACGACGTCCTGACGCGCACGGGCGACATCATGGGGACGCTTGCCTACATGGCGCCCGAGCAGGCGCGCGGAGAGCGGATCGACGGCGCCGCCGACGTCTATGCGCTCGGCGTCGTGCTCTACGAGGCGCTCGCGGGTGCGAACCCGATTCGCGCCGGCAATCCGGCTGCCACCGCGCGGCGGGTAGGGATGCGCCTGCCGGCGCTGCAGCGCGCGCGCCGCGACCTGCCGGGCGGGCTGTGTCGCGCGATCGACGCGGCCGTGCAGCCGGAGCCCGAGGCGCGGGCAGGACTGGTGACGCTGCGAGCCGCGCTGTCGGACGCCATCGAGCGGGTGGCAGACCAGCGCGGACCGATCGCGTTCGGTCCGCCGGACGTGCGGGCCGAGCCGCGACATGCACCGACGGCACTTGACCGGCGCCGCGACCAGCCGGCGCGCGATCGCTGGGACGCGGCCGAGGCGGAGCTGACGCGCGATCCGCTGCGCCCGGCGGAACCTGCGGCTCGCCGCAGGGAGCCTGCGCCCCAGCCGCTCGGGCCGCCGGACCCGGCGGGTCTCCGTAGGGAGCATGCGCCCGAGGTGCTGGGGCCGCAGCCCGAAAGCGGCCGCCGGGAGCTTGTACCCGAGCCGTTCGGTCCGTGGCAGCACGAACGCCGCCGCAGGGAGCTTGCGTCCGAGCCGCTCCCGCCGCAGTCCGAACGCGGCCGCGCACGCAGGCGTGGGCGTCGCGCCCGCCACGCTGAGGAGCCGCAGCGCCGGCCGCGGACGCGCCTCGTGGCGCGGATCGTCGCCGGGGGCTCAGCCGCGGCGATCGGCGGCGCGGCACTCGCTTGGCTGGGTCCCGAACCACCGCTCCAGCCCGCCGCGGGCGCGACCGTCGCCGCCGCAGCCGTCCTGCTGCTGCCGCGACTGGGGTGGCTGCTGATGGCCGGAACGCTCGTCGTCTGGCTGGCCGCTGCGGCGCCCGGCATCGCGCTGATCGTCGCCGCGGCCGCCGCCCCGGTCGCGCTGGTGCTCCCCCTCAGCGGAACCTGGTGGTCGCTGCCGGCTCTCGGGCCGCTGCTGGGAGTCGCCGGCCTGGCGGGTGCCTGGCCGGCGCTCGCCGGCCAAGCCAGACGCTGGCCCGTGCGGGCCGGGCTCGGTGCGCTCGGCGGTTGGTGGCTCGCTCTCGCGGAGGCGTTGACGTCGCGCCGGCTCGTGTCGGGTCCCGCACACGACGTCGCGGCGCGCGCGACGTGGGAGGGCTCCGCCGTGGACGCCGCCCGCGACGCCTTGTGGCCGCTGCTGACCGGGGGCGCTCTGGCGCTGGCGGTGCTGTGGGCGATCGCCGCACTGCTCTTGCCGGTGCTCGTCCGCGGACGGTCCGCGGCGCTTGACATCGTCGGTGCGACCGCTTGGGCCGCGATGCTGGCGGCGGCGACGCAGGCATTGGCGCAAGCGCTCGTACTCGATCCGCCGCGCGGGCTGGTCGCGGGCGCCGTCGCAGCCGCTGTGGTCGCCGTCGGAGCACGCGCGCTGCGCGGGCGGGCGTGAAGGCGCGCAGTCGTAGCATGAACGGCATAGATGAGCGTCTTACGCAACCTCGAGGCCAAGCTCACCGACCTCGTCGAGGGTACGTTCGGGCGCGTCTTTCGCTCCGAAGTCCGCCCGGTCGAGCTCGCGCGCAAGCTCGCCCGCGAGATGGACGAGCACAAGACGGTCTCGGTCTCGCGGATCTACGTCCCCAACGAGTACGTCGTCTGGTTGTCGCTCGAGGACCGCGAGCGCTTCACAGGGGTCGAGGAGTCGCTCATCGAGGAGCTGGGCGGCTACCTGCTCGAGCATGCGCGGCGCGAGAAGCTCGCGCTGCTGTCGCGCCCGCAGATCGAGTTCCGCACCGACGAGCAGTTGGCGCTCGGGGAGTTCGGCATCCAGACCCGGCAGGTGCGGCCCTCGGAGGAGCGCGACGGGGCGCCCGCCCAAGCCGACCACGGCAACACGATGATCTACTCGACGGCCGGCCGGATCCGCGCGCCGGTCGAGGAAGCGCAGGGGACGCGCCCGACGCGGGCGCTGCTGCTCGCCGAAGGCCGGCGCCACGTCATCCCGCCCGGCGGGGCGCTCGTCGGACGCAGCCGCGAGTGCGACATCGTGCTCGCGGACGCGAACGTC
>JAWVGJ010000113.1:0-15059 GCA_033855115.1 Solirubrobacteraceae bacterium
TCCTGCTCTGGGCGGCGATCGCGCTGCTCGTAGCACCGCCGGGTGCGCACGCCCAGAGTCGTTCCGGCGGCCCGCGCCTCCAGGCGAAGGCGGCGATCGTCATGGAGGCATCGACGGGCGATGTGCTGCTGGCACGCCACTCGCGCGACAGGCGCTCGATCGCCTCGACGACGAAGCTCATGACGGTGCTCGTCGCGCTACAGCGCGACGACCTCGACGACGTCTTCAGCGCCGCTCCCTACAACGCTCTGCCGGCCGAGTCACAGATCGGCCTGACGACGGGCGAGCGGATGAGCGTCCGCGACCTGCTGCGCGCGACGCTGCTTCCAAGTGCCAACGACGCGGCCGCCACGCTCGCCGTCGGCACGACTGGTTCGATCGACTCGTTCGTCGCCGAGATGAACCGCCGCGCGGCGGCGATGGGACTGCGCGACACGAACTACGCCAATCCGATCGGCCTCGATGACCCGCACAACTACTCCAGCGCTCGTGATCTCGCAACGCTCGCGGTCCGGCTACGCGGCTACGAGTTCTTTCGCCGCACCGTCGACCTGCCTGCTGCCACGCTGCGCAGCGGCGTGCGCAAGCGCACCGTCCTGAACCGCAACACGCTCGTGCGCCGCGTCGACGTCGTGGACGGCGTCAAGACCGGACGCACCAACAAGGCCGGCTACGTCCTCGTCGGCTCGGCGACGCGCAGCGGCGTGACCGTCGTCAGCGTCGTCCTCGGCGAGCCGACGGAGAGCGCCCGCGACGCCGACTCGCTCGCGCTCTTGCGCTACGGGCTGCGCAGCTATGACCGCGTGACCGCGCTGCCCGAGGGCCGCGTGCTCGGCAAGATCCCGCTGCGCTACCGCGACGGCGAGTTCGTCAACGTCATCGCGGGGGCGACCGTCCGGCGCGTGGTGCGGACCGGCACGCGTACGAGCGTGCAGGTGACCGGCCTGCCACCCGAGGTCGACGGACCGCTGCCGCGTGGCACGCGGCTCGGGACCGCGACCGTTCGCAGGGGCACCAAGGTGCTCGCTCGGGCGCCGGTCGTCAACGGCGAGCCGGTCGAGGAGGCCGGTGTCGGGGCGCGCCTGGGCGATCTCATGGGCCGGACAGAGACGCTCTTCGCGCTGCTGCTCTTTCTGGCCTGTAGCCTCCCTCTGGTGCTCCTGCGACGCCGGGCCATGAATCGCCGGCGAGCGCTGGACGCGGAGAATCGGCGGACTCGCCGCCGAGAGGAAACACCGGTTCCATGATCATCACCGTCACGCTGAACGCGGCGATCGACAAGTCGCTTTCGGTGCCGAACTTCAGGCTGGGGCGCCGCCACAGGACCGTCGACCAGACGACGCTCCCGGGAGGCAAGGGCGTGAACGTCGCGCGGACGCTCAAGACGCTCGGCCAGCCCGTGATCGCAACGGGCTTCGCCGGCGGCGCGACGGGGACGCGGATCGTCGAGGCGCTGACGGACGAGGCGATCCTCAACGACTTCGTCCGCATCCGCGAGGAGTCGCGCACGAACACGGCGGTACTCGATCCGACCAACGGCCAGCAGACCGAGATCAACGAACGCGGCCCGGCGGTCAGCGCGCGCGAGCTGGAGCTGTTTCGCGACAAGCTCATGTACCTCGCGCGGGGCGCCGCGATCGTCGTCTTCGCCGGCTCGCTGCCGCGCAGCGTCAACTCCGATGTCTACGCCGACCTCATCAAGGAGCTGCGCAAGCTCGGGCTCGTCGTCGTGATCGACACCGACGGCGACCCGTTGCGCCACGCCGTCCGCGCCGAGCCGCACGTCGTCTCGCCCAACGTGCTCGAGGCCGAGGAGCTCGTCGGCCACGAGTTCAACGACGACGAGGATCGCGTGATCGCGGTGCGGGAGATGGTCGCGCTCGGCGCTCAGGAGGCGATCATGACCGTTCCCGACGGCTGCTTCGCGTCGGTGCTGATCGACGGCGAGGCGGTGCTGCACCGGGTGCGAATCGCCCCGCGCGAGGCGGTCGCCACAGTCGGAGCGGGCGACGCGTTCCTTGCGGGCTACGTCGCCGCACGCTACGCCGGCAAGTCGCCGCCGGCGTGCCTGCGCTTCGGAGTCGCCTGCGGCGCGGAGTCGGTCCAGCGACTGGGGGCCGGGCTCGTCGACCCGCACAAGGTGGAGAAGCTCGTCGGAGAGATCGAGGTCCAGCGGCTGCCGGCGGCGGCCGAGGTGGGATAGCGCCGCAGCTTCAGTTGTGCGAGACGTGCGGCACCGGCGCGCGCTCGTCCGCGGTCGGGTCACCGCCGAGCGCGACCTTGGCCCGCGCGGTCGTCAGGTGGTAGACGATCAGCAGCTGCACCAGGGCGAGCGACTCGGACCGATGCACGGTCTTGCCGACCGTGAACTCGCCGAGCTCGTCCGAGCGCAGGTGGCTGGCGAAGTGCATGCGATCCCATACGTCCTCCTCGATCGCGGCCGCGCGCTCGCGCGGGAGCGCACCCGGGATCGAGAGGATGCTCTCGCCGTCGTTCTCCGTCAGCGTGATCGCGCCGTCGCTCTCCTCGACGAATGGCGTCAGATCTGGGTGATCGAGGGTGTCGCGCAGCGTCAGCTTGGCGTCGAGGATGAAGGGATCGTCCTCGCTCTCCATCCGGCAGACGACCATGTCGGCGTGGAGGCGCTGGGGGCGGATGAACGCCGCGGAGTCGGGCTCGCGGCGATCGAGGTCGGCGAGCACTTCGTCGGTCGTGTAGCCGCGCTTGGTGCAGTCGCGGTCGACCTTCCACTGGCGGCGCAGCGACTCCGGCGGATCGAGGTAGACGCGCACGTCATAGGCCTCGCGCATCTCGTCGGTGTAGTAGCCGAGCAGCCCCTCGACGACCGTGAAGCGCTCGGGCTGCAGGTAGACGAGCGGCCCGAACGTGCCGTTGGTGTGCTGGTAGACGGGCTTGAGGATCGGATCGCCGACGCGCAGGCACAGGAGGTGCTGGGCCATGATGTCGAGGTAGTTGCAGTCGGGGTTCAACGGGGTGATCCCGCGCTCGGCCCGCTGACGGCGGTCGTACTTGTGGTAGTCGTCGGTGCAGATGTGAGTGACGGCGTCCTCGCCCAGGAGACGCACGAGGCCCTTGCTCAGCGTCGTCTTCCCGGACGCCGAGTCGCCGACTATTCCAAGCATTATCGGTCGAGCCATGCGGGTTGACACCCCCTCATCGCGGCTGGACGGGAACCCGGATGGGAAGCCCATCGCTGCACAGTAACGCTGCGCCGGGCAAGCCACTAGCGAGATCGCCCGCCGTGGGATCCACAGCAGCACACCTCCGGGAGCGCGAGGCGTCTAGGCCGCGCGCGCAGCGCGCTGCTGCACATCTGCGAGCTCGACGAACACGCGCTGACCGCGAACCTCCACGGCGTGCGCTGCGACACCGTCACCCGTGCTGAGCGGGGCGCCGCTCGCGAGGTCGAAGCGGCGATCGTGCAGCGGGCAGATGACCGCGCGGTCGCAGACGATCCCGTCGGCGAGCGGTCCGCCGCGGTGCGGGCAGACGGCGTCGAGCGCGTACCAGCCGGCGCTCGTGCGGAAAATCGCGATCCGGCGCCCGTCGAGGGTGATCGCGCGACCCTCCCCGAGCGGGATGTCGTCCACGAGGCAGGCGTAGTTCATCGCTCGCCTCCAGCCGGCGGGCCGACGAGCGCGGGCTCGGCGAAGTCTCCGTCCTCGGGCGTGTCGAGGTCGTCGAACTGGCGCGGATGGTACGGATCGTCGCGCTCCATCCAGGGATCCTTGACGGCCGCCTTGGCGATCCGCAGTCGCTCGCGCAGGGCGGCGCCGCTGGTCTCGCCGAGCACGATCTCGCGTACCTTGTCCAGCCCGATCCGCGGGATGAAGTCGTACGTGCGCTCTTTGTAGTCCGCGTTCTCGCGGTAGTACTGCAAAAACGTCGTCGCGACCCGCAGCGCCTCGGCGCGCGTCTGCACGGTCGCGAGGATGTCGGCCTCGCGTACGTTGCCGCCGGCGGCGCCGCCGGCACGGACCTGCCAGCCGCCCTCGACGGCGACGCAGCCGATGTCCTTGACCGTTGCTTCCGCGCAGTTGCGCGGGCAGCCCGAGACGCCGGACTTCACCTTGTGCGGCGTGTGCAGGCCCTCCCACAGCTTTTCCATCTCGATCCCGAGGCCGATCGAGTCACCGAGGCCGAAGCGGCAGAAGTCGGTGCCGACGCAGGTCTTGACGGTGCGCACGGCCTTGGCGTAGGCGTGCCCGGAGGGCATCCCGAGATCGCGCCAGATGTCGGGGAGATCCTGCTTTCGCACGCCCAGCAGGTCCAGGCGCTGACCGCCGGTGACCTTCACGAGCGGGACCTCGTACTTGTCGGCGACATCGGCGATCCGGCGCAGCTCGTCGGGCGTGCAGACGCCGCCGTACATCCGCGGCACGACGGAGAAGGTGCCGTCGCGCTGGATGTTCGCGTGCACGCGGTCGTTGATGAAGCGCGCGTCGCGCTCCTCGCGGTGCGTGTTCGCGCACACTTCGGAGACGAGGTACGCCAGCGCGGGCTTGCAGACGCCGCACTCGCGGCCCGTGCCGCAGGCGTCCGCAACCTCGCTGACGGATTGCATGCCGTCCTCGCGGATCTGCGCCGCGAGCTGCTCGCGGGTCTGCTTGCGACACGGGCACAGATAGGTCGGCTCGTCGCTGAGCCCGCCCGTCGCGGCCGCGACGATCTCGATGACCGCCGGCCGGCAGGAGCCGCAGCCGGTTCCCGCACGCGTGACGGCCATGACCTCGCGCGGCGTCGCACAGCCGCCCTCGGTGACGGCCTCGATAAGCGTGCCCTTGCAGACGCCGTTGCAGTCGCAGATCTGCGCCGTGTCGGGCAGGTCGGCGGGTCCGGCGAGCGAGGCGTCGGCGAGCGCCTGCAGCGGATTGTCGATCAGATCGCCGGAGCGCACGGCGGCGACCAGCGACTCCGATCCGCGTGTGTCGCCGAGCAGGACGGTGCCGACGATGCGCCCGTCGCGGACCGACAGCTTGCGGTAGACGCCTGTGGCAGCGTCGGTGACGACGGCCTGGTAGTCGCCGACGGCCTCGCCGGCGCAGACGAGGTCGATGCCGGCGACCTTGAGCTTCGCGCTCGGGACCGAGCCGAGGTAGAACGCGTCCGAGCCGGTCAGCGTCGCGGCGGCGACACGCGCCTGGTCATGGATCGGCGCCACCAGGCCGTAGACGATCCCGCGATGCTGGGCGCACTCGCCGACCGCGAGCACGCCGGGCATGCTCGTGCGCATCCCGTCGTCGACGATGATCCCGCGGTCGCAGACGAGGCCGATCGAGCGCGCGAGCGTCGTCTCGGGGCGGATGCCGATCGAGACGACGACAAGATCGGCCGCCAGCTCCGAGCCGTCGGTGAAGCGCAGGCCGCGAGCGTGCTGCGGCCCGATGATCTGCTGCGTGTTGCGCTCGAACTCGACGTCGATGTCCAGACCGGCCAGCGCGGGCGCCAGCAGCGCCGACGCGCCGGCGTCGAGCTGGCGCTCCATGAGCCGGTCGAGCAGGTGTACGACGGTCACCGCGCAGCCCTGAGCGGCAATGCCGCGTGCGGCCTCAAGGCCGAGTAGGCCGCCCCCGATGACGGCCGCACGCTTGACATCGCCGGTTGCTGCCGCGCTGCGGATAGCCTCGCAGTCCGCGGGATCGCGGAAGGGGTGGACGTCGTCGAGGTCGATGCCGGGGATCGGCGGCATGAGTGGCTGCGACCCGGTGGCGATGACGAGCTTGTCAAAGCCGCGCTCCTCGACATCGTCGATTCCCAGGACGCGACGGTCGTGGTCGACCCACGTGACTCTGCGGCCGACGAGCAGCTCGACGTCGTGGTCGGCGTACCATTCGGCCGGGCGCAGCTGCAGGGTCTCGGGATCCTCCCCCGAGACGAGGATCTCCGACAGCCGCACGCGGTCGTAGGGCGCGCTGGACTCCCCGCAGACGAGCGTGAGCTCGACATCGCGATCGAGCGCGCGCACCGCCTCGCAGACCGCCTGGCCAGCGATCCCCCCACCGACGATGACGATCCCGGCACTCATTACGTTCGATGGTGCCGTGCGCGGGTTTCGTCGGCGTGATGTGAGTGTTTCCATGGGATGAACGCTCCTGGCGCGTAGAGCTCGTAGCCGCGGGAGTCGCGCTTCGCGCGGGCGGGTACCACGCGCCGGGGGGCCATTCGAGGACGAGGAGGCAGTCATGGGACGCGGATGGATGGTCGGAATCGGTTCTGCGGTCGCGCTTCTCGTGCTGGTCGTCGTCGTGGTCGTCGCCATCGACAGCTCGGGTTCGGACCGGATCGCCGATGGCATCCGGATCGGCAGCCTCGACGTCGGTGGCCTGGATCCCGACCAGGCGCGTGCCCGGGTCCGGCGTGAGCTCGCACCCCGCGCTCAGCGGCCGGTGACCGTGACCTACCGAGCGCAGCGTTTCGTCCTGCGACCGCAGGCGCCGAGCATGGCGTTCAAGCTCGATGTGAACGGCACCGTCGAGGCGGCGCGCAAGCGCGGGCGCGAGGGCAGCGCGTTCAGCCGCGTGCTGGGCGGCGGCGAAGTGGACGCCTCGGTGCCGGCGCGGGTCAGGTACTCGGGCAAGACGCTGGGACGGTTTGTCGCGCGCGTGGCGCGGCGCGTAGATCGGGGCGCCCGCGACGCCGACATCGACATGCGTAGCGGCAAGCTCGACCGCACCCACGCGCGCAACGGCGTGAGCGTCCAGCGCGCGCGGCTGCGGGCGGCGCTGGCGGATCGGCTCACCGATCCCGCCGGCTCGCGCCGGGTGACGTTGCCCGTCAAGGTGACCGAGCGTCCCGATCGCACGCTCGCGGATCTCAAGAAGCGCTACCCGCGGGTCATCGGAATCGACCGCGACGCGAAGGTCCTGCGGCTCTACAGGAACCTGCGATTGGAACGCCGCTTCCAGATCGCCGTCGGCAAGGCGGGCCTGGAGTCCTCGGCGGGCCGCTACAAGATCGAGGAGAAGATCGTCAACCCGCCGTGGCATGCGCCAAACAAGGCCTGGGCGGGGGATCTCGCTGGCAAGACGATCCCGGCGGGCGATCCGCGCAATCCGCTGGAGGCGCGCTGGCTGGGCTACCACGACGGCGAGGGCATCCACGGCACGTCGGACATCGCGTCGCTCGGCACGGCGGCGTCGCACGGCTGCATCCGCATGTCGCCGGACGCCGTCAAGGAGCTCTACCGGCAGGTGAAGATCGGGACGCCGGTGTTCCTGCAGTAGCGGGGTCTGTTCTTCGAGGAGCCGCGCCGGTCAGCCCGCGGCTCGCTCGAGCGTCGCGCGCAGGTCAGGGCCGGCGAGCGGGCCGGAATGGCCGACGCAGACGAGCGCCGGTTCGAGCGCCGCGAGCTTGCGCAGGCTCGCGCGGGCCTGGTTCGTGTCGAAGTTGTATGCGTCGAGCGGGATGTGTGGATCTGCCGCGCGACCCCACATGCTCGTCGCATAGAGGCAGTCGCTGACAAGCGCGACCCGGTCAGCTGCGCGCCACAGGCCGATCAGGCCGGGAGCGTGTCCGGGCAACTCGATGACCTCGAAGCCGGCGATCTCGTCACCTTCGCGCACGGTGGCCGAGATCGTGACCGGGCCACCATCCCAGACGTGCTCGTGCATGAAGCCGTGGAGGATCCGCACGGCCGGCGGGAGCAGATCCATGCGCCAGTAGCTGCGGCCGCCGCTGCCCTGCGCTTGCCCTATGGCGTCGGGATGGCACTGCACGGGCGCCACCGCGCTCAGCGCGGGCGCGGCGCCGCGGTGGTCGGTGTCGGCATGGCTCAGGACGACGCGCTCGATCCCGCCGAGCGGCTCGGCGGCGGCGATGATCGCGTCGACCATGCCCTTCTCGCCGGCGTCGAAGACGGTCACGCCTCCGTCCTGCTCGAGCAGATACACGTTCAGCGAGCGGGTAACGCCGCCGCGAATGAGCCACACACCGGCGGCGATCCGCTCGGGCGCGGCAGCTGCGAGTCGTCGGGTCACTGCGTGTCGGAGCTCGGAGACGGAGGTCATGTGGGCAGGATCCCGCACGCACGGCGTCAGAGACCCGTGGTTCAGGCGAGCGTGACGGCGACGGCGAAGAAGAACGCGGCGAACGCCGGCAGGGCGCCGACAAATCCGCGCAGCATCGCGCGGGCTGCGCTCGCGCCGTCGTGGGCGAGCGTGAACGCGGCCAGGACGCTCGTCGCGATCGGGAATGGCGTCAGCACGCCGCTGAGCGCGGGGCCGAGCCTGCCGGCCGCGGTGGTAAGGGTGATGACGAGCACGGCCGTCGACGCGGCGCGCGCGTACAGGTCCCACGGCGGCGGCGAACGAGGCGTCGCGCGCGCGCCATCGTCGGCGCCCAACAGCGTGCGGGCTATAGCGACCGCGGCAAGCGCGACAGCGAGACCGGCCAGCGGGGGTGGGTCCCATCTCGACGCGGCAGCGGCGACCGCGGCGTAGGTCAGCCAGCCGACCGCCAGGGCCCAGGCCCAACCGAGGCGCGTCATGCGGGCGAATACGACGCAGAACGCGCTCAGCGCGAGGACACCCAGCAACGAGCCGCGCGCAGCGCGGGCACCGAACGCCTCGCCGTGCTGCAGGGTGATGACGAGCAGGATCGGACCGGCGACCAGCGGCAGGGCGATCAGGATGCCACTCGCGCGTGAGCCCCAGCGCCGGCCCGCGACGGTCGCACCGACCACCAGCACGGGCGCCAGCGCCAGCTTCAGGAGAAGCATGCCCACCGTGGTGACGCTAGCGCTCGAAGCCCATCTGCCCTTCCGCCCACGACGCGAGCAGCGCTGGACGGCCGCCGTCGCCACCGTGACCCGGGGCTACGTTCGACGCGAGCGGTAGTGTCGCGTGACGATGGCGGTAGACGTGCTGACCGAGATCGAGATCGGACGGCCCCGCAGCGAGGTTTCGGCGTTCGCGGCGGATCCCGCGAACGCGAGCGCTTGGTACAAGAACATCAAGTCGGTCGTGTGGGAGACTCCGCCCCCGGTAGTCGTCGGCTCGCGCGTGCGCTTCGTCGCTCAGTTCCTCGGGCGGACCCTCGAGTACACCTACGAGGTCTGCGAGGTCGAGCCCGGCAGCCGCTTGATGATGAGCACCGCCGAGGGTCCGTTTCCGATGGAAACGATCTACCAATGGGAGGACGCCGGCGAGGGCCTCACGAGGATGACGCTCCGCAACCGAGGCGAGCCCGCGGGTTTCGCTGCGCTGTCGGCGCCGCTCATGACGCGCGCGATGCGGCGCGCGAACGAAGCCGATCTACGCCGCCTGAAGGACCTGCTCGAAGCCTGAGTCCAGGCGACGGCTGAGCTCCTCACGCCGAGAGCGCAAGCGCGGTCCGCTCCCGCGGAATCTCCGCCGTCGGCTTGCCGCGCGGTGCTCGGGGCGGGCATGGACGGATTGAGATTGCGCTACCCGTTGTGCGATTCTCGTCAGATGCCGCCCACGCTATTCGAGTTCGCTGGTGGCGAGGCCGCCTTTCGTGCCCTTGCCGCAGCGCATCACGCGCGGTGTCTCGAGGACGCCGAGCTCAACCATCCGTTCTCGCATCCCGACCAGCATCCGCGACACGTCGAGCGGCTGGCCGCGTACTGGGCGGAGGTGATGGGCGGGCCGCCGTCCTATTCGCAGTCGTGTGGCGAGCAATCCGACGTCCTGCGGATGCACGCGGGCAATGGGGACCTGGGCGATCTTGGCGAGCGCTTCCTGCGCTGCTTCGACGGCGCCGCCGATGACGCCGAGTTGCCCCTGGACCCCGCCTTCCGTGCCGCCTTGCACGCGTACATGCGCTGGGCCGTCGACGACGTCCTGTCGTATTCAGCCGAGGACGCCGTTGTCGCTCCGGGCACTGTGATGCCTCGCTGGGGCTGGGACGGTCTACAGGCGTCACCGGTGTCGTCCGATTGACAGCCCCGCGCGTGCCGTGTGCGGTGGGGAGCCGGGACCCGGTTGGGCCCGAGGGCGAAAGCGGGCGACCGAGCGACCGCTTTCGCCCTTCGGGGTAGTGCAGGCGCCGTGTTCGCCGCGCCCGTTGCCTAGGCGGCGCTGACCGTCGTGTCAGTTGGGGCCGCCAGGTCGCGGTTCTCAGGTACGAACTTGCTCGCCGTGAACGTTGCGCCCTGCGGGTCGGTGATGACCGTCATCCGGACCCATGGGGCATCGAAGGGCGGGACGACCACCGTACCGCCGAGCTCCGTGGTCTTGTCTGCGATGGCATCCGCGTCGTCGACCGCGAACGTCACGCCCCAGTGCGGGGCAACGTCCGGCTTGTCGTCCGCGATCGGGACGAGCGATGCGACAACGTCCTCGAAGCCCTTCGGCGCGCCCGCCTCGGCCATGTGCTTGCGGAGGTCGGGAGTGTCGCGCTCGAGGTGGTCGCCGTAGCCGGGCAGGGTCCACATCTGTAAGCCGCCCTCCAGCCCGAGCCTCTCCCAGCCGAACACCGAGCCGTAGAAGCGCCTGGCGCCTTCGACGTCGCGGGTGTTGAGGTCGTTGAAGTTCAGGCTGCCGTGCTCGTTGACGATCCGCGCCCCCGTGTGCTTCTTCGCCTGCCACACGCAGAACGCCGCCCCCTCGGGGTCGGTGAACACGGCCATCCGGCCAGCGTCCATGACGTCGAACGGCTCGATCACGACGCTGCCGCCGAAATCACGGACCGTCGACGCGGTCTCATCGGCGCTCTCCACCCAGACGTAGGTGTTCCAGATGGCCGCAGGCGGCGCTGCCGCGGGGACCGATCCGATGGCGGCGACGGCGCCGCCACGGATCCGGGCGATGAAGTACCTGCCTTCCGATCCCGGCGCCATCACGTCCTCGAACTCCCATCCGAAGAGCTCGCTGTAGAAGGCGACGGCTGCCTCGGGATCGGGCTGGCTGGTGTCCACCCAGCATGGGACGCCGGGGATGTATCGGTCTCGTTCGGGCATCGCTGCTCCCTTCCGGTTGACTGATGAATCCGTGCGACCCTATTCGCCATTTAGGTCAAGATCGGTCCTCAATTGCGGCAAACCCGTGAAATCGCCTGGATCGAGCCCTGAGGCGACGATTGACTGCTCCTGCTGCTCAGGCCCGGAAGCAGATGCAGCTCTTGGCGGGGCATGAAATCGTCAGAACGCGACACCTTCGGCACGAACAGCGGTGCTCCCGGTCGTGATCACGGAGCGCCACTGATACGCGAAGGTAACCGTCGTCCGTTGGTTCAATCACAGCCCGTCACGCGTTCTGCGGCATCGGCGTGTCGAGAAACGGCGGGATCATCGCCAGCAGCCATTCGGCGCGGTCGAGGAGTCCGAACCCGGGCGGGGCGAAGTGGGTGGTGCCGGGGAGCACGGCGAGTTGCGACTTCGGCATGCCCGCGAGGTCGCCCATCACGCCGCCCCCGAGCAGGCCGAAGAGCGCGATCGCGTGCTCGAGGCGGATGCCGTCGGGAGTCCCCCAAGACGACCAGCGTGGGGGCGGCGATTCCCCTGATGTCCTCCTCCGGCCAGGCGTAGGGAGTCGTGTCGAGCTGCGTGAGCTTCTCGACCAGCTTGGGAAAGTCCCCGGGATTAGGTGCCGTCAGAAGGTACGCCTCCTCGATCGGCGACCCGGCGAACAGCTCGGGCGTGATCGACGGAAACATCTCCAGAACGACGGCATGCATGCCGTCGCTGGCGAAGGACGCGGATGCGACGACGAGCTTGCGCACCTGGTCCGGATGACGAATCGCCAGTTGCAGAGCGATCCCGCCGCCCATGCTGTAGCCGAGGATGTCGGCGTCGTCGATCCCCAGGTGACGCATCAGCGCCGACGTGTCGTCGGCCATCTGCTCATACGTGAGCGGGCGGTCGACATCGGCCGTGTGACCATGTCCCTGCTGCTCGACAGCGATCACCTGCCGGGTCTTGGCGAGCCCGGGCAGGATTGCGCCCATGGTGTCGATCGTCATGTACGCGCCGTGGAGGAGGAGCAGCGGGCGGCCCCGCCCATGGATCTCGTAGTACATGCTGAGATCGTTGACCGGCGCGTAACCGATCTGCGTGTCGATGGTCGGCATCTCGTTTGTCTCTCCTGGTCATCGGGTCGGTGCCGTCACATCGTGGACGCTCCATGACGGCCGCGCGTTGAGTTCGTCCACGTCGAAGCCGGCGGTGCGGCTGTAGCGGGCAACGATCGTGCGCAGCTCTTCGTGGCCGATTACGTCATCGATCTGTGCAAAGCCGTCGGGGGCGCGCTCCTCGACGACGGTCATGACGTGCTCGGGGCCGTGCTGGCGGTTGGCATGCACGAGGGCGGTCGTAGGCGGCCGGCGCAGGGGCTCGTACGCGACGAGTGCGCTGACCGGATCGACGTTACAGGCGAGTTCGTGCGCGAGGACGCGGGCGTCGATGATCGCCTGGGAGGCACCGTTGGAGCCGATTGGATACATCGGGTGGGCGGCGTCGCCAAGCAGGCTGACGCGTCCGCCGCCCCAGCGCGGCAGCGGGTCGCGGTCGATCATGGGGTACTCGTAGATCGCCGGCGCGCCGGCGATCAGCGCCGGTATGTCGAGCCACTCGAAGTCCCATTCGCCGAAGTGTGCGAGCACGCTCGCGGGACCGGCCGTGCGCCTCCAATCGTGCGCGTCGAGCGCGCGGTCGCCGGGCGCGAGGCGGACCTCCGCGACCCAGTTGACCAGCGCGCGGCCGTCGCCCGTGGCAATCGGGTAGGCGATGAACTTCGTGCGCCTGTTGCTGCCGACCATGATCATCGTTCGGCCCGTGAGGAACGGCTCGGCCTCGCTGACCCCGCGCCACATCACGATCCCCGACCAGCGCGGTGGGCCGTCGCCGGGGTGCAGCTGCGCTCGCACAGCCGAATCGATCCCGTCGGCACCGATCAGAACGGCGGCGTTGATCGTCCGCAGCCGTCCCGTCGCGCGCTCGCGCAGCTCTGCGCAGACACCATCAGGGGCTTGTGTGAAGCGCTCCACGGCGAGTCCGCAGCGGACGGCGTCCGTGCCGAGGCGCTCCTTGACCGCATCCAGCAGCAGAAGCTGCAGTTCGCCGCGATGAATCGAGTATTGAGGCCAGCGGTAGCCGGCGGCACGGCCGCGCGGCTCGCTCCAGATGCGACTGCCGAAGCGGTCGTGGTAGACCAGTTCGCTCGTCGGCACCCCGGTGGCCTGAAGCGCGCGGCCAAGGCCCAGCTCGGTGAGCTCCCGGACCGCATGCGGGAGCAGGTTGATACCGGCGCCGACCGCGTCGATGCACCGCGCGGACTCGACGACCTCGACCTCGATCCCCGCGTCGTGCAGGCTTAGTGCGGTTACGAGACCGCCAATACCGCCGCCGGCGACGAGGACCCGCATGCTCAGCGGCTGGCCGCGAAGCCGGCGGCAGGAAACTGCTCGTCCACGCTCATCAGCGGGCGATTGCCGGTCTTGATGAGATACCTGCGCCAGCACATGTTCCACACACGGTGCGCATGTGCACAGTGTGGCGCTCGCGCCGGGCGCGCTCCGTAATCATGCGCACACACACGGCCCGGCGCGCCGTGTAGCGGTCTCGTCTCGGCCGGCGCTCTACGCTTCCGCGGCGACCGCGCTCGCCGCGGCGTCGAGCAGTTCCTGCACATCGCGCGAGCAGCCGCCGCAGCCCGTGGTCGCTCGCGTCCGCAGCCCGACCTGCGCGACCGTCGTCAACCCATCGCGGCGGATCGCCTTCTGGACATCGCCGACGGTCACGACGTTGCAGGAGCACACCGTGGCCGTGGGATCGCTGGCGACCGGTCTGGCGCGCGATCCGCTCGGCTCGAGCAGCTCCGACGGCACCGGGTCGCCGCTGCGCAGGAGATCCGACAGCTCCCGTGCCGCGCTTGCGTCGCCGACGAGCGCCGCGCCGGTCAGGCGCTCGCCGTCGAGGACGAGCCGGCGGTAGACCCCGCGGCGCGTGTCGCTCAGGACGATCTCGTCGTGTCCCTCGGGCCTCGTGGCGGCGGACTCGCCGCCGGCGTAGACGTCGACGCCGCTGACCTTCAAGGTCGTCGCCGGGACGGAGCCGTGGAACGCTGCCGGATCGCCCGCGATGCCCGCGCCGGCGACGCGTGCCTGTTCGGCGAGCGGAGCCCACAGGCCGTAGACGACGCCGCGGTGCTCGGCGCACTCCCCGACCGCCCAGACGCCCGGCGCGCTCGCCCGCAGGGTGTCGTCGACGACGATCCCGCGCTCGACGCGGAGGCCTGCCGCGCGGGCCAGTGACGTCTCCGCGCGCACGCCGGTCGCCACGACGACGCGCGTCGCCGGCAGCTCGCTGCCGTCATCCAGCACGACGCGGTCGGACTCGATCCGCGCGGCGCTGCGCCCGACGATGCAGACGATGCCCTGCGCTTCGAGCGCCTTGCGCAGGATCGCCGCGGCACCCGGATCAAGCTGCTGGTTCATGAGATGCCCGGCGAACTCGACGACCGTCACGGCGATCCCATGGGCGCGCAGGCCCGCGGCGGCCTCGAGCCCGAGCAGCCCGCCGCCGACGACGACGGTGCGGGAGGCGGGCGCCGTGGCGGCGAGGGCGTCGGCGTCGCGCCAGGTGCGGAAGGTGTCCACGTGAGGAAGATCGATGCCCGGGATCGGTGGGAGGAAGGGGCGCGAGCCCGTCGCGAGCACGAGGGCGTCATAGGGATGGCGACCGCCGGCCTCGTCGACGACGCAGCGTTCGTCCAGGTCGAGCTCCTCGGCGCGGCAGCCGCCGCGCAGATCGACCCCGTGAGCCGCGTACCACGCGAGCGGGCGTAGCTCGAGCTCGCCGGCGCCACATGTGCGCGCCAGGAGCTTGGACAGCAGGACGCGGTTATAGGACGGCCCGGGCTCCTCGCCGAGCATGATGATCCGGTAGTCCTCGGACGGCCGGCGGCGCAGCGCCTCCTCGACCACGGCCAAGCCGGCCATCCCGGTGCCGACGACGACGAGGCGCTTCGGCCGCGCCGGCGCGCGGCGATGGACCGGCTCGTCGCGGGGGCGCGCCGCCTCCCGTCGCACCGCGATCGCCGTGAGCGCGGGTTGGGCGGAGGTCGGGGGGACCGCGGCGCGCG
>JAWVGJ010000114.1:0-12216 GCA_033855115.1 Solirubrobacteraceae bacterium
CCTACGGACGTTCGGCCGATCCACGCTGACTCGACTCCCGACGCCGAGCCATCCACGATCTTCGGTGGATCCAGGCTTAGCGCAGACACGCACCGAACCTAACGCCTCCTGGCGGGACCAATCGTGCGCTGCGTCACACATCGCCGCGATAGCGGGTCAATCCGTCGATCGAGTGCCGTTGGCGGAGCGGTCGGCGACGCCGGAAGGTGGCGGCCTCGTCACCCCCGCCGGGCACGAGTAGCCGCCGGCGCGCGGCTGGCACCATGGACGCGTGCTCACGATCAGCGATGCACGCGAGCAGTGGTCGCCGGCCGGCGTGTACCTCAACACGGCGAGCTACGGCCTGCCGCCCCGCGACGGCTTCGATGCACTGCAGGCGGCGCTCGAGGACTGGCGCGGCGGACGCACGAGCTGGGAGCACTGGGGCGAAAGCGTCGAGACCTCACGCGCCGCGTTCGCCGAGATCGTCGGCGTCGACGCGCGGCACGTTGCGATCGGCGCCACCGTCTCGGGATTCGTCGGCCTGATTGCGGCCTCGGTGCCCGACGGCGCGCACGTGGTCATCCCCGATGTCGAGTTCACGTCGACGCTGTTTCCGTTCCTCGTACAGGAGCAGCGCGGCGTCCACGTGAGGACGGTCCCGCCTTCGCAATTGGCCGAGGCGATCGATGCCGGCACGGACCTCGTTGCCTTCAGCGCGGTCCAGATGAGCACGGGCGAGGTCGCGGACGTCGACGCGGTGCTGGCGGCGGCCCGCCACCATGGTGCGCGGACACTGCTCGACGCGACGCAGGCGTGCGGCTGGCTGCCGATCGACGCGTCGCGCTTCGACGCCGTCGCATGTGCCGCCTACAAGTGGCTGATGGCGCCGCGGGGGACGGCGTTCCTCACGATCAGCGAGGACTGGCTGCCCCGGATCGCCCCCCATGCCGCCGGCTGGTACGCCGGCGAGGACGTACATAAGAGCTACTTCGGCCCGCCGCTGCGCCTCGCCCGCGGCGCCCGCCGCCTTGACACCTCGCCGGCGTGGTTCTCGTGGGTCGGGACGGCGCCGGCGCTGGAGCTCGTGAAGCGCGTCGGAGTGCAGGCGATTCACGATCACGACGTTGCGCTGGCGAATCGCTTCCGCGCGGGGTTGGGCATGGAGCCGTCGGACAGCGCGATCGTCTCGGTGGACCTGCCGGGCGCGGCTCAGCTGCTGGAGCGCGCGGGGATCATGGCGGCGGAGCGCGGCGGTCGGCTGCGAACGTCGTGGCACGTGTACAACACGCAGGCGGACGCCGACGCGGCGCTGGAGGCGCTTGGGCGCTGAGCGCCGGCCTGCCATGTCACCGCCCGGAGCCGTCACCATCAATGTGATCAGGCGTTGTCGTGCGAAGCGCTCGCACTGGCCTACAACCGAAACCGTGGCGCCTGCGTATACGCGGACATGTCAGGCCTAACGCAAGCCGACCCGGTGAGACTGTGCGATTCCATGATTCCGTCACGGGTGACCGGGTAGGCTCGGACGCTGATGGCATTAGCGTCCACTTCAGCTCTCGGCGACGCGCTGCGCCACGCGCGTGAACGCACGCTGGATCTCGTCGGTGGGCTGTGCCACTTCGAGCTCGAGCGCGTGCAGCATCCGCTCATGAGCCCGCTGTGCTGGGACCTTGGCCATATCGCTGCCTACGAGGACCTCTGGCTCGTGCACCGCCACGGCGGCGAGGATCTGCTGCGCGGCGACCTCGCCGATCTGTATGACGCGTTCGAGACGCCGCGCGCAGCGCGCGGCGACATCCCGTTCCTGCGCGGCCAGGAGGTCTTCGACTACGCGGCGGCGGTGCGCGAACGGTCGCTCGCCGTGCTCGACCGCGCCGGACCCGGCGACGGCGTGCTCTTCGAGATGGTCATCCGCCACGAGGCCCAGCACAACGAGACGATGCGCCAGACGCTCTTCCTCGCCGGCCTCCCCGGCGGCCAGCCGGCGACCGCTCCCCGCGACGCCGGCATCGAAGCGGGGTGGATCGACGTGCCCGCGGGTCCGTGTCAGATGGGCGCGGCCGACGGCGACTTCGCGTTTGACAACGAGCGCCCGCGCCACGAAATCGACCTCCCCGCCTTTCGCATCGCACGGCGTGCGGTGACCAACGCGACGTGGCTGCACTTCGTCGAGGGCGGCGGCTACGAGCGCCGCGAGTGGTGGTCCAACGAGGGCTGGGCGTGGAAGGAGGAGTACGACATCACCCACCCCGAGGGATGGACGGTGGACGGGCCGCCCAACGACGTTGACCGACCCGTGCAGCACGTCTCCTGGTTCGAGGCCGACGCCTTTGCCCGAGCGCACAGCGCGCGCCTCCCCACTGAAGCGGAGTGGGAGAAGGCGGCGACCTGGACTCAGGAGCCGATCCAGCAGGTCGGCGAGGTATGGGAGTGGACCGGATCATGCTTCGGCGGATATCCGGGCTTCGTCGCATACCCGTATCGCGAGTACTCCGAGGTGTTCTTCGGCGACCGGTACCGCGTGTTGCGCGGTTGCGCGTGGGCCACCGAGGAGCGCGTTCGCAGCACGACGTTCCGCAATTGGGATCTCCCCGTACGCCGGCAGATCTTCGCCGGCGTCAGACTCGCAAAGGACGTGACGTGATAGAGCCGATCCTCCAGGCCACGGTCGAGGTGCACTCCTACCTGGGTTCAGGCGACGAGCGCTCGCTCGCCGACGACGTCCTCGACGGGCTCACCCGCCCGCTGAAGGAGCTGCCGGCCAAGCACCTCTACGACGCGCGCGGATCGGAGCTGTTCGACGCCATCTGCGAGCTACCCGAGTACTACCAGACGCGCACCGAGCGTCTGATCCTCGAGTCAAATGCCGACGAGATCGTGTCGCGGACCGGCGCGGTCGAGCTCGTCGAGCTCGGCTCGGGCTCGGCCACGAAGACGCGCGTGCTGCTCGATGCGATGTCCGCCGCCGGCACGCTGCAGCGCTACGTCCCGGTGGACGTCAGCGCGACGACCGTTCACGCTGTCGCAGAGCTGTTCGCCGAGGAGTACCCGGGGCTCTCGGTACACGGGGTCGTGGGCGACTTCGAGCGCCACCTGTCGCACCTTCCGCCGTCAATCGGCCCGCGCCTCGTCCCATTCCTCGGCGGGACGATCGGCAACTTTCCGCCGGGTAGCCGGCGGCGCTTTCTGCGCGGCCTGGGCAAGATCCTCGGTCCCGAGGGCTACCTCCTGCTCGGAACCGACCTCGTCAAGGACCCGCGCGTCATCGAGGCCGCCTATGACGACAGCGCCGGGGTCACCGCCGAGTTCAACCTCAACGTCCTGCATGTGATCAATCGCGAGCTCGGCGCGACCTTCGACGTCGACGCGTTCGAGCACGTCGCGTTCTTCGACCGCAAGCGCCAGTGGATCGAGATGCGCCTGCGTGCGACGCACGCCCAGCACGTCCGCGTCGAGGCGCTGGACCTCGATGTCGACTTCGCCGCGCGCGAGGAGCTGCGCACCGAGATCAGCGCGAAGTTCACGCGCGAGCGCCTGGAGCGCGATCTCGCCGCGTCCGGACTCCAGCTGGCCGAGTTCTACACCGATCCCGACGAGCTGTTCGCCGTCTCACTGGCTCGGCGAAGCCTGAGCTCCTCCTGAGCGCGAGCGCGAAATGTCGAGTGCCGTCTCACTCGGCCCAGCCTGTCCCCCCGACGACCTGCCACCCGTCGAAGGCGCACGGACCCTCGGCAGCTCCCGCCGCGACCATCCACTCGACCCAACTGTCCAGCAGCTCGGACGAGACGGTCGTCGGTTGCGTGACGCCGAAGACAAACCACTCGCCGTTGTGCGTGCGTGACTCGACCTCGTAGTCGGTCTCCTCGACGAGGAAGCTCGCGAGCTGCTCGGCCTCCTCTTGGCCGGGCGCCATGTACGTGAACCCGAGCTGCAGCTGTGTCTCCTCCGCGACGCCGTGCTCCTGCAGTTGCGCCCAGATGTCGGCGTTGTTGCGCAGCTGGAGGTCGAGGATCTGCTCGTACCACTGCGGTTGGTCAACCATCGCTGGAACCGTACTCGCGCGACGGTCGCGCTCGGGACTTTTGTAGCGTTCCCGGCCGATGCTGATCGAGGGAGCAGGCGCGCTCGTCGTCGGAGGCGCCTCCGGACTGGGCGAGGCTACGGCGCGCGCGCTGCACGCGCGCGGCGCCGACGTCGTCGTCGCCGACCTCGATGCGCAGCGCGGCGCGGCACTCGTGAAGGAGCTCGGCGAGCGCGCGCGCTTCGCCGCCGCCGACGTCACCGATGCAGCGCAGGTCGAGGCGGCGGCGGCCGTCGCGGCCGAGCTTGCCGGCGGCCTGCGCATCTCGGTTCACTGCGCCGGCATCGGCTACGCCGAGCGCGTGGCTCGAGCACGCGGTCCGCACCGGCTCGCACCCTGGGAGACGGTCATCGCCGTCAACCTGACTGGGACGTTCAACGCGCTGCGGCTGGCGAGCGCCGCGATGCTGACCAACGAACCCGACGCGGAGGGCCAGCGCGGCGTCTGCGTCAACACGGCCTCGATCGCCGCCTACGAGGGCCAGGCCGGACAGATCGCATATGCCGCGTCCAAGGGCGGCGTCGTCGCGATGACGCTGCCGGCCGCGCGCGACCTCGCGCAGTCGGGAATTCGCGTCTGCGCGATCGCGCCGGGGCTCTTCGACACGCCGTTGCTCGCCGGCCTGCCCGCCGAGGCGCGCGAGCAGATCACGGCCTCGATGGCGTTCCCGCCCCGGCTCGGCAACCCGGCCGAGTTCGCCGCGCTGGTCTGCCACATCGTCGAGAACACGATGCTCAACGGCGAGGTCATCCGGCTGGATGCGGCGCTACGACTGGACGGCGCGCTACGGAGTGCGCCGTCCTGACGCGCGGCTTGCGGGTCAGCCGCAATGGCGCAGGACCTCGCCGACCGCGACCTCGACCCGCCGGCGCAGGGACTGCGCGACGCGCTGGGCGAGCTGCGCGTCGCATGACGCCGCGGCGGGCACTGATTGCGGCAGCGCTCCTCACCGCGGTTCTGCTCGGCTGTGGCGACGAGCCGCAGCGCCCCGGCACGGCCGGCCTCACAGCGGACAAGCCGCCGCCGCTCGTCATCACCGCACGGCCAAGCGGTCACCGCGCGCCGCACGAGGCCGTTCCGATCCTCATGTACCACGTGATCGGCATTGCGCGGCCGCAGACGCCGCTGCCGGCGCTGTGGGTCAAGCCGCACGAGTTCGCTGCCGAGGTGAGCGCGCTTGCGCGCGCCGGCTACCACGGCGTCACGCTGCAGCAGGTGTGGGACGCATGGCACCACGGCGGGACGCTGCCGCACAAGCCGGTCGTCTTCTCCTTCGACGACGGCTACGCCGGTCAGGTTCGCGACGCACTGCCGGCGCTGCGGCGCGCCGGCTGGCCGGGTGTGCTCAACCTCGAGCTCGCCAACCTCGCCGACATGGGTGGAACGCGGGCGGTCCGGCGCCTGATCGAGGCGGGCTGGGAGATCGACTCGCACACGCTCACCCATCCCGACCTGACAACGCTTTCGGCGGCCCAGCTGCGCCACGAGCTCGCGGGCTCGCGGACGCGCATCAGGCGCTTGTTCGGAGTCCCCGCGAACTTCTTCTGCTACCCGTCGGGCCGCTATGACCCGACCGTGATCGCGGCGGTCCGCGACGCCGGCTACCTGGCCGCCACGACCACCGAGCCCGGCTTCGCCGATCGCGCCGAGCCCTACGCGCTTGCGCGGGTGCGCGTCGACGGCGGCCTGGGCGCCGCGGGCCTGCTGCGCCGGCTGCGAGACCTGCGCAGCTCGCGCGCCGGCTGATCTCGCCGCGCCGGGCCGCACGGCAGCACTGCGGCGGCGCGCCCAACCAACCATCTAGGATCGCCCCCACGTGGGGAATCGGGGATGTCGTCCCCACGTCCAATCTCGAAATGGAGGCGGGGCGCGTGGCCATCCGGGACGCGCGTACCTACTCCGGGGAAGGTGATCACGTGCACCGATTCACCCGCTTGTTGAAGACGACGCTCGTCGCCGCGGCCGGCGTCGTCACGGCGCTCGCCGTCGCCGGTCTTACCCAGGCCTCGGCCGGCGGCGCACTCAGTGCGAGCACCAGCACGACCAAGACGGCGACGACACCCACCACGACCACGCCGGTGAAGACAACGACCACGCCAACGAAGACCACCACCACGCCGGCGAAATCGGCGCCGAAGGCGACGACGAGAGATGTCACCTGCAAGGCCGCCTTGATCGCCGCCGTCACGCCGATCGACAACGCCGAGAACTTCGGCACGCTCAAGTGCTCGTCCCCGCTCGGCAAGGGCGTCCAGCACGACCGGTCGAAGATCACGCGCCCGACGCCCACGACCGGCACATACACGGGCTCGTTCACGCTGTTCTTCAACACCGGGACGCTGCGCGGTTCGTGGCGGTTGACGTTCGTCGTCGCCACCGGCAAGGCGACCTACGAAGGCACGATGAAGATCTCCTCCGGCACCGGGGAGTTCAAGGGCGTCAAGGGCACCGGCGCGATCACGGGGACGAGCGCGGACCTCGTCCACACTGCGCTCGCCGAGAAGCTCACGCTGACGATTCCAGCGCCCAAAAAGTGATCTGCGCGGCCGGGGCGCCCAGCGCGGGCACCCCGGTCATGCAGGCCATGTCAGCTCAGGCGCTCGACGAGCATCGCCTGGCCCATCCCACCGGCAACGCACATCGACTCGATGCCGTAACGGCCGTCGCGGGCGTCAAGGCCGTTGAGCAGCGTCGTCATGATGCGCGCGCCGGTCATCCCGAACGGGTGACCGAGCGCGATCGCGCCGCCAAACGGATTGAGCTTCTCCTCGTCGATGCCCAGCTCGTCCATGCAGGGCACGATCTGCGCGGCGAACGCCTCGTTGATCTCGACGATGTCGATGTCCTGCATCTTCATGCCGGTCTGGGCGAGCAGCGCCTGGATCGCCGGGATCGGGCCGAGGCCCATGAATTCCGGCCGGACCGCGGCGACCGTCGAGGCGATGATCCGAGCGCGCGGCTCGAGCCCGAGCGATGCCGCCTTCTCCTCGGACATGACGAGCACGGCGGCGGCGCCGTCGTTCAGCGGGCAGGCGTTGCCGGCGGTGACCGTCCCATTCTCGGGGTCGAAGACCGGCCTGAGCGCCGCGAGCTTCTCGATCGTCGTGTTTGGGCGCGGACCGTCGTCCTTGGTGAACTCCCCGGCGCCGTCCGGGAGCGTGACTGCGACGATCTCACGATCGAAGTGACCGCTGGCCTGCGCGGCGACGGCGCGGGTTTGCGACACGAGCGCCCACTCGTCCTGCTGGGATCGCGTGACGTCGCAGCGCGCCGCGACGTTCTCGGCCGTCAACCCCATCGCGATGTAGACGTCGTAGGCCGAACCCTCCGAGCCGTCGAGCTGCGGATGCTTGGCCTCCTCCGGGATCCCCGCACCCAGGCCAGCGCGCGAGACGGCCTCGACGCCCGCGGCGATGTACTGGTCGCCCTCGCCGGCCTTGATCGCGTGAAAGGCCATCCGCAGCGTCTGCAGTGACGACGCGCAGAAGCGGTTGACGGTGCACGCCGGAACGTGGTGATCGATCCCGGCGAGGAGTGAGGCATTGCGGCCGATGTTGTAGGCCTGCTCGCCGACGGACGACGCGGCGCCCATCATGATGTCGTTGGTCTGGGCGAAGTCGACCTCAGGGTTGCGCGCGACAAGCGCGCGCAGCGGCGTGGCGGCCAACTCGTCGGCTCGGACTCCTACCAGCGAGCCCTTGAACGCGCGGCCGATCGGAGTGCGGACCGCGTCGACGATCACAGCTTCAGACATGGGGGGTGCTCCTTTGTCGGTTGTGCCTCCGGCGGTCGCACTCCACGGAAGCGTGTTTCACACCGGCGTCGCACTCGCCGGGCCTTCGTGGATTGTTTCATAGGACCGACTCCGGCCGATGCACCCCGCGCTGCGAGCTACCTCGTGCCTACTGACTGGTCACCGGGCTTGACGAAGATCGTGCCTACGTCGGAAGGACGCTCGTAGGTCCCCGGTCGCGTGTCGGGGCCCTCCTTCACGACATCGGTGAAGTACTTCGCTGACAGGCTCGGCCTGACCCGAAACGGTGCGCTGTTCTGTGCCGGACCGCTGGCACAGAAGGTCGGCTCTCCCCAACCAAACGCCTCGTGCCCGTCCAGCAGCGCCGAGTAGTACGCGTAGTCGAACCACTTAGGGTCAAAGCGCACCGCGTCGTGATCCTTCCCGCCCTTGACGGTCGCCGTCGTGGTCGTGGAGAGCAAGCGCAAGCCGCGGGTCTGCTGGTAACCGCGCAGCTTGACTGCCTTGGCGCGCCACTGCGTCGCCGGCTGAACGACCGTTGTCTTGGTCTTCTCGTCCTCGGCTATCTGGAAGCTTTCTGCGAAGTAGTAGTCGTCGACTCCCAGGCTGACGGAACCGTCGGTGCTGTTGAACAAGTCGTCCGGCTCCCAACCGTTGGCGATCACCGGCAGCTTCAGCTCGTGCACCATGTCCACTGCGCCGTTCTGGCGGGTACGCATCGTCTTGCGGTCCGCGTCGGGCATGAAGTCGTAGCCGAATTCGTCGATGAAGATGCCATGCACCTTCATGCCCTTCCAGAGCCCGGCCCGCCTGCCGAACTCGTCCAGCGAATAGTTCACCTTCTTGCCCAGCGGGATGTAGCCGAACATCTTCGTCGCGTCGCCGGCCAGATACGCGATCCGTTCGATCACCTTGACGGTGTTCGCGTGGTCGTCATGTTCGATCACTTCGAGACCGGCGCCGAGAATCACGTATTCGTAGTACGCGAAGGCGCGTGCGGCGGCATCGAGATCGCCCTTGGCATTGTTGATCAGGCTCGGCCAGCCGTAGTACACAAGTAGCTTGCCCGGCCGGGGACCTTCGAGCAGCGAAAGCTCGTGGAAGGTCTCCCAATCTCCCGCTCCCTGACCGTTCGCGATGACGTCCGGGCCCTTGCCATCTTTCACCTGGAGGTACGGGCCATCGGCGGCCCGCAGCCAGACCTTGTCACTACCGCTGGCATTGGTACGACCGAACTTCTCCCACGCACCACGGACCGCGTCCCGGTTGGCGTGTACCGTTCCGCCACCGCCGCCCTCGGCGCACACGTACCTGCGGTTGGCGGCACGCAGCATCACACTGCCCGGGTAGGTCGTGTCGTCCAGCACGAACGATCCCAGCGCGCGGACTTGGCGGTGGATCACGAGCCGGCCACCGCCACCGCCCTCGGCACGCAGGAACTGTCCGCTGCCGGCTCGCAGCGCGACCTTGCTCTTACCGGGAACCTTCTTGACCTCGCCCCGGACGATCTCGGTCACATCGCCCTTCTCAACGACCGTGAAGCGCTCCCAATCGCCGACGGAATCCCTATTGGCGAGCAGCAGATCCCCGCCGCCACCCTCCGCGCACAGGTACTTGCCATTGTCGGCGCGCAACGAGACGCGCCCATCGCTCGCCGTTTCTCGCCTAAAGGTCTCCCACGTTCCCGCGGGGGAGGGACGAGTGGCCGTAACGAGGCCGCCGCCACCGCCCTCGGCACACACGTACAGACCGTTGCTTGCCTGCAAGCGCACCTTCCCGCCGCCGAGATCCGTCAGCATGAACACTTCCCACGCATCCGGCTCGCCAGCGACCGACACTCGCAACTCCCCGCCCGGCCCCTCGGCCCGGACGTATTCGTCGGTCCGGGATCTCAGAGCGACGCGCGCGGCCACGTGTCGCAGTCCCGATCAGTGCTGCGGTCGCGCCAGATCAGATCGGCGCGACCGGCTCGCGCAAACGCGGGCGCCGGGCGTGCGGTTCGGAGAGCTCGAGCTCAAACCAGACGTGAGGGACCTGTTCGTGCACACCCCAACGGCTGGATATGTGCTCGACGAGGTCCAGTCCCCATCCGCTGAGCTGCTCGAAGTGCGCGGAGCCCGGATCGTGATCAACTCCGGAACCCTCGTCGCTGACCGCCACGAGCAGGCGCTTTTCGTCCAGCGAGGCGCGCAGGGTGATGTGCCGTCGGCAGTGCAGAAGCGCGTTGTTGGCCAGCTCGCTGACCAACAGCTCAGCGTTCGTCAGCAGGTAGGCCTCGACGCGATCTGCGATGAAGGTCTTCAACACCCAGCGGGCGAGGAAGGGCGCGTAGTTTGCGCGCGGCAGCTCAACCTCAAGATCAACCTTCTCAGGCACGAAGCCCGCCTCCTCGTTGTACCAGCGCAGCTACCCCACGAGCTGTCCTGTGCAAACGTTACCTGCCAGCAGCCCTTGGCCACAAGGGTCTTAGAGCAGTTTAAGCGGCGCGCATGCCGCTGAACTGCCAGTGGCCTACGAGATCGCGGTACAGCGCGGATTGTTGGAGGAGTTCGTGATGGGTTCCGTGGAGTACCTGGGTGCCGTCGAGTACGAGGATGCGGTCTGCGCGGATGGCTGAGCTGATGCGGTGCGCGATGACGATGAACGTTCCTGGTCGTCGTGCGAATGCCTCCTCGACGGTGGCTTCGGCGGCGGGGTCGAGGTGGCAGCTGGCCTCGTCGAGGATGATCAGCCACGCCGGAGAGACGTAGGCTCGGACGAGGGTGATGAGTTGCCGTTCGCCTGCAGAGAGCGTCGTTGGGTCCAGTTCGGCGTCATAGCCGCCCAGCCGGTCGACGAGTGCCTGCATGCCAAGTTGCTGGACGGCGTTGTCGATCTCCGCGAGGCGGGCGTCTTGGTGAAGGTAGGTCAGGTTTTCGTAGAGTGAGCCGCCGAATACGTAGGCCTCTTGTGGGATGAGGACGCGGTGCTGCGCGAGCATCATCGGGTCCAGCTCGCACACCGCCAGTCCCCCGAGCCGGACGTCGCCGGATTGTGGCTGCAGCACGCCCGCGACGACGTTGGCGAGCGTCGACTTGCCGACGCCGCTGGGTCCGACGATCGCGAGGTGCTCGCCATGCGGAACCGCCAGGTTCAGGTCGTCGATCACCGGTTCGGCGAATGGGCCGTACGCGAACGTGACGCCGCGGAGTTGTACGCCGTGATGTGGGGGCCATTGCCAAACGCGTCCGGTGTCCTGAGCGTTTGTGACGGGGTCCGACGTCTCGGCGATTCGCCGCAGGGTCACGACGAGCCACAGTCCGGGGCCGCTGATCGCGTCGATGAACGTCTGCAGCGCCGGCTGCATCCCCAGCAGCACGTAGGTCAGGGCGCCGAAGATCATTCCGGCGGTCGCGCCGTGTGCCACAAGCCAGGGACCGGCGAGGAGGATCAGGATGACCGGTAGCAGCCCGCCGACGGCGACGGCCACGATCCGCACGGCGGTGAGGCGCGCCAGCGCGCGCGCCGCGCGAGCTTGGGCGTGGATGTGCTGGCCGACCATCGGTGCGGCGATGTCCTCGGCGCCGCACGCGACGATGTCGCGCATGTCGGCGGTCAGCGCGGCGGTGCGTTCGGCGATCCGCTCCTCGGCCAGGATCGAGTCGCGCTGGCGTGCGGCCATATGCCCGAGCGCGGCGAGGAAGATCGCAAGGCCCACGACGAGCGGCGGCAGGACCAGCGCCAGCATCTCGGGCATGAGCGTGAGCAGGCCCAGCAGTGCGCCGCCCGTTACGACGACGAAGTTCTGGCCGACGAGCAGGATCGACGCGTACGCGTCCCTGACGACCTCGACCTGTTGTGTCAGGCGTGCTACTCCGGCCGTGTCGCCCGCCGCGCCGGCCTCGGTCGAATGTCGCAGCGCGCTGGTGACCGCGAGCCTCGCGAGCTCATCGCGAAACGGCTCGACGATCCGCGCCAGGCGCAGGAACGTCTCCCGTGTCGCCCATGCTCCGACGACGGCGCTCACGCCGAGCAGGCCGAGCCAAACGAACCCGCGCCCCATCCGTCCTGCGAGAAAGCCGTCATCCAGCGCCTGCGCGACCAGCCGACCCGACAGGAAGGCGGGGATCGCCTGGATCGTCGACCAGACGACGAGCATCCGCAGCTCCGAGCCGCGGCCGCGCAGCGCGGACCCCAGCAGCCGCCGGGTGGTCAACGCCGGCGCGGTCATACGCCGGCCGTGATCGCGTCGGGCGGCTGCGCGACCGGCGTAGGTTGTTCGTCGGGTTCAATCGCGGCCTGTTCGTCGGCTTCGAATAGGGCGCGGTAGTCGGGGTCGCGCCAGAGCTCGCGGTGGGGCGCCATCGCGCGGACGCGTCCGCGGTCAAGCCAGACGACGGCGTCGGTGCGTGCGGCGGTC
>JAWVGJ010000115.1:0-6564 GCA_033855115.1 Solirubrobacteraceae bacterium
CAACTTGGGCAGGCCCACGAGCGCCTGCGCCCACGCCTCCTCGAAGTCGAGACCGCTCCGTCGAGCGCGCTCGAGATGGGAGCGAACGGCCGCCAAATCGTCGTCCACGGCGGGAAAGCGTAGGTGACCGGCAGACGGCGGGGGCCATCCCCCGCAGCCGGCCGAATCTGGCCGTGGCTGACTTACGACGACAAGCGCCGGGCTCATCGTTCGGCGCGACTGCGCAACTAAACGGTGCGTTTCGCGCAAAAAACCGTGCACGTCGGGCGTATGACGGCGCGGTCGACGAGACTCCGTCGCCCGTGTCCAGCTAGAAGGGATCGCCATGCTCAGCCGGCTCCGGAGCAAGCTCACGTTCTCGAACACCGTCTCGGTGCTGGCGTTGTTCGTCGCGCTCGGAGGAACTTCCTACGCCGCCCTACAGGTCGGCAGCGCACAGATCGTCGACAACAGCGTCCGAAGCACCGACGTGCGCGACAACGACATCCGCGGCCGGGACATCCGCAACGGCACGGTCCGAAGCGCCGACGTGCGCAACGACAACATCCGCGGCCAGGACATCCACAACGGCGCGATCGCGAGTGCCGATCTCCAAGACAACGGCATCGCCAGCGCCGACATTCACGATGGGGCGATCCGGGGAAGCGACCTGGCCCCGGACACCCTCACCGGCCGCACCGTGCTCGAGTCGAGCCTCGGGACCGTGCCCAATGCCGCGGCGCTGGACGGCAAGAGCTCGACCGCGTTCCTCAGCGCCGAGAGGCTCGTCACGTCGGGCTTCGTGAAGCTGTCGACCGGCCAGACGAAGACGATCGCGCGCAGCGGCCCGTTCACCTGGAACGCGACGTGCACGGACCAGGGCGCGGGCACGACGCAGCTCACCGTCACGCTCGAGTCCACTGAGGCGGGCGCCTTCACGGCGGACTTCAACACCGGCGGCACCCCGGTGAGCCCCGGATCGCCGGCCACCGTCTTCACGAACACTTCGGCCACCCCCGTTTACGCCATCGGCTTTCCCGCCACCGCGGCCGCTCCGAGCGGGGCCGCACCGACCGGGCTGGGCTTCGTGGCGATTCAGGTGGCCGGCGCCGACTGCGGCGTGAGCATAGTCCTCTGGCCGTAGCCCGAGTCTCACGCGGCGCCGCCCCCAGCCCTTACGAGCGGCGGCAGTGCGGAGCGCGTCCGCGTCGAGCCCAGGGCGGCGCCTGCAAACCCCCGCAACCTCGGTGAATCGCTGGTTCCCGGATTGGGGACGCCGTTATTGCTCGCGGGTCCAGCACGCCCGTTCGGCCCAGCGACTCGCCAGCGGGCGACAACCTTCGAGCAGGAGCGGTCCGTTGAGGAGGCGGGGCCGCTCCGCGTGAAAACGGCGACAGCCACGATGTGCACGCCGCGAACTACCGCAGCTCGTCGCCGGGCTGCATTCCAGTCTCTCGGGCGCACGCCGGGCACACCCACGCCGGCCGCGGCGTCGTCGTCGCGGTCCAGCCCGGTAGTAGCGGCGGCTCGTACGTCACGCCGCATCGGTCGCACCGCCGCGCCCCGGTTGTCTGCCGACTGGGCTGCATCCAACCGTCCGACAGGGGTCGCGACCCTAGCCGCTGGTCCGGCGGACTGGCCCCAAGCAGCCCCGGAAACGACGAAACCCCCGATAAACCAGGGGTTTCGCCATACCGCCACGGGGATTCGAACCCCGGTTTCCGCCGTGAGAGGGCGGCGTCCTAGTCCCCTAGACGATGGCGGCTCGGAGCGTCCAGCTTAGCAACCGGTCCGTTGATATCGTCGGTCGCCGCGCTGCGCGGATGTGGCGGAATTGGTAGACGCGCACGGTTCAGGTCCGTGTGGGGGAAACCCCGTGGAGGTTCGAGTCCTCTCATCCGCATGGTCGAAAAGGCCCGCACGTAAGGGCCTTTTTTTAAGGGATCATCCCGGGCCGCGGTCCAGATCCGATCGAACCCGGCGGCCTGTTGGCGGGCGAATTTCACGAAAGCCTGAGGCTCCGGAATGCGTACGTAACTGTGCGGACGCGTGCGCGTGTCGGGTCTGAACGCAACCTCGCCGCCCGCGCGATGTCTGGCGCCGGCCGGCCGCGGGCATATCGCGCGGGGTGGACGACAGCGAGTCGCAGTTCTTCGTCAGCGTCGGCAGGTTGTGCGCCGACGCCCATCTGGCCGGATTGACCGTGTGCCTGAGAGTGCTCGGCGGCCCACGGGTCGTCGGCGTGCCCGAGTCGCCCCCCGAAACCGGAGGCGACGATGAGCTCGACTCGACCGGCTACGCCGATGCCGTATCGGTCGGCGGCGTCACCGTGCGGTTGTCCGACGTCGTCGAGGCGTGTGTCCGCCGCCCCGGCGAGCACGAACCTCGAGCGAGCGCGCAGGGACGCGCTTCGCTGGAGGCCCAGCGGTAGCGGGGCGCTCAGGCGGCGAGCTCTGGGCGGCCCATGGGAACGCCGGTCGTCGGCCACTGGACCGAGTCGGCGGGGAGCAGCCACGTCCGGTCCTCCCGGCGGCTGAGGAGCTCCTGCTGGTCGAGCGCCAGCAGGGCGAGGCTCACGGTCGGCCGGCGCGCTCCGATCAGAGCGCCGAGCGTCTCGTGCGTCACCGGCAGCGACAGGGTGACCCCGTTCGCGGTGACGTGACCCCAGCGACCGGCGAGGTGGCACAGCAGCGCGAGGATCCGTTCCTCGACTCGCGGCATCGCGACGATCGCGGTCCGCGTGTGCTGCTCGTGCTGGGCTTCGAAGAGACGGTGCGCCAGCCCGGTCATCAGGACGGGCCAGCGCCGCGCCGCGAGGACGAACCGGTCGTCGAGAACCGCCAGCTGCGCCTGCTCCAGCGCCCGCCACTCGCCGTGTGAGTCGGCGAGGACGCGGCATTCCGCGACGTCGCCGGGGCCGAGCAGCTGGACGTCGGGCCGGGCGAACGTGCGGCCGGTGCGGATCAGCTGGCCGCTGAGCACCACCATGCCCATCGCGCCGCGGAGCGCGTCGGGGGGCGACCAAGGACCGGCCGGCACACGCAGCGCGCGAATGAGGATACGAGCGGCGACGACCCGCTCGGCGTCCGAGAGGCCTTCCGCGAGATCGGGCTCCAGGTCGAGGAGCCGCACGCTGCCCCACGTGGAGGGGTCGCCTCGTCCGGATTCGAGCGACGCGGGAGAGTCGAAGGGCAGCGGTCGCGCGCCCGGGGCATCCTGCCGAGCCTGCGGGTTCCGGGAGTCGGACATGACTCCCCCTTTCGTCTCCCTCAGGGAGCGGACCGCAAGCAAGTCGAGGGAAAGCAAAGTCCTCGCGCACGGCGAACGACCCCTTCAGTGTAGCGCTGCCCGACGCTTCCCGGCGCGGGCATGCCTGCCACGTGCGGGGCGGTGATCGCGGGAATCTCCGCGGTTCCCGCGTCGGCCGGGGGATGCGATGCGTTGGTGACCGAGTCCCTCTCCGCCGCGCTCAGGACGGCCCCGGGTCGCCGCTCGGCGCTACTCGGTCCTGCGTTTCTTCTCGATCGCGGCGTCGCGCTGATCTCCGAGCTCGGCTTGACGGCGGAGGAGCGCAAGGCGCTCTCTGCCGCTGGCCTTGCCCGTCAGCTTTTCGCCGACTGTCTTGAGTTGCTTGAGGAGGGCAGCATCGGTGATCGGTCGTCGAGCCATGCGTCATGGCTACCCCGCTCGCCGCATAGTTCACGCGACGACGACGAACACCGGTCTTGGCAGCGGAGAGCCGCCCGCCCGCCCCACCTCAGCTTCGCGTCGAGGCTGTCGCGTAACCGGGGTCGGGTGCGCGCGGGGCAAGGATGCCGCCGCTGACCGGCACCGCTTGCGCCGGGAAGCCGTGGCGGGCGTTCGGCGGCCGACGTACCGGCGACCGGGGATCAGGCGTCTCCATGTGTGCGGTCCGCGGTGCAGAAGATCGTCGCGTCGCGCCGCCATCCCGGCACGTTGTCGTCGAGGAAGGCGACGAGCTTCCGGCGGGCGGCAGCGAGCGGGTCCTCGGTGTCGAGGTAGACCTCGCAGACACCGTCGACCGGACCGGGCACCACGCGGGCGCCGTGCGCCCGCAGCGCGCTGACGATCGACTCGCGCCGGACGTGATCGCCCGTGCCGAAGCGCATCGGAAGGACGAGTGCCACGTTACACGTGCGGTCTCGGTTCCAGGGCGTGCGCGAGTTCCGCGACTGTCGAGCGGTCACCACGCAGCACTCCGATCCGTCGTCTCATACGACCCCCCGGGGACGCTCGCGGAAACCTGCCGACGACCGCGCGAGCCGCGTCGAGTGTCCTGCTCGAAGCGGCCGGCGACGACGCTGGCCGACCACTGCCCCGCCGAGCCGCAATCAATGCGCAGCAAACGCTGAACGGTTCGAATGCCGGGACAGACGGCCTGAGCGCCTGCTGCCGACTCGAGCGCCTCCGGGTCCACGAAGAGAGCGATGGGCACGCTCACCGCCCGAGCGGCGGGACCGCCCGCCGCGTCTTCGAACGTCGCACCACCTCTCGGCGAATCGGCTGGCGCCGGGGTGGGCACACCCCGAGTGCTCGGTTGGTCCAGCACCGGTCCGTCGGCCCAAACCCCTGCCGGCGGGCCGCCGAGCGCGGCGCCGCAGGTCAGGCGGCGCGCCGGCCGGCCTCGCGTGCGGCCAGCTCGAGCGCGAGCTCGAGCACGCCGCCCTCGATCCCGGTCAGCTCGAAGCCGGTGCGCGCAAGCAGCTTGCACGCCGGGCGGTTCTCCGGGAGCGTCATCGCCTGCAGGCGCACGACGCCGTTCGCGCGCGCCTCGTCGAAGAGCAGCTGCGCGAGCCCCGTCCCGATCCCGCGACCCTGCGCCGCGTCGGCGACGGCGAAGGCGACGTCGGCGACCGCGGTCTCCCCCGGCGCGCCGGCGTAGCGGGCGACGCCGACGATGACGCCCGCGGGATCGACCGCCAGGAGCGCCTCGTGCGTGCGGTGGTCGATGTCGGTGAGGTACGCGAGCTCGCGCCGTGAGAGCGACGGCTTCGGCGACAGGAAGCGCCGCAGCCGCGAACGCGGGCTGAGCCGCTGGAAGAGGTCGAGCAGCGCGTCCGCGTCGGCCCGGCGAATCGGGCGGACCGTCAGCTCGGGAGCGGTGGGCAGGGCACGCGGGCGCATCGAGCCGGGAACGCTGCCATCCCCCGGGCGCCGTGCCCACGGGGGCACCCGGGCGGACCCGGTGCGGCAGGCCGCACACCGCGAAGCGGAGCGCTGCCGCCGCGGACCGGCCGGGACGCTCCCGGCCGGCCCGCGAACGGACGAGCGAGTCCTATGGCCGCCCGACCGCGGCCTGCGCGTTGACGTAGCCGAAGCCGTCGACCGCGGTCCAGCCCGCGCCGATGGTGTTGCGCATCACGCCGGTCAGCACGCGACCGGTCGACGTTACGGCCCGGTAGCTCATGCCCGGACCGACGGTCGCGCCCTCGGGGAACAGCACGCCCTGGCCGAGCTGGTCGGCCGAGTTGCCGCCCTCGGCGTCCTTGTCGGCGGTCACCGCTTCGTCGCGGTCGACGCCGAAGGCGACGAACCGCCCGCCGCCCAGCGCCCCCTCCGGGAACCGGACGGTCATGACCTGGAACTGGCGATTGTTCGCCCGCCGCACGCCCTTGCGCGCGAACTGCGCCGTGATCGCGCTCGGGTCGATGCCGGGGCTCGCCGCCCCGACCGTGAACGGGAAGCCCTGCGTGAACAGGTCCGGCCCACCGAGCGCCGGGATCCCGAGGAACGGACGTGGGTCGAACACGAGCCCGGCCGAGGGCCCGAAGGGGCGCCTCCCGAGCCCGGTGGGGTTCGCGCCGGCGCCGTCGAACGTCAGCGACACGAGCGAGCCCGGCCCGGAGTACTCGACCCGGAAGAACTGCGGGTCGTTCATCGCGCCCGTGGTCTCGAGCGTCGGGTTGGTCCGGCGCTCGTCGCCCTGCGGTCCGTTGGCGGTGATCGTCAGGCCGCCCCCGGAAGCCGAGCTGTGCTGGGGGTCGAGGTCATGCGGGGACGTGCTCTGCTCGAGCGTCGACCGCATGTCGGTCGGCGACACCGAGCCCGGTCCGCCGCGCGCTTGGAGGACCAGGGCGGCGATCCCCGCCGCGTGCGGCGCCGCCGCGCTCGTGCCGAAGAAGTTCGGCAGGTTGTCACGGTCGAGCGTCGAGTCGGACACGAAGAACGTCGTGTTCCCGCCGTCCGTTGCCGCGATCTCGGGCTTGCGCCGGATGTCCGGCTGCGGGAAGCGGTTGCCCGCCGAGTCGAACAGGATCGGCAGATCGCCTCCGACCGACGTGAAGTCCTCGGGCAGGAACGGCCGGAACGGGTCATACGCCGCGACGGCGCTCGCGCCGCGCGCCGCGGGGTGGCCGAAGATGCTCGGCGCCAGCGGCTGGACATACTCGTCGTACTGCAGATCGCCCTCGAGCTGGAAGCGCAGCTGCGTCGCCGTCCCGGGGTCCGTGTTGGCCTTCGAGATCACGACCTGCAGCGCACCCCCGCCGTCGATCGGCGCGATCTCGAACGGCTTGCCCGAGACCTGGTTGAGGTCGGCCGACGAGAACAGGAACTTGCCGTCCG
>JAWVGJ010000116.1:0-8259 GCA_033855115.1 Solirubrobacteraceae bacterium
TCCTGAACTTGTGTCGTTGGGAAGCGGACTTCCGGCGGACACGCCTCAGTCGGGGCGCTGCCACGCTCCTATCAAGTCACGCCGGACGTCCTCGGCGGTGACGGGCGGCACAACCGATGCAGGTCAGTCACCTGGCCGACAACGAGCGTAAGAGCCAGCCCGTCACCCGCCGAGGAACCTCCAACACGGATCGGACGGACCATCACCGAGGGCACCAACGTTCTCACTGAGCCGCGAGCGTAATGGAGCATCGGTTTGGGCGGGCGGGCCGGTGTCTTCGCCGACCTGGCTCCACGACCAGCGGCGCATCCAGGCTCGGAGCTATGCTCGCAAGTCCCGTGTCCGAGGTCTCGTCGCTCTATCGCCGCCACCGCCCGCGCACGTTCGGCGATGTCGTCGGACAGGAGCACGTCGTTCGGACGCTGCGCAACGCCGTGACCCAGGGGAAGGTCCATCACGCCTACCTGTTCGTCGGCTCGCGTGGCACGGGAAAGACCTCGATGGCGAAGATCCTGGCCGCCTGCCTGAACTGCGAGCGGGGCCCGACGACCGAGCCCTGTGGCGTGTGCGACTCGTGCGTCTCGATCGCCTCGGCGACGTCGCTGGACGTCATCGAGATGGACGCCGCCTCGAACAACTCCGTCGACGACATCCGCGATCTGCGCGAGTCCGTCGTCTACGCCCCGGTCTCCGGTCGTCACAAGGTCTACATCCTCGACGAGGCCCACATGCTCTCCACGCAGGCGTGGAACGCGTTTCTCAAGACGCTCGAGGAACCCCCGCCGAACACGGTCTTCGTCCTCGCCACGACCGAGGCGGGGAAGGTGCTGCCGACGGTCGTGGACCGCTGCCACCGCTTCGACTTCGCCCGGCCGGCGGTCGAGCAGCTCGCCGCGGTCGTGCGTCGCGTCGCCGCGGCGGAGTCGATCTCGATCGCACCTGACGCGATCTCGCTGCTGGCTCGCCACGCGACCGGCTCGTTCCGCGACGCGCTGGGGGCGCTCGAGCAGCTCGTCACGTACGCGGGCAACGAGATCGCGACCGACGACGTCCTTGCCGTGCTCGGCGTTGCCGACGCCGACCTGCTGTTCGCGGCCCTGGACGCGATCGCCGCCGCGGACGCGCGCGCGGCGTTGCTTGCGGCGGCCCGCCTGGCGCAAACCGGCCGCGACGCGCTCGGCTTCGTCCGCGACCTCGAGGCGCACGCGCGCGACCTGCTGATCGTGCAGACGCTCAGCGCCGTGCCGCCCGAGCTGCAGATCACGGCCGAGCGCGACGCGCGGCTGCTCGAGCAGGCAGGCCGCCTGGGCTTGGGTGCCGTCGCGCGCCTGCTCGACCTGCTGGCGGGAGCGCTGGACGCGACACGCAACGGCTCGGATGCCCGCACCCAGCTCGAGCTCGCGCTCGTGAAGGCTGCCGCGCCGGCGGTCGATCCGTCGACGCAGGCGCTGCTGCAGCGGATCGAGCGGTTGGAGGCGGCGCTCGCGGGCGCAGGCACGGTCTCGACGCACGCGCGCTCCGAGTCACCCGTGCCCCCGAGCGAGCCGTCGCCCGGAGTGGAGTCGCCTGCGCCACCATCCGCCCCCGCGCCGGAGGCGCCGCAGCCCCCGAGCCAGCCGCCGCCGCCCGAGCCGCCGAAGGCCGGGGCCAACGGGCATGCCGTCTCCGTGGCGCTGCCAGCGTCGGGACTGGAACTCCAGAACCTGCGTTCGCTCTGGCCCGCTGTCATCGAGCAGCTCCGAATCTCCGGTAATAGGCTGTGCGCGGCGACGCTTGAGGACTCGCAGCCCGTGGCCGTCGTGGGCTCGCAGGTGACCGTCGCGTTCCCGCACGGCGCCGACTACCACCGCCGCCGGGCCGAGGACGAGGAATATCGCGCGTGCGTCATCGCTGCGATCGCCACCGTGACCGGCAGCAAGGCGCAGCTCGCCTATGTCGTCGACGAGCCGGCCAAGCAGGACGAGGCGGCGTCGCCTCCCACGGCGGATGATTTCGTGCAGCGCGTGAAGGCAGAGTTCGACGCCGAAGAGATCGACCCCGAGAGCGAGGCCAGCTGATGCCCCAGCCGAACATGAACCAGATGCTCAAGCAGGTTCAGAAGATGCAGCAGGACATGATGAAGGCCCAGGAGCAGCTGGCGAACGAGACCGTCACGTCTTCGGCCGGCGGCGGGATGGTGACCGTGACGATCAGCGGCGACCTCGTCGTCAAGGACATCCAGATCGATCCCGATGCGATCGATCCCGAGGACCCCGAGCTGCTGGCGGACATGGTTCTCGCCGCGGTCAACGAGGCGATCCGCCAAGCCCAGGAGCTCGCCGCCACCAAGATGGGCGGCCTCACGGGCGGCCTGGACCTCGGCGGCCTGGGAGGCCCCGGCGGGATTCCCGGCCTGGGCATGTAGTGGGCTAGCCCTCGCTTGTACGCCCCACCCATCCAGCGCCTGATCAGCGAGCTCGCCAAGCTGCCCGGGATCGGCGCCCGCACCGCGCAGCGTCTCGCGTTCCACATCCTGCGCGCATCCGACGAGGACGCGTCCGCGCTCGCCGCGTCGATCCGCGAGGTCAAGGAGCGCGTCGGCCTGTGCGAGATCTGCTTCAACCTCGCCGAGGGACCGCGCTGTCGCATCTGTGAGGACGAGCGCCGCGACGCCACCCTCATCTGCGTCGTCGAGGAGGCCGGCGACGTCATCTCGGTCGAGCGCACGCACGAGTACCGCGGCGGCTACCACGTCCTCGGCGGCGCGCTGTCACCGATCGACGGCGTCGACCCCGACGACCTGAAGATCGCCGAGCTGTACCGTCGGGTCGAGCACGGCGCGATTCGGGAGGTCGTCCTCGCGACGAACCCGACGACGACCGGTGAGGCCACGGCGCTGCACATCGCCGATGCGCTGCGCGTCCGCGCTCCGGACGTCGTCGTCACGCGTCTGGCGAGCGGATTGCCGGTCGGCGGCGACCTCGAATACGCCGACGAGGTCACGCTCGGCAAGGCGTTCGTCGGTCGCCGCCGGCTGTAGTCCGAGCCGTTACTGCGGACGCAGCGGCTCGCGCGTATCCCGGGTCGCCCGGCGCAGCTCGGCGATGCGCTTCAGCGCTGACACGATGCGCGACGTCGGGATGTCGCCGTTGCGCACCGCCGCCACGACGGCTCGGTACGCCTCGTCCTGCTGGGCGCGACCACCGGGGACGAGCAGCAGGTCCACGCCGGCGTTCAGCGCGTCCACCGCGGCCTCTCCGACGCCGCGGCCCGTCGTCGCGGTCGACGCGACGAGGTCGGCGGAGACGATCGCGCCCGTGAAGCCGAGCCGCTCGCGCAGCTCCTTGACGGCGTCTGACAAGAGCGTCGCGGGTGTGACGGCGTCGAAGGCGAGGTAGATCGCATTGGACATCTGGATCGCGGCCGTGGCGCCGGCGCCCTTGGCGACCGCGGCGAACGGCGCCATGTCGGCGTCACGCAGGTCGTCAATCCCCAGGCCGACCGGCGCAGGACCGATCGACGGGTCCTGCGATGCCCCGCCGTCGCCGGGAAACGGTCCGACAGCGGCGACGACGCCAGCGTCTCGGTAGCCGGCGACGGCCGCCTTGACCGCGCTCGTGACCCTGGCGGGCGTGTCGGCGAAGGAGCGCCCCTGGCCGGGCCCGCCGACCACTGCGATGTCTGCGAACGGCGCCAGGTTCAGGCCGATCCCGAGCGCCTTGAGCTGCTGGCCGGCGGCGTTCGCGCTCTTCTGTATCACCGGCGGCTTGCGGCGCCCGACATCGACCTGCGGGTCCGGCGCGAGGTTTGGGAAGGCGCTGAACTCGCCGCCCTCCTGCCGAGCGGCCACGAGCGGCGCCGGATGGCCCGCTTCGCGCGCCGTGCGCTGGATCTTCGCCGCCAGCGCCGACAGCTGCGATGGCTCGGTGTAGTTCGTGCGCGTGAGCACCACGCCCCCGTAGGGTCGCGCGCCCAGCCGGCCGAAGAACGAGGAGCTTGTCGCCTTGCCTGCGAAGCCGACCAGGAACAGGCCCGCGACCGCGTCGCCGGGCGAGCGGCCGAGCTCGTCCTCGCTGGGCGGCGCCGGATCTGAGCCGCCGCGACGCGAGCCGCTCTGTCCGGCGCCCAGAACGGGCGCGAGCGTGTCGAGCAGCGTCCCGCCGCCGCCGCGCGCCTCCTCGCTGCCGAAGCGCGAGCCGGCCTCGCTCACCGGGCCTTCGTCTGCGCCGCGCAGAAACAGGAGGTAAACCGCGCCGGCGAGCACGAGCACGACGGCGGCGAGCACGACGCCCAGGCGGGTCCTGGGTTGGAGCCGGCTCACGAGAAGCTACCCTCCGAGGCCGCCATGTCCGGCACAGTGGTCATGAAGTTCGGCGGGACCTCCGTCGCAGACGCCGAGCGGCTCAAACGCGCGGCGCGGCGCATCGTGGCCAAGCGCGAGGCCGGAAACCGGGTTATCGCGGTGCTCAGCGCACGCGGGAAGACGACCGACTTTCTCATCGCCGAGGCGCAGGAGATCTCACCGAACCCGGATCCGCGTGAGATGGACATGCTGCTCTCGACCGGCGAGCGGCAGTCGTGTGCGCTGTGCGCGATGGCGATCAACGATCTCGGCCATCGCGCAATCTCCCTGACCGGGTCACAGGCGGGCATCGTGACAGACACGTCGCATACGAAGGCGCGCATCCTAGATGTGCGCGCCGATCGGATACGGGCTGCCCTCGACGAGGACTCGATCGTGCTCGTGGCCGGCTTCCAGGGCGTGTCCACCACGAAGGACGTCACGACGCTCGGCCGCGGCGGGTCGGACACCACCGCCGTGGCCCTGGCGGCGGCAGTCGGAGCCGACGTCTGTGAGATCTACACCGATGTCGCGGGGGTCTTCAGCGCCGACCCGCGAATCGTGCCCGACGCGCGCAAGCTGCCGGTCGTGTCCTTCGAGGAGATGCTCGAGATGTCCGCCTCAGGCGCCGGCGTGTTGCAGCTGCGCTCGGTCGAGTACGCGCGCAACCACGGTGTTCGGATCCATTGCCGGTCGAGCTTCTCCGACGAGCCCGGTACCGTTGTCGTCGGAGACGAGGAAACCGTGGAACAGCCGCTCATCACCGCCGTCACGCACTCGACCGAGGAGGCCCGGGTCACGCTCAAGGGCGTGCCCGACATCCCCGGCATCGCCGGCCGGATCGCGACCGCGCTCGCCGAGGCGAACGTGAACGTCGACATGATCATCCAGAACGAACCGGTCTCCGAGGGCGCTGTCGCCGACATGTCCTTCACGGTCCCGCGCAGCGACCTCAACGACGCGCGCGTTGCGCTCGCCGGACTGTCGGACGAGCTTGACCTCCAAATCCACACCGACGAGGCAATGGGCAAGGTCTCGGTCATCGGAGCGGGGATGAAGTCCCACCCCGGTGTGGCCGCCAAGGTCTTCACGACGCTCGGCAACGAGTCGATCAACATCGAGATGATCGCCACGTCGCCGATCAAGATCTCGTGCGTGATCGCCGGGGCACAGGTTCCGGGCGCCGTGCAGGCGCTGCACGCTGCCTTCGAGCTGTCGGGCGCCGACACGATCCGGCCCGAGCGGCCCTTCGGAGAGTTCGTCTAGCGAGGAGATGCGATGACGCTTGCCAGCAATCATCCAGCGAGCGACGGCGGACGGTCGTGAGCCTGCGAGTCGCAGTCGTCGGCGCCACCGGGGCCGTCGGCACCGTCATGCTGCGCCTGCTGCGCGAGCGCGAGTTTCCGGCGCGCGAGATCGTGCCGTTCGCCTCCGAGCGCTCCGTAGGCCGCGAGCTCGACGGCGGACTCGTGGTGCAGCCCCTGGACGACGAGACGATCCAAAACTTCGACGTCGCGCTGTTCTCGGCGGGGGCCACCCGCTCGCGCGAGTGGGCGCCGCGCTTTGTCGCCGCCGGCGCCGTCGTCGTCGACAATTCCAGTGCGTTTCGGATGGACGCCGAAGTGCCGCTCGTCGTCTCCGAAGTCAACCCCGAGGCGCTCGACGCGCACCGTGGGATCGTCGCAAACCCCAACTGCACGACGATGGTCGCGATGCTCCCGCTCAAGGCGCTGCACGACGCCTTCGGGCTGCGCGCGATGGTCGCCACGAGCTACCAGGCTGCCGGGGGCGCCGGGCAGAAGGGCATCGACGAGCTCGCTGAACAGATCGCGCCGCTCGCAGCCGATGTCGCTCAGCTCTGCGACGACGGCGCTACTGCGGCCGCCAAGGTCCGCCACAGCGTCCACGAGGCGACGCTCGCCTTCAACGTCGTGCCGCTGCTCGGCACGCGCGGGGAGGAGGGCTACACCGACGAGGAGCTCAAGCTGCGCAACGAGTCGCGCAAGATCCTCTCGATCCCCGACCTCGCGGTCTCCCCGACCTGCGTGCGCGTGCCGGTCATGGTCGGTCACGGCGTCCAGGTGCGTGCGACGTTCGAGCGCGACGTCGAGCTCGACCGCGCGCTGGAGGTCCTGCGAGCGTTCCCGAACCTCGTCCTGGACGACGTCCCCACGCCGCTGGAGTATGCGGGCCGCGACGAGGTAGCCGTCGGTCGCGTGCGCCGCGACCTCGCCGACCCGCGCTCGCTGAACTTCTTCGTCGTCGGCGACAACCTGCTCAAGGGCGCCGCACTGAACACCGTGCAGCTCGCAGAGGCGCTGCACGAGCGCGGGCTCGTCGGCGCGCGCGTGTAGATCGCTCGCGCGAGCTCGGGTCAGGCGACGACGTTTGCGATTGACGCGCCGGCGTCGGATGACCGCGCCGGCAGGAGTACCTGCAGGAGCGCGTCGAGGGTGATGTCGCGCTTGCTCGCAAGCCTGACCGGCGCCGCCGCCGCCGCTACCACACCTCGCCACGCTCAAGTAGCGCCGCCGTACAGCCGATAGGGCTCCTAGGGCGCCCCCCCGCTCGGGGGAGCCCCGCATCAAAACGCTCATGCCCGCAAGGCGGCCCCCGAGACCGAGCGTTGCCATTGCGCCGGTGCATCAGGTCGATACCGATCTCACAAGCACGAAAGCCCGAGGTAAGAAACGATGTTTGCGAAGCCACTACCTGATGTTCCTTGTCTTGACGGAGTCCGCGCATGATCCGGCGCCGCTGGCCCGCCGTCCTGGCCCTCCTTGTTGGTTGCCTGGTTCTTACTCCGGCTGTAGCGCAGGCCGGGCTCGTCGCTGGAGCCGGCCCAAGCTTCCCGACGGTCGTGACCGTAGGTCAGACCGGCGTCCCGGCGACGATCGAGATGCGCAACGACAACACGGCCGGCAACTCGGGCTCGACGAACATCGTCTGCAACGCCGGTGATGGGCCCCCGTGCCCGACCGGCGATCCTGGGATCACTCTGATCCCGTCGTGTGGCCAGCTCGGAACGTTCTCGGTCTGCGCGCCGGCGGGCGCCGATCCCGGCGTCTTCGCACTCCCGGCGACGGCCCAAGGCCAGGTTGGTACAGCCTGCGCCCTCATGAACTTCAATGTCACGTTGATTGATCCGGTGCTCGGACAGCTGCGGTTCACGCCGCAACCTCCTGGGACCAACGTCCAGCTGATGGGCGCGGGCCAGATCTGCAGGATCGGTTTTACGTTCAACGTGGTCAAGACGCCGAATGTCGACCAGGACCCGGCGACAGCGGGCCTCCAGACGGTCCAAATCGTCGACAACACGCAGCGCTCCGGAGCGATCACGGCCTCTGGCCGCGGGACATCGGACGGTACGACGATCCTGCGCGCGACGACGTCGATCGCGACCAACGCATCGCCTGACGTCACGCTGGGTGCCGGGGTGTTGTCGGACGCTGCGACGGTGAGCGGGCGTGTCAATCCGCAGCCGGGTGCGACGATCCACTTCGAGCTGTTCGGGCCGGCTGATGCGACGTGCACCGGTACGCCGGTGTTCACCTCGACGGTGCCTTACCCGGTCGCCGGCGGGGCGGTGACCTCAGCGCCGTTCACGCCGACGGTGACGGGGACGTACCACTGGGTCGCGGCGTACAGCGGCGATGCCAACAACGCCTCGGCACAGGGTGCGTGCAACGACGCCAACGAGACGACGGTCGTCACCCGTGCGGCGCCGTCGATGACGACCAACGCGTCGGCGAACACGACGTTGGGTGCCGGGTTGTTGTCGGACGCGGCGACGGTGAGCGGGCGCGTCAATCCGCAGTCGGGTGCGACGATCCAGTTTGAGCTGTTCGGGCCGGCCGATGCGACGTGCACCGGTACGCCGATCTTCACCTCGACGGTGGCCTACCCGGTCGCCGGCGGATCCGTGACCTCGGCGCCGT
>JAWVGJ010000117.1:0-35215 GCA_033855115.1 Solirubrobacteraceae bacterium
CCGATCAGCGGCACGTCGAGCCGTGAGCACAGCAGCCGCACCGTCTCGGCGAGCTCGGGCAGGTCCTCGCCCGGCTGCAGCGGCCGCAGGCGCCGCACGTCCGCGGCGCTGCGCACGGGCTGCGCCACCACCGGCCCGACCCCCGGCTGGATCTCGACGTCGACCCCGATGCCGGCCAGCGGCACGACGATGTCGGAGAACAGGATCGCGGCATCGACGCCGTGGCGGCGAACCGGCTGCAGCGTCACTTCGGCGGCCAGCTCGGGGGTCCGGGCAAGCTCCATCAGCGTGCGTCCGCGGCGCAGCTCGCGGTACTCGGGCAGCGAGCGGCCGGCCTGGCGCATGAACCAGACCGGCACGCGCTCGACCGGCTCACCGCGCAGCGCCCGGACCAGCAGCGACTGCGCGGTGCCTGCCGCCGCGGGCGGCGCCGATGAAGCCAGGGCCCTCATGCGGCCCGAATCGCCTCCCCGTATCCGAGGCCGGACGCGACGCGGGCGCCGAGGTCGGCGTCGACGCAGGTCCAGTAGTCGATCACGCGGACCTGGACCTCCGGGGAGACACCGGCGCTCGCGTGAGCGACGATGTTGGTGACGAGGTGCTCACGGTCGATCGGGGACAGCACATCGCGGTACAGGATCCCCGGCTGGATGAAGTCGCTGTCGTCGCGGTGCGCCTCGTAGGCGTAACGGCCGATCTCGGCCGCCTCGACCCACCAGCTCGGCAGCGCTTTGGCCGGGTCGGCCTGCGGGCCGCCGTAGGAGTTTGGCGCGTAGACCGGCTGCGCGCCGGGATTGCGGTAGGTCATCGCGCCGTCCTTGTTGTAGGAGTGCACGGGCGACTTCGCCGCGTTGATCGGCAGCTGCTCGTAGTTCGTGCCGATGCGGTGCAGGTGCGTGTCGTGGTAGGAGAAGATGCGGCCCATCAGCATCTTGTCCGGGCTCGGGCCGATCCCGGGCACGAGGTTCCCGACCGAGAACGCCGCCTGCTCGACCTCGGCGAAGTGGTTCTCCGGGTTGCGGTCGAGCACGAAGCGGCCAACCGTGATCGGCGGGTAGTCGGCGTGCGGCCAGACCTTCGTCAGGTCAAATGGGTTGTAGCGGTAGGACGCTGCCTCGTCGAAGGGCATGATCTGCATCTCCAGGCGCCACTCCGGTGCGTCGCCGGCGGCGATCGCGTTCCACAGGTCGCGGCGGTGGAAGTCGGGGTCCGCGCCGGCCAGGGCATCTGCCTCGGCGAGCGTGAGGTTCTCGACGCCCTGCTCGGTCTTGAAGTGGTACTTGACCCAGAAGCGCTCGCCGGCTGCGTTCTGCCACAGGTAGGTGTGGCTGCTGTAGCCGTTCATGTTGCGCAACGTGCGCGGGGTGCCGCGATCGGACATCAGGATCGTCACCTGGTGAGCGCTCTCCGGCACGAGCGTCCAGAAGTCCCACTGCATGTCGTTGGAGCGGATGCCGGTGTCCGGCAGCCGCTTCTGCGAGTGGATGAAGTCCGAGAACTTGCTCGCGTCGCGGATGAAGAAGACCGGCGTGTTGTTCCCGACGAGGTCGTAGTTGCCCTCCTCGGTGTAGAACTTCAGCGCGAAGCCGCGCGGGTCACGGACCGTGTCGGGGCTGCCCAGCTCGCCGGCGACGGTCGAGTAGCGGGCGAACATCGGCGTGCGCTTGCCGACCTCGGACAGGAACGCCGCGTTCGTCCACTGCGTGACGTCCTCGGTCACTTCGAAGAAGCCGTGCGCCCCGCTGCCCTTGGCATGGACGACGCGCTCGGGCGTACGCTCGCGGTTGAAGTGCTGCATCTTCTGAACGACGTACGCGTCGTGCAGCACGGTCGGGCCGCTCGGGCCGACGGTCAGCGAGTAGTCGTCGCTGGCCGCCGGGATGCCCGAGTCGGTTGTCGTAGTCGGGGGACGCTGTTCAGTCATGGGAGATCTCCTTGTTGGGGTGGTGTGGCGGTCAGCGCTCGAGGACGAGTGCTCGGTAGCCGAGCGCCGCGGCGAGCGCGCCGAGGATGGGGCCGGCGATGTAGATCCCGAAGTCCGGGAAGCTGCCCGAGACGAGGGCGGGGCCGAGCCAGCGCGCGGGGTTGAGGCCGGCGCCGGTGGCCGGGCCGACGATCATGACCGCGAGGCCGAGAGCGCCGCCGATCACGAGTCCGATGACGGTCTTCTCCGCGTTCGGGTTGACGGCCATGGCCATCACGGCCCACATCAGAATGAAGGTGCCGATAGCCTCCGCGATCAGGCCGAGCCACGGCGAGGCGCCCGGGATGACGTTGGCGTGGACGGCCGTGGCGCCGTAGTCGGAGGCGGCGCCGACGTGGTGGAAGAGCAGCAGCACGAGCAGCGCGGCGACCACGCCGCCCACGAGTTGGAAGACGATGTACGCGGCGGCGTCGCGGGGCCGAATCTGGCGAATCGACAGCATCCCCAGTGTCACCGCCGGGTTGAAGTGCGCGCCCGAGGACGCACCGAGTGCGTACACGAGCACTGCCAGGATGAGCGCGTGCAGCATGCCGAGACCAGCGAGGTCGAGCTGCAACCCGCCCGGCGCGTTGGCCACGGAGAGGATTCCGCAGATGAAGAAGACGAGGAGGAAGGTTCCGATGCCCTCCGCGGCGTACGCGGTCACGGTGCGAGCTTCGACGGCCGCCGCCTCCCGACGCGCTCCCGTCCGTGCTCGAAGTCCTAGATGTGGGGTTGTTGTTGCCATAGTTGCCTCCTGGTTCATTGGGGTTGATGGCACCGTAGGCTCGCTGCGCTACCGGGTCGATCAGAGCTGACGATCACCTGCGAGGAAGCGCCGTTAGGCACCCGCCCGCAGGGCGGCCAGGTCGTCGTCGAGGCCGAACAGCAGCTGGACGAGCAGCGCGCGGTGCGAGCCGCTCCCGTCGGCCGCCGCCTCGCGCAGGCGCCGCGTCGGCGCGTGCAGCAGGCGCCCCACCATGCGCTCGACGGTGCGCGCGTCGGACTCGGCGGCAGATCCGGACGGCGCGGCATCAGCGAGCGCGTCGACGACGAGATTGCGCGCGTGGCCGCGGAGCGCCTTCAGCGTGGGCGCCAGTATCCGGTCCGCGCGCCATGCCTCGAAGTGATCGAGCTCCGCTTCGACGATCTGCTCGGCCGCGGGGATCCCCGTACGCCGGCAGGCCACCGCGGGCGCCGCCCGAGCGGCGAGGGCGTCGACGTCGTAGAGGAGCACGCCGTCGGCGTGGCTGGCACGCGGGTCGACGTCGCGCGGCACGGACAGGTCGATGACCAGCAGTGGTGTGCCGCCGCGGCGTGCCGCCGCGTCAGCGAGCGCGTGCGCGGGAACGATGGTCCCGCTCGTCCCGGTGCAGGTCACGATTGCGTCGAACGCCTGGAGGAACGTTCCAAGCGGTGACGGCGCCGAGAGGTCGACGGCCGACGTGACGCCCCAGCCGTCCGCGAGCAGGCGCTCGCGGGCGGCCGACGCGGTCCGCGAGCTGCCGAGCACGAGCGCCCGCCGCCCGGCGGGCGGGCACAGCTCCACGGCGACATGCAAGCCGACGGAGAGCACAGATACCGAGCCGCGCCCGAGCGCCGTCGTCGCACGCACGCGCCCGCCGGCGCGCAGCGCCTCCACCACCAGCCGGTCTAGTGTCGGACCGGCGGCGCCGGAGCCGGCCGCCCGGTCGCGGGCGCGGCGCAGCTGGCCGAGGATCTCGTGCTCTCCCAGGACCGGCGACCGCAGGCCGGCCGCGGTCGCAATGACGTGCCGGGCGGCCGCGCGCCCGCGGAGCGTCAGGACGCGGCCGGCGACGGTCTCCACCGGGCAGCCGGAGCGCCGCGCGACCCACTGCAGCAGCTCACGCTCGGCGCGATCGGCATCCGACGCGACGGCGTAGATGTCGAAGCGCCCGCACGTCGACAGCACCATCGCCTCGACGATCGTGCCCGCGCGCGTCAGCTCCGCGGCCGCGGCGCCCTCGCGGTCGGCATGGACCGTGAGGCGCTCGCGCCACGCGACCGGCGCGCCCTTGCCGGCGGCCGACAGCACGACGATCTCGTCGCCGGTCGCCAGGCTCGCCGCGGCGCTGCGCGGCGATGGGCGGTCAAGGTGCTCGGCCGTCCGCTCATACGAAGCCGGCATCTGCTCGCCGAGGCTGAGCTGGTCGGGCGGCGCGGTGGGTCGGATGTCCGTGGTCATGGGGCTCGTGGAGCGCTTGGCGCCTGTGGTCCAGTCCAGCGAAGGTCGGCCGACCCGGCAACAACTGCCGCCTCTCGCGTGAGAGGCGCAGCCGTTCGTCGTCGGCGCGCGTCGTCAGGGTCCGGTAAGACCGAGGATGTCCACGGCGAGCGTGGCCCTCGACGGCCGACTTGCGCGCCCGCGCAGCTCGGCGGGCTGCTCGCGGTGATGAGCTCGTCGACGCGGCTGCCGTGACGGTGGCCGATCGAGCGCCAACAACCGCAACGCCAACGCGGTGCACGTATCTACCAAGGGGCGAGTTTCTGCGTCAGCTGCGGTCGCACGCGCTGCGCGCGGACAGCATCGTCCGACTCCGGCTCTGCTCAGCGAACCGGCGTCGCCAGCCGCCGAGCCGATGTGAGCCAGTTACATAGGTCGGTGGGCCAGAACCTGATACACCGACGTAAACCCGACGTCGAAGCCGCGACGCGCGGCACGCAGGTACAGGCGCCAGATCCGCGTGCGCTCCGGGCCGGCGAGCCGCTCGGCCTCGTCGAGATGGTCATCGAGGCGACGGGCCCACTCCTTCAACGTGCGTGCGTAGTCCTCCGCGAAGCCCTCGACGTGGGTCGTGTGCAGGCCAGCGCGTTCGATCGACAGCTGGATCCGTGACAGCGGTGCAGGCTCTCCGTCCGGGAAGACGTAGCGGTTGGAGAAGACGTCCTCGGTCGGGTCCTCGTCGGGGTCCAGGGCCGCGATCCCGTGGTTGAGGAGCCGGCCGCCGGGCGCCAGCAGCCGCGCGAGGGTGCTGGCGTAGCGATCGATCTGGGCCTCTCCTACATGCTCGACCATGCCGATGCTTGCGATCGCGTCATACGGACCGTCTGCCAGGTCGCGGTAATCGGCGAACCGGATCTCGACACGGTCGCTGACGCCGGCCTCGGCAACCCGCCGGCGAGCGAGTTCGGCCTGGGACTTCGAGAGCGTGATACCCACGACACTGACGTCGTGGTGGGTGGCGGCGTGGATCGCAAAGCTGCCCCAGCCGCAGCCCACGTCGAGCAGGCGCTGGCCGGCCTTGAGGTCGAGCTTGGTGGCGACGAGCTCGAGCTTGTGGCGCTGGGCCTCCTCGAGCGTCAGTGCCCCGCGCGAGAAGATCGCGCAGCTGTAGGTCATCGACGCGTCGAGAAAGAGCGCGAAGAACTCGTTGCCGACGTCGTAGTGGTAGCGGACGGCGGCAGCGTCGCGGGTCTTGCTGTGGCGCTCGCCTTTGAGGATGAGCTCGATCGGGGGGAGGCGGGGCAGGCCGCCGGCCGCGGCCGCCGGCACGGCCGCGAGCACCAGGCGGATGCGATCGCCGATTGCAACCGGGGGTGGCTCCCAGCCATCCACGATGTCGAACGCGCCATCGAGATCATCGGTCGCCAGGTCGCCCAGGACGTAGGCTCGGCCGAGACCGAGCTCGCTCGGGGCACGCAGGAAGTGCGCGACGGCCGCGGGGCTTCGGACGTGAAACTCGGGCGCACCGCCAACCGTGGCCGAAAGGACGCTGCCATCCCAGAAACGCAGCGCAAACGGACGCTCCGGCAGGGCACGAAGGATCTCGCGCCGCAGCGCCAGCGTCAGCGCCCCCCGAACGTACTTCGTCGCGCTCCGAGCCAAGGCGCTCAACGCCTCACGGGCTCGCCAGCGCGCCCCTCCGCCCGGCGCTCGGCCGCCACGGCCTTGCGCAGCGACTCGTCGAACCCGATCGGCTCGACGTCGAACAGCGCGCCACCGCTCGCATCGGTCACGACCGTCTCGGTCGACAACCCCTCGATCAGCGGCCGCGCCACGGCCGCATCGACCGGCGTCACGAGGCCGATCCATAACGAGGAGAGCCACGGCGTCAGCAGCGGCACCGGCAGCTTTGGCCGCGGGCGTTTTCCGAGGGCAAGGGCCATGCGGTCGAGCATCTCGCCGTAGGCGAGCACGTCGGGACTGCCGATCTGGATCTCGCGGCCGGCCGACGCCTCGATGTACGGAGCGGCGGCGAGGTAGGCGACGACGTCGTCGATGTCGATCGGCTGGGTCGGGGTCGACAGCCAGCGCGGGGCGATCATGAACGGCAGCCGGGCGACCAGGTGGCGCAGCGTGCGGTAGGACTCGCTGCCGGCGCCGACCACCATCCCAGCGCGAAAGTAGGTCAGCGGCGGGCCGTGTTCCTGCAGGGCCAGCGCGGTCCCGCGCCGGCTGCGCAGGTGCTTGGAACCGGGTCGATCCCCGAGCCCGCCGAGGTAGATGACACGCTCGACGCCCTCACGCGTACACATGCCCGCGAACGCCTGCGCGGCCCGCAGCTCTCGCGCCTCGAAGTCACCGGCGTCCGCGCCGCGCCCCATCGAGTGCACGAGGTAGTAGGCGACGTCCACGTCCTCGCCCGCGCCGGCGAGCGTGTCGGGCTCGAGGACATCGCCCTCGTGCAGCTCCAGATCGTCCACCGGCAGGCCGCGCGTGCGCGTCGCGCTGCGGACGAGCGCCCGAACGTCGACGCCATCGCTGCGCAGGCGCTCGCAGAGAGCCTGCCCGATGAATCCGGTCGCTCCTGCGACGAGTGCACGCACGAGGTCAGGTATACCGGAGCGGGGTTCCGGGCCACCATCAACGCTCCAAAGGGCGCCGCGCACGTCATCATGAGTCGCATGACGCGACGGTCGACTTCGCTCGGTCTCGCCCTGACGCTCGCCACAGCCCTCGCCGCGCTGCTTCCCCGCGCCGAGGCCCCCGCCGCGCCAACCACCGCCACGCGCGAATCGGCCGTGACCTGGGCTATGAGCCAGGTCGGCACCCGCGAGATCGGGACGTCGAACTGCTCGCGAAAGATCAATCGCTGGGAGCGCGCGATGGGCCTGAACGTGCCGCCCTGCCGCGTGTGGTGCGGCGCGTTCGTGCACCAAGCGTTCCTGCAGACGGGCGTGCGACTGTCCGCGCGCCTGATCGATCCCCACCGCTCCTACCTCGACGCGGTGGCTGGACGGCGGGGGCTGCAACGCATCGCGCGATCGCAGGTCCGGCGCGGCGATGTCGTCTTCTACAAGCTCCGCCAGGGAGTCCTCGCGTCGCACCTCGCCATAGCCCGCGGACGCCCCCGCGGCGGCAAGCTCGACACGGTCGAGGGCAACGTCAGCAACGCCGCGCGCTCAAAGAGGCGCGGCGTGAAGTACATCGTGCTGGCGGCGCGCGTCGTGAACGCAGACTGAGCGAGAGATCCGCGATCAATCGACCGGCTCGAGCACGAACACGGCGATGTCGCGGTGCGATGCCCGGCGCTCGTACTGCGAGAAGCCCGGGTAGATCCTCATGCCTTCCTGCCAGATCCGGGCTCGCCGATCGCCGCTCGCCTCGACCGCGCGGACGCGTTGCCTCTGGCCGTCGATCGCCACGTTCGCGTGCGGCTCGCCGCGCAGGTTGTGGTACCAGCTCGGATGCCGCTCCTGCCCGTAGTTCGACGCGACTACGACCAGTCCCTCCGTGGTCGGCAGGCCGAGCACCGGGACGGTGCGCTGAACGCCGCTGCGGGCGCCGGTCGTCGTGAGCATCACGACTGGAAGCCCTGCGATCAGGCTCGAAAACGTGTACCGGCCGCGCGTGAGCTTGTAGAGCGGCTTGTCGATGCGATGCATGACGCGGGCGAACAGCCACGAGCCAGGGCCGCTCGAACCGAGGCGTCGCAGCCCCTTCTGGAGCAGGTTGGCCTGCGCGTAGTTCAGCGTCATGCAGGCACTACAGCGTTTTCTTGCGTCAATCGCAACCGTGAGGCGGCCGCGGCCGGCGCGGTCCGCGTGCACCGGCCCATCGCGCAGGAACCGCGTGAGCCTTTCCCCGCACAGTGCACATACTTTGTCCACGCGCCTTGCGCTCCGTCCCGATCCCGCTACGTTCGCCGCACCGTCCATCGGAGGTCCGGTGTCAGCAACGGCGCCGACTACGGAGGGGCCGGCCGGGTATCGGGGCCCGGCCGGGTCCGGACAGGCCCGCCGGCCGAACCAAGACGGCGCGCTAACCGGCCACGTCGCGGCGCACGAAGGACACGAACGCCCACGCCACGGCCGGCACCGCGTACAGCGCCGACACCCACACGGCGTGGACGATCGGCGCCCAGTCCACCGGATCGCGCAGCAGCCCCTGCCAGGCGTCGAACTGCTCGGAGAGCAGGTACGGCCGCAGCCAGTCCAGGCCCGAGATGATCGCCAGCAGCTGCATCATGAACGACAGGATCAGCGTGCCGACGACGGCCGCCGCGGAGTTGTGGGTCACGGTCGACAGCAGGAGCGCCACCGCAGCGATCGCCATCATCGGGACGAAGTACGCAAGGCCGCTGGCCGCGATCAACGCCATCCCACGCCCTGAGCTGATCGGCGTGCCCGACAGCGAGGTCAGTGGATCGAAGCCCCAGAATGCCCCACCCGCGAGCAGCCCGACGCCGATGAAGACGACGAGGGCGACGAACGCGTAGCTCAGCGCGGCGAGCAGCTTGCCGGCGAAGATCTGCCAGCGCTCGGCGGAGCGTGTGAGGATCGTCTTGAGCGTCCCGTGGTTGTCCTCAGCGGCAACGATGTCCCCTGCCACCAGCGCTGTGATGAGCGGAAACAGCCAGACCGAGCTGAACAGCAGGCCGACGAGCGGCACCGCTAGGCCGGTCTCGCGGACGAGGTTGCCGAATGGAACCTCGTCGGGCCCGCCGCTGCTGGAGAGCAGTGCGATGACGAAGATCAGCGGCACGAGCGCCGCGGCGCCGAGCCCGAGGTACGTGCGCTTCTGCGCACGCAGCTTGCGCAGCTCCCAGGCGTAGACCGTGGCCACGCCGGGACGCCTCCTCGAAGAACCGCGTGCCACGCGCGGGGCCGACGCGGCGCCGGCTGTCATGCGCGCACCTCGTGGCGCTCGCCGTCCGCGATTCGAGACCCCTCGTCGTCGGTGAGCTCCACGTGTTCCTCGGTCATCCGCAGGAACAGCTCCTCCAGCGTCGCCGTCCGCGGCACGAGCGCCGCGATCCCAACACCAGCCTCGCCCAGCGCGATCGACAGCGCCGTCGCCGCATGCTCGTCCCCGGCGAACGTCAATCCGCGCGCGCCGCCATCGCTCACGTCACTGATCCCCGGCTGGACTCGGGCGATCCGCGCCGCGCGGGCGTCATCGGTCGTGCGCAGCTCGTAGAGGCCACCCGTCGTCGTCATGAGGTCTTCGAGCGAGCCCTCGTAGCGCACGCGGCCCCGGCCGAGGATCACGACGCGGTCGCACAGCTCCTCGACCTCGCCCATGAGGTGCGAGGACAGCAGCACCGTCATTCCCTGGTCGGCGAGGCGGCGGATCAGGCGGCGCATGTCACGCATGCCCGCCGGGTCCAATCCCGTGGCGGGCTCGTCGAGGATGAGCAGCCGCGGGTCGCGCAGCAGCGCGCCGGCGAGGCCCAGCCGCTGGCGCATGCCGTGCGAGTAGCCGCCGACGCGGTCCCGCGCGCGGTCGGCGAGCTCGACGATGTCCAGCGCCGCGTCGATGCGCGCGGCCGCACCGTCGCCGTCGAGCGCAGCCACGAGCTCGAGGTTGCGCCGCCCGCTCAGGTAGGGGTAGAAGCGGGGCGCCTCCACGAAGCCGGCGACGCCATCCAGCGCGCGAACCCCCTCCACGAGGGGGTCGCGGCCGAACAGCTTCACGTTTCCGGCGTCGGGCCGGATCAGCCCGAGCGCCATGCGCAGCGTCGTCGTCTTGCCGGCGCCGTTGGGTCCGAGGTAGCCGTAGACGTCGCCGGGGCTGACGGTGAGGTCGACCTCGTCGACGGCTGTGATCCGCCCGTAGCGCTTGACCAGCCCGCGAGCCTCGATCGCAGGCTGGTCAGCTTCGCTCACTTGAGCCCTCGGGCCGCGTTCTCCGCCGCCACCGGTGGGACGGATCCGGCGACGACGTAGGAGATCCCGCCGCGCTCGAACGTCACCACGGTGCCGAGCGCCGTTGCGAGCTCGCTGCCCGTAGCGCCGTCGATGTTGATCTCGGGCAGGCGCAACTCGCCTTCGCCCTTCTTCTTCTCACCGGCCGCGGCCTTCTCGGCCTTGTGCTGGAACACGGCGATCGCACCCATGCCCTCGCCGTAGATGCTCAGTGCGCCCTTCTCGCCGTCGATATCGACGAGGCGAATCTCCTTGCGCGGCAGCCCGGCGAGCTCGTCGGGTGCGGCGAGCTTGAAGTCGAGGCTGCGCTGGACGGCGTCGACGCCCGTGATCTCGACGTGCTTGCCGTTCTTGTGCTCGCCGGCGCCCGAGTGCTGCTCGGCGGCCTTCGGGCTGAGGTCGGTGACCTTGGCGCCGGCCGGTGGGGTCGCGCTGACGTCGGCGTCCGAGACCGCGCCGTAGGAGATCTCGTCGGCCTTGAGCTCGAGCACCGGGTCGGACTGGCCCTGGGCGTACACCGCGGCGCGCAGCGGAGCACCCCGCACGGCGTCCCAGGCGACCTCAGCCGCGCCGAGCAGTCCGCCGTCGTCCTTGGGCGAGATCCGAACCGTGTAGGTCGGCTGGCCCGCGGTCGAGGTCGGGTCGGCGCCCGAGACCGTCCAGTACTTCGCCAGGCGATCGAGCGTCTTCTGGATCTTGTCGAGCGTCAGCTTCTCGTGGTCCTCCGGCTTCGCGGCCTTGCTGGCCTCCTCTGGGAGCGTCACGCGGTACACGGTGTTCGACGTGCTGTCGTAGACGGTGACGACCTTGCCGTCGGAGACGATCTGCGCGTCGCCCGCGTCGGACTGCAGCTCCAGGCGGAAGCGGCCGTCCTTGGCGATCCACAAGCGCCCGTCGGCGCCGGCGGCGAGCGGCGACGCGGCCCCGCCCGGCAGCGAGCCGGAGGCCAGCAGCTTGTTCGTGAAGTGGATCCTCGCGGTGACGCCGTCGGGCTCGGGCGCGTTGAACGCATCAAGGACCGCGTTCGCCAGTGCCTTGGGAGCCGGGACCGGGCCGGAGCCGGTCAGCGTGGCCTGCGCGATGCCGGCCGTCAGCACGAGCGCGGCCGTCGCCGCGACGATCGCGGTGAGCCGGCGGGTGGATGCGTGTCGCAGTCGTCTCATTTGGGGCTTCCTTCGTCATCGGACAGCGGTGATGACGGAGTTGTAGGGCGAGACCTTGAGAGATCTCTGAGGGCGGGAAGCTCAATGGTGAAGCACGCGCCGCTCGCGCCGGCCCACCCGCCGTGGCGCTCGGCGATCGATCGGACGATCGCGAGGCCGAGTCCCGAGCCGGTGCCGCGCGCGTGCGGGCTGCGCCAGAAGCGCTCGAAGGCGTGGGCAGCCTCCTCGTCGCTCAGGCCGGTTCCCTCGTCCTGGACGGTGATGTGCACACGGTCGTCGCCGACCGCGCCGACCGCGCCGACCGTGACCGTGATCTGGCCCGCGGCGGGTCCGTGCTCGCGCGCGTTGCGCAGCAGGTTGCCGACGGCGCGCTCCAGCGCGAGTGGCTCGCCTCGTACGCTCGCGTTCTCGGCACCCGGCTCGAGGACGACCTCGGTGTTTGCGTCCAGCGCGGCGACCTCCGCAACGAGCGCAGGCAGGTCGACCTCCTCGCCACGTGCCGGCGCGGCGGCGTCCTCGCGAGCGAGTGCGAGCAGGTCGTCGAGCAGCGTCGCCAGGCGCGCCGCGCCGGCCTCGATGTCGGCGAGCGCGGCCGGATCAGCGCCGTGGCGCGCGACGTACGCGGCGTTGCCGCGCAGCGCGGTGAGCGGGGTGCGCAGCTCGTGCGCGGCGTCGGCGACGAAGCGCTGCTCGTTCACTCGCGCGCGCTCCAGCGAGGCGAGCATCGCGTTCAGGGTCTGGGCGAGCTCGCCGACCTCGTCGCGGGTTGCCGGAACGGGCAGGCGCTCGGATGCGTCGGCGGTCGTCGTGATCGCTCGCGCGCCCGAGGAGAGCCGTCGCAGCGGGCGCAGCGCGCGGCGCGTGAGCAGCGTTGCCAAGAGCGCCGCGAGCGCCGCCGCCGCGAGCGCGCAGAGGAGCACGAGCCGGCGCGTGCGGGCCAGCGTTTCGCGGGTGTCGGCCGTCGTACCGGCGACGATCACGGCGCCGCCCGCCGCAGGGCTGCCGCCGAGCTCGCCGAGCGGCGCGGCAAAGAGGCGGATCGGCTCGGTGCCGAGCAACTCGTTCGCGAACGCGCCCTGGCGCGCCCGCAGCGCCGTGCGCGTGGCCGCGCCCGCTGGCAACAGACGGCTTCCGAGCGCACTCGACCGAGCGACGAGCCGGCCGCGCCGGTCGAGTACCTGGACGTACAGCGAGCCGCCGGTGAGCCGGCCTTCGAGCGCTCCAGCCTGCGTCAGCAGGTCCGGTGTGGCGGAGGCCAGCCGGGCGACATCGACCGCTCGTGCCTGCAACGCATCGTCAAGCGCGCCGCTGAGCTGGCGCTCCAGCAGCGCGGGTACCGCGAGGCCGAGCAGCACGACGGCGACGACGATCGCCGCGGCGGCCGCCGCGACGACGCGCGCTCTGAGGCCGATCGCGCTCACGGGACGCGGCGCACCGCGATCACGTGTCGAGCCGGAAGCCGACGCCCCGGACCGTGTGGATCAGCGCGGGCTCGCCGAGCTTGCGGCGCAGGTAGGCGACGTAGCGATCGACGACGTTCGCCGCGGCCTCGCCTTCGCCGCCCCACACCCTCTCGAGCGCGAGCTCGCGCGTGACGACGCCGCGGGCGTTGCGCAGCAGCAGCTCGAGCAGCTCGGCCTCGCGGCGCGTCAGCTCCAGATCGCGGCCGCCGCGCCGCCCGGTCACGGTCTCGACGTCGAGCACGAGATCGGCGAACGCAAGCTGATCGCCGGGCGGATGATTGCGCCGCAGCAGGGCGCGCACGCGAGCGGTCAGCTCGTCGACCTCAAAGGGCTTGACGAGGTAGTCGTCGGCGCCGGCGTCGAGGCCGGCCACTCGCTCGGCGAGCGCGTCGCGCGCCGTGAGCAGGAGGATCGGCACGGTCAGCCCCTTTGTACGTAGCCTGCGCGTGACCGCCAGCCCGTCCATCCCCGGCATCGTTACGTCGAGCACGATCAGATCCGGCAACGAGCGCTCGACGTGCGCGAGTGCCGCTCCACCGTCGGCCACCGCGGCAACGTCGTAGCCGTCTGCGCGCAGCGTCCGCTCCAGCATGCGCCTGATCGGAGCGTCGTCGTCGACCAGGAGGACGGCCGGCTCGGACATGGGTTCGAGTGTAGGGACCCTGAAGAACGGTCCGGCCGAGCCGATCTCTGCGGCCACAATCGGGCCATCGACGAGTTCGGCGCCCGCGTGGACATGTAGGCATCTGCGCCGGTCAAGCTCAACCTCGCGGCGAGGTCCTACCGATAGGGACGCCATGATCCCTCAGGGCGAGCGGGTGCTCGCGCCGGCGTCCGGCGAGAGCGCGCACGAGATCGAGCAGGTTCTGCTCGGGCTGGCGGACGGCAGCTACGTCCTCAGCACGCCCGCGGGCGCCGTCGCCGAGTGCGGCGTCGGCGTGGTCGCCCTGCTCGGGGCCCCGGCCGACAAGCTCGTCGGTCGACCGACGGCGGACGTTCTCGCGGCGGGGTCCGAGACGGCGGCGCGAACCGCCTTCGAGCACCTCCTCAACGGCGACGGCGAGACGGCCGAGTCGACGACGTTCAGCTGCAGGACGGCCGACGCTTCCGTCCGCACGCTCCAGTTCGTCGTCATCGCCGTGCCGCTCGCCCTGGGCTGGGAGTTCACGTCGCTGCTCAGCGAGCTCGGCTCGCGCGACACCGGCACATGGCATCCCGAGGCGCTGCGCCTGCGCCACGGACGCGCCCTCGAGGCGATCGAGGGTGTCTGCATCGCCGGCGCCCAGCCCGAGCCCGGCGCACGCCTGGCGGGCATCCTCATCGTCGTCCGCGACATCGACGCGCCGACGCTCACGCGCGAGGACGTCGGCCGGCGCATGGCCGAGCAGCGCGCCGCCGCGCGCGCCGCCGCCGCCGAGTCCGCCCGTCGCGCCGACGCGGCCACCGGCCGCCTGACGACCGACGAGGTTGCGTTTGCGACCGAGCCGGAGGCCCCAGACTTCGCGGATCTCGTCGACCGAGCGCACGAGCTGCGCGAGCGGCTGTCATCGGCCGAGGGCGATGCCGCCACGGCGGACGACGCGCGCCAGACCGCGCTCGGCGAGCTTGCGATCGCTCGGGAGGACCGCGATCAGGCGCTCGTCCGGCTCGCCGCCGCCAGCGCCGAACGGGATGCCGAGTCCGAGCGCCGCGCCGCCGCCGAGGCGCTCGTCGACAGCCAGCAGCGTGCCGCCGACGAGCGCGTGCAGCAGCTCGCCCGCGAGCGCGACGAGGCACGTGCCCGCGCCGAGATCGCGCAGGCCGAGGCCGTCGGTGCTCGTGCTGCCGCGGATGCCGCGCGCGCCGAGGTTCAGAGCGCGGTCGAGGCTGCGGAGACCGCGCGCGCGGAGGCGCAGTCCGCACTCGCTGCGGCGCAGGCCGCGCGCGCCGAGGCCGAGCGCGCCGCCAGCGCAGCGCGTGCCGAGGCCCAGGCCGCAACGGGCGCCGCAGGAACCGAGACCGAGTCGGCTCGAACGGCGCTCCAAGCCGCACATTCCGATGCCGAGACCGCCCGTGCGGCGGCCGACGCAGCTCAGACCGAGGCCGACGCCGCGCAGGTAGATGCCGAGTCGGCGCGCAAGCAGGCCGCCACCGTCCGCGCGGACGCGGACGCCGCGCATGCTCAGGCCGAGATGCTGCGCGGCGAGATGCGGGCAGTGCACGCTGAGGCCGAGAGCGCCCGCGCGGACGCCGACGCGGCGCGCGCCGAGACAGAGTCCGCGCGTGAACACGCCGAGCACGTGCGCGACGAGCTGCAAGCGCTGCGCGAGTCCTTCCATGCCGAGCGCACGACCACCGGCACGGCGGACGCGCAGCTCGCGGTGCTCCGCACACAGCTCGAGGCCGCGCAGCAGGACGCAGAGGCCGGCCGCGCGGAGCTGCAGGCAGCTCGCGGCGAGCTGCAGAACGCGCGTGGCGAAAGCGCGCTGACCCGCGGCGAGCTGAGCGCGCTGCGCGCCGAGCTCGACGGCACGCGCGGAGCGCTGGACGATGCGCGCCGCGAACTCGAGTCCGCACGCCAGCAGGCCACCGCTCCGGGCGGGCTCGACGCAGTTCAGCGCGAGCTGGCCGACGTTCGTGAAGAGCTTGAGAGCGCGCGCCGCGAACTCGCGGGCACGCGCGCCCAGGTTCACGCCCGAGGCGCGGAGCTGGCTGGCGCGCAGGCGCAGATCCGCTCGCACGCCGACGAGCTGGCCGGCGCGCACGCCGAGGTCCAGGCGCGCCAGAGCGAGCTCGCCACCGCCCTCGCGGAGCTCGAGGGGAGCCGTGCCGAGCTGGCGATACGCGGCGGCGAGCTGGCCGCGCGCGGCGGCGAGGTCGCGGGCGCCCGGGCCGAGATCGAAATGATGCGCGCCGAGCTGGAGGCGCGCTCGCAGGAGCTTGCGGGCGCCAGAGGGGAGGCCGAGGCGCGCGAGGTGGGGTTCGGGGCCGAGCTGTCCCGCGTACGCATGGAGCTGGAGTCCAAGGGCGCCGAGCTGAAGCGCCGCGGCGCCGAGCTTCATGCGCAGGGCACCGAGCTTCAGGCGCGCACGGGTGAGCTCGCCGGCGCGCGCGCCGAGCTGCATGCCAGGGTCACCGAGCTGGAGGCTCGCGACGGAGAGCTGGCCGGCGTCCGCGGCGAGCTGGAGAAGCTGCGGGGCGAGCTGGAGCAGCTGCGCGGCGAGCTTGACGATACGCGCGCCGAGTTGCAGTCAGCGCAGGCGGAGCTCGACACCTCGCGCACCGACCTCGATGCGTCGCGCGCCGCCGCGGAGGACTTCCGCGCCGAGCGAGAGCACGTGCGCATCCGCGCGAATCAGCTGCTCAACGAGGCCGAGAGAGCTCGCGCAGCGGCAGAGGCGATCCGCGCAGAGCTCGACGAGCCCGGCAGCGATCCGATCGCGCCGCGCCCGACGGTCGCGCCCGCACCAGCGGTCCATTCACCCTTCATGGTCCCGGCCCGAATCCCGACGCCCGGCCCCGGCCCCGGCGCCGCGTCTGACAACGGGCTGCGCCCACCGGCCTGCCCGCCCGGCGAGGCAGCCGCGCTCATCGGCCTGGACGGGAGCTTCAAGCGCCTGGACGACGCGTTCTGCGGGTTGCTCGGCTGCCGTGAGGAGGATCTCCGCGCCGCCCGCTGGCCGTCGATCATCGACCGCGAGAATCTCAAAGCCCACCAGGAGATCGCGCGGGCGTTGCGCGCGGGCGAGATCGAGAGCGCCGATGTCGAGACGATCTACATGCACGCCCAAGGTCTGCTCGTCCCAATCGAGGGCAACGTCTCGATGTTCCGCAACGACGACGGCGAGGCGACGCACTTCCTCTTCCGGGCCGACGTCAGCAAGACTGCCGGCGAGCCCGGAATCATGCACTGAGCGAGGCTACGTACGCCTCCGGCGCCTACGAAGCCGCGCCGACGGGGCAGCTCACGCCGGTCCCACCGAGCCCGCAGTACCCGCGCGGGTTCTTCGCCAGGTACTGCTGGTGGTAGTCCTCTGCGTAATAGAACTCGGGCGCTGCCAGGATCTCGGTCGTGATCTCGCCTTTGCGGCCGGCGCCGATCAGCGCCTCGGCATAGCGATCGCGCGAGGCGGCAGCCGAAGCCGCCTGCTCGTTTGAGGTCGTGTAGATCCCGGAGCGGTACTGGGTGCCGACGTCGTTGCCCTGGCGCATGCCCTGCGTCGGGTCGTGGCTCTCCCAGAACGTCGCGAGCAGCTCCTCGTAGGAGATCTCCGACGGCCGGTAGACGACGAGCACCACCTCGTTGTGGCCGGTGCGCGCGCTGCAGACCTCCTCGTAGGTCGGGTTCGGTGTCAAGCCCGCCGCGTAGCCGACAGCCGTCGTGTACACGCCCGGTAGCTGCCAGAACACGCGCTCGGCACCCCAAAAGCATCCGAGGCCGAAGATCGCCTGCTCGGTGTCCTCCGGGAACGGTCCACGCAGCGGCGCGTCGAGGACGTAGTGGCGCTCCGGGACGGCCACCGGCGTATCGCGGCCGGCCAGCGCCGACTCGGGCGTGGGCATCGCGGTCTTGTGCTTGCTGAGGAAGTTGATCATCGGAGCCTCGGGAAGGGTGGCCTGGTGCATCGTCCACGGTAGCGAGCGGACGTTACGAATCTCATACGTCGCCCATGTCCCGGCGGATCGCCGCCACTACGCTGGCCGCATGGCAGACGCCGCGGCGGCGCAACCCGCCCACAGCAAACCGGACGTGGGAATCGGCACGCTGCTCGCGGGCGACGGCGTGCGCGGCGTCGGGATGCTGTGCGTGTTCTTCACGCACCTGTTCATCATCGCCGACCCGGACCCGTATTCGAACGTCGCGGCGTACGGCTGGGCCGCTCCGCTGCTCGGCCACATCGACCTCGGCCTGTCGGCGTTCTTCGTCCTCTCGGGTTACCTGATCGCGCGCCCGTTCGCACGCGCATACGTCGCCGGCACGCGCAAACCGCGGCTGAGCTCCTACGTACGCAACCGCGTGCTGCGCGTCGTTCCCGCCTTCTACCTCTTCACGGTCCTCGTGCTCCTGCGCTTCGGTCTGGACGGCAGCATCGAGACAGGACCCGGCGCACCGACAGCGACGAGCGAGTGGTGGCAGGTGCTCGGCCAGTTCCTCTTCGTGCAGGGCCAGGTCGCTGGTCCCGCCGCCGTGCCGATCGGCCCGGCCTGGTCGATCGGCGCGGAGGTCGCCTTCTACGTCCTCATCCCAATCGCCGCGTTCGTCGCCTATCGCGTCGGTGAGCGGATCGCGTCGCAGCGCAAGCGCGTGGTGCTCGCGCTCGTGGCGATCGCAGGCCTCACGTTCCTCAGCATCGCGGCGCGGGGCGCGGGCGACAAGTACGCCTTCACCTGGCTCACGAGCCCGCCGGCGATCATGTACGTGTTCATGCCGGGCGTCGCGGTCGCGATCCTCGAGCCGCTGCTCGTCGAGGCATTCCGCGACCGGGCAACGCGTGCTCGGCTCGTCGCCTGGGGCGCGTTCGCCGCGGCGGCGCTCTGTGCGGTCGCCTACGCGGCGACCGACTACGACGTTCGCCAGACGCCCATCCATCACGCGCTGGGCCAGCGCGCGCTGATCGCGGCGCTGGCCACGGGCGCCCTGATCTTCGGCCTCGTCGTGCTTCAGCTCGGCACAGGCAAGGCGCCGCGCGTGTTCGGCAACCGGGTGATGCTGTGGATGGGCGCGCGCTCCTACTCGTTCTACCTCGTCCACATCTGGATCCTGTTCGAGCTCGACCAGATCCTCGCGCGAGACATGCCTCTGGCCACGCGCGTCATCCTCATGATGGTGATCGCGCTGCCGATCACGACGCTCGTCGCCGCCCTGTCCTATCGCTACGTCGAGCGCCCGTTCCTCGAGCGCAAGCGCCGCGTCACGGCGGGTGGCAGCGGCGACCCGCCGCCTGCGGCCGAGCCACTGCCGGTTGCGGTCGGCCCCGCGCGGTAGGGTCCCGCAAATGCCAGGGGTCCCGCGCGCCGCGCCGCTTCTCGTGCTGCTCCTCGTGGCGGTTGCGCTTGGCGCGTGCGGTGAGAAGGAGGGCGACACAGCGGCAGACAAGAAGGCCTACGTCGCGAAGGTCAACGCCGTGCAGGAACGGTTTGCGTCCGAGGTCACCACGGTGACGACGGAGTACACGGCCAAGAGCAGCACCGACCAGGACCAGAAGACACTCCGGGACTTCGAGACCGCGATCGGCACGTTCGTCCAGGACCTGCGCAGGATCAAGGTCCCCGTTTCGTTGAAAGCCGAGCACACGCAGCTCGTCGGCGCCATGAGCGGGTACGCCACCGACATCGCGCAGGCAACCGCCGCGCTGACGAACCCCACGACGCGCACGCTCGCCGATGCGTCGGACCGGATCAGGACCGCGACGCAGACGGTCAACTCCCGCCTCATAGCGGCGCGCGAGGCGATCAACGCAAAGCTCAGCGCGAACCAGTAGGGACGTGTCCCCGACCTGGATCTGGATGCAGGTTGCGATCGTCGTCTTCGTTCTCGTGGGGATCGTCATCGCGATCGTGAAGCTCGTGTGACCGAAAACTCGCCCGCCTATGATGGGCGCCGCCCATGTTCACCTCGATCGTCGTCGGAACCGACGGATCGGACACCGCGACGGAGGCGGTTCGCCAGGCGATCGCGCTCGCTCGCTCCGTCGGCGCGCGCATCGAGCTCGTCAGTGCCTACGAGCCGGTGCCCGAATCGCGCCTGCGCGAGGAGTCCGTCCACGCGCCCGAGGAGGACCTGCACTGGATGGTCAACGTGCGCGAGGACGTGTTGGCGACGCTGGAGACGGCGGCCGCCGCGATTCGCGCGGCCGGAATCGAGGTCGAGGTCTTCGCCCGTCAGGGCGATCCGGCCGATGCGATCCTCGACGTCGCCGAGGAGCGTGGCAGCGATCTGATCGTCGTCGGCAACGAAGGCATGACCGGCGCCAAGCGATTTCTGCTGGGCTCGGTGCCCAACAAGGTGTCCCACCACGCACCGTGTTCGGTGCTGATTATCCGGACGGTGTAACGGCCGCCGGCGGCGGCGTAATCGCCGCCGCGGCGTCGACGAGCCCCGCGCCGTAGTAGCGATCCGGCCCCGGAGCGCCGAGATCGTGGGCTGTCTCCTCCAGATGGCGCTCGACCTGCGCGGGCGTCGGGTTGGGGCCGAGGACCCCAGAGGACAGCACGAGCGCGGCGACGCCCGCGACGTGCGGTGCGGCCGTCGACGTCCCGCGGAAGCGCGGCAGGATCTCGAAGCGATTCGGCGTGCCGGCCTGGAAGCTCACGCCGGAGACGTCGCGACCCGGCACGGCGCCAGGCTGGCAGTTGGGATCGTTCGCCAGCAGCGCGTCCTCGCCGCCGCCCGGAGCGACGAGGTCCATGCCCGGCCCGTGGTTTGAGTAGCTGCCAAGGCAACCGTGCTCGGTCGTGCCGCCGACGTTGATCGCGAGCGTGTCGTCCTTCGTTCCCGGCACGCGCATGTCGAAGCTGTTGCCAGCGGCGGACACGACGATCGTGCCGGCGCTGCGCGCGTGGACGAGGGCGGCGCGGATGCTCGGCGACGCGCTGACGCTGCGCGGGACCGGGCGCAGTCGCGGCCCGTCGAACAGCTCGAGCGACAGGTTGATGATGTCGGCTCCGTGGTTGACGGCGTAGTAAATCGCGCGCGCGATCGTCGTCGGGCAGCCGCGCCCCTCGAAGTCGAGCACGCGCAGCGGCATGATCCGGGCGCGGTATGCGACGCCGACCGTGCCATAGGTGTTGTTCGCCGTTGCCGCGATCGTGCTTGCGACGAACGTGCCGTGGCCGTACTGGTCGTTGGGGTACGGGTCGTCGTCGACGAAGTCATAGCCGCGCACGAAGCGCGACCGCGCGAGATCGGGCGAGCGCTTGTAGGGCCCGCGATCGGCGTAGGCGACGCCGCTGTCGAGGACGGCGACCGTGATGCCGCGGCCGCCGCTGCCGCCAAGCCTGCTCGCCTGCGACCACGCCGCCGGGCTGTTGATCCCGAACGGTCCATTGAGCTCCCATTGCACCGAGGCCCAGCCGCCGGACGGGCCGGCGGTCGTCGCCACGCCGGAGTCGTTGGGCACGTAGGCGGGACGCGCACGAAGCGTTGCGTCGCGCGCGGATGCGACGTCGGCGCACTCGACACTGTGCGCCTGAACCGTCGACCGCGCGGCGGCGACCGGCGCGCACGCGAGCGTGCCGGCGACCGCGAGCACGGCGCTCATGCGAAGCAAGACGGGGGGAGGGTGCAACTGAAGCGGGATGAGTCCTCGGGGGTTGCGGAGACGCTGGATGGCGCCGGCTCTCCGCACGGCTAAGGGTAGAGCGCGTGTCACGTCACATGCGGCGGCTCTCGGGCCGGCGCCGCCGATCGTTCCGGGCGCTGCGATAGTCCCGGGCGCTGCGATAGTCCGGCTTCACCGTGGCCGCTCCGTTCTTTCCCCGCGACGAGTACTTCATGCGCCTGGCATTGCGCGAGGCCGAGGCTGCGCCCGAACACGACGACGTCCCGATCGGCGCCGTCGTCGTGCGCGAGGGCGAGGTCATCGGCGTCGGGCGCAACGAGCGCGAGCTGCGTCAGGACCCGACCGCGCACGCGGAGATTCTTGCGCTGCGCGAAGCGAGCCGCACGCTCGGCTCGTGGCGCGTGCTCGAGTCGGTGCTGTACGTGACGCTCGAGCCATGCGCCATGTGCGCTGGCGCGATCGTGCTCGCACGCGTGCCGCGGGTGGTCTACGGAACGACCGACCCGAAGGCGGGCGCCGCGGGATCGGTGCTCGACGTGCTCGCGCAGCCGCGCCTGAACCACCGGCCGGCGGTGGCCGGTGGGCTGCTGGCGGGCGAGTGCGCGGCGCTGCTGACCGACTTCTTCGGCTCGCGGCGCTGATCTTTCTGCGGGTTATTCCTCGGCGGCCTCGGGTGCCATCACCGAGAACGCGGTCCCGTGGGGGTCGTTGAGGACGGTGATGCGGCCAACGCCAGGCGCGTCGAACGGTGGCACCGCGACGGTTCCCCCGAGCTCCTTGGTCTTGGCGGCGGCGTCGTCGGCGTCTTCCACGATGAAGTACGTCATCCAATGTGCCGGAACCTCCGGCGGCCAGTTCTCGTCCATCCCCATCAGCCCGCCGATCGGCTGACCGTCGACGTTCCAGGTCGTGTAGGGCACCTCGCTGCCCTCCCACGAGGTCGGCACCCAGCCGAAGACCGCGGGGTAGAACTCCTTCGCGGCGTCCGTATCGCGTGTGGCCAGCTCGTTCCATCCCAACGCACCTGGCTCGCTGACGAGCTCGGCGCCGTGGTGCCTGCCGGGTTGCCATATGCCGATGAACGCGCCGCTCGGGTCGATCAGGAACGCCATGCGGCCTGCCTCCATGACATCGATCGGCCCCATCGCGACCTGGCCGCCGGCTTCCTGCGCCTTGGCGACCACGTCGTCAGCGTCGTCGACGTTGACGTATGTGCTCCAGACCGGCGGCTGCTCGGAGTTTTGGAGCGGCCCGATGCCGGCGACGAGCTTGCCGTCCTTCGTGAACATGCCGTAGCCGCCGGTCTCCTCGGGGTTCTCGCCGGCGGCCACATGCTCCCAGCCGAAGAGCCCGGCGTAGAAGGCGGCGGAGGCGTCGACGTCCGGGGAAGCGACATCGACCCAGGACGGGACGCCGTGGGCATAGCTGCTGCGTTCGGGCATGCTCGTACTCCTTCGCCGCACAATGAGTGGCGGCAATCCTCTCACGAGGCTGCCCCGCCGTTGTGTCCAGCTTTCTCCTATCCTCGAAACGACGCCGCGTGGCGCGCCTCGGAGGGGTGCGAGAGTGGTTGAATCGGGCGGTCTCGAAAACCGTTAAGGGCGCAAGTCCTTCGAGGGTTCGAATCCCTCCCCCTCCGCTCACTACTCCCGTGTTTTTCGCTCTCTGTCTGGCGTTCCGGCTCTCTCATCGCGGTCGAATCCCAGCCGAGATCCCAGCAGGAGTGCCCGTTCGGGAACGGCCGGCTGGCGCTCTCCAAGCGGGAGGCGGCGCGGGCGCTCGGAGTGAGTGTGGACTTCTTGGAGCACCACGTGCTCCACGAGTTGCGGATCGTGCGGCGGAAGGCGCCGCCTGATCCCGGTGCGCGAGCTCGAGCGCTGGCTGGACGCGAACGCCTGCACGGCGCTGGAGCGTCCCAAGTGAGCGCTCGACCGCGACGCAAGCTCGCCCGGCATCGACGACCCCGCTCTTCGCGCCGCCGCGGGTTGCCCCGGAGCCGAGCCCAGCAGCAAGGGACCGCCGCCTTGTACGTGGAGCTCCCAGTCGAGCAGTGGGACGCGCTGGCACGCGCGGCGTTCGAGCTGCGAACGCACAAGCGGCGGATCGTCGCCGCACTCATCGCCGAGTATGTGGATGTGACGACTGAGCAAGGCCACCAGCGCCTGAGTCGGTTGCTCGAGACGCATACGCAGCTATCTGCATAGGCGTCTTGCCGCCTAAGCCGAAGGATCCGCCGCAACAGGAACTCGACCCATCGTGCTAACCCCGCCGCCAAAATCGTGCTAACTCGTGTGCGTTAGCACGATAATCTCTGGGATTAGCACGATGCGCAGCTTCAGCGACATCGATCGCACGTTCAGCAACCAACCGCGCGAGCTCGGGGCGATCCTCGCGCGCATCGACACCGGGCGCGGGCAGGAGCAGCTCTTCCTGGATCAGCGACCCGAGTTGCTGAAGCGCCTAGCCGAGAACGCCCGTATCGCGTCGATCACCGCTTCCAACGCGATCGAAGGCGTCGTAGTCGAGGGGGAGCGTGCCGTGCGCATCGCCAAAGGGGCGCCGCGCTTCCGGAACCGCAGCGAGCAGGAGTTCGCGGGCTATCGCGACGCGGTCGACGGTCTCATGCGGGCCGATGCGCCGGAGCCGCTGACGGTTCCGTCCGTCCTCTCCCTGCACCGGCAGATGTTCGCCTACTCCGACGGGCGTGGCGGCAATCTCAAGACCGACGAGAACCTGATCGTGTCCTACGAGAGCGGCGAGCGCGAGGTCGTCTTCAGGCCACCACCACCGGACAAAACCGAGTTTCTCCTGACCGAGTTGTTCGCCCGGTACGAGGAGACGAAGGCCGGACACCAGGCCCACCCGTTGGTGCTGATCGGCGCGCTCATCGTCGACTTCCTGGCAATCCACCCAGTCGCCGACGGCAACGGTCGGCTCGCCCGCCTGATCACCACCCAGGAGCTGCTCGCTCAGGGGTACGGAGTGGCGCGCTACGTCAGCATCGAGCAGCGCATCTTCGAGTCCAAGAACACCTACTACGATCGGCTCTACCGCTCACAGCGAGGCTGGCACGAGGCCGACCACGACATCTGGCCCTGGACGACATACCTCGCGCAGGTGATCGCCGGCGCCTATGAGGACTTCGAGCAACGCGTCCTTTCGGCGGACGAGCCTGACAGCAACAAGCAGGAGCGCGTTCGGCGGTACATCCTGGACCAGGCGCCCGCCGTGTTTCGGCGGCGCGACATCGAACGCGCGCTACCGGAGGTCAGCCCCGCAACGATCAGACTGGTCATCAACGCGCTGCGCGACAGCAAGGTGATCCTCCCCGAGGGGGCGGGGCCAAGCGCTCGCTGGCGGCGGCCGTAATCGCCGGCTCGCGAGACGTCGGGTCCTTCTGCGCGCTACCGCTGCTGCGCCCGGTGATTCCTAGCCGGCCACTGTCACGTGACGCGCAGGCCCAACTGGCCGAAAACCTGGCCGAATCTGCCAGAGAGGGATCTCGTGATCGCGTCTGCTGAGACCCGCATCGTCGCGGATGCACATAGGCGAAACCGCGCTGCAAAGCCCAAACGCCGCTACCCTTGCGAATCGCCCGTACGGGCCCTGGAGAGGTGCCGGAGTGGTTGAACGGGGCGTCTCGAAAGCCGGTTGTAGGGGCAACCCCCTACTTTGGGTTCGAATCCCACCCCCTCCGCTTCTTGAGGAAAGGCTCCGCAGATGCGGAGCCTTTCCGTTGCTGCTCGCGGGCGCGAGGGATGCGCCGTCGGGGGTGGAACGCCGCTAGTGGTCCGTCTCGTAATCGTTGACCGGAATCGGGCGCCGCGTGGCGAACGGGGATGCATCCCCGAGTTTGGAGGTGGTGATATGTCCCCCGCCGGTGTTTGTCCGCTGCTGCCCGGAGGAGGGCAACAAGCACAAGCGGCCTGTCGCGTAAGGCGACGTCTGAGGTCAAGCGCGAGCGGGCGTTGATCTGTTGGGCGTCGGCGACAGGATGAGGCCGCAGCAGATCGCGGCGCTCGTCTACACCGACGAGTCGCATGTACGCAAGGTCATTGACGCGTTCTCCAGATCGAGCTCCGCGTCCCTCGGCCTCCTGAGCGGCGGCGCGGGCGTTGCCTTGACGCTGCGGTCGTCCTGGTCGTCATCGCGACGTGGCGCGAGGAATGTCCTTTGCTGTCGTCGCTCTCCCCGACGTCACCATGCGCGACGTTGAAATGCGGTGGCCGTTGCCCGCGTGCAAAACCGATGTGCGGCAGGCGACCGAGCGCAGGCCGGCACGGAAGGTTCGTCTCTTCTGCGCGATGAGGCGCGGGATTGATGGCGCCTCGGGGTCTTAGGATCCGGCCCGGAGTTCAGGACCGAACGGGCGACGTTGCGGATGCGGACGATCCCGAGACGCGCGATGAGGTATCTGCGCTTTCGCGGCGTTTCAGGTGCATGACACGAGTACTGCGATGCCGTGGTGGCGCGCGAACGCGGCGACCGGCCTGAGGACGCACCGCGCCGTGGGTCGGGTCGTTGAGGTAGGCGTGGCGCGGCAGGAGGTGGCCGCCGGTGCGCCGCGTACCATTCCCACACCACGTTGACCGTCGAGGAAGCCGCAAGCAGGGTTGGACGCAGCCCCGAGACGGTGCGTCGATGGATCCGCGACGGTCGGTTAGCAGCGCAGGTCGAGGGCCGCCGGCGCGTGATCGACCCCGCCGATCTCGACAGCGTGCGCGACGAGCTTTATCCGATGCTCCCAATGCCGCCGGAGTGGGAGCGTCTGGAGGACGGCACGCCAGCACCCAACTGGGTTGCCGCAGTGGCGCTGTCACGCAACGGCCGGTGAAGCTCGTCATCGACGCCAGCGTCGCCGTCGCGGCGTCGGCTACACCTGTGGGCTTCACGCGCTTTCGCGGCATCGAGTTGGTCGCGTCGCCGCTGTTGTGGATCGAGGTCGTTTCCGCGCTCCACGCCCGGAATATGGCGCCGTGAGCTGCGGCGTGATCAGCGGAACCGATGCTGCGGCGGGTATTCGCGGCGGCGGTCGAGCGCGTAGAGCCCAAGTCGCTCGCGACCGATTCGTGGGCCGTGGCCGACGAGCTCGGCTGGGCGAAGACGTACGACGCGAACTACGTTGCGCTCGCGCGGATTCTGGACTGTCGACTCGTGACGCTCGACGCGCGACTGCGCCGCGGAACCGCACGGCTCGGGTTCGTGGTCGGCCCGACCGAGTTGTAGATTGAGGAAAGGCTTCCTACTGGTGCTTGAGCCGCGCCCGATCGGGACCGGCTCCAAGACCAGCCCGCTCGGCGGCCGCGAGCAGAGCCACCGCAGCGATGACGGCGACGATGAAGCCGAAGACGTTGAGCTCCATGATGTCGCCGCTGCCGATGAGGTTGGCGATCACGCCGCCGACGACCGAACCGAGGACGCCGAGAACGAGCGTCCAGAGCAGTCCGATCCGCTGGCGGCCAGGAAGCAGGAGTCGGGCCAGCAGCCCGATGATGAGCCCGGCGACGATGAAACCGATCATGAGATGCTCCTCGCTAACGTCGTGTGCAGTGAGATGGGAGCGCATACCCGTCGCACACCTGTCGCTAGCACAAACGCGTCCTGCCTCAAGCGATCGGAAAGTTGTCGAGCTCCTGCGCCAGACGAGTGACGAGCGGATGCCGGGGAGCGACGCGTTGAAGCATTTCCAGGCTCTCCCGGTAGTGCTCGAGGCGCAACTGCTGGTAGCGCTCCAGATGTTCCCGCGCCCGCACTCCGCGCGCCGTCGCACCGAAGCGTGAGCGGTCGCGGCTGATTTGATTGGGAAGCTCGCGTAGCTTGGAGATTTTGTCGGCGGCGAACAGCAGCGCAGCGTCGACTCCCGCGCGATGTACCTGGTCGCGCAGCACCTGCTTGCGCTGGCGGTAGCTCCCGACGCACGCGTGGTCCGTGACCGAGTGCACGAGGGTCGCGACAGCTGGCCCGAAGCGCGCCCTCAGCTCGGCCGGGGTCACATAAGCGTCCTCCACGACGTCGTGCAGCAACCCCGCGGCGACGACGACCTCCGAGCAGCCGGCATCGCGCAGGAGCCATGCTACCTCCAGCGAGTGCTCGATGAACGGCGCACCATCGCTCTCGCGCTGCTGACCGGCGTGACATCGAGCAGCGAACTCTCGCGCCGACTTTGCAAGAGCGGGTGTCTGATCGGTCGCGGTTCGATCGACATGACTCGCACTCTCACTTCGCGCCCGCCGCCGCGCGGAGGGTGCTTGAACGTCGCTCGGTTGGGCCAACCGCATAACCATGGTCTCTCCCTACTGCGCCCGCCACCAGTCCGCTCCCGTCCCGGCGTGCAATCGCGAGGTGCTCATTTCAACGCTCGCTCCGCCAGGTGAAGCGCACGTCGCCTCGCCCATGTATAGCAACACCTGCACCTACAGGCGCGGCGCGTTCAGATGGTGCGTGACCCGGCACGACCGTCGCGCGCGGGCCCTGCCGCGGGCCCGGGATGTGGCAGCGCACATGGATGACCGAGCCGGACTCGCGGATGGAGTCCTGTTGGGACCGAACGGCTCTGCCGCAGCGACTGCAGGTTCCCAGCTCGCGCCCCAACTCGCGGTCGCGAAAGAACGCGAGCTGTTCCTGGGTGCGGGCGAGCAGCGCCCCGGTCGGCGGACGGCGTCGGCGACCCGCGCCGGCGCGTGACGGCCGTTTGATTCGCATGGGCTCTCCCGGTCGGGTCAGCGCCACCATCGGCATGCCGGCGGGTTCGTAGCCCTGAACACCGCGGGCGGCTTGTGCGCGGCTGCGCCTGACCCCGGGCGCCCCGTCAGCGAGATGCAGGTGGGCCTGCAGGCAACGCACAAGCCTGGCACTCACGGTGCCTTCGCCCGGCGTGTGCACCTCACGGTCGTCGGTCATGGCGGCGGGCACGCAGACTGGATCCTGATCTGAGGGCCAGCTCGCCCGCAGTTGACATACACCATCGAAGGCTCCCATCGGACACCCTGTTTCCAGTGCGATGGTCCGCTCCGGCCTTCCCTGTAGGGCTATTGCCGACTGCAGTTCCACCGCGAACGCCACATCGGCAGCTCGGAACTGCCAATGGCACTTCGACGATAGCAATGAACGTTACAAGGCGAAAGCGACCTTAATGTCCGGCGCGACGAGCCCTAATCGGGCTCGTCGGGCTGCGCCGTGGACGGGCCGAGGCGAAACAGCTCAGCGACGAACGGCGGCTCGATGTGGGTGTGGCTGGCGAACGCGACAACCCGGCGCCCGGTCGCGCGCTCGACGACAGCTCGGAAACTCGCCGCCTCGGCGTCCTGAACCGCGTGGCGCAGCTCGTGCACCAAGTGCGCGCGTCCGAACTCGACCATCCGTAGCTCGATCGCGCTCAGCTCGATGTCGAGCAGCGCGACCACGAGATCCTCGAGCACATAGGTCTGGGCGTGCTTGACCGGCGTGTCGTAGGTCTGCGTGTGGATTGCCGCGATCTGTTCGGAGATCGCCTCAGCAATCGCCGCGGAATTCAGACCCTGGTCGTCGCGCTCGGTCATCGTCTCGCTCCAAGGGCGACAAGCAGCCGACAATAAACCACGGACATCACGTCCTCCGGGGGTGGGGTGACTCCGACGCTCGCGCACCGGCCGGATCAAGACAGGGCGCGCCACCTGGAGGAAATGAAAGCCGCGCCACGCATCTGAGCTGCGCAGCCGCTGCCTGAACGACGTCACTCTAGCGGCCAGTACCTCGCATAGCGCCGCATCGAGCGATCGAAGACGCGTATGCAGAGGTTAAGCGAGCAACCCGCGCCGAAGCCCGATCGCCACAGCCGAAGCCCGGTTGCCCGCGCCGAGCTTGGCGTAGCTGTTCGGAAAGTGCGTCTTCACCGTGCCGGGGCTCACCACGAGCGCTTCGGCGATGGCGGTCGAGGACAGCCCGTCGGCGGCGAGTTGCAGCACCTCGCGCTCGCGTGGGGTGAGGACGGACAGCGCGACCCCGTCCGTCGACCCGACGCCGCGCCAGCCTGCGCGAACGCCTGGATCATTCGCGGCCAGGGCGGGAAGAGCATGGAGTGCATCGACGACACATCGGGGTCGAACTCGCTTCCGCGGCCGTCGAGCACGATCTGCCGCGCTTCGGCGCGCGAGAAGCGCGCGCGGGGGACGCGCTCCCGGCCGAGACTGTCGAAGACGTCTGCAACCGCGGCGATCCGTGCCTCGAGCGCGATCTCCTCGCCCTTGAGCCTGCGCGGATACCCGCTGCCGTTCCAGCGCTCGTGGTGTGCCCACGCGATGCTCGCGCCGGTCTGCAGCACCTCCGACCGCGAGCCGGCCAGGATTCGGTACCCGGCCAGGGCGTGGTGCTGCGTCCGCGCTCGCTGTGCGTGAGTGGACCGGGCTTGCCCAGCACGCGGTGACACGACGATGTTGCCGACATCGTGCATGAAGAGCAGCGCGCTGGCGAAGCCGGAGTATCTGTAGGCCGCATCCGACGCGCCATCCCCAGTTGGGAGTATTGAGGGCGCAAGCGGGCGTGTTCCAGATCCGCTTCGCGATCGCTGGCCCGCCGCCGCCGGGGTCCGCCGAAACAGACAGGGATAGCTCGACGAACGTCAAGCGCAATCAATAGCTTTCGCCCGCAAACCCACGACGTGGGCGCCAGTGCGAGACTGAACACGTGAAACTACGAGACATCTACGCCCGTGATGGGCTGACCTTCTCGATCGAGTTCTTCCCGCCCAAGACCGACGAGGGCGTCGAGAAGCTCTTCGCGGAGCTCGAGATCCTCAAGACGCTCAACCCCGCGTTCTGCTCGGTGACCTATGGCGCCGGCGGCTCGACCGAGGGCCGGACGCTCGAGATCGTCAAGCGCATCAAATGGCAGGTCAAGCTCGAGGTGATGTGCCACTTGACGGTCGTCAACCAGCCCCAGCAGCGACTCAGCGCCGTGCTGGCCGACCTGTGGGCCAACGACATCGAGAACATCATCGCGCTGGCCGGCGATCCGCCCGAGGGCGCCGAGGCCGACTGGACCGCCCACCCCGACGGCTTCCAGCACTCGCGCGAACTCGTCGACGCAGCGATGCGCGGCCAGCACGGCTGGACGGGCTGGTTCTCCGTCGCGGTTGCCGGCTTTCCGGAGGTTCATCCGCGCGCTCCGAGCCGCGAGAGTGACTTGAGCTACCTCAAGGAGAAGGTCGAGGCGGGCGCCGACGTCGTGATCACGCAGCTGTTCTTCGACAACGAGGACTTCTACCGCTACGTCGAGGACATCCGCGCCCTGGGCATCACGGTGCCGGTCGTGCCGGGGATGCTCCCGATCCAGTCCACGGCCCAGTGCCGTCGCTTCGCGAAGATGTGCGGCGCGAAGATTCCGCCGCGCCTTGACGCGCTGCTCGACAAGGTCGCCGACGACAACGAGGCGGCGGTGCAGTTGGGGATCGAGTACACGACCGAGCAGTGTCAGGGTCTGTTGGACTTCGGTGTCCCGGGCCTGCATTTCTACTCACTGAACAAGAGTCATTCGGTCGTCTCGATTCACGAGAACCTCAACCTGGCAGCGTTGACCGCCCCGAATCTGCCGGTACGCTGAGTCGCGTGCCAACCAGGCTCGCAAGCGCGAGGTGACCGCATGATCGATCTCACCGAAGTCGGTGCGACCGCTCGTCCCGGCGGCGATGGCACCTGGGAAGTGAGCGTCGGCGTCTACCTTCCGAACATCACCTTTTCGAAGGGCTACCGACTCAAGGTTCGGATCATCCACGAGCTTGACCAGTACATCCGCGGGATAGAACCACGGGAGTTCTGGATGGACTGGCAGGAGTCCTCGCCGCTGGGGCTGTGGAACACCACGGTGGCACTCGTGAGCGATCCGGCCAGCCATTTCGGCGATCCGGGGCAGTACCTCTACCGCTACCAGCTGCTCCGCGGAGACCAGCCGCTCACGTTCTGGTTCTCCGACCCGTTCGCCCGCGCCGTCGGGCTGGGGACGCTGTCGGCGTTCGAGGTCGATCCCGACGGACAGCCCTTCACCTGGACAGATGCCGACTTTCGCCCGCCGGCGGTCGACGACATGGTCGTGTACGAGCTCAACGTTCGCGAGTTCAACCGCGACTTTCAAGGTGTGGTCAACCAGCTCGACTACCTTCACGATCTGGGCGTCAACACGCTCGAGCTCATGCCGGTCACCAACGTTCGAGAGGACGTGGAGTGGGGCTACACGCCGCTGGGCTTCTTCGCGCCGGACGATCGCATGGGCGGAGTCGCCGGCATGAATGCGCTCGTCAACGCATGCCACGAGCGCGGGATCGCCGTCATCCTCGACGCCGTCTACGCGCACGCGCATCCGGAGTACGCCTTCAACCTCGTCTACGACGTCACCCGCGAGGACAACCCGATGATGGGGTACTTCGCCGGCGAGTTTTTCTCGCGCCCGGGCACGGACTACCGCAAGCGGTTCACCGCCGACTACTTCTTCGAGGTCAACAAGTACTGGCTCGAGGTGTTCCACGTCGACGGGTTCCGCTACGACTACGTTCCCGGCATCTACGAAGGCGACCCCACCGGGCCCGGTTATCCGGAGCTCGTCTTCCGGACGGCGCAGCACGCCAAGACACTGCCGAAGTTCCAGGCTCCGCGCCCGATCATCCAGTGCGCCGAGCACCTGCCCGATCCGGTCGGGATCCTCTCGCAGACCTACTCCAATTGCTGCTGGCAGAACGACCTTCTGCACAGAGCGCGCGACATGGCGAAGTATCAGTACGTCAGCGAGCACATCGCGCACCTGCTCGATCCGCAGTTGCAGGGATATCCGACCGAGTATCACAACCCCGCCACGGGGGACTCGATGGCGGTCGCTCCCTTTCAGTACCTCGAGTCACACGACCACCGCCGCTTCATCAACACCTTCGGCGAGCTCGAGACGCACGATCTCATCGGCGAGGCGTACGGCAATCGCGACCTGTTCTACAGAGTGCAGCCGTACGTCATCGCGCTGTACACCGCCAAGGGCATACCGATGCTGTGGCAGGGCGGGGAGTTTCTGGAGAACTGGGGCGTCCCGGACTCCGGAGTCGCTCGCAACCTGTACGAGCGCCCGCTGCACTGGGAGTACTTCTACGACGAGCCCGGCCGGGCACTCGTTCGACTGCACAGGATCATGGGAGCTCTGCGACGCTCGCACCAGGCGCTTGGAGCACGCACCTCGTTCTACTACCACGACGTGCCCGAGCACCGGCAGCGCGGCGTGATCGCGTACCGCCGCGAGGCACCACCCGAGCACCTGCTCGTGGCGGTCAACTTCTCCGACAGCCCGGCGACGGTTCAGGTGCCGTTCGCGCGCGCCGGACGGTGGCTCGAGCGCATCGACGGCATCGGGGTCCTCGACGTCACCAGCGACGAGCAGTGGATGCCGATCGTCGTGCCGTCGAACTACGGCGTCGTATACGAGCACACGTAGGCCACGCGCGCGACCGGCGGGCGCGCTGGCAGCTACACCGCGGCCGGGGCGTTCAGATGCGGGTACAGCGGATAGCGCTCCGCAAGCGCTCGCGTTCGCTCCGACAACTCCGCCTTGTCGCCGTCCTCGAACGGGCCGGTCAGGGCCTCAGCGATGACCGCGCCGATCTCGCGAAAGTCGTCGGCATCAAGGCCACGCGTTGCCAGTGCCGAAGTCCCGATCCGCAGCCCCGACGTGATCATCGCCGGTCGTGGATCGTTCGGCACGGCGTTGCGGTTGACCGTGATGCCGATCTGCGCCAAGCGATCCTCGGCATCAGTCCCAGCGAGCTCGGAGTCGCGCAGGTCGGCGAGCACGAGGTGTACGTCGGTGCCACCCGTCAGGACGTTCACGCCTGCGACGAGGAGTTCCTCGGCGATCGCCACGGCGCCGGCGCGGGTGCGCTTCTGACGCTCCTTGAACAGGTCGGTCGCCGCGATCTTCAAGGACACCGCCTTGCCCGCGATGACGTGCATCAGCGGGCCGCCCTGCTGGCCGGGGAAGACGGCGGTGTTGACCTTCTTGGCGAACTTCTCGCGGCACAGGATCATGCCCCCGCGGGCGCCGCCGAGCGTCTTGTGGATCGTCGTCGTGACGACATCGGCATGCGGGATAGGGCTCGGGTGCTCACCGGCCGCGACGAGGCCGGCGAAATGGGCCATGTCGACCATCAGGTACGCGCCGACCGAGTCGGCGATCTCGCGGAAGCGCGCCCAGTCCAGCTGGCGCGGGTATGCCGACCAGCCGCCGAGGATCATCTTCGGCTTCGTCTCCTCGGCGATCCGCTGGAGGTCGTCCATGTCCACGCGCGAGTCCTTGTCGGAGACGCCGTAGGCGACGATGTCATACAGCTTGCCCGAGAAGTTGAGCTTCATCCCGTGCGTCAGATGTCCGCCGTGATCGAGGCGCATGCCGAGGACGCGGTCGCCGGGATCGAGCAGCGCCATGTACGCGGCAGCGTTGGCCGTCGCACCGCCGTTGGGCTGCACGTTTGCGTGCTCGGCCCCGAACAGCTCCTTCGCGCGATTGATCGCAAGCTCTTCCACGACGTCGACGTACTCGCAGCCGCCGTAGTAGCGCTTGCCGGGCAGACCCTCGGCGTACTTGTTCGTCAACGTCGAGCCCTGGCAGTCCATGACGGCCTGGGGAACGAAGTTCTCCGAAGCGATCATCTCGAGCGTCGTCTCCTGACGGCGCGCCTCGGCCGTCAGAAGCTGCGCGATCTCGGGATCGACCTCGCTGACTGGCTTGGTGAAGTGGTCCGGCCCCAGAACGGTCATAGACCGGACGGTACCAGCCGCCAACTCCTCCGAACGCCCTACGCGAGCGCGCGGAGGCTCACAGCGAATCAGCCGGGAGTGCTCGCCGAAGAGGCGTCCAGGAGCGCCAGTGCGTCGCATCCGACGAACGCGGCTTCCAGCGGCTCGCCGGCCGCGAGCAGCCTGTGCCACAGCGCGTCGACCGCCGCCCGGCGGACGAGGATCAGCACCCGGCGTTGCCCTTCTCGCAGGATCGCGAGCACGCTCGCGTCGTCAGGGTCACGGCCGACGGCGCCGATCGCCAGATCGCCCGGAAGGCCTGCGACGCCCAGCAGCCGGCCCACGCGCGGGCCGATGAGGCTGATCGTCGAGACGGTTGAGCCGATGTCCTTGTGCGCCAGCTCGGAGCGGTCGCGACCCTTGCCGATCGAGCGTCCGGAGGCCAGCGCTGGCGGCGTGCCCACGAGCAGGGCTCGGCGCGCATCCAGCCGCAGGTACCAGACGCTGCGCAGTCGCCGCGCCGTCCCGGGTCCGGGTGGCGGGTCGCCGAGGTGGGCCGCCAGCGCACGGTCCATCAACGAGGTCTCCCCACGTAGCTCCAGCGTGCCGAGGTCTGAGCGGTCCGCGAGGCCGACGCTCTTCATGCAGGCGGCGATCTCACCCTGCACCGATCCGTAGAGCGCGACGATGATCCGCCCGTCGCGCTCGGTGAGCTGGGCACCGGCGGCCAGGCACGTCGCAGGAACGGACGACTCGATTGTCGGGGGCAAGGGGATCCAGTGGCCGTAGGGAGGTCGTTCTGTCGCTCGGATCGGCGAGATCGATCATAGGCCCTGACGTCACCCAGAGGAATCACCTATGAGGAGCGCGGCGCGATCAGGCGGCGAGCGGCTCGTCGCGGCTTTGCTGCACCGCCGTCATCGCCCGCAAGCAGATCGCGCTGCGACAGCGGCTGACGGTCTTCATGTTCAAGCGGATCGCCGCCGGGACGTCGACGAGCGCCCAGTCGCCGCAGTGCTCGGCTGCGAGGACGAGCAGCCGCGCGAGGTGCATCTCGGCCCGCGTGGCGTCGCGCGCCAAGATCATGAGCGTGTCGCGATCGTGGCGCGGATCAAGCCCTTCCTCGTGCAGGCGAATCACGTCGTTGGTGTAGTCGCCGGCGAGAGCGAGCATGCGGCCGGCGACTTTGAAGCTCATCCCGTCGGTCAGGCCGAGGTACTGCTCCATCGTCAGCTTGCCTGTGCGCGTCTCACGATTGGATGGCTTCATGTCGAGCTCCGGTCTCAGCAGCGTGACAAGCCCGTTGCATGCGAGCGGTGACATTCGTCACACGAGCCGATCAACATGGATCGGTTGCCAGGACGACGCTGGCGGATCTCCAGGTGCTCGCCAGACACGAAGTCGTCTTGCATGCTCGGTCACATTGAGGCGCGCCTCCGAGCGCCACCATGGACGGCTGGCGAAAGCTGTAGCGCTGCGGTTCGACGGCTGGTCGAACGGCGACGCCGACGCTGTC
>JAWVGJ010000118.1:0-4341 GCA_033855115.1 Solirubrobacteraceae bacterium
TCTCGTCGAGCCGCAGATAGTCCATCTCACGATGCTCGGCGGGCAGCTTGATCCGCTCGCGCGAGCCGGGCGTGCTCGCCGCTGCGTTTGAGGCGATCACGCCGTCCTCGCGCAGGCCGCCGAGGAACAGGCGGAGCACGACCAGGGAGTTGTTGATCGTCTTCGTCGCGTAGTGGCCGTCATCGACGAGCTCGGGACGTAGCGGCGGATGTCGGAGGGGGTGATGGCCGTCGGCTTCATGTCGCCGAAGAATGGCTTGAGTCGTCTCTCGCCGTGGACGCGGTAGTCGCGGTACGTGCCGTCCTCGATGCGGGACCGGTGCTCCGCCAGCCACGCGTCGAAGCGCTCCGTGAAGCGCTCGCGGGTGGCGCTCACCTCGCCCCGGTGCACGGCGGCAAGCGTCGCGGTCCGCCAGCGCTGCGCCTCTCGCGGCCCGCGAAAGCCGCGCTTCTGGGCAAGGACGCCGTTCGAGGCCCGGTACGCGGCTCGCCAGCGCGGTGAACGGCCAGCGTCCCAAGTGGCGACCTACCGTGAATAGCGGACCGGACTCGAAGGGCTCGGCGCCCCGTCGCCGATGCGATGCGCTAGCGAATGGCCGGATCCTTTTGCCAGCCTCGACGGTCCCGCGGGACGCTGCCCAAGGGAGCACGAGAGCGGCAGTATCGACAGTGTCACCGACGAGGCCGCGCTGGACGCCAGCACGCGGTCAACCATCGACAGGCGGCGGCCTCGGCCGTCCTGAACTGAGGAGCTCTCCCAATCATGTCTCGACGAAAGCCCCTGGCCGCGTTGGCGGCCGTGACGGCGGCACTCGCCCTCGTTGTCCCGACGGCGAGCGCGAACGCCGCGACGTTCGGGCCCGGGCCTGTCGTTCCCAGGCCGGTCGTCAGCCCCGTGTACACGCCCTCCGCCGCGCTCTGCAGCATGTTGGTCTACCAACTCAACGCTGCGGAGCTCGCAGGGAACCCCATCTTGGCGAACGCGATCGCCGGGACTTTGATGGACATGGGCTGCGGGGGTGCGGCCATCTAGTCCGCTTGGCGGCCCGCCTGAGCCTCATACCGCACCGCAGCAGGGCAATCTCCACCCACCGCTCGGCGGTATGAGGCTCACGCGTTAACGAACTCAACTATCGTGGCTGCGGGCCGATACTTTCTTCCGTTTGTGTTGCCGCCGGCGATGTGCTTGTTCGAGCGCGTGCCGCTCGGGAGACGTTGCTACGCGCGGTATCGGTCGTTACATGACCGCGCCACCCGCACCGCCGGCTACCGGCGAGCCGGGCCGGCGTCCCGACCCGGTGGACCCGGGGCCACCGATCAAAGTGTGACTCGACGACGTGCTCCTCGGCGATCTCGGCAACCCCGGGGTCGACGCTCGCCTCGTGCGTGCGATCCTGTTGCGCGACGGCCGCGTCGCGGACTGGCTGCGCAGTCGTGGCATCGATGCCGCCGCCGTCGAGGACGCCTTCCCCGGCTCAAGCTTGGCCGACGTGCTCCGGAGACCGCTGAGCCCCGCCGATTGCGCGGCCGAGGCTTGTCCTGGGCCAGGTCGGGTGCGACATGTGTTCGTGCATCCCGGTCGGGCCTTCACGAACGCCTCCTCGACCTGCTGCCGGTCTACACCCCCGTCGGCCGGCGCCTCGTCCAGCTCTACCCCGTCGCGCCCGGAACGCCTCCCGACGCGCTGGCGTGGGCGCTCGCCGAGCGGGCGTGCCGGTCGTGGCTGCGCGGCGGCATCCCGCCGCAACTCGACACGCTCGACGCCTGCGTCTACGGACTCGAGTGGTACGACAAGGTGACCGACGGCCGTGTAGTACTCACGGTCCGCTCAGACGCACAGCGGAGCGGCTACCGCGTCGGGCGTCTCGCTCTGATCAGCGTCGTCCAGGTGTGTGCGCGCGCGTCCTCCATCGGGGACGGGTGGCGGCATCGGTCGGGGTCGGGTCGTCGGGGATGGCGCCGAAGCGCCCGGCCCGGAACTCGGCGAGCGCTTGCGCGTTCTGCTGTTGCGTGTTCATGAGGAACGGGCCGCCGAAGACGACGGACTCACGCACCGGCCGACCCGAGTAGGCGATGACGTATGCGTCGGCCTCGGCCTCGATGGTGATGGACGTGGTGCCGTGCTGCTCGGCGTCGAACCACGCGGTCTGGCGCGCCTCGACGAGCGTCCGCTCGGCTGCGACCCGCACCGCGCCCCCGACAACGTGGACCGCGACGGCGTGGTCGCCGGGGACCTCGTGGATGAAGGACGCCGAACGTTCGAGCTCGGCATCGAGGAGGGTGATCGGCACCTTGAACTGGTCCTCGGCGGCGCCGGCGTGCCCTGCGACGGAGCCGACGTGCAGGCGGGCGTTGACGCCGGGCTGGTCGATGCGGGTGGCCGCGGCGCGAGGGAGGTCGACGTAGCTGGTCGGGCCGAGCTTGTCGGAGGCCGGGAGGTTGATCCAGGCCTGGAGGGTGCGCACGGGCTTGAGCGCATGGGCGAGCTCGTAGTGCATGGCGTACCGCCCGGCGATCATGTACTGCGCATCCCCGCGATCGAGGACGCCGGCGCCGCCGGCGTTGTCGCGGTGCTCCAATCGGCCGTTGAGGACGTAGGTCAGCGTTTGGAAGCCGCGGTGCGGGTGCCACGGGAACCCGCGCGTGCTGAACTCGTCGTCGACGAGGAGGATGAACGGGTCCCAGCGCGACACATCGGGCGGGAGGATGAACCAGCTGTCGTCGCTGGACGCCGTGCGGCCGCGGTGGACGGCATCGACGACGAGCGTCGGGACGCGCGGCCGCTCGTCGGACGTGGGCGTGGAGGTGGGGAAGTTCATGGCGAGGGCTCCGGTTGGTCGGGCGAATAAAGGACGTCCGGCGAGGTCGACGAGCCGCATCCGCCGCTGTCGGGCTGATGCGAGCAAGAGCGTCGGATGGGAAAAGGAGCCGCCTGCACGACCAGCTCACCCGCATATGCAAGCGCCGCCTGGTGGAACGCGGGCCGATGCCTGACTCCCAAAACGGGCGACCGATCCGGAGAGTGCCCCTCGCGGACGAAGGCATCACTTTCGCGGGGGACCCGAACCGCGGCGTCGGATTCCAGCGGCAAAGTGCTGCTCGCCCACACTCCGGTGCTCTGTCTCGGCGGTGGGGGGTCGCGGCCGTTGCTCGTCGCCGCGAAACGAAGCCGCTCTCGAGGGCCGCGGGGTCTCGATCTGCCGTTGCGCGAAGACCATCTTGACGATGTACAGCGCGTGGAGGACGCGCGGGAACCCGGTGTAGGGGATCAGGTGGATGAGGCGCTCGACGATCTCGGTGCTCGTCAGTCCGGCGGTCAGACCGGTGTTGACGTGCAACTCGATCTCGCGCTCGGTTCTCTGCGTGACGAGCGACGCGAGGGTGATGAGGACGCGCTGCTGGTTTGTCAAGCCGGGCCGCGAGTAGAGCTGCCGGTAGCCGAACTCGACGATGTATCCGCCGACGTCCGGAGCGACGTCCTTTAGGTCGTCAGTGAGCTTCTGGTGCGTGGTAGCGCCGCCGCCGGGCAGCGTGTACTCGCTCAGCTTGCGCATACCCCGTTCGTGGGCAGAGACGTGGGGCTGCTCATACATCACCGGTCCACTGCCCCGGCGTAACGCATCTGAGAAAGCTGCCCGAACGGACCATCTAGCCGGTCCTTAGGCGCCTCAGCGCACCTCGTCGCGATGCATCAGTTGGCGGCGCCGGCCGCGGCCACCGTCGGCTCGTCAGGCGAGTCCGACCGCGGGGCGGTCGCAGCGTCGTCCTTCGCGCCTGCGGGGTGGGCGGCCTTCTTGCGGCTGCGCGGGTTGTGGATCGGCGTGAGCTCGTTCTCGAGGCGGGCGCGCAGGGGCTCGGTCCACGGCGACAGTGATACGGCACCTTCGCCGAGGTCCTCGAGTTTCTGGTCGAGTGTGAAGCCCGGTCCGTGCGTGCAGAGCTCGACCAGCCCGCCGGGGGAGACGGAGTAGCAGCTGTCGAAGATGTAGTGGTCGAAGATCTGCGTGAAGGGCGCCGGCCCGGCGTTGGCGTGCTCCCGCCAGCTCTTCAGGTCGTCGCCGGCGTCGAGCGCGATGTGGTGCCAGACGCCGGGCGCCATTGCCTGGAACGGGCGCTCGGGCGGTGGCGTGAAGTACCAGCGGGTACTGCGCGAGTCGCCGTTGAGCACCAGATGGTCGCCCTCGGTGCGAAATCCGAGGTGCTCGGCGAAGGGCCGTAGCGCCTCGGCCGCCGTGTAGGACCGCGCGCCCTCGATGCCCCGGATCCGGAACTCGACCGGGATGTCGTCGGCGTCGGCGAGTTGCGGCGCGTCGGGCGCGTCGCTGACGACCAGCTCGATCTC
>JAWVGJ010000119.1:0-11226 GCA_033855115.1 Solirubrobacteraceae bacterium
GAAACTCAGCCACGACCTGTACTACCTCAAACACCAATCGCTCGCCTACGACATCAGCATCCTGCTGCGCACCCTCGCGATCCTCACCCCCCACCGCCGCACCAGCCCCCTCAGAGACGCCCCATTCGTCACCCGATCGCTCGAAACCGCCGGCCAAGAAGTCATCCCCGAATCGATCGCCGAGTACTGAGCATCAGCCTGCCGGCTGACTGCGGGTGACGGACCCACTCACGGCCGCAGCGAGTCGAAGTCGGCCTTCAAGCGCGATTCCACGAGCCCGGCGGCAACCTTGGCACCCGCATCGTTGAGATGGATGCCGTCGGGCTCTCGCACGACGGTGTCCTTGCCGCCGACGGCCATCGCCGCCCGGAAGCGCCCGGCCGGCGTGAACACCTGCGCCATGTCGAGGATGCGCACCTGCGCGCGGTATGGCTGGGCCGCAACCGCGACCGCCGCGTTGACGGAGCGCACGATCTTCTGGCGCGCGGGGTCGCGCGGTAGCGGCAGCGTCAACCAGTACACGCGGGCCGCCCCGCTGCGGCGGTAGGTGCCCATCATCTTGCGGGCGCGCGTGGCGTAGAGCGCAGCCCAAGTCGGTCCGCAGCACGATACGAGCCGCTTGCCGGCGCCGGGCAGCGGGAAGCCCTCGTTCGCGCCGAGGAAGACGACGACGGCGTCTGGCTTGCGCTCGCGGGCCTGCTGCGACGACAGCCGGCCCCAGTCGACGAGGCTCGTCTTGGAGATGCCGCTTCCGAGGTGGGCGTCGCGTACCGTGCGCACACCCGACGCGGCGAGGCCCCGCGCGAGCTCGACGTCGAGCGGCTGCGACATCGAATCGCCGGTCACGAGCAGCGTGCCCAGCTTGTTCAACCGGACCGGCTTCTCGCCGAGCGCGGCCGGATCGAAGGCGTCCGGCGTGATCGCGGTCGCGGCGCCGGCGCGTGCCGAGGTCCCCGCCACCGGTGTCTCGAAGCCGCCCGGCCCGGTCAGCTTCTCGTCGGGCGAGAGCCACGAGGTGAGGCCGTCGACCGCGTCCCCGATCGGCAGGCGGTCGGCGAGCCAGCCTGCCGGAGCGCCGACTGCGCGTACGACGGTTCGCTGCAGGCCGGGATCCATGCGCTGCCCCGACCTGCGGATCGACGCGCCTTCGAGGACGAGCAGCAGCAGGACCGCCACGCCGATGCAGATCAGCGAGCCGCGGGCGCTGATGCGCGGCGCGGTCGGCCGGTCGAGGATGAATGGATCGTGTTCGGTGGTGGCCATATGTCCCTAGAACTGGAAGTAGATGAACGGTGGTACGCCCTGGCTGGACACCGTCGCGGCAACGAGCACGATGACGGTTGCCATGCTCGCTCCCAGGGCGACCGGATGCAGGCGCTCGAACGCCACGCGCAGCGCGTCCATCGGCCGCGCCGGCAGCAGTTGCAGGCCGACGACGAGGACGACGACGGCGACGATCGGCACGGTCCACAGCGTCGCCGGCCCAGGTTCCACGAGGCGCGAGAGGTACGTCCCGGCCTGCCCGAGGCTCGGCGAGCGGAACACGACGAAGGCGAGCACGACGAAGTGAAACGTCAACAGCCATCCCAACCAGCCCGGCACCCTGACGCGTCCTCGAAGCAGGGTCTCCACGACGAGCGCCGCGCCGTGCAGCGCGCCCCACAGCACGAAGCCCCACGCGGCCCCGTGCCAGAGTCCTCCGAGGACCATTGTGATGAAGAGGTTGCGCGCCGTCTTGAGCTTGCCGCTGCGGCTGCCGCCCAGCGGGATGAAGAGGAAGTCACGCAAAAAGCGCGACAGGGTCATGTGCCAGCGCCGCCAGTACTCCCGGACGCTCGTGGCGCGGTAGGGGCGGTCGAAGTTCTGCGGGAAGACGAAGCCCATCAGCAGCGCGAGTCCGATCGCGATGTCGGTGTAGCCGGAGAAGTCGCAGAAGATCTGCACCGCATACGCGTACGACGCGAGAATGACGTCCGGGGCGGCGTACGCCTGCGGCACGCCGTAGACCGGGTCCACGATCTCGCGCGCGAGGAAGTCGGCGATCGCGACCTTCTTCGTAAGCCCGATGACGATCAGCGCGACGCCGGCGCCGACGGCGACCTTGCGCGGGTCGCGCGGCGTCGCCAGTTGGGGCAGGAACTCCTTGGCGCGCACGATCGGCCCCGCGACGAGGTGCGGAAAGAAGCTGAGATAGAGCCCGAGATCGAACGTCGTCGCAGGCTCGATCTCGCGGCGGTACACGTCGACGGTGTACGAGATCGCCTGAAAGATGATGAAGCTGATCCCGACCGGCAGCACGATTGCGGCCAGCGGCACCGGTAGTCCGAGGCCGACGCCGTCGAGGACCGCGTTGACCTCCTGGGAGAAGAAGCCGTAGTACTTGAAGACGCCGAGCGTGGCGAGATTCACCGTGACCGCCGCGACGACGATCCGCTTGCGAACGCGCGCGTCCTCGCTTCGGTGAATGAGCTTCGACGCGCCCTGGTTGCCAAGCGTGATCGCGGCGAGCATCACGCAGAACAACGGGTTCGCCGCGCTGTAGAACAGGTAGCTGGCCCCGAGCATGAACGGCTTCCAGACCGGCTGGCGTCGCATCAGCGCCCACGAGATCGCGAGCACGATCGGAAAGAAGACGGCGAATTGGACGGTTGGGAAGACCACTGAAGGGGGGGTTCTGCGGGGGCGGGCGCAAACTACCGCGCATGTATCGGCCGCGAGGGGTCTGAGCTACAGCGCAACTTTGCGTCACCGCCCGCCGCGGTCTAACGTGACGAATCCGGCGGCATCCGTGTCACCGACGTAGACGTGCGCCTATCGCCTTCAATAGCCATCCTGCGAACGCAGTCCGACGAGCGCCTCGTGGAGTTTGCGCGCGCTGGATCGGAGCCGGCATTCGCCGCGATCGTCGAGCGCTACAGGCGTCAGATCCTGCGCGCCACCCGGCGCATGCTGCCCGAGGCCCGGGCCGAGGACGCCGCCCAACAGGCGTTCATGTCGGCGTGGCTGGCGCTCGGGCGCGGCGACGATGTCCTCAACCTGCGTTCGTGGCTGTTGATGATCGCGCGCAACACAGCGCTCAACGCGCTGCGCGTGCCCGGATACGACTACGCGGAGCTGCAAGAGTCTCTGCGCGCGAGCGAGGCCCCGCAGGACGAGCTCGAGCGCCGCGATGTCATGCGCCAGACGCTGACCGGGCTGGCCGCGCTGCCCGATCGCCAGCGCGAGGCTCTCCTGCGCAGCGCCGTCGAGGGCTCCTCGCACGCGGACATCGCCAGGGAGATGGGACTCACCGAAGGCGCCACGCGCCAGCTCGTGCTGCGCGCGCGGATGACGCTGCGCTCCGCCGCGACGGCCCTGACGCCGTGGCCGCTTGTCAGCTGGCTCGCGAGCCGCGGCGGCGGCGACGGCGAGACCGTGCGGCGGTTGGTCGAGGCCGCCGTGGTCGGCGGCGGCGCCGGCACGGCCGCGGTGCTGGCGAAGACCGGTGTGGTGGCGGTCGTCGCCGGTGGCGCGATCGCTGCGCCGGGCGTCATGGTGCAGCGCTCGGGCGACGCGGCAACGGCGGCCAAGGCGGCTACGCCCCACCACAAGGCGAAATCGTCGAGGAGCGCGGCGGTCAGGGCGGCGGTGGTCCGGCCCGCCGTCGTCGCGGCGCCGGTGGCGCTCAAGAAGATCAGCGACGCCAACGGCTCTCAAGAACGAGACGACCCGCCGGCGAAGACGGAGCGTGAATCCGGCGAGCACAGCCGAGGCCACGGTCGTCAGCGTCCGGTCGGCTCGGAGGGGGACGACGGTCACCGCTCGCGTCAGACCGGCGGGCACAGCGAATCGGCGTCCGATCACGGCGACGACGAGAGCGCTCGCGATTCGTCGCACCATGACCGATCGTCGGCGAACACGTCGCAAGACAGCGGCCACGGGGGCGCTCACCGGGAGGGCGGCTCGCGCAGCGCAGACGAGCACGCGGACGACAGCGAGGGTCCCGGCTCCACGTCGGCTGGCGGGCCGGCTGCGGCGCCGAAATCGGACGAGCTACCGAACTCGCCCGAGCGCGAATCGAGCTCCCGGCACGGCTCTGTTGCCGACGCCGCAGCGTCGGACAACGCGTCCAACGACTGATCGATCGGCGTGCGGTGGAGCCGCCTGGCGGGCGGCCCGCCGACCCGTATGCGATCTTCGCGCCAAACCGTCTCGCGCTCCTGGCCCGCCTGGCTACACTCCGTGGCCACATGGGCCTACCGCCGCTCCAGAACCGTCCCTGTGGCGGTCGCTACGGCGACATCGTGCAGGCGATCGGCAACACGCCGCTCGTCGAGCTCAAGCGCTTGAGCCCCAAGCCGGGCGTGCGCATCTGGGCGAAGATGGAGTCCGCGAACCCGACCGGCTCGGTCAAGGATCGCGTCGCCCGATCGCTCATCGAGAGTGCCGAGGAGAAGGGCCTGATCAAACCAGGCCACACGATCCTCGAGCCGACCTCGGGCAACACCGGGATCAGCCTCGCGATGATCTGCCGGCGCAAGGGCTACCCGCTCAAGGTCGTCATGCCCGACAACGTGACACCCGAGCGCACGCAGCTGCTCGAGATGTACGGCGCGGAGATCGTCTACAGCCCGGGCAACCAGGGATCCAACGGTGCCGTCGCGATGGCGAACGTGATGGCCAAGGACACCGCGACGTACTACATGCCCTACCAGTACGGCAACGAGGCCAACCCGCTCGCGCACTACAACGGCACCGCGGTCGAGATCCTCGAGGAGCTGGATGAGATCGCGGCGTTCGTGGCCGGGCTCGGAACGGGCGGCACGCTCATGGGTCACGCGCGGCGCTTCAAGGAGGAGCTTGGCGACAGCGTGAAGATCGTCGCCGCCGAGCCGATGCAGGGCGAACCTGTCCAGGGCCTGCGCTCACTCGACGACGGGTTCATCCCGCCGATCATCGACATCAGCCTGCTGGACCGCAAGATCTTCGTGTCCAACCACGATGCGATCGTGTGGACGCGCAAGCTGCTCGACGAAGAGGGCATCTTCGCCGGCGTCTCCTCGGGCGCGATCGCCCGCGTCGCGGTGCGCATCGCTAACGAGATCGACGAGGGCAACGTCGTCTTCATCGTCTGCGACGACGGTTGGAAGTACCTCTCCTCCGGCATCTACACGAAGCCCGTCGAGGAGATCGAGAACCTGGAATCAACGGTCTGGTGGTGATCCTCCGGGCGCTCGCGCCCGCAGTGTGATGCGACGGGCGCGCTGCGCCCGCGACCACACTGGTATCTCGAACCCCTGACAGGAGGCTGGAATGGACATCGACAGCTTTCTGCGCGACCCGCTGTCGCGCAGGCGCTTCTTCCGCATGTCAGGCGTGAGCCTCGCGGGCGGTTCGGCGGTTTTCCTCACAGCCTGTGGCGACGACACGAAGTCCGCCGGCGTCAAGACCGGCCCAGACGAATCGGATCAGGCCGATGTCGAGATGCTCAACTCGGCGCTCGACCTCGAGCTGATGGCGGTCGCCGCGTACAAGGCCGGCGCGGCGCAGCTGAAGGGCGAGGTGCTGCAGATCGGCAAGGCCTTCCTCGAGCAGGAGCAGGAGCACGCCGACGGCCTCTCCCAGGCGATCAAGGACGCCGGCGGCACCCCCAACCGGGCTAAGGCGTCCTACGACTTCCCGAAGCTCAGCTCGCAGAACGATGTCCTGAGGTTTGCCGTCGACCTGGAGAACACCGCGATCGCTGCCTACATCGACGCGCTGCCCAAGCTCTCACAGGGCGACCTGCGCGCCACGGCCGCGGCGATCGTCACCACCGAGGCCGAGCATGTAGCCGTGCTGCTCGGCGTACTTGGCAAGAATCAGGTGCCCGACGCGTTCGTGACCGGGAAGGCGGCCTGACGATGAGCCGCACACTGCGCGTTGTCATCGCCGACGGCCACGCCGACACCGCCCAGATCGCCGAGTTCGAGCGCGACCGCCGCGACCTGCTCAAGCGCGGCTTCGGCCTCGGCGCCGCCGCGATCGCGGCATCGTCGATTCCGTTGCTGTTGACCGTCCGCAACGCCTTCGCACAGGCCGGAGACGACGGCAAGATCCTGCAGAGCGCGATCGACATCGAGCGCATCGCCGTCATCGCCTACGACGCCGCGATCGACGGTGGCCTGCTGTCGGCGGGCGTCGAGAAGGTCGCGCGCCGGTTCCGCGGCCATGAGCAGGAGCATGCTGACGCGCTGACGACAGCCCTGACCGACCTCGGCGGGACACCGCCGCCGGCGCCCGCGGGCGTCAAGGACGTCGACAAGGTCGTCAAGGGCCTGGGCGCGGTCAAGTCCCAAGCCGACATCCTGAACTTCGCGATCGAGCTCGAGACCGCAGCCGTCGCCGCATACTACGACGCGCACCGCAGGCTCATCGATGCCAAGCTGCTCCAAACCGGGGCCTCGATCATGGCCAACGAGGGCCAGCACCTCGTCGTGCTGCGTCAGGCGGTCAAGCAGGATCCGGTCCCCAACGCGTTCGAGACCGGCAAGGCGTGACATGTCGCCGCCGTCGCGCTGTCGCCGTCGCTCTTGCGTCGTCGCTGGTCGTGCTCGCAGCCGGGTGCGGAGACGACGGCAAGGGCACCGCGACGATCCTGTCCCGCGCGCCCGCGAAGTCGGCCGCGACGATCGACATCGCCTCGTTCAAGTTCGTACCCGCCTCGGTCACCGTGCGCGCCGGCGCCAGCGTGACATGGGTCAACCGCGACAAGGCTCCGCATACGGCGGAGAACACCGGCGAGAAGGGACCGGCGCAATTCAACTCCGGTCGTCTCGATACCGATCAGAGCAAGAGCGTCCCGTTCGAGAAGCCGGGCGTGTACCGCTACTACTGCATCTACCATCGCTTCATGCGAGCGTCCGTCACCGTCGTCAAGTAATCAAGGAGCCGTGAACCAGACATGCCAAACATCGGACCGATGGAACTCATACTCGTCCTCGCGATCGCCCTGATCGTGCTGGGCCCCAAGAAGCTGCCCGAGGTCGGCAAGTCGCTGGGCAAGGGCATGCGGGAGTTCAAGCAGTCGATCTCCGGCATGGGCTCCAACGACGACGAGCCCGACGAGCCCAAGACGCTCCGCAAGGCCTGACACGGGCCTTCGTCGGGTGAGGATCGCCCGTTCGCAGCTGGACGAGATCGTCGAGCACGCCGTCCGCGACGCTCCCAACGAGTGCTGCGGCGTCGTACTCGGGCGTGACGGGACGGCGACGTCGGTGCACCAGTTGGAGAACCTCGCCGCGAGCCCGTTTCGCTTCGACATCGACGGTCGCGCGCTCGTTCCGCTCGTCTTCGGCGAGGACGACGGCGACGACCTCGTCGCGATCTACCACTCGCACACGCGCTCGAAGCCCTTTCCGTCGCAGACCGACATGAACTTCGCCGAGGGCTGGCCCGGGGTCGAGTGGCTGATCGTCGGCGTTTCCAAGAACGCCGAGCCCGAGGTCTACTCGTACTGGATCGAAGGCGGCAAGATCAGCGATGCCAGGCTGGAGGTGTTCTGATCCAGGGCGGTCCGCTCGTCTGTCCCGGCTGCGCCGAGCCGCACCCGCCCGACGAGCGCTTCTGCCGGCGTTGCGGCATGCCGCTCGTCTACCCCGGCTCGCTCGGAGTGGACGATCCGGTCACCGACCGCCAGGCCCGCGCTCGCAAGATCAAGCCGCAGTACGCCGAGGGCCAGCTCGTCCGCGCGATCGGCGCGCACAACCAGGCCGAGGCCGAGTTCATCCAGGGCCTGCTACTCGAGGAGGGCGTTCCCTCGACGCTTCGGCGCGCGCGCGGCTTCGACGTGCCGGACATGCTCGCGGCCGGGCCGCGCGACGTCATGGTGCCGGCGTCGGGCTATTCCGCCGCGCGTGAGGTGCTCCTGCAGGCCGAGCTCACCGGCGACGAGCAGGGCTCCGCCGCCCGGCCGTCGCGCGTGCTCGCCGGGCTGCTCGCCGCGGTGTCGGTGGTCGCGCTGATCACCTGGATCGGCACGCGGCTGTAGGGAGCGCGGGCAGTCAGCGCGCGTTGATCGCCAGCGCGTGCAGGCGGCGGGCCATCGGCTCGGGCAGACCCTCGAAGCGCAGCGCGTAGACGTTGGCGCGCTCGGCGCGCAGCACCCGCGCCTGTCCGTTGACGCGCATGTCGAGGTTGGCGATGTCGAAGACGACGGTCTCGTCGGGGCTCAGGGGGCGGGGGGTGCGAACCCGCATCCCTCGCGGACCGATGTCCAGCGTCTGAGCGTTGATCGGGGACCCGATGAGGCGGCGCAGCGTGCATGGGATCCGGATCTCGGCTCGTGGAGATCGCGTGTCGGTCAGCATCGTCATCGCCATCAATGATTGCGAAGTTGAAACTTTTGCTTGATGAGATCGGTCACATGGGACCCGATCACCTTCTCACGACGGTGATCGCACACGTCGGTCCAGGCGCTCGAGCAAGCCGAGCGTCAGCAGTGATCAGCTCGCACGAAAGTGCTTCGGCCAACGCGACGTACGTGGCGTCATACGCTGTCAGCGTGTCGCGCAGCTCCCAGACGCGGGCGAGGAAACCGACTACGGCAAACCGGCGCAACCCGAGCCGCCCCCAGCGAGCAAGGGCGGCGCCTGCGTCGTCGGCGTCGACGTTGCCGCGCAGCACCTGTTTGCTGAGGGCGTGAGCGATCTCCGAGTCGGCGAGGTGCGGTACGGCTACGGTTTCACTCGCAAGCGATCGCCGCGCGGTGCCGTCGTTCAAGAGCGCAAGGACCGCCGCGGACGCGTCGAAGACGATCACCGATCAGATCGTCCAGCCTCGAGATCGGCGACGACATCTGTCGCCGGCACATCGAGGTCTGGCAACTCACCGAGCAACGCGGGGTTGTCGGCACGTCGCGCAACATGACCCAGTTCTCTGAGGGAGTCCGATGACCGAACGCTCGCAACAACCGGATGCGGTCGATTTGAAGATCCTCAGCGGCCGGCCAGCCGCGCCAGGTGCGCGCGCCAAGTTCCCTCGGTGTGGACGAGGGCGCGCCCGTTGAACACCGAGACGAGCGCCTCGCGTGGTCCGCCGCGGGGCAGCGACGAGACCAAGCGGATCACGGCGCTCTCGCCCTCCTCGCGCGCGATGAGGTCTATGACCGTCCCGCCGAGGAGCGCGGCGTCGCGCAGGCCGGGCGGGAAGTCCGGCCGTGGACCCTCGCGCAGGCGCCGCGCGATCGCGATGCGCGCGTGCGGGCTCTGGCCCGAGAACCACTGCGCGGAGCCGGCGATGAGCCAGGCCCAGCGCGCGGCGCGGATCGATCTGCCGACGTTCCACGGGGGCGGCAGCGCGGGATTGACCATCGCGATGACGAGCTGTGCGTACAGAGCCGCGGGCGTGAGCATGAGCATCTCGCGCGACCCCTCGACGTTCGCCGCCCGCTCGGCCAGCAACCGCGGAACGAGCACATGCAGGGTGCTACGGCCCGCCCAGCCGGCAAGGTACCGTCGCGCCGCCGGGGTCGTGATGCGGCGTACGAGTGGCAGGAACGGCTGCGCGAGGTCGAGCTCGGCGCGGCTGGGATGCAAGACGACGGTGACCTCGTCGGGCACCGAGCCGAAGATGGCGCCCAAGCGCAGCCGGGCGTCCTCGAGCAGGTCGATCACGCCGCCGACATCGGGTCTATCGCGCTCCTCGTGACGGACGGTGAAGTGCCGCGAAGTGGTCTCCGTCCAAGACATCCGTGGTCGTGACATTCGCCGCCGACTTGTGAGTGCCTTGCGACCGCGTTCGCTGACGTCGGGCGAGGAGGTCGTCGACGTCCGGTAGCTCAGCGGGGCCGGTGCCCCTGGACCTCGACCGCCTGCTGGTAGGTGGGACGGTTCTGCCAGGCGATCATCGGTTGGGTGATCCCGCCGTTGGGGCGGAAGGCGATCGCGTCGAAGCAGACCTGGTCGCCCGGCTTGCGGGCCTTCGCACACAAGCTGTCCTTGTACAGCGTCGCCGGATCGGCGGCTGCATCCAGCGCCCGTTGCAGCGCGCCGCTCAGCGCGATCCGGCAGCGGGCGAGGCTGCCCGCGCCGCAGTAGCGCTTCGAATACGGCTGGGCGACCTGCTCGCCGAGAACGCGCCGCAGATCCTTGGCGGCATAGCCGTACCAGCCCGTCTGATAGGCCGAGCCGACGTGGTCGCCGCCGTTGTTGGGCTCGTTGTCGAGCCCGTGTGCCTGCGTGAGCTGATTGAACAGTGCCGTGCCGAGCGAGGGCGCGAACTGCGCACGCATCCAGCGCGGCCAGAACGCGTCGAGGATGCGGATCGCGTCGGCGAACTCGTAGCGGCCGTCCCCGTCGCGATCGCGCCGGTGAGAGCCCGCGGCGAGCCATTCGCGCAGCTTGACGACGGCATCGGCGAGCTTCGGATCCGTCGGGTTGCCGATGACCTTCAGCGCCAGCGCCAGCACCTGCTCGGCGCGCAGGTCTGTCGTCGCCGCCTCTCCCATGGCCTCGACGAGCCCGGGCAGGTCGACCTTGCGGGCGCCGCCGATCCGCGCCTCGATCTCCTGGTCGAGCATCTGCGAGCGAAAGACCGAGGAGTACAGCTCGGAATCCGACCCGGCGTAGCCGCGCGCCTGCTTGTTGTTCCAGGACGTCATGTAGGGCTGACCGTTGATCGCCTGCGGGTGCTTGGAGAACGACGTGTAGGCCGCGGTCCGGCGGTCCGGGTCCCAGCCGCGCCACTCAAGCGCCGACGGCATCGGCAGCTGGCCGGTGACGCCCACGGCTCGCTGCGGGTTGTTGCCGGAGTTGAAGTACGCGATGTCGCGGTCGTCGACGTACAGCCAGTTGAACGTGTAGCCGACCTTCGCCGCGGCACGCTGGAAGTCGCCGGCGTCGCGCATCTTCTCAGGGTCGTTGAAGTCCGAGAAGCCGAGCGCGGAATCGAGCTCGTGATAGTACGTCGAGCGCAGCGAGGTGTAGATGACCGGCCTGCCGTTGATCGTCGCGCGGGCGCTCACAAGACCGAGCTTCGTGCGTTGGGCGCGCAGCGTCTCGGTGCCCGCCGGCGTGGAGTCCGCGAGCGTCGGCGACCAGCGGTTGACGCGATCGAGCACCTCGATCGGCAGGCATTCGCCGCGATAGACGTAGTACATCGAGACGGCGCTCGGTGCCGCGCCGCCGGGCTCGCAGAGATCCAGCGCGAACGTGTCGGTGATGTCCTGGCCGGCCGACGTCGCGCTCCAGGCGTAGTCCTGGCCGCGAC
>JAWVGJ010000120.1:0-8673 GCA_033855115.1 Solirubrobacteraceae bacterium
ACGCCATCGCCATCGGGGGCTCGCTCGGCGCAGACAAGGCGCAGATGTACGAGGTCCTGTCCTGGGCCGTGTCAGCGATCGACGACGCGCGGCCGCGCCACCTGCTCGGGATCGGCGACGTCGACGACCTCATCCGCGGCGTCGAACTCGGCATCGACACGTTCGACTGCGCCATGCCGACGCGCCTGGGCCGCCACGGCGTCGCGCTCGTACCCGAGCCGGAGACGCGCTGGCGCGTCGACCTGACGGGCGCCCGCTGGCGCCGATCCACGGATCCGATCATGGACGGCTGCCCGTGTCCGGCCTGCGCCGGCGGCCACTCGCGCGGCTACCTGCGCTATCTCTTGAAGAACCGCGAGCTCACCGCCGTGCGGTTGCTGACGCTGCACAACCTCGCGTTTATCGCGCGACTGATGGCCGACCTGCGCGGCGCGATCGCCGCTGGGACGCTTGCGCAGCGCGCCGCGGCGCTGCGGGCGGGGGCCGCGCCCGAAGGCGGAGCGCTCGCGCTGGGGCAGTGACCTCCGCCAGAACTGTCCATCGGGACGGCAGCGACGTCGTGCTGGGCACGTGGGACCGCGATCTCGCAAAGCCGCGCTAAGCGCTGGTCGAGCGGTGGTCCCGAGCTGATCAGCGCGTGTTGTCGTCGATCAGGCTCTCCATCTGGTCGACGATCTCGGTCGTGCTGTTGCCGTCGATCTGGCGCACCTTCGCGGCCGGCGCGCCCTGCGACGTGCCGACGGCGTAGGCGATCGCGGCCGCGATGAGGCCGGCGACGAGCACGACCGCGAGCGCCGTGAGCCCGCCGCGGCGGCGGCGCGGCGGCTCGCGCAGACGCTCGGGGCGCGACTCGTAGTTGACGCCCGGTGAGGGCGGTGGCGGCGGAGGAGCCAGCGGCGGCTGCGCCTCGATCCGTCGCGAGCGCGGCGGTGAAACAGCGCGCGTCGCAGCCGTCGGCTCGCGGGCGCGACGCGGCAGCATCGACGTCGCGGCGGTTGCGTCGGGAGCGATCCCGCGCTCGCCGTCGTGCAGCGCCTTGCGCATCTCCTCGGCGCCGGCGTAGCGCTCGTCGGGATCGAGGGCGAGCGCGCGCTCGACGGCGCGCGCGAGCGCGAACGGCACATCGGCGGTGACCTCGTCCAGCCGCGGCGGGTGCGCATGCTGCTGGAGCATCGAGAGCTCCGTCAACGACGACGCGTCGTAGGGCAGGCGCCCGCAGAGCAGCTGGTAGGTGACGACGCCGAGGGCGTACAGGTCGGCGCGAGGTCCGATGTCGCCGCCCCTCGCCTGCTCGGGCGCGAGGTACGCCGCCGTGCCGAGGACCGAGCCGGCTTGCGTGATCTGCGACGTCTGAGCGCTCATCGCCTTCGCGATGCCGAAGTCGGCGAGCTTCACGGCGCCGTCGTCTGAGCGCAGGATGTTGCCCGGCTTGACATCGCGGTGGATGACGCCCATGCGGTGCGCATGCGCGAGAGCGCGGCAGGCGCCATCGACGAGCTCCAGGGTGTCCGGGACGCTGAGCCTGGTCTCCTCGCGCAGGATCACCGCGCCAGAGCGGCCGCGGATGTACTCCATGACGATGTAGTGCAGGCCGCTTGCCTCGTCGAGGCCGAAGTCGAAGACCTGCACGATGTTCGGATGTACGAGGCGCGCGGCCGAGAGCGCCTCCCGGCGAAAGCGCGAGATGAACTGGCTGTCGTCGGCGAGGTGCTCGGCGAGCAGCTTGACCGCCACCTGGCGCTCGAGCCGGCGATCGACGGCGAGCTGCACCGTCGACATGCCGCCGTACCCGAGCCGCTCGCCGAGCTCGTAGCGACCGGCGATCAGGGAGACGTTCACTGCGGTGGGATCTCCGACGGAGTCCCACCGCCGGGACCGATCGGCGGCGGCGGCTGGGCCGGCGGTTCAGGCGCCACGGTCGGGTCCGTGGGCGCCGGAAGCGGGGTCGTCGTCGTGGTCGGTGGGACCGTCGTCGTCGGCGTGGTCGTCGTCGGCGTCGTCGCGGTGGTCGCCTGCTCCGGTCCCGTCTCGGTCACCACCGGCGGGACCGTCTCCGTCTGCGTCTGCGTCTGGGCCTGGATCTCGTTGCACTCGCGCGGTGCGACGTCGCGCAGCCGGTTGGCGCCGTCGCGCAGCGCCTGCTTGAGCTGCTCGTCGACCGACCCCGGCAGCGCATCGATGCCCTCGTCGACCTGGCGCAGCTGGCCGTTGAGCTCGCCGCAGTTCCCGCCGTCGACGCGCTCGCGGATGTCCTCGAGCTGGCTCTTAAGATCGCTCGCCGAGGCCGCCGGAATGCCGCCCCTCGTGCTGCTCGCGCAGGCAGCGACCAGCGCGGCGCAACCGCCAAGCAGCAGCGCAACGACGTAGGGAAGGGCACGACGCACGGTCATTGACCGTACCCAAGGCGTTCTGCAAGCGAGTCCGGAAGCTTCGCCGCGCGGATCGCCGCCGCTGCTCCCGCGACGTCGTACTCGACGCGGTGCCAGCGCGCCCGCCAGCGGTCGAGGTCGAGCATCATCCAGGCGGCCCGCGGATCGCCGTCGCGCGGTTGGCCGACCGAGCCCGGGTTGAGCAGCCACTCGCCCGCGCTGATGTCGAGTTCGTCGCCGTCGCGTCGCGGCTCGCCGGTCGCGACCTCGCCCTCGGTGCGAACGAACGACAGCGGCACATGGGAATGGCCGATGAGCGCCACGCGCTGGGGCTGGGCGTCGAGGCACAGCTCGGCGAGGAGGGCGCTCAGCACGTACTCCCAGATCGGGTCGCGGGGGCTCGCGTGATAGAGGCCGACCGAACTCTCCTCGCCCTCGGGGCGCAGCGCGCGCAGGAACTCGAGGTTCGCAGCGGTGATCGTGTCCTGCGTCCAGCGTGCGGCGAGGGCGGCGCCGATCGAGAACTCTTCCAGGCCGATGTCGCCGGTGACGCCGAGGTCGTGGTTGCCCGCCAGGCAGATCGCCGCGTGGCGCCGCGCCAGCTCGACGCACGCGTCCGGCTCGGCACCGTAGCCGACGAGATCGCCCAGGCACCACATCTCGTCCGCGCCCGCCGCCTCGGCGTCGGCGAGCACCGCTTCGAATGCGTGCCGGTTGCCGTGGATGTCGGAGAGGATCGCGACCTGCATCTCGTACAGTGAGATCGTGGAACGCCTCCGCTGGCCAGTAGCGATTGCGGCCGCCGTGGTTGTCGCGGAGGTGGCGGTAATGCTCCTGCGCCCGCGCGGCGGCGTGATCGAGCCCGCTCCTGTTCGTGCCGAATCGTACTTCAGCGACTCGCAGATCGAACGCGCGCGCGACTATCGCCGCCCGCAGCTCGCGATCTACGGCGGCGTGCTGGCCGTCGAGGTCGGGTTGCTGGCGCTGTTCGTGGCCCGCCCACCGCGGCGCCTGACGCAGCCTTTCAAGCGCCCGCTGCTCGCCGCGGCGGTCGCGGGAGCGGCGCTGTCGGCGATGCTCGTGGTCGCGATCCTGCCGCTGAAGGTCCTGTCGCGCGAGCGCGCCAAGGAGTACGGCCTCGTAACACAGTCCTGGACAGGCTACGCGCGCGACCAGGCCGTCTCACTGGCGATCGGTTCGCTCATCGCCGGCCTCGGCGCGGCCGCCGGCGTCGGACTCATCCGCCGCTTGCCGCGCAGCTGGTGGCTGCCGGGCTCGGCGCTCGTCGTCGCCTTCGGCGTCGTCACGATCTACGCCGGCCCGGTCGTGCTCGATCCGCTCTTCAACACGTTCAAGGCGCTTCCGCAGGGCCAGACGCGCTCGGACGTCCTCGAGCTCGCGCGGCGTGCCGGCGTCGACGTCGGCCAGGTCTACGAGGTCGACGCAAGCCGCCGCACAACCGCTGCCAACGCGTACGTCACCGGCCTTGGCAAGACCAAGCGCGTCGTGCTCTTCGACACGCTGCTGGAGAACTTCTCGCGCGACGAGATCCGCCTCGTGGTGGCGCACGAGCTCGGGCACGTGCACTACGGCGACGTACCCAACGGCCTGCTCTACCTTGCGATCGTCGCGCCGTTCGGCCTCTTCGCCGTCGCCGCGCTGACGCGCCGCCTGACGCCCGAGGGCGCCGAGCCGGGGCCCGCGATCCTGCCGGCGCTCGCACTGAGCCTGACGATCATGTCGACGACCATCTCCACGATCTCAAACCAGCTCAGCCGCCGGATCGAGTCGCGCGCCGACTCGTTCGCGCTGGAGAAGACCGGGGAGCCAAAGCCGTTCGTCTCCTTCGAGAAGCGCATCGCGATCCGCAACCTCTCAGATCCCGACCCGCCGAAGTGGGAGACGCTCCTGCTCGCGACGCACCCGCCGGCGATCGAGCGGATCGGGATGGGCGTTGCGTTCGAGCGGGCGGCGGAGCGGGGCCGCTAGCCGGGGTGGTGAGGCGCGCTATCGCGCGCCGGGTCGCCAGGCACGCATCGTGCTCTGCGTCTGCTCCGGCGTCAGCGCGTCACACTGTAGCGGGCTGGGTTCGTCGCGGCGCGTGCGCAGCCCGTCGGTGACGATCCCGAGGTAGCGACGCCAGATCTCGGGGTCGACGTCGCGCGTGCATTCGCTGAGCGAGCCGAGCATGAGCTGGAGCAGCGGCAGGTCGGTCGCCGCCAGGTCGGGCCGCACGCTGCCGTCGGCCTGGGCGCGCTGGACGAGCCTCGTGACGATCGGGTACATGAGCTGGCGCCCGCGAGCGACGCGTTCCAGACCGTGGGCTCCGGAGAGCGCGACCTCCTTGAACCCGCGATCGCACGCGTGCGCTGCGGTCGCTTGTTCGAGGAAGCGCACGAGGCCCGACCATGGGTCTTCGGCGAGCAGGCATTCCTCGCCGAGCGCGACGAACTCGGTGATGCGGTCTTCGAACAGCGCTTCGATGAGCTGCTCTTTGTCGGGGAAGCGCCGGTAGACGGTGCCGACGCCGACGCCCGCACGGTGCGCGATCTCGTCGAGCGTGACGGACAGGCCTTCCTCGGCAAATGCGCCGCGTGCGGCCTCGAGGATGCGCTGACGGTTGCGCTCGGCATCGCGGCGCAGGGGGCGGTCGGGGGTGGTGGGGGAGGTGGCCACGAGAAACATCCTGCCTAAGTGGAGACAAATCCTCCACTTCTGTGGTACGGTGCCCGCCAGAACTTGAGATCGTGTCTCCACTTGGAGCTTAGCACTCCACTTATCCCCGAATCGAGGTTGTCGCCATGCAAGAGCCACACGCCAACCCGCACCACGCAAAGCGCTGGCTGATCCTGTTCGTCATCGCGACCGCCCAGCTGATGGTCGTCCTCGACGCCACCGTCGTGAACATCGCGCTGCCTTCAGCGCAGGAGGCGCTTGCGTTCAGCAACGATCAGCGCCAATGGGTCATCACCGCGTATGCGCTGGCATTCGGCAGCCTGCTGTTGCTCGGCGGCCGGATCGGCGATCTGTTCGGGCGCAAGCGGACGTTCGTCATCGGCCTCGCCGGGTTCGCGGGCGCGAGCGCTCTTGGGGGACTTGCACAGAGCTTCGAGGTGCTCGTCGCCGCTCGCGCGCTGCAGGGCGTCTTCGGCGCATTGCTCGCGCCTGCCGCCTTGTCGGTGTTGACGACGACGTTCGTCGACCCGCAGGAGCGCGCGAAGGCGTTCGGCGTGTTCGGTGCCGTGGCGGTCGGCGGCGCCGCGATCGGACTGATTCTCGGCGGAGTGCTGACCGAGTACCTGAACTGGCGCTGGTGTCTGTACGTGAACCTGGTGTTCGCCGCGCCCGCGGCGCTGGCGGCGATGGCGCTGCTGCACAACGAGGTCCCCGAGCACCGGTCGCGCATCGACATCCCCGGCACGATCACCGCCTCGACCGGCCTGTTCGCGATCGTCTACGGACTGGCGAACGCCGAGACGCACAGCTGGACGGACCCGGTGACCGTCGCCATGCTCGTCGCCGGCGTGGCACTGCTCTCGGGGTTCGTGCTGATCCAGCGCCGCAGCCCCAACCCGCTGCTGCCGCTGCGCGTCGTGTTGGATCGCGACCGCGGCGGATCGTTTCTGGCGATGGCTCTGTCGGGATCCGGCGTCTTCGGCGTCTTTCTGTTCCTGACGTACTACATGCAGCAGACGCTCGGCTTCTCGCCGATCAAGACGGGCCTCGCGTTCCTGCCGATGACGTTCTCGATCATCGTCAGCGCGACGAGCGCATCGACGAAGCTGCTGCCCCGGATCGGTCCGCGGCCGCTGATCGGTGGCGGCATGGTGATCGCCGCGGCGGGCATGCTGACGCTGACAACCGTCGGCGTGGACACGTCGTACGCCGGCCACGTACTGCCCGGCATCATGATCATCGGCGCCGGGCTGGGGCTCGTCTTCAGCTCAGCGATGGCGACGGCGACGTTCGGCGTGCAGGCCAGCGACGCGGGGGTCGCCTCGGCGATGGTCAACACGATGCAGCAGATCGGCGGCTCGATCGGCACCGCGCTGCTCAGCACGCTGGCCGCGACGGCCGTCAGCAGTGATCTCGCCAACGCGGCGGGCCGGCCCGATCCGTCGCTCGTGGCGCACGCCGCGGTGCATGGCTACACAACCGCGTTCTGGTGGGCGGCCGGGATCTTCGCTGTGGGCGCGATGGTGTGCGCCGCGCTGCTGAGCCCGCGCAGCCGCGCGGCGGGCCTGGCCGCGGCGGCCGAGCCCGCGCTGGCGCACGGCTGAACCGGGGCGCACGGGCGCACGACCTTGCCTCGGGCAAGGCGTGCGCCTAAGAGCGCTGATCGAGTAGGACGGTGCCTCAGCACGCGACGCGCGGCATCGCCCGCGCGGACCGCAGCGCTCGAGCTCGCCGCCACCGCGGTGGCCAGGAGCACTAGCGATGTACGTCGTCATCATCGCGACGACAGCCGCGTAGCGCGCGGATCGGCGGGCCGCCCATCGTCACGCGGCCCTGAGCACCCCCAGCGCAAGTCCGGCGCTCTTCCAGCGAGAACTCACGCCGGACTGAACGCCGAGCACCGGCTGATCACCGGACCTTCTACGCCCACGGGGCAGCTCATCCGTCCCTCGCACACTCAGGTCTGGCTGCTCTTGGCAGTACCCGGCGTGGGCTGTGCGACCAGCAGCAGCTCACTAATCAGAGCCATGCCCTTCGCGGCGACCGTGGCCTCCAGATCGCTGACCGTCGGCGCGAACGCACGACCGTGTCCAGTGCCCTGATCGTTTCGCAGCTGATTCAAGGCGCAATCCAGCAGGTATAGAACCTGCTTGAACCGGTCGCGCGGATCGTTGCTCAGGTCCCGGGTCAGCATTTCGATCGCCGACGACGGCGGCGTCGGCAGCCCCGCCGCACAGAATGCGTGGAATAGCGTCCCCGGAAAGTCATGGCCGCGATAGGTACCGCCCTGAACCTCAAGGACCCGCCGGGCCGTCGCATCCAGCAGGTCCTTGCCGGTACCCGTGACGAGCGGCGCGTCCGTTGCTCCTTGCTGAATCCGGCGCACGTAAGCACGAAGAACCTCATCGCTCTCGAGAGGCGGAGCGGCATCAAGCAGACGCGGTCGAAGTTCGCCGTCACGATCGAGCTCGAAGTTGCTCGCGCGGTAAGCATCCCGCAGGTTCAAGTACCGAGCCTCTCCGATATGAGCCGCGTCTCCCTCGCGAAACCCGCCGTGGCCTCGGATCGAGCAGACCAGCCGGTAGACCAGGAGGGCGCCAGCCTTCCGATCACGCGCCATCGCGTAGTCCATGACAGCGCGCATGCGTTTGGCCTTGCCTTGCCCGGGCCCGGGGTCCGCTCCCGCCAGACCTGCCCCTGCGAACAATTGTTCGAGCTGGTCGTGACTGATCGGACTGTCCTGGTGAACGAGCTGTGCCGCCGCCTGAGCGACCGGCCAAGTGAGCATTGGGATCTTGGATCGCATACGAACAAGTGTACGATCCGGCCCGGCGGCTGCCAGCGCCGCCACAGCTACCTCCGCGCACGCACTCTTCAGCGGTGTGCTCGGGTTGTGCGCGTGGGCCGGGATGGTCAAGGTCGGCGTGATCGCGATCGACGGCACGAAGATGCACGCCAACGCCTCGCAGCACGCGACTCGTGATTACGATCGCATCGCCCGCCAGATCCTCGGCGAGGCCGATCTGGTCGATCGCGAAGACGGCTGCGGTGTGCTGCATGGTGGACACCGCCGTGGCTCATGACCTCGGAACGAGGATCTGCGCGTGGGCGCCGCTCGCGAACCGCTGCTCGCGCACCAGGTCCAGCTTCAGGTGCTCTTCGAGATCCGCGAAGGGGCCGTGGCCAGCGCCGATCGCGATAGGCACCCAGGTGAGCTGGTACTCGTCGATGAGGCCGAGCCTGGTCATGGACTTGGCGAGATCCGGTCCTCCGTGGACGAGGATCGTGCCGTCCTCGTCACGAGTCTTCAGGTCGGCGACCGCGGCGCCGAGCTCTCCCCCGAAGACCTGGGCAGGGCCCCAATCTGCGCTTTCCAATGTGCGGGAGAAGACCGCCTTGGGCTTCTCGTTCATGGAAGTCGCAATCGGGCCCTCCGAAGCCTGCCAGTGCGGGCCCATGATCTCGTAGCTTCGCCGGCCCATCGCGTGTGTCCCCGCCTCATCGAGAGCGCGAAGGTTCCACTCGGCACTGTCCTCGCCGAAGAACTCGAACATCCAGTCATGCGTCCCATCAAGGCTCGTCGCGAAGCCGTCGAGGGACAGCACCATCTTGAGAACTACCGTTCTGT
>JAWVGJ010000121.1:0-9242 GCA_033855115.1 Solirubrobacteraceae bacterium
GTCGGCGCGCAGGTCACGGACACGGCGGTGCTGCACGGCGCGTACAACCCGACCGGCGACGTGACCTTCGAGCTCTACGGGCCCGACGACGGCGGATGCTTGGCAGGCTCGCGCGTGTTTTCAAAGACGGTTCAAATCGCACCCAACGGAACCGTGCCCTCGGCGACGTTCATCCCATCGGTCGCAGGCACCTATCGCTGGATCGCGACCTACAACGGCGACGCCAACAACACATCGGCGGCGGGCACGTGCAACGAGCTTGGCGAAACCGTGGTGGTCACGAAGCGCTCGCCCGCGCTCGTCACGAACGCGTCCTCTTCGGTCGTCGTCGGCGGCGCGATCACCGATCAGGCCGCCCTCACGGGCGAGCTTCACCCGACGCATGGCGCAGTGACGTTCCGTCTCTACGGTCCCGGCGACACCGGGTGTACGGGTACGCCGCTGCTCGCGACGCCCGTCACGATCAACCAGGACGGCACGGCGACGTCGCCGGCATACGAAACGCTTGCGCCAGGGACATACCGGTGGGTCGCAAGCTACGGCGGCGACGCGAATCACCAAGCCGCGCCAGGAGCGTGCAACGACCCGAACGAGAGCGTGACGGTGACGAAGGCATCGCCTTCGATCGTGTCCAACGCATCGAGCGCCGTTGCCGTCGGAGGGCAGATCTCGGACTCGGTCACGCTCGCGGGCGAGTTCGGTCAGACGACCGGCAACGTGACCTTCCGCCTTTACGGCCCGGACGACGCGACGTGCTCGGCAGCGGTCGTCTTCGAGTCGACGGTCACGATCAACGGTGACGGGACGGCGACGTCACAGGCATTCTCGTCGGTGGCCGCGGGGACCTACCGGTGGGTCGCCAGCTACGCCGGCGATGCGCGCAACGAGCCCGCGGCCGGTGTCTGCGGCGACCCCGGCGAGAGCGTGACGGTGACGAAGGCGTCGCCGACGATGACAACGAACGCTTCGCCTACGACCGCGGTCGGCGGCAGCATCACCGACAGCGCGACGCTCGCCGCCGAATTCAACCCGACGGCCGGCAGCGTGACGTTCCGGCTCTACGGTCCCGGCGACGCAACCTGCTCTGGTACGTCGCTCCTCGAGTCCACGGTCGCGATCAACGCCGACGGCAGCGCGACGTCGCCATCGTTCACCGCGACCGCCGCAGGGACCTACCGTTGGATCGCGAGCTACAGCGGAGATGCGAACAACGCGGCCGCAGGTGGGGCGTGCAACGATGCCAGCGAGGCCGTGATCGTCGGAGTCGCGTCGCCGACGATCGTGACGAAGGCTTCCGGAGCTGTGGCGGCCGGCGGCGCGCTAACTGACGCGGCGTCGCTCGTCGGCGAGGTCAACCCCACCGCGGGGGACGTGACGTTCAGGCTGTACGGCCCGGACAACGCCACCTGCACGGGCGCCGCGGTCTTCGAGTCGAAGATCGCGATCAACGCCGACGGAACCGGGAAGTCGGCGGCGTTCCGGCCGGCGGCACCGGGCACCTACCGCTGGCTCGCCCGCTACAGCGGCGATGCCAACAACGGGGGGGCGATCGGCGCGTGCAACGATCCTGACGAGTCGGCCACGGTGGCCGCCTTCGTCCCCGCCGCGGCAGCCGTCGTGGCGTCCCCTCTCCTGTGCGGCGGCACGAAGATCGCGCTCGTGGACGTCTTCCCGGAGGGCTCGCACATGCTGATCAGCGGCGTCGCCCAGCCGTCGTACGCCGGCAAGCGCGCGACGATCGTGCTGCAGTCGACGGGCAAGCCCATCGTCAGCGCGCTGATCGGCGCCAAAGGAGGGTTCGCGGCGACCGCCAAGCTCCCGGCCAAGCGACTGCGCGCAGGTGCTCGCTACCAGGCGATCGTCGACGGCAAACGCTCGGTCGGCCTCAAGCTCCAGCGCCGCTCCTATATGACGCGGGCGGCGCTGCGCGGCGTCAAGTCGTCGTTCGGCGGCAAGGTCACGGGCAAGTTCCGGACCGGAACGAAGGTCACGCTCATGAAGATCATGCAGTGCACGAAGAGCGCGCCGATCGGTACGACGAAGCTCAAGCGAGACGGCACCTGGCAAATCACGCTTCCGGTGCCCGACAACGTGCAGAACCTGCTGTTCCGCGCGAAGACCAACGTCCTGTTGGGCCGGCGCCCGCATTCGACGTTCACGCTCCCCCGGCCGCTGTCCTTGAGCGCGGCTCCGTAGGGGTCAACCTCCCCTGCGTCGCAGCAGGTACGTGTCCATGATCCACCCCTTGCGCTCGCGCGCCTCGGCGCGCGAGCGCTCGATCTCGTCCGCCACCGAACCGATCTCGCCGCTGACGAGCAACTCGTCCGGCGTTCCGAGGTAGGCGCCCCAGTAGATGTCGGTCTCGCCGTCCTGCACGGACCGAAACGAGCAGTGGGCGTCGAGCATCACGACGACATCGCGGGCGTTGCCGGGAAAGCCGTCCCGAGCCAGGCGCCGGCCGGTCGTGATGTGGACCGGCTCGCCGATCCGGTTGCACGCGATCCGGTGGCGCGCCGTCAACGCGGCCACGGCGCTGATCCCCGGGATCACCTCGACGGCGAACTCGACGACGCCGCGCGCACGCACCTGGTCGACCACCGCGAGCGTGCTGTCATACAGCGACGGATCGCCCCAGACGAGGAACGCGCCGATGTCGTCGTCGGAGAGCTCGTCGCCGATCAGGCGCTCCCACAGGTCGGCACGCGCTCGGCGCCAGTCGTCGACTGCCGCGGCGTACTGCGGCGACGTCCGGTCGCGCTCGGGGTCGCGGATCTCGACCATGCGGTAGGACTCGCCCTCGATGTACCGCTCGCAGATCTCCCTCCGCAGCCCGACGAGATCCTGCGTCTCCTCGCCCTTGATGGTGACGAAGAAGACGTCGACCTCGTTGAGCGCCCGGATCGCCTGCACCGTGACGTACTCCGGGTCGCCGGCGCCGATGCCGATCAGCAGCAGACGTCTCACGCGGACGGCCGATGCGTAGCGTGCTCGTGCTGGGCGGGACGGCCGAGGCGCGCGAGCTCGCGGCGGCACTCGACGGCGACCCGCAGACGCGCGTGATCTCGACCCTCGCCGGTCGCGTCGTCAAGCCGCGGCTGCCGGCCGGGGAGGTGCGGATCGGCGGCTTCGGGGGGCCGGATGGCCTGGCGACGTACCTGCAAGACGAGCAGATCGGCGCGGTCGTCGACGCCACCCATCCGTTCGCCGAGCGGATGTCCGCGTCGGCCCACACCGCCTGCGAGCGTGCCGGGGTGCCGCTGCTGCGCGTCGAGCGCCCGCCGTTTGCGCAGGCCGCGGGCGATGACTGGCGGCGCGTCTGCTCGCTGCACGAGGCGGCGCGGCTCATCCCCGCGACGGGCAGGCGCGTCTTTTTGACGACCGGTCGCCAGGGGCTCGCCGCGTTCGCCGGCGTCGACGACGCCTTCTTCCTCGTTCGCTGCGTCGATCCGCCGCAGCCGCCGCTGCCGCGAGACCACGAGCTGTTGCTGCGCCGCGGCCCGTTCACGCTCGAAGGCGAGCTGAAGCTGATCGACCGTCACCGCCTCGACGTGTTGATCACGAAGGACTCCGGCGGCGAGCAGACGCGGGCGAAGCTCGATGCGGCGCGCATCCGCACGATCCCCGTGATCGTCGTCGCCCGCCCGCCGCGGGTGGGCGGGGAGACGATCCCGGCCGTCGCCTCCGTCGGCGAAGCGCTCGCCTGGCTGCGCCGTCACGACGCCGGGTAGCTGCGCGGCGTGTAGACGTGCGTGCGCCCGCCGGCAGCGCGGATCACGCGCGTCGTCGACGACCCGATCACAAGCAGCGTGCGCATGTCCACGCGCGCTGCGTCGAAGTCGCCCAGCGTCGTGACCGCCACGTCCTCACCGTCGCCGCCGACGTCGCGTGCGACCACGACGGGGCAGTCCGCCGCGCGATGGCGCAGCAGCACCTCGCGCGCGCGCTCGAGCTGCGCGCGCCGCGTCCGCGACGCGGGGTTGTAGAGCGCCAGCGCGAGGTCAGCGGCGCCGGCGGCATCGAGCCGGCGCTCGACGACCTCCCACGGCTTGCGCTGGTCTGACAGGGAGATCACCGCGAAGTCGTGGCCCAGCGGCGCGCCCGCCCGTGCGGCCGCGGCATGCATCGCCGACAGCCCCGGCACGACGCGCACGTCGACCCCCGCGTACTGCCCGTTGCCCGACTCGACGGCCTCGAGCACCGCCGCCGCCATCGCGAAGATCCCGGGGTCGCCGGAGGACACGACCGCGACGTTCGAACCGCCTGCAGCAAGCTCCAGCGCGTGGCGCGCGCGGTCCATCTCGACGCGGTTGTCGCTCACGTGGCGGCGCTGCCCGGCGCGCGGCGGAACGCGCGCGAGGTACGGGCCGTAGCCGACGAGCTCGGTCGCATCCGCCAGCACGGCGCTCGCCTCGGGTGTGAGCCACTCCGCTCCCGCCGGGCCCAGGCCGACGACCGACAACGATCCCCGGCCCGGCTCGCGCGGCGCGGACTCCGCGCGCGCGGTCGGCACGAGCAGCAGCGACATATATGGCACCTCGCCCTCGACCTGCTGGAGCGGCGCGACGCGCTGCTGCTCGAAGCTCGCCCGCTCGACGTAGACGCCGCGCTCGGCCACGCCTGCCAGCGAGGCCGCCTCGCGAACCCCGTCGAAGCGGCGCCCGAGCTTCATCACGACGGCGGCATCGGCGTCGCGCAACCGCGCCGCGAGGACATCGGCGGGCAGCGTGCCGGGGGCGACGACCAGCACGTCGTCGCGCTTGGCAAGCGGTGTCCCGGCGGCGGCCGCCGCGGCGCAGAACGCGGGCACCCCGGGGATCACCGACGTCTCGTAGCGCGCGGCGAGCCGCTCGTGCAGGTACATGTAGGAGCCATAGAAGAATGGGTCGCCCTCGCACAGCACCGCGACGTCGCGCCCGCGATCCAGATGCGCCGCAATCCGCGCGGCAGCGTCGTCGTAGAAGTCGCGCAGAGCGCCGTCGTAGCCGCCTGCGTGGTCGGTCTCGCCGGTCGTCACGGGGTAGGCGAACGCGAGCTCTTCCTGGCCGGGAGCGAGCCATGGCTGCGCCGCGCGCCGCGCGATCGAGCTGCCGCGCCGCTTTTCGGCGTAGGCGACGACGTCCGCGGCGCCGATCACGCGCTGGGCCTTGATGGTCACAAGCTCCGGATCTCCCGGTCCGACGCCCACGCCCCACAGCCGCCCGAGGCTCGTCATTCGCGCTCCGAGGCGATCGCGTTGACGGCCGCGGCGGCGATCGCGCTGCCGCCGCGGCGCCCGACCACGACGAGGTGTTCGAGCTGCGCGTGCTGCGCCAGCGCCGCCTTGCTCTCCGCCGCGCCGACGAACCCGACCGGCACGCCGATCACCGCGGCCGGCGGCGGTGCGCCCGCGTCGACGAGCTCGAGCAGCCGGAACAGCGCCGTCGGCGCGTTGCCGATCACCGCGAGCGCGCCGTCCAGACGATCGATCCAGTGCTCGAGCGCCGCCGCGCTGCGCGTCGTGCCCAGCGAGCGAGCGAGCTCGATCACCCCCGGCGAGCCCAGCGTGCAGACAACCTCGTTGTCGGCGGGCAACCGCGCCCGCGTGATCCCGGCGGCGACCATCGCCGTGTCGCACAGGATCGGCGCGCCCGCCCGCAGCGCGGTGAAGGCCGCGACGCCGAACCCGGGCGACGCGACGACGTCGGCGACGAGATCGACCATCCCGCAAGCATGGATCATCCGCACGGCGGCCCGCTCCAGCACCGGGTCGCCGGCGAACGCGCTCAGGTCCGCCTCCTCCCGGATCGTCGCGAACGACCGGCGGTAGATCGCGGCGCCGTCGCGTTCGTAGGCGATCATCCCGCGGCCTCGACGAGCAACCCGGCGCGGGCGGACTCGAGCGTCGGCTCGGTCCACTCCCGCGTGCCGGCGCGGACCGCGACGCTGATCGTGCCCTGCACCGCGACGGCGACCGCGACGTCGCCATCCTCCCCGCAGCGCCGGCCGCAAGCCGCCCAGTGCTCGATCGGCGCGCCCGGGAGGCGCACACGCGCGCGCTGGGCGGCGGCGGCGCGGACGTCGGCGAGCGCGCTGCGGCATGCGCCGACTCCGGCGCACGCCGTCAACCCGACCCAGCCGGATGCGCCGTCGACCTCCAGCCCGCAGCGCTGGAGCTCGTCGCTGACCGCGTCCGCTGCGCCCGCGTCGACGTCAACGAGGGTGACGGTCCGCCGCGTGGACAGGCGCACGTCGTCGCGCAGCCGCGCCAGCTCGAGCAGCAGCGCGGGCGACAGCTGTCCGAGCGGCGCAAGCCCGGTCACCGCGACGCGGCCGTCACGCTGGCGCTGCGGGCCCGGGTCGAGCGCCGCAGCGCGCCGCGGCCGTCGCCGTGCTGGAGCGATCGCGACGCCGAGATGGCGCGCGACGCTGCCAGCGCCTCCGGGCGTCTCCGACATCCGCCAGGCATCGCCGCCGACCTCCAGGAAGCTCCTCGCCGCGCCCAGCGCCATCTCGACCGCGGCGCCCGCGTCACCTTCGAAGGCCAGCGCCTGCGTGTCGAGCAGGACGCCAAACGACCCGTCGCCGCGGGCCGCGACCGTGATGTCGGGACGGACATCGGTGCCCGAGCCGGTGCCGTCGTCGACGAGGAAGCAGAAGCGCCCTGGCAGCTCGCCGAGCGCGGGGTCGGAGCAGAGCCGCGTATCGAGCAGTGCGACGACGTGGTCGACGCCGTCCAGCGCGCCGGGCGAGCGCCCGGCCAGCGGGCTCGCCAGCACGTTGCGAACGAGGTCGTGCGCCTGCGAAGGCAGTAGGCCCGCGTCCGACAGGCGCGCGGCGAGCTGCGCCGCGGCATCGGCGCCAAGCCCTCGCAGCTGCAGGTTTGCCCGCGCCGTGATGTCCACCAGACCGTTGCCGAGATCGGCGGCTGCCGCGCCGAGGGCACGCAGCTGCGCGCCTGACAGGCGCCCGCCCGGTATCCGGACCCGTGCCAGCCAGCCGTCGGCGGCCTCGTGCATCGCCAGCAGCCCTGGGCAGCGGTCCCGGCGGGTGCGCGGTTCAGGCGCTGTGAAGCTCACGAACCCATCTCTCCAATCCCTCGTGGAAGGCAATGGCAGCGCGAGTGTCCTGACTTCCGGATGCTGCACGTTGCCCGCCTTCCCAGACACGATGCCCGGTGGCTTCGGCGCTCCGCTCCCCGGTCACAGTGGCGAGGACCGTCCCGGACTCACACCGGCTTCCTCGCGCCGCTGGCGCGATCCTATTCCTCCGGGCGCGAGCACGGCAGCCCGCGGCCACGTCCCGCTACCGTTCCAGGGAATGAGCGGCGACCTTGCACCTCGGCCCAAGCGCACGCCGCGGCGCGTGCGCGAGAAGCGCGCCTACAACATCGCCGTCGTCGGCGGCGCCGCCGGGCTGGGCGCGGTCGTCGGCGCCGTCCTCGCGGTCGTCGGCGTCACGAGCTTCTTCGGCTGGCCGTTGCTGCTCGCGTGCGTCGCAGCCGTGTGCTTCGTGCTCTTCAAGCGCGTGGTGTCCTGATGCTGACCTGGCCCGTCGCGAGTGGCTCGCTCCTGGTTGGCTTCGCCGTCGCGGCGGCGACCGGAATCCGCCCGCTCGGCGCAATCGTGATGATCGCCGCCGTCGCGTGGTGCGCGAGGCGCTGGCTGCGAGCAGCCGGTCTCGGCCGTACGGTGGCGCTGGTGCTCGTCTACGTAGCGGCGTTCGTCCTGTCGCACCTCATCGCCGACACGCTCAGCGCGTGGCCGTCGGTCTTGCTGGCTGCGACCGTCACCGGGCTGGCCGTCGGGGCGCTGGCCGACGCGGCGCATGGCCGCGCCGGCGCCTCTGTCTGACGCAGTTCAGCCGCGGATCAGTCCTGACCGCGCTCGACCTTCACGCCCGTGAACTCGGTCTCGACCGGCTGCTCGAAGCGCTTGCCGTTGATCTCGTCGTGGCGCATGAACGTCGGCGGCTCGATGCGGATCTTCAGCGTGTACTCGCCATCGGCCGGCACGGTCCAGTTGCGGCCGTAGTGATAGATCATCGGGTGCCAGAGCAGCGGGTGCTCGTGCGTGCCGAGATCGTTGCCGTCGGGGTCGACGAGCGTCCCGTGCACCGTCAGTCCGGGCACAAAGCGACCGTCCGACGCATCGCAGACGGCGATCTCGACGTGGAGGTTCTCGCCCTCGGGCTCGTGCCAGACCAGCTCGCCGTCCTCCCACTCGTACATGCCCTCGGCTTCCTCGACGGCGTAGCCGATGAGGTACTGGTCCTTGGGCTGCATCCCGCCGTCGTGCGCGACCTCCTCGGCCATGTACTCCAGGGCTTCGCGGTAGGCCTCGCCCTGCTTGCGGGCGAGTTCGAGTTGCTTGGCATCGGCCTCGCTGCTCGATGGGTCCATCGGGGGCGGGTTCTTCGTGGCCATGGTCTGCTCCTCGCACGTTCGTGGTAACGCGCTACGTGGTACCCACGCGCCCCGCGCGCTACTACGCCGGGACGATTCGGGCGAACGTCCTCGGCGATTTGTGATCCGCGCCCTCGGCAGTGCAGGCCTGGACCCGGGCGCCGCCACCGAGTCGCCGTGGCGCCTCGAGGACGACTGGAACGTGTGTACGTCGTCTTCATTCGTCGGGGGTGTTCCGGGTTTGTCGCTGTGAGAGCCACAAAGCCGGAACACCCCTGAGCCCCGGACCTGCTCCGGCACCTGACGCGACAACCGCCGTCACATGCAGCAAGCACGATGGACCGCGACGCCCCTCCGGTACGTAACACCTCCCAGATGCTCGACCGCCGTGAGTTCCTCGAGCTCGGCCTTGCGGCCGCGCCGGCGCTGCTGTTCGCCGGCCGGCCGGTGCCCGGAGGCGGCGCCCGCCCGCCCACTCTCGCGCTTGTCACCGCCGACACCGAGGCGCATGTGGCGATCGTGTCGCTGCGCAGCATGCGCGTGATCCAGCGCCTGCGCACCGTCGAGGACCCGCGCAGCATCCAGCGCGCCGGCGGCGGCCGGGCGCTGCTCGCCCACTCCGGCGCGGGCGCGGTCTCGCTGCTCGCGGGGCGACCGCTGCGGGTGCGGCGCGTGCTGCGCGGCTTCGGCGCGCCGCGCTACACCGCGGTCGCAGGGCGGCTCGCGTACGTCAGCGATTCTGCAATGGGAGAGATCGCCGTCATCGACCTCGATCGGGGACGCGTGCTGCGCCGTGTCGCGGTCGGCGACGGCTCTCGGCTCCTCGCTCTGCGCCCCGGCGTTCATACGTTGTGGGTCGCGC
>JAWVGJ010000122.1:0-20580 GCA_033855115.1 Solirubrobacteraceae bacterium
CTCAAAAGCCTAGATTCAGGCAAGCGAAGCCGAGCACCGGCTCATGCGACCGCGGGTGTGCGACTACGCGGAATCGTGCCGCCGACTTCGCCGATGTCCTCGTCGCCCGGCCTCAGCGCCCTGATCGCCTGCCACGCCAGCTCTCCACGGACGGTCTCGGCACGACGCTACTGCCCCTCCTCACCGCCCTGCTGACGTCAGTCGCGTCGCGTGAGATCAACCGATCCGGAATACTTTGAGAAGTATGCGCAGACTATCGGCGACCCAAGCAAGATCGCTATCGGAGTCAGCTGCATGGCTCCGCAGCAGGCTATTTCACACCCATCGACGATGTGGAGGCCCTCTGCGCCTGGGAGCCGACGGACGGGCCCAAATATGGCGTGATGCTCTACACGTTCTCCTACGACATCGAGCAGCGCACCGGAGGCGTCACCGGGCTGGCCAATGGCACGTTCACGACCATGATCGCGCAGAGGCTGGGTCTGGCGTCAGCCCCGACTTGATCGCTGCTTGAGCGGGGTCGGTCGGTCGGGTCAAGCGCGAAGATCCTGCACGGAGGCGTGTGCGCTGGGGTCGGGGTGGCGTGGGGTCGCGCTTGAGGCGAATCGCCGACTCCGCTAGTGGCGTCGGTGTGCAACACCACGGGAACCCCGCGCGCTGGGCTCGTCGCCGCACGCACCAGGCGCCCACACCACGAGCACCGTGACTACCACCGTCAGCGCCGCGGGGACGACTGCAGACGTGCGCACCCCCCTTCTACCTACGACTTGACTCATGCCGGCCTGGCCCACTACCGCGGCCCCGGCGTCATGGTCTATATGGGGCCCAGTAGGGCCTGATTGTGATCTAAACGCTCTTGGACTGCGGTTACTGCGTGTCGACCGTCCAGAACCCGCGCGATAGATACCCGTGCGGTCACGCCTTCACCGACCAAAGGGATCACAGCACCATGCTCGACAACACCTTTCTGGGCCTGCAGACGGCTTCTACAACGCCGTCTTGCATCGACTGTGCTTCGCAGCCGGCAGCGCGTTCGCGCTCATCCATGTTCGTTGATGTGCGTTGCCCATCATGGTGGCGGATTTGCATCCGCGGCTTCGCGGCGGCGACGCGCTGTCGGCTGAGTGGCGGTCGAGCGTCGCGCGTACCGCCGGCCCGGGACATTGCCTGACATGAGCTACCTCAACCCGCTGCGGCTGCACTTCGCCGGTACGTTCCAGGCCAACGTCTCGACGGTCAACAACAATCCCCCGAACTTTGACAACAGCCTTTTCACACCGTCTGATCTGGAGCGGACGCAGGACGAGAGCAAGGGCTCGTGGAATCCGTGCGGAGATGAGCTTGGCGGATGATCGGCTGCAACGTGACCGCGGCCACCGACAGCGTTGGCGCTCCCGTCGCTGACGACGATCTGATCCTCAACGCGCTGATCGCAGACTCCGACCGCGCCGCACCGGCGAAGGCACAGCCCATGGTGGAGGCGGCGGCTTGCCCTCAACAATATCCTTTTCGGTGGGCGAGTACATCACCAACATTGACGGCAGATCCGGCGATTACGTCGACCGACTGACGATAACCACCACCCCTGACACCTACGGCCCATATGGAGGTGACGGCGGCAGTTCTTGGAGCGCGGCGGTCACGAACGTCGGTGGTTTCGTGGGCTCATCTGGCTCCTATCTGGATCTCGTCGGTTTCTATACGGCCTGCGCGGGCTCAGTGGCTGGCTGAGCAGCTGACGCTCGCGCATCCGACCTTTTCGACGTTGGTGCCGCCTGAACGCGTCGACGCACGCCTAATCATTCCGGTTCGGATGGCCTGATTGAGATCGCCACGATCGAGCAGCGCCGCGCCCAGCGAGTGCGTTGCTGCGATCGACGCGTAGGGCTAGCGGCGTCGTCGCAACGGCGATCCGGTGCGCCGGCGTTAGGACCTGGGCGCTGTTCTCAGTGGGGGCGCCGTTAAGGAACGTGGCACCAACCGACAAGTAGGCTTGAGCGGTCGCCCTTGGCTGGCGTAGGTCGTTAGCGGCGACGACGGGCTGGCTCGCGAGCGGCGGTCATCGCATCGCCTCCCGGTTGGTCATGAACGACGAGATCTGCTGCGCGGTGGCGTAGACGCCGCCGCGCTGTTCTCAGGGGCGTTGACAACCGACTGCAACGCGGCCGCGAGCAGCGGGTAGCCGTGCTCGTCGAGGATCCCGACGCGCGCTCGCGTGGGCGATCACGACCACCGGCTTCGCGATCCTCGCCCGGCGCCTGCTGGCAGACCGTGATCCCGCACGACCCGAGCACGACGAGGCACTGCTGGCCATCGGCCTCGGCGGGCACCTGCTGCTGATCTCCGCGCAGGCGCTCGTCCTCGCGCCTCCGGGCACGCTCGCGGCCAGTGGGAACGTCGAGCTCGCGGGTTACGCCGCGATCGCGGCCGCGACCTGCGCCTCGTTCGTCGCGGGCCGCTTCGCCGGCGACGTGCGGCGCGGGTGGCGCATCGCGCTCGACGCGGTCGCAATGGCCGGAGCGGCGTACCTCACCGCCCTGGCACTTGACGGGCCGGTGCTGGCCGCGGCGCTCGCTGGCCAGGCGATCCTGCTCGGGATGCTCGCGGCGCGCGGCCGCGACCCCGTCGCCGCGTGGGGCGGGGGCGCCTACCTCGGCCTCGCGCTCGCCCACGTCCTGCTCTTCGAGGCCCCGCTCGAGGCGCTCGTCACGGGTCTCGACGACCCTCGCGGAGCCGCCCTGGCGCTCGGTGCGGTCGCGCTCGCCGCGCTGCGCGGCGTTCACCTGCTGAGGCGTGCGACAGCCCCCGACGACGGGCGCCAGGCTGCGATCGCCGCGAGGGCTCGCATGACCCTCGCCGCGATCGCGGCGGTGGCCCCGCTGTACCTCGCATCGGCGCTGCTCATCACCCCGTTTCAGCCCGGCGACGGCGCGCCGCACGCGGACGTGCTCGACCTCGGCGTGCGCGAGCTCGGCCAGGTGCTGCTCAGCGGGCTGTGGGCGATCGTCGGACTCGCGACGCTCGTGATCGGCCTACGCCGCGACGAGCGCATGCCGCGCCTGGGCTCGCTCGCGCTCTTGCTCGTCACCGTCGCAAAGGTGTTCCTGTACGACCTCGCGGCGCTGACGTCCCTGTACCGGGTGGGGTCGTTCATCGCGCTCGGGCTGCTGCTGCTCGTCGCGGCCGGCGTCCGGCAGCGGATGCGCCCTCGTCCGCTGCCCGATCTTCGGGCCACGCCGCCCGCGCTGCGTTAGGTTGCAGCCATGCCATCCATCTTCGATTCCGACAGCATCGAGGTCACGCCCGAGCAGACGCAGGCCGCGGTCTCCGATGACAGCGCGCAGATCATCGACGTGCGCGAGCTCTATGAGTGGGAGGCCGGCCGCATCGACGGCGCACTTCACATCGAGCTCGAGCACCTGGCGTCCAACGCGGGCAAGATCGACACCGATCGGCCGGTCATCTTCCACTGCCGTCTCGGTGCACGTTCGGCGATGGCCGCGCAGGCGTTCCGCGGGGTCGGCATTGATGCGTATTCGATGGCCGGCGGGCTTCAGCGCTGGGCCGACGAGGGCCGTCCGCTGACTCCCGAGGACGGCGTCGTCGCCGATCACTGATTGAGAGGCCGGTTCTGGCCGAGTGCGGCGGCGGCTCAGCGGGTACAGACCGTCCATCGAAACGGAAGGAGCCGCATGTACATCGGCGTCGGAACGCTGATCATCATCATCATCTTGCTGATCATCCTGCTGTAAGCAGTTGACGCAACGGAAAGGCCCGCCTGTAGCGGGCCTTTCGTCTTTCCGGACAGCGACGATGCCAGTGTGAAGGACGAGAGGGGAGCGGGTGATGGCGCAGGACGAGGTACACGAGATCGTGAGCGGCGAGGGCTATGCCGTCGGCAACATCGACGCGCTCGGCGAGGGCGGTGGATTTCGGAAGATCCGGCCCGCGCTGGGGGTCCAGGCGCTGGGCATCAACGCGATCGTCATGCCCGCCGAGTTCGCCGGGCGCCGCCACTACCACTACGAGCAGGAGGAGACTTACTTCATCCATCAAGGCCTGGCCGAGCTCGAGTTCGGCGACGGATCCGTGCACCGTCTCGGCCCGGGCGGGATCGCGCGCATCGACCCCGCGACCGTGCGGCGCATCCGCAACGTCGGCGACGACGACCTGATCTACGTCGCCGTCGGTGGCAAGGACGGCTACGTCGAGAACGACGGCCACCTGCTGCCGTCGGAGGAGGAGGCTGGCTGAGCCGATGATCCGGCGGGCGAGGCGGCGGCCAGGGCGATGATCCGTGTGCGGACGATCTCCGCGAGCGCAGCCGCCTGCGCGGTGCTCCTGGTTTGCGGCTGCGGCGACGACGCCGCAAGCGCTCGGACTCCGCCGCCGCAGCGCTCGATCACGCTGACGATTCGCTTTGACCGCGGCGCACGAGTCCCGTTGCGCGGAACGCTGAGCTGCCGACCGAGCGCGCAACGCGCCACCGGGATCGCTCGCCCCGCGGCGAGATCCTGCTCGCGGGTGCGACGGATCGCCGGCTTGCTGACCTCGAAGCCGAGGGAGGATCGCATCTGCACCTTGATCTACGGCGGACCGCAGAAGGTCCGGGTGACCGGCCGGATCGGCGGCAAGCGCGTCAACCGCCGCTTTGACCGTACAAACGGATGCGAGATCATCGACTACGACCGGCTCGCGAGCGCGCTGCCGAGGATTCGAGTGAGGTAGTGCGGGACGCGCCCTCCGCGGGTCGTCAGGATCGCGTGACGAACTCCTGGAGCTTGCCCTTCAGCGCTTGGCGGATCATGCCTCCACGATCGGGGTCGCCCTTGAAGATCGACTTCGCCATGCCCGTGGCCTGCTCCAGGCGGATGTGTGGCGGCAACGGCGGCACGTCGGGGTCGGTGATGACCTCGAGCAGCGCGGGCCGGCCCGCGGCGAGAACCGCGTCCCATCCGGCGCCGACGTCCGCCGGCCGATCGACGCGGACCGCGGTGAGCCCGAGCAGCTCGGCATAACGTGCATACGGGAAGTCCGGCAGATCCTGGGAGGACTGAAGCTTGGCGTCGCCCGCCAGCACGCGCTGCTCCCAGGTGACCTGGTTGAGGTCGTTGTTGTGCAGCACGCAGACCGCGCATGGGCCCGTCCAACGGTCGGCGTACTTCGCCAGATCGATGAGGGCGTTGATGCCGAGCATCTGCATCGCGCCGTCACCGATCACGGCGATCACCGGCCGGTCGCGGAACGCCATCTTGGCTGCCAGCGCGTACGGAACGGCGGGGCACATCGATGCGAGGGTGCCTGAGAGCGCGGCTTGCATGCCGTCCCGCAGACGCAGGTGACGCGCCCACCAGTTCGTCGCAGACCCGGAGTCGGCGAGCAGGATCGCGCGATCGGGCAGCCGCGCCGACAGCTCGTGAAAGACGAGCTGCGGGTTGACCGGATCCGCGTCGAGATGAGCGCTGTCGTCGAGGATCTGCCACCAGCGCTCGACGTTCGCCGAGATCTCCTTCTGCCACGAGCGGTCCTCCTTGCGATGCAGCAGCGGCGCAAGCGCCTGCAGCGTCGCCTTGGCGTCGCCCGTCAGCGGCACCTCGGTCGGATAGCGCATCGAGAGGTTGCGGGCGTCGATGTCGATCTGCACCGCCCGCGCCTGCCCCGGCTCGGGGAGCCACTCCGAGTAGGGAAAGCTCGTTCCGATCATCAGCAGCGTGTCGCAGTCCTGCATCATGTCGTCGGACGGCTTCGTCCCCAACAAGCCGATCGCGCCGGTGACGAACGGCACGTCGTCAGGGACGACCGCACGTCCGTTGAGCGCCTTGGCAATTCCTGCGCCGAGAACGTCGGCGACGTCCAGCAGCTCCTCGGAGGCGTGGTTGGCGCCCTGGCCGACGAGCATGGCGACCTTCTCGCCGGCGTTCAAGACATCCGCCGCCCGTCGCAGATCGCCGTCGCGCGGAACGACCAGCGGCGCGGTCCAGCCCGGACTGGACTGCACTGCACCGTGCGATCGGGGCGGCTGCTCGTAGGGCATCTCCTGGACGTCGCTGGGCACGATCACCGCGGTGACAGTGCGCTGCGAGAGCGCGATTCGCACCGCGCGGTCGACGAGGTGCGCCGCCTGCCGGGGATCCATGCAGACCTCGACGAACTCGTGCGCGACATCCTTGAAGAGCGACTGCAGGTCGACCTCCTGCTGATAGGCGGCACCGAGAGACATACGCGCCTGCTGGCCGACGATCGCCACCACGGGCGCATGGTCGAGCTTGGCGTCGTACAGGCCGTTGAGGAGATGGATCGCCCCGGGACCGGACGTCGCCATGCAGACCCCCACCTCGCCGGTGAGCTTGGCGTGCGCGGTCGCCGCGAACGCCGCGATCTCCTCGTGGCGGGTCTGCAGGAACTCCACCTCGGAAACGTCGTGAAACGCCAGGTCCAGGCCATTGGAGCCGTCGCCGGGATACCCGTAGATCTGGCGTACGCCCCACGTGTGCAGACGGCGCAGGATGAACGTCGAGACATTCTCGTCAGCCACGGGGCCTCCCTCTTGGAGTTGGCGAGCCTCTGGCTGTGTACCCGGCGGCGCGCTTAGCCACCGCGCGATGCGCGACGAGCCGCGATCGAGGCCCTCGGCTCCCCCGTCAGCGCGCGCGGCGGCTCAGGCGGCGTTGTGCTCGCGGCGTGCGCCCGCTGGTCTCGCCCACGAAGTCGGCGGTGTACGTGACGGCGCCGGTGATGTCAGGCTCCGGAGCGTCGAGGGCGATCCCGATACCGACCTGCCGCATCGCCGGATTGAGGATCGTCGCCCGGTGAGGGGGACTGTTCATCCAGTTTTTGACGACCATCGCCGGCCGTCCGAGCCGTCCGCTGCCCCAGGCAAGGTTCTCCGCGAGCTTCGCACCGGCGCTCGGAAAGCCCGCGGCACGAACGCGAGCGATAACACCGATGCCGTCGGGGGTCACATGGTCGAAGAAGTCGCGCGCGCCCATGTCCTGCGCGTGGCGCTCGGCGGCGGTCTGCAGCCGTGGGTCGAGCGCGAGTGCCGTAAGGCTGCGAGCAGCGCGCTCGGCGTTGAGGAGGCAGAGCACTGTCCGCTCCGTTTGGGCAAGCGTTTCGCTCCGTGGCGGCGCGTTGCTGCCCGGGCAGCTGCGCGCGGCCTTGGCGCCCGCCGCGACGGCTGAGACGCGGCCGGGGCCAGCGGCGATCGAGAAGGACAGCAGGGCAATCACCACGCCGATCCCGGTCCGGTTGCGTACGCGCGGGTTCATATGTCGAGTCATCGTCGTGGTCCGCAGACCCGCTTGACGGAGGGCGTGCCGGCTCGATCAAACGTCCAGTCAGCGCTCGCGAGCGCTCGACCATCCGGCCAGAGGTGCGTGTCTGGCGAGCGCACCGGTGTTCGACGGAGCGCGGCGTTCGGTCGCCGCCGCGTTGCTCCGCCGCAGCGCGATCGCGCTCCCCGCCGCACTCCAGGCGGCGCCGCAGAGCACGAGCGCATCCGCCGTGTGCCGGCGCCCGAGCCCGGCGGCTATGAGACCGGCTGCCCTGACCGGCGTCGCCAGCCGCGCCGCTTGCAGCACGCGCGGATCCGGGGCTGCGGCCGAGCCGACCCAGACCCACAGCGCGTAGCCGAAGCCGATCCCGAGGCGCACGAGCTCGCCCGCGCCGGCGGCGCGGCTCAGCCAGCCGCGCGCCAGCGCGCCGCGCAGCGCGGCCGCCGCGAACGCGGCATCGGCGAGCCCTTCCAGGTCGCGCCCCAGCCGCGTCGGCTCGCTCGCGCGGGGGAGGCGCCCGGCGAGCCCGGCCGTGACGAACGCGAGCGCGGCCATCCACGGCGCGGGCGTATCGGCCGCGGCGGGAACGAGCCACACCCGCGCCAGGGTGCAGGCATCGGCCGGACCGAGGTTGCGCGGCCGTCCGTCCTCGGTCTCGAGCATCCCGATGTGCCAGTCGAGCATGAGCCACGTCAGCGTCCACCAGGCCACGAAGGCGCGCGCCCGGCGCCGGAACGGCTCGCGCCCCGCCAGCGCGAGCACCGCCCACGCGGCGGCACCCGACGCCATCCACAAGCGGATGCGGCGTGCGGTCGCCGGGTGCGCGGCGCGCTGCTCGTTCGCGCGCCGCTGGCTTGAGACCAGAAAGCGTGCCAGCGCGCGCGGCGCGAAGCGGGCAAGCAGCAGTTGCTGCAGCTGCGCTCGCGCCCACAGCTCGCCGTCGGTAGGCAGCGCGCTACTCCAGCGCGCCGGACGTGGCGACGGCCTGGCCCGGCACTGGGGGCTCCTGTCCGATCAGGCTCGTGAAGACGTCGTCGACCTGCTGCCAGCCGATCTGCAACAGGAACTGGCTGTTGCGACCGTAGGACTTGGCGCCGAGGATGAAGAAGCCGGGCTCGGGGTTGATCAAGGTCTCGGGCCCGTGCGAGCTGCCCGCCAGGCAGTCGCCGCCGGGCTCGCCACGCAGCGCCGCGGCGAGGTTCATCGGGCCGGAGGTCGCGTAGCACTCGTGTACCTGCAGCTGGCGGTACAGCGCGTGGTCTGGAACGCCGCCGTTGCACGCGAGGATGCGGTCGACCTCGACCTCCTCGGGCTGGCCGTTTCGAAGCGTCACGACGATCCGCCCGTCGCGGCCGTGCAGGGCCTCGGTCACACAGCCGGCGCGCAGCTCGACGGCGCCGGACGCTCCTGCGGCCAGCTCGGCCGCCGCCGCGTTCAGCGCCGCCCGCTCGGGCAGCGGATCGGCGGCGACGGCGCTCCAGTCCGGCGTGGCGTCGCGCACGGCCCAGAGCACCCGCGTGCCGGGTGCGTCGCGCGCGAACTCGGCGAGCTGGCGCACCGCCGTCTGAGCGCAATGCCCGGCGCCTGTGAGGAGGATCGTCCGCCCCGCCCAGCCCGCCGCGTCGCCGGCGAGCGCCGGCAGGAACCGCGCGATGCGGTCTTCGAAGGCGCGCTCGTTGACCGCGTCGATCCCACCGTCGCCGAGGCGATTGGGGTTGCCGTACGTGCCGGTCGCGTCGACGACGACGTCGGCATGCGCGATCACCTCGCTGCCGTCGGGCCGCCCGACCAGGAGGCGAAACGGCCGCGATGCGCGTCTCGGGTCGCCGATCGCCTCGTGCTTGAGCAGGCCCTCGCGCCCGACGGCGAGGACTTGCGTGCGCAGGTGGATGCGACCGTGCAGCTCGGGCAGAGCGGCGATCGGCTCGAGCAGGTCGTCGGCCAGCTCGGCGCCGCTGGGCAGGCCGTCGCCGAGCGGCGCGTCCGGGAGCGCCGAACGCATCCGCGGGGAGACGTTCATGTCCCAGGTGGTGAAGGTGCGCACATGGCCCCAGCGCCGCAGGTGCCCGCCGACGGTCGCGGCCGCCTCGTACACGCGGAAGTCGTCGCCGCGCTGAGCGGCCGCCAGCGCCGCCTCGAGCCCGATCGGACCCGCGCCCAAGATGGCGATGCGCGTCATCGACGTCCTCCTCTCCGTGATCTGTCCGCGGTCGCGCCACGCACGATACTTCGACCATGACGCGAATCGCTGCGTTCGGCGGCGTGTACTCCAACCCATACGCGCTGCGTGCCCTGCTGGACGACACACGCGGGCGCGGCTGCGAGCGGCTGTTCTGCCTCGGCGACCTCGGCGGCTTTGGCGCGGAATGCGACGCGGTCTGGCCGCTGCTGCTCGAGCACGGCGTCGAGGCGATCGCGGGCAACTACGACGTGGCGATCGGACGCGGCGACGCGGACTGCGGCTGCGGCTACGCCGACGCGCGCGACAACCGCTTCGCGCAGCTCATGTACGAGTACACGCGCGAGCACACCTCGCCCGAGTTCGCGGCGTGGATGGCGCAGCTGCCGGGCGAGCTGCGGGTGCGGATCGGCGGCGTCGACGTCCATATGGTCCACGGCTCGCCGCTGGCGATCAACGACTTCCTGTGGGAGTCGCTCGACGACGAGCAGCTTGCACTGCGAGTCGACGAGAGCGGCGCGCAGCTCCTGCTGTGCACGCACACCGGGATCCCGTGGCGGCGCGAGGTCGCCGGCACGCAGATCGTCAACGTCGGCGCGATCGGCCGGCCGGCCAACGACGGCCGCACCGACGTCTGGTACGCGGTGCTCGATCTCGACGCGGGACGGATCGAGCGCGTCGAGCTTGTGGCGCTGCCCTACGACTGGCGCGCTCAGGCCGCCTCGATGCGCGCGGCGGGGCTGCCCGAGCCGTTCGTCGAGACGATCGAGACGGGCTGGTGGTCGACGTGCCTGGAGATCGTCCCGCCGCCCGAGCGCGCACGCGGCGCCTACCACGTCTATCGCGAGGCGATGCCCGCGGGCTTCGCAGTCGACGGCGCCGGCTGGGCCGAGGCCCCCGAGATGCCGGACGACCCGCGCCCGGTGATCTCGCTCTTCGGCAGCGCGCTGTTTCCGCCGCGGCTGTGGGTCTACTCGAACTTCCACTGCAACATCGCCTGTGAGTACTGCGTCGTGGCGAGCTCGCCCCGTGCGCGCAGGCGCGAACTGCCCGCCGAACGCTTCCGCTCCCTGGTTGACGAAGCGCTGCGCGAGGGCTTTCACGAGCTGTACATCACCGGCGGCGAGCCGTTCGTTCACCCGCAGATCATCGAGATGATCGAGTACGCGTCCGCGCGTATGACGACCGTCGTGTTGACGAACGCGATGCTCTTCACCGGCCGGCGCCGCGCGCAGCTCGCGCGCCTCGCCGGCCGGCCGGCGCTGACGCTGACGCTGCAATCATCGATCGACGGCGCGCGCGCCGAGACGCACGACCGCTGGCGCGGCGCAGGCTCATGGGCGAAGGCGATGGACGGACTGCGCTTCGCCGCCGACCTCGGTTTGCCGCTGCGCGTCGCGATGACGCAGACGCCGGAGAACCGCGGCGAGGTCGCCGAGCTGCGCGACGCGCTGGCCGAGCTTGGGATCGCCGGCGCGGACTTCGCCGTGCGCCCGCTCGTCCAGCGCGGCTTCGCCGCCAACGCTGCCGGCGCGGGCGCGGTGCAGGTCTCCGACGCGGTCATGGTCCCCGAGCTGACGATCACCGCCGACGGCGCGCACTGGCATCCGGTCGGCGGCGACCGCGAGTCATGTCCGGACTTCCTCGTCGCCGCCGGCGAGGTCTCGCTGGCCGACGCCAAGCGGCTCGTCATCGAGCGCTTTCTGGCGCTCAGGCAGGCGGACGGCTCGCTGCCGGACGCGTTTGCATGCGCTGTATGACGGTCCGGACGGCTGTGATGTGTTCGCCGCTCGTCTCCGTCCTGGTCCCGACGCTCAACGAGGAGCGCGAGCTGCCCTCGCTGCTCGGACACCTCGCGGCGCTGCACGGCCGGTGGGAAGTCGTCATCGCCGACGGCGGCTCGACCGACGCGACGCAGGCGCTCGCGCGTGCGCACCCGACCGCGCCGCGCGTGCTCGAGCGGCGTGGTGGCCGCGCCGCACAACTCAACGCGGCAGCGCGCGCCGCGACGGGCGATGTGCTGCTGTTCCTGCACGCAGACAGCCGCCTGCCCGTCGACGCCTTCGCGTCGCTCGCCGAGGCCTGGCGCGCGGCCACGGTCGTCGGCGGCAACTTCGCCGTGGCGTTCGAGGGCGGTGGGCTGTTCGAGCGCACGCTGGGCGCGGTCTACCGCTTGCAGCGCCGGCACGGCTTCTACTACGGCGACTCGTCGGTATGGGTCCGGCGCGAGAGCTTCGACGCGCTCGGCGGCTATCGCGAGATCCCGATCATGGATGACTACGACTTCGTGCGCCGCTTGGAGCGCAGCGGGATGACGCGCTGCCTGCCCGGCCCGGCGAGGACGTCCGCGCGGCGCTGGCGCGCGATGGGGATCGCGCGCACGGTGCTCGCCTGGTTCGTCATCCGCTGGCTCTACGTCGCGGGGGCGTCTCCGGAGCGACTCGTGCGGCTGTACCGGATCGTGCGGTAGTGCATCCGGGCGCCCGCGGAGGTTCGATGAACAGCGCGGTTGGGCGCTGTTGCATCGATGCGCTACGGTCGATCGAGATGGCGTTGCTGACCCGCCTGCGCGAGCTGGAAGTCCTCTCGCGGCCGGAGCATCCCGACCTGACGCGCGCGCTCGCCGCCCGCTGGGCGGAGCTGCCGGCCCACGTCAAGCAGCCCAACCAGATGCTCGGCCGGCGGATGTCTGGCTGCGAGGGAACGCACGGCGTCTTCCCGCGCTGCAACCTCGCGTGCACGCCGTGCTACCACGCCAAGGAGGCCAACCGCGTTCGCACGGACGGCGACCACACCGAGCTTGAGGTCGATCGCCAGATGGCGCTGATGCGCCAGCTGCGCGGACCGGGCCAGCACGCGCAGCTGATCGGCGGCGAGGTCACGCTGCTCGGTCCGCACGACCACGCGCGAGCGCTACAGGCGATGATCCGCCACGGCCGCAAGCCGATGTCGATGACTCACGGCGACTTCGACTACGAGTACCTGGAGGCGCTCGCGCTGGATCCGCGCACCGGCCGCCCGCGCTTCAAGCATCTCGCCTTCGCCGGCCACTTCGATTCGATGATGTTCGGCCGTCGCGGGATCAAGAAGGCGCACGACGAAGCCGAGTTAAACCCGTACCGCCGGCGCTTCTGCGAGATGTTCCAGCGCCTGGAGCGCGAGCACGGCGTGACGCACTACCTGGCGCACAACATCACGGTGACGCCGCGCAACATCGACGAAATCCCGCAACTCGTCCGCGACTGCCGCCACATGGGCTTTCGGATGTTCTCCTTTCAACCCGCCGCATATATCGGCAACAGCGCGCGCTGGAAGGACGCCTACCGCGAGTTCTCGACCGACGAAGTCTGGCGCCGCGTCGAGCAAGGCGCCGGCGGGCGGCTGCACTACAACGCCGAGCAGGTCGGCGACGTGCGCTGCAACCGCACGGCGCACGGCGTCTACGTCGGCGACCGCTACGAGACGCTGCTCGACGAGGACGACCCGCGCGACGCGCAGGCGCTGGAGGACTTCATCGTCGCGTTCGGCGGGATGGACTTCGACGATCCCAGGCGCGGTCTCGTCGCCGTGCGCGCTGCGCGCGCGGTCGCCCGACACCCGGCGGTGTTGGGCAGCGGCACGGCGTGGGCTCTGCGGCTGGTGCGGCGCCTTGGCGGCGTGCGCACGATCCGCCGCGAGAAGCCCAAGGCGATCACGTACGTCATGCACTCGTTTATGGACGCCAAGGACGTCCGGCCGGCGTGGGAGCTGCTCCAGCGCGGGGAGATGAGCGACGACCCGAAGATCCTCGAGACCCAGGAGCGCCTGCAGGCGTGCTCGTATGCGATGGCGCACCCTGACTCGGGCACGCTCGTGCCCGCCTGCGCGCAGCACTCGGCGCTGGATCCGCTGGAGAACCTGCGGCTGCGGGAGCTGCTGCCGCTGCACGGGCGCGCGCCGGCGTGAGCCGCGGGCCGCGGCCCACGGGCCGCCCGGCGAAGGGGCGGCCCGCCCCGCGATCAGCGCTGCGCGGCGGCCTCGACCTGGACGAGCGCGGCCAGGCGCTCGGGGTCGACGTCGAGCCGGGCGAGCACGCGAGCGACCGTCGCGCCGGGCCGGCGCAACACGCCAAGCAGTACGTGCTCGGTTCCCAGCCGCCGGTCACCGCGCCGGACCGCCTCGTGTAGCGCCTGCTCGAGCGCGCGCTTGGCCTGCGCGCTGAAGCCCGGACGGTCCTGACGGGGATAGGCCGGAGTCGAGGCCACCACCGACGGCGGCACGCCGACGACCTGCAACGTCGCCACGAGGTCTTGCTCGATCGCCTCCTCGATCGCGGCGCAATTCACGCCGACCTCCGCCAGCGCCCGGCCGGCCGGGTCGTCGCCCTCCGAGAGGGCGAGCAGCAGGTGCTCGGGCTCGACCTGCTCGGCCCCCATGCGGCGCGCCGCGTCCTGCGCACGAATCGCGGCCCGTCGACCTTCGCGGGCGAAGCGCTCAAACACGGCCTCTCCCGGTGCTCATGCCACGGGCGCGCAGGCGCTTGGCGTGCTTCTTGTGCACCGCCTGGCGGCTGACGCCGAGGGCGGCCGCGATTTCGGCCCACGACCAGCCCTCAAGCACGGCGCGCTCCACTTGACCGGCCTCGAGCCGGTCGGCCAAGAGACGCAGCGCGACGACGGCGGCAAGGCCCTCGGCCGGGTCCTTGGGAACCGCTTCTTCTTCTGTGGGGACGAACGCCATGACGTCAACCATAGTTGACATCCGCTGCGCTTGTCAACCCAGGTTGCTCGCCGACTCGTTGCGCAGGCGTACTCGCAGCAACGGCGCGGGCGCTCGTCGCGCAGGGGGTCGCGAAAGATTCGGCGCGGTTTGCGTGAACCCCCTCCCGCGCACGACAGCAGGCCATGTCGCCGCGGCACCTGGACGTGGACGCGGCTCAGAGCCGCTCGGTGGCCGCGACGACGGCGGCGGCGTGCACGAGCCCGACCGCTGCGAGCGATTGTGGCCCGCCGTTGGCGATGAGATGCTCGGCGGCTCTCATCGCGGTGTCGATGCGCGCCAGCGCCGGCCCTGCTGGTCCAGGGGCGGGATCTCGGCAGACGCAACGCGACAGAGCGATGTAGGGCAACATCCGCGCGGGGTCTGGCGGACCACCGCCGCTCAGCGCGAGGCCGGCCGCCATCAGCAAGTACGCGCCCGCGCGCAGCAAGGAGCCGCTTGCGGGACGCACCGCTTCAAGGCGAGGCGGTCGTGCGGCTGGGAGCGAATCGCCGTTGAGGACGGCTGCCATGGTGCCGCCGACCACGAGCTTTCGATCCTCCGAGTCAAGTCCGGCAAGCGCCGATACGCGCAGCGCCTGGAACAAGCTGGTGAACGGATGCCCGTAGGGGGCATCGGAGGCGAACACGATGCGCTCGGCCGGAACGCGCGCGAAGAGCTCGACCACATCCAGCGACGAGAAGCACGATGTGTCGTAGAGCACCGCAGGATGCTCGGCGAGCGTCTCGGCGAACATGCCTTGGCCGGCGATGGCAGCGTGCGCCAGGACCAGCGTGACCTCGGGATTGCGCAACGCGACGGCGGCAAGAGCATCCATCGGCGCCATGCCTCGCCCCGCGTGGACGAGAATCGGGACCCGCGCATCGCGCGCGACGGCGAAGATCGCCGCGATCGCCGGATCGGTGAACGTGAACGCCTGTGCGCGTGGGTGCAGCTTGATGCCGCGCGCCCCGAGCGCCAGGCAGCGCTCTGCCTCGCTGACCGGATGGTCGGCGGGATCCAGACGGCAGTAGGGAATGATTCGACCGCCGCTCTCCCGAGCCCAGTCGAGCACCCGATCGTTCGGTCGGCGATAGGAGGGACTGCGATCGGGGTCGTGCAGTGGGAAGGCACACGCCTTCGTGCGAGGCCCCGCCTGGTCGAGAAAGCCGATCAGCGCCTCGGGCGTCAGCCGCTGGCCGTCCTCGTCCTGGCCGAGATGCGTGTGCGCATCGAGAACCGCGGCTCCCGGTGGGCGCAAACGATCAAGCTCCTCGGCAAACGGCGCGAACGCGGCCTCCAACGACAGATCGGACACAAGCCAACCGTTCCAGCTCTCCAGCGACATCGCAACAGGGGCTCCGACCACAAATTCGCGTGGGACAACGGTAAGCGTTAGTCGCCGTCCCGCGCCTGATCCAATAGGCGAGGGGCATCAGCGAACGCCACGTTCGCGAACGGCGGCACGGGAACCCTACTCGCCGACACGCTGCGATCTGGTGCCGTATCCGTGGCTTCGAGCCGCTGTCATTCGACCGTCGTTCTACACACAGGGTTACCGTCGGCATCATAAAGGACGTTCGTCGGGCCTGGCTGCACTGTGGTGACCGTGTTCGGCTGAGTCGGAGGCTGCGCAGGTTCGAGTAACCCGCCGACCCATGCGAACGCTGCCTGGAGCACGAGCAGCGCGTCCTCCGCACGGCGGCCGGCCATACTTCCGGCGTAGACGCTGCGCCCGTGGCTATCGGGCCGTTTGTCTGGACGCGGAAGATCCTCAACCGCTGCCCACTCCCAGACTGCGCCTTTGAGTGGTTGTCGTCGTGGAGCCCCCGGCGCGGGCTGGGCCACGAGCGCGTCGGCCCACTGGTGATGCACGCGGTTGCGTACGAACCGCACACCGTCGAGGACTTCGGCGCCGGAGGTCCGGGCGCGCCACAGTCGCGGTTCTGCGACGCCCGCCCGGCGCCAAACCTCGCCGATGACCTCATCGAGAGCCGTCGCCCAGTTCAGGGCCTCGAACAGCGCATGGAAGGTTGTGTCCGGAGCGAGCCGCGGGTCGAGGAACCGCTGAACGGACTGCTCGTACCCCTCAACGAACATGCTGACGGGTAGGCGTTGTCCGTTGTAGAGCACAGATCAAGTGTCACAGGCCGCTCGCAGCTCGTCGCCACAAGGAAGCGTCGCGCGGCGGGCGGCACGGCCTGCTGCCCGCCCTATGTCCGCCGCGGGTGACAGCCTGTCCATCATGGTCTCACGTGAGCTCGCGCAGTGCTCCTGTTCATCACACGCGCTCGCCGCCGAGTGTCTCGCGTAATTTCGCAGAACGGCCCGGCAGCTCAAGGCATAACGGCAGGGAGGGCCGCCGCCGCGCCCTGAGTCAGAACCGCTCGGTGAGCCAGTCGCACAGCTCCTGTGTCAGCAGCGTGTGACCCTCGTTCTGCGACGCAACCTTGAACGCGTGCAGCCCGCTAGCGCCGTCAGGACCGATCGGCGCGAACGGGTCGCTCGGATCCGCGAGATCCACGGCGCTGGCGACCGGGACGAAGCACACGTCCGGGTACAGCACCGTCGCGTCAAACCCGTTCGCCTGCAGCGCGTCGGCGGCGAGCTTGAAGCTGTCCAGCGTTCCGCCGGGCGCACCATCCAGCGCCGGTATCCCCGACGTCTTGACGGTGATCGTGCCGAAGTTCGCGGCGCGGTGCAGCTCGGCGACGACCTGGTTCTCGCCCGCGGCCTGCGTGTAGAGCGTCGCGCCCGGTGACGCCGGTTTGAACGGATTGGTTGTGCCAGGCGTTATCGGCCAGTCGAGGTTCTTCACCCCCGGCTCCAAGGGGTCTCCCGACTCCCCGACGAGGCCCTTCCCGTCCCCGCGGCCGTTTGCGACCCCAAGCAGCTTCTGCGGCTTGGTCGGGAAGGATCCGAGCGCTTCCAGCGCAGCGAGGAAGTCCGTGCGCGCCTGATCGGCCGGGAACGGCTTGCCGGCGTTGCCGAGACCCGTATGCGTCGCCGTGTGCTTCCACAACAGCTCGCGGGCAGCCGGGCTGTTGATGAGCTTCGACAGGTCGCCAAGGTCCGGCTCCCCGATTTGGTCACCTAGGGCCTTGAGGAAGTGCGCGAACACCTGCAGGCTGATCGGAATCCACGCCCCCCGGTGCGGACTGTCATAAGAGAAGTACACGCCGGTCTCATGGTCCGGGCCCCCATTGTCCTGCTCGTCTTTCTCCATCTTCGCGAGCGCGTAGCGCGTTACGAGGCCGCCCATGCTCAGTCCGCCGACGACGAGCGGCGTATCGCCGCTGCGCTCCTCATTGGCCTTCTGGATGCACTCGATCGCGACCTCGGCGTTCTCGGCGATCGGTGCGCTGCGCGAGTCATAGCCGAGCACGATGACGTCGCGGCCCTGCTGGTGCAGCTGCGTGCCCCACGGATGGATGTCCGCGATGTCCGCTTCGGCCCACAGCCCAGCCCACTCCTCGAGCTTGCTCGCCCCGCCGCTGAACCCGTCAGCGATGATCACCGGTTTCGTCAGCGTCTCGTTGTCCGGAGCGCGCCACACCCATGCCGTTCCGCCGTTGGCGAGCTCCCACTCGACAGGCTCCGGCGCAGCCAGCACTCCAGGCTCGGCCCGCCGAGGGTTGAACGCCTGCGCGAGTTGCGCGCCCAACGCCCTCGCTTGCTCAGCACTGATCTCAAACGACTCAGTCGTCTCGGCCATTCGCATCCCTTCCCCCTGTGGTGGACCTTCCACCACGGATCGTCACTGCGCAGCGCCCCCGTGTCAACGCGCCTAGCACCCTGGCGCCACGCTTGGGCGAACTGCGCCGAACGCAGCATCACGACCCAGCCCAACGGGCACAGCCACCCCAGCCGGCGCGCGATGGTTGTGAAATCCGCGTTTTACACAACCATCACAGGGCCGTAGCCCCAGGCGCCACCTGACCTTCTGCCGTCCGGCCCTCCTGGTTTTCTACAACCAAGATGGCCGACTTCGCAGACAGCAGCGCCGTGGCGCTCGATGTCGAGTTCGCGCCGATGTCCCCGGCCGGGCGTATGGCGCCGGCGCTACCCGCCGGCGAGCAGCTGCTCAAGCTCGCGGCGTTCGGCGGCACTGCTGCGGTACTGGCCGGTGTCTCGGCGCCTCGTGCGCACGAACTTCATCCTCGACTGGGTCGGCGACCCCGACCTCCGCGCCCGCGGGCTCGGACAGCTCAACAAGGGCGAGAGCGCCAACGCGCTGCACCGCTGCGTCGGCTTCGGCAACCGCGGCCGCGTCCACGCCCGCGACCCCGAGCAACTGCAGCCCCACGTAGACTGCCGACGCCTGATCTCAAACGTCATCGTCTACTGGAACACCCGCTACATCGCCCACGCCCTCGAAACGCTCGAACGACAAGGCCACAGCCTGCGCAACGAGGACATCCGCCACATCCACCCCGTCCACTTCGAGCACATCAACCCGTTCGGGCACTACCGCTTCAACACCCGCCGCGGCCCCACGAAGGGCCGGCGGCGCCCGCTACGCCCCGCGACCTACACGTCGCGCGAGATCGCGGCGACTAACGCTGCGGCGACTAACGCGTAGCGTTGCCGGACGTCCGGCGCTACATCGCCGATCGAGCACTGAAGCACCTGCAAAACCGCGTATTCTGAGCCTGCCATCAGCAGAATGCTCGGCGTCGGCGTCGTGCCTCAGGAGGCGCAGAGCCGACGCGGCGACTAACGCTTACCGTTGCCTCACGCGGACTTGTGGTCGGAACCCCAACAGCTGAGGCGGCGGTTGAGCGGGCGTCTTCCCACTGAGGGTCGCTCGTACCCCCTGCGGTCGAGATCATCCCTCACAAGCGAAGCCTCACGACAACTGGCCCAGTCCATTCAACGCACCGAAATGCAGCGTTACCCGGACCGACCGGTCGCCCTCGATCCTCGACGCCGCCCGGCTTTCTCTTTCCAACGCCTCGTCTACACATCCCTGATGTGCTGCATCCATCAGCCTATGCAGCAAAACCCGAGGCGGCTCGGATGGTTCAACGAGACGCACGGCCAGACGCGATCGCGATGGACAAGCTCTCTCGGCGACACACGCCGAGAGAGCCATCCGATATCCGCGCTTGGTGAGCGTGATCAGCCGCCTGAGCCCGGACCACTTGAACCGCTCGCCGGACCCGCGGTGCCTTCGCCGGTGCCCTCGCCCTCGTCGCCCTCCAGGCCCTCGTCCGGTCGCTCTTCGAGTCCGTGCCCGCTGGTGACGTCCTCGGAAGTGGCGTCCTTCTGAGCGTCCTCGCCGGGGGTGGTCTCATCGTCTGACATGTGCATCTCCTTAACTGGATGACTGAACCGCGGGGTTCTGCTCTCGTGACGGAGCCGCCGTCCCGCGACCGGACATGCGATCGCAATCGCGCGATGACGAACAAGCGAGACAGAGCGCTCGCAACCCACCCGAAGAACCTCGTGCACTCTGCCTCCCGACGGGCCATACCCGCGCGTGTACGCGTCAAACACCCGCCCGGGCGGGCACGTCATAGGGAGTGTCCGAGGATCTGTGTAGGCATGAACGAAAGAGACGCTCATGCCTACGACTACGAGAAGCAGGACGCTGAAGAGCAGGACCACGACCGCGCCGGGGTTGCCCGGCGACGGGACCGGCGAGCTCGTAGAGCGAGCCGGGATCGGCGCTGGGCAACCCCGGCGCGACGCGCTCGCGGCGGACTGCCTGGCGCTGGCGCCCGAATTGGTCGATGAGGCCGTTGACCGTGCCGCGGGCCGCCGTCGGGTCCGTCAGGCTCTCAGCGTGCCGGTTGACAGGCGGATCGGTGATGAGGTGATCGACGAGCTGCTCGCCGGCGCGAGCACCGAGGAGCAGATCGCCGGGCCCGGCGGGCTGTTCGCCGAGTTGACCAAGCGCCTCGTGGAGCGCGCGATGGAGGTCGAGATCACCGACCACCTCGGCTACGAGCCGCACTGCGAGCCGCCCGGCGGTGCCGGCAACACCCGCAATGCGTCGACGCCGAAGACGCTGATCACCGAGCACGGTCCCGTCCGCGTCGAGACCCCGCGCGACCGCAGTGGGAGCTTTGAGGCGAAGATCGTCAAGAAGCGCCAGCGCCGCTTTCAGGGGTTCGACGAGAAGATCCTCGCGCTCTACAGCCGCGGCCTCTCGACACGCGATATCGAGGCGCACCTGCAGGAGATCTACGGTGTGAAGGTCGGCCGCGACCTGATCTCCCGGGTCACCGACGCGGTGATGGACGACGTCCGCGAGTGGGCCAAGCGGCCGCTGGAGGACATCTACCCGATCGTGTTCCTGGACTGCATGGTCATCAAGGTCCGCGAGGGCGGCACGGTGCAGCGCCGCGCGCTGTACCTCGCGCTCGGCGTCACGCTCGACGGCGA
>JAWVGJ010000123.1:0-3055 GCA_033855115.1 Solirubrobacteraceae bacterium
TCAGGCATGGCATCGGTGTCCTGAAGCCGATGGTCGAGGGTGGGCGCTACGACCTGGTGTTCGAAATGGCGGGCCATCTGCTGCGCATCCAGTGCAAGGTCGCGAGGAAACAGCGCGAGATCATCAATGTCAGGGGGAGGACCTGCCGACGGAAGGCCGGAGGCGGCTACGTCCGCAGCACGTACACCCCCGATGAGGTGGACGCGATAGCCGGATACTGCCCTGAGCTAGATCGGTGCTACCTGATACCGATACGGGAATTCCCGAAGAGCGGGGGGATGTATCTGCGCCTTTCGCCATCGAAGAACAATCAACAGATTGGGCTAAACTGGGCCTCGGATTACGAGCTTGGGGCTATAGCTCAGTTGGGAGAGCGACGCGCTGGCAGCGCGTAGGTCGTCGGTTCGAGCCCGACTAGCTCCACTACGAAGCCGCCCTCCGGGGCGGCTTTGTTCTGAGCGACGTGATGCCCTTAGGTAGCGTCCGCCACCTCACCAGGCAGCAACGACATCATCACCATGTCCTTGCGCTCCCCGCGCACGACGCTGTGCGACCGCAGCAGGCCCTCGCTGGTGAACCCAACGCGGGCGCCGAGCGCCAGAGAGGCCTCGTTCCCCGGCTGGACGAGCAGCTCGAGCCGGGCGACGCCGAGCGTCTCGAAGGCGTATACGCAAAACAGGCGTAGGGCGCGCGTGCCGATGCCGCGACCACGTGCCCACGCCCCGACGACGTAGCCGAACTCGCCGCGTCCCTCGCCGCGCATGCGCAGGTCCATCGACGCGACCAGCGACCCGTCGGCGGCATCGGTCACGGCAAGGGGGAGGGCGTCGCCGCGGCGCATCTGGGTCGGGAGACTCGCGAGCCACTGGAAGGCGTCGCCCTCGCGGTATGGGGACGGGGCGCGGGTCCAGCGAATCGCGTCGTCGTCCTGGAACAGTCGCGTGATGGCGCCGGCGTCGCTGTTGCGCCAGCCGCGGAGGGCGACCACGCCGTCGTCGAGTGGCGGGTCTGGAGGAGACAGTGGAGCCATTGCGCAGCGAAGCTAGCGACAATCGCCGTGCGATGGATGGATCCGATATGGAGATGCGCGCCGCAACGGTCGACGACGCAGCCGCGATCACGCGGCTGGTGCACGGCTGCATGCGCACCTACCGGGCCTTCATGGGCGACGACTGGGAGCCGCCTGCGCCCGAGGACCAGCAGGCCGACCTGGAGCAACGGCTGGGCGGCGTGGGGGTGCGGACGCGGGTCGCGGTGGCAGCGCAGGGCGAGGAGTTCGCTGCGATCTGCGGCTGGATGCCGGCGAGGACCGAGGACGAGCCAAGGGATCCCGTACCCGGCCTGGCGCACCTCTGGATGCTGTTCGTCGCACAAGGACACTGGGGCTCCGGCCTCGCCCCGAACCTGCTCGACTGGGCGCGCACCGGGATGAAGGCCGCCGACTACGACACCGCGCGCCTGTGGACGCCAACCGGCCAGGCCCGAGCACGCGCCTTCTACGAACGCCGCGGCTGGTACGCCACCGGCACCGAGCAATACAACCCCGGCCTCGGCCTGGACGTCACGGAGTACCGGCTGGTGCTGACGTAGCGGCGTTCGGTGAGCGGCCCGTGCCGCCTGGCCTCGCGGTCTCGCGCCCGCCGGCCCGTGCCGCCTGCCCTCGCGGTCTCGCGCCCGCCGGCCCTTTAGGCGTCCTTCTCCACCCAGGCCGGCACGTCGATCTCCTCGAACGGGTTGGCTCCGCGCCGACCGGACCGCGGGGGCCTCGGGGTGGGGGCGACGTCATCCTCTCCGCCGGTCGCCCTGCGCGCGCGCTCACCCGGAGTCGCGGGCGGTCCGCCACCGGCAATCCGCAGGTCGCCGCGCAGACGGCGGTGGCCTGCCTGGACGTCTCGGAGGATGCGCTCGGCGTAGTCCTCGAGCGACTGACCCAACCGGCGCAGCCCTGAGCTGATCGCGCGCGCGTCGGCGAGCGCCTCGTCGGCCGCCTTCTCCGCGACCGCGACCCGCTCGGCCGCCTCCGTCTCGGACTGCTTGCCGAGCTCGGCCGCCTCCTTGAGCGCCTCGTCGCGCACCTTCTTGGCCTCCGCGGCAGCCTCGCTGCGCTCCTTCTCCGCGGCGGCCGTCGCGTCGTCACGCAGCTTCTTGATCTCGCCCTCGATGGCGGCCCTCTGCTTGGCAAGCTCCGCTTCGACGGCCGCCCGCCGGTCCTCCGCCTTCTTCCCTGCATCGAGCTTGATCTGCTCGGATGCGAGCTGCGCCGCCTCGACGATCTGCTCGACCTGACGGGCCGCCATCTCTGCCGCTTTGGAAGCGGAATCTCGTGAGCTCATAACGCCCTAGATATTCGCAGGAGGCGTAGACAGAAGCGACTCACTGGGCGGCCTCTGTCAGGGCAGCGACGAGCTCGTCGAGGCTCCCGCACAACGATCCGCCGCTGGCAACGACGAAGTGCTCCACCTGCAGGTTCACCGACACGCCGGGCTCTCCGCACTCGCGTAGGTCGGTCCGGACGCCGTAGCAGCGCAGCCCCAGGCCGGCGGCGAAGCCGACCTCCGCAGCGGTGCCGGAGTCGACCTCCTGGCCGTCGAGGTGGGCGGCGAGCAGCGTGCAGCCGCGAATCGCTTCCGCGTTGCGGCGCCCGATCTCCAGCGCGAACTCGCGCTCCCGTTGGGCAACTCGCGCCTCTTCCACCTCGTCCGGCGTGGTGAGCGCCCACGGGTCGACGGGCGTGACCACCGTGCGGAGAGCAGGGAGATAGAAGTGCTCGTAGTAGTGCCTGCCCGCCTCCGTGAAGCCGAGCGCGCTCGCGACGTAGCAGCGCGGCGACGCCGCCGACTCGTCCATGTCGCAAGGGTGACCGCTGGGGCGGACGGCGCGCGCGCGGCCTTAGTCTGCGCAGGCATGCAGCCGTACATCGCAGTGGTGGGCGCGGGTGACGCGTCGACGGAGGAGGAGCGGACCGCCGAGGCGGTCGGGCGTGGGCTCGCCGAGGCCGGCGCCATCCTCGTCTGCGGCGGTCGCGGCGGCGTCATGGAAGCCGCCTGCAAGGGGG
>JAWVGJ010000124.1:0-47902 GCA_033855115.1 Solirubrobacteraceae bacterium
CGAGGCTGCCGATCTCAGAGCAGCCGTACTCGTCGACCACCGGCACGCCCCAGATCTCGCTGATACGTCGCCGCCGCGCCACCGACAGCGGCTCTCCTCCGACAAACAGGGCGCGAAGCATCGGAAAGTCCCGGCGGGGGTCCAATCCCGCCCGCAGCGCCGCGGCCGCCCACAGCAGGCATTCCGTCGGGTTGGACCACGTCAGCGTCACGCCCAGGTCGTGCAGGACCTGCACCACGCGGGCGTAGGGGATGACCGAGGAGCCCCTGTCGCCCGGTACGATGGTGGCGCCACAAAAGCGGCCCGACTGCTGAGCAAGGTGGGCCGCCATGCCAAGGGCATACGGGGTGCGCACGAGGTAGATGTCTGACGGATGGATGCCCGTCCACTTTCTGGCGAAGCGTTCGGCGAGATCGCGCCAGTCGGCCTCTGTGTAGTACGCCGGGGTCGGCGCCCCGCTCGTCCCGCTGGTTTCGAAGTACGTCGCCAGCTCCGACTGGGGCACGCCGAGCATCCCGAAGGGATAGCTCTGGATGAGGTCCTGCTTGGTTGTCAGCGCGATCGTGGCGAAGTCCTCGAGGCTCCCGGGCCTTGCGCTGGCAGCAAAGCGCTGGGCGTAAAACAGCGATCGGGCGGCTCGGCCGAGCACGCCCGGGATGCGCTGGTCCTGGATCGACGTGAGTTCGTCGAAGCTGCTCCAGTCACCGATCTGCGGCAGACGCTCTTGCGACACCGAACCTCTCTTCTTCACGAGGTGTCCTACTGCGGTCATGCGACGTGCTGCTGTTGGTATGTGATGTGCGCCCCCGCGAGCAGCTCGAGCACGAGAGCTCGCAGGATGCCGGCTCCGTCGGGCGACAGGATCGACTCTGCGTGGAACTGAAGCGAACGGAAGTGTGGTCCCCGAAGGGCATACACCTCGTTGGTCGGCGCATCCCGGCTGACTTCGACGACGCCGACGCCATCGCATGTGAACGAGGAAACCGCGCTTCGCGCGCTGAACGCGTTGTAGAAGCCGACTCGAACCCGCTCGCCGAAGAGGTCGATCTCCGTGCGCACTCCCTGATTGGGCACAGCGCGCTGCTCGATGGGGAGCCCGAGCAATCCGCATAGCACCTGGTGGCTCAGGCACACTGCCAAAAACGGCCGTTGCTCTTCAAGCAGGCGGCGCATGACACAGCGCAGGTGAGCGATCTTGGCGTCCGCGATGTCCAGCGGAGTTCCGGGACCCGGACCCATCACCACCAGGTCAAACCCCTCGGTCCGGTACTCCTCGTCAAATCGGCGCACCGTCACCGCGAGGCCAAGGGCCTGCAGCTGATGTTCCAACATGAACGTGAAGTTGTCCTCGGCGTCGATCACCAGCGCACGCATGCCCACGAGGTCCGGGGCGCGCGCGGCGCGGCCGTCATCGGGGCCGCACCAGAACCTGGCCACGCCGCTGTTGCGCTGCGCGAGCAAGCGGCTGACTCGGGGGTGTCCCCCATAGCGAACAGGACCGCTGGTGCGTAGCGCGGCGAGCAGCCCCGACGCCTTGGCCCTCGTCTCCGCCGCCTCGGCCACCGGGTCGGAGTGGCGGACGATGGTAGCGCCCACCGTGATGCGCGTAAGCCCTCGGCAGTCGATATCGGCCGTCCTGATGAGGATCGCCGAGTCGAGGCTGGGATCGCCCTGCGGATCTCGCCCGCTGAGTGAGATAACACCGGCGTAATAGCGGCGCCCGTCGGGCTCGTAGCGGCGTATCACACGGCAGGCACTCTCGAGCGGGCTTCCCACGACCGTGGGGGCGAACATGGTCTCCCGCAACAGCTCGGCGATGTTCCGCGACGTACGACCCTCGATGACGTACTCAGTGTGAGCCAGATTTGCCATCTCTCTCAGGTAAGGCCCGACGAGGCGACCGCCCGAGTCACATAGCCGGGCCATCATCTTCAGCTCCTCGTCCACGACCATGTAGAGCTCGTCGGACTCCTTGGCGTCATCGAGGAACGCGAGGACTCCGTCGAGGGTTGGTCCCGTCGGTGGGTAGCGGTAGGTCCCGCTGATCGGGTTCATCGAAAGCTTTCCCGAGCTGAGGCCGAGATGGCGCTCGGGCGTGGCGCCGACGAACGTCCGCTCGCCGGTGTGGACCACGAAGGTCCAGTGGGCGCCCGTCTCCTGCCGCACCAGCCGCGCGAAGAACGCGAGGGCGTCGCGTACCTCGTAGCCACGGATCGTGGAGCAATGTGTCCGCTTGAGGACGAAGTTGGCGCCTTCCCCGCGGCCGATCTCTTCCTCGACGATCCGCCGCACAGCAGCCGCGTACGCATCGTCGTCCACGTCGAAGCCTTCGTCGATCAGCTCGATCGCCACCGACGGGATTCGCTCGAGCACCTGTGCGAGGTCCAGCTCGGCCTGTTCGCGGATGCGCATCTTCAGCAGTGGCTCACCGTCGTCGACGCAGGCAAACCCGCGCTCGGCGAGCTGGCGGAAGGGGATGAGCGCCAGCGTCTCGTGGCGCCCGTTGCTTGACGGGCCGCTGGGCTCCGACAAGTCCAGTTCGCAGAGAGAGTTAGCGTGGGACACGTCACCGATCAGCACCTCGATTCTGTCCCGTCCCAGAACGCCGGGCCGATGGAGCAGTGCAAACGGGCCCGGCTCGGGAGCGAGCACCTGTTCCAACAGATCAGCGGAAGCCATGATCCTTACCTCCATGGTTGGTGCCGCATGCGCCCGTGGTGAGCTGCGCGAGCAGGTGGTCGGTCGTGGCCACCACCGCACAACGCTGAGCCGCATAGGTGAGCGCCATCCGGTGGTGCTCGAGTGTGAAGTCGGCGACCGCATCAGCCACCACGAATACTTCGATGTCTGAGGAGAAGGCGTCGCAAGCGCTCATGAGCACGCCGACGTGGGCGTACACACCACAGATCACGAGCTGGTCGCGCTCGCCGGCTCGCATGCGGTCCAACAGCCCGGTCTTATGGAACGCGCTGTAGCGCCATTTCGTCAACAGCCAGTCGTCCGCGTCGGGCGCCAGCTCGTCAACGACAGCGCGGTCCGCGGCGTCGGCTTGCATCCCTGGCCCCCAGAAATCGAGCAGAAGGCCTCGTTCGGCCGGGGTCATCGACCCCGGTTGCGCCGTGTAGCAGACGGGGATCCGCATCTTGGCACAGAGCGTTCGCAACCTCGCGGCGTTGGCCACGAGCTCACGGCCCGGTGGCGCGTCCTGCGGGAACGGCCGCAGGAAGAATCGCTGCATGTCATGGACGAGGAGGACGGCGCGGTCGGGGTCGGCCCGCCAGCCGGCGGTGTTCGCGGGCAACTGCGACTCGCCGGGCATCGGGTAGGCCTTGACCTCCGGGATACCGACGCTCGTGGGCACTTCGAGGCTAGACACCGAGCGTCGCCCCGCCGTCGACGGTGAGGTCTTGGAGCGTGACATGCCCGGCCTCGTCGGAGAGCAGGAACGCGACCGCTTCGGCCACGTCGCCCGGCCTGGCGATCTTTCCCATTGGGATTCCGAGCCTGAACGACGCTGGATCGCCTTCGAGCGTCGCCGCGAGCCGATCCTCGCCGTCCCAGAGACGTCGCAGCATCGCGCTGTCGGTTGACCCTGGGGACACTACGTTGCAGCGGATCCCGTGCCTGGCAACCTCGAGGCCCAGGCACTTCGTGTACATCGCCGACGCCGCCTTGGACGCCGCGTAGGAGGCCATCCCGACACGCGGCGTTGCCGCCGCGTTCGAGCAGACGGTCACGACGGCTCCCGCGGACCTGGGCACCATCCTGTTCACCACGGCCGTGGATACAAGGAACACGCCCCTTGCGTTCACGGCGAACGTGGCGTCCCAGCCGGCAAGATCAACCGACGTCGCTGCTGCCGGGCGCAGCAGGCCGGCGGCGTTCACGAGGAAGTCGATCGGCCCGAGCACCGCTTCGACCTCGTTCACAGCCGCCTCGACCTCCGCCGGCGACGTGATGTCGGCCGGGAAGGAAGACACCCGCACGCCCTCGGCTACGAGCGTGTCCACCGAGACGCCGAGAGCCTCGGCGTCGTTGTCGACGGCGCCCACACAGGCACCTCGCTTGCCGAGGGCGCGCACGACAGCCTGTCCGATCGCGCCCGCGGCACCGGTTACCAGAGCAACCTTTCCAGAAAGCGTTTGCACCGCTATAACCCGCACGCAGTCACGGGTCCGGCCATCGGCCGCGCCCGGGTGAACAGCAACTGGTGCAAGCCGCGCATCCTCCGATCGGTCGTCTCGACCTCGGTGACTGACCTCATGCCCTTAATGAGGCCGTAGCGTCCGCGCTGGATACAGTTTATGTCTGACCACAGGACAGCCGTTTTGAGGCATTGAAGCGCCGGCGCCCGCGCCCGCGATGAGGCCGCCACGCTGGCGGACTCGAGCATGAGCTCGCAGCCCTCCTTGTCGGCGAAGAAACCATTGCCGGCGTGCGCCGTCAAGCCGGCGACGAGCATGTCGATCGCCAGCGCAAAGCCGGCCACGGCGTGAGCCCGACGATAAGCAGGATGCCGCCCGGGGCAGTCGGTGATACGACTCCGACGCCTGCTGTTACCGCCTCGCGCGCGTGTGGTGTGTGGAACGACACGCGCATGGCGCCCTCAGCACGTGCGCCGGCTGGGGTTGACAAGCCTCGGCCACCCGGAACGCGTTCGTATCAAACGCTCACCCGACCTGGTCTGTACTTCGCAGCGGCACCTGTTGCCGGACAGCGATTCAAGGAGCATTACCAGATGACGACTCATCCAACGAGTCTGCAGTCGCCGGGTGCGGCGGACGTTGAGCTGGGTTTGACGAAATACCTCGATCCGCTGCGGATTCCGCCGGTGCGTAAGGCCCATGACTCGCTGGAGATCAAGATGCAAGCGACGCGCGTGCGGTTGCATTCCCAGCTGCCGAAGACGCCGGTGTGGGCATATGACGGGCATTTTCCGGGTCCGACGATCGAGGTGCGCAGCGGTCGTAGGCTGCGGGTGGCGTGGCGCAACGAGATCACGGGCGCGTATCCCGCCCCCGCCGTGGACGTGGATATTTTCGTAGATGGCCGCCCGAACCCGAACTTGACGCTCGGGGCGGGCCGCGACGGGGCCACGCCGCGCGCCGAGGTTGAGGCGCTGCCGCCGTGGACGGTCGTGCACCTGCACGGCGCGCGAACCGGTGCGGGCAACGACGGCTGGACTGACAACGCGGTCCTGCGGGGGCTGGCGCAGCTTGCGGAGTATCCGAACGACCAGCCGTCGACAACGATGTGGTACCACGACCACGCGATGGCGGTCACCGCCCTGAACGTCTTTGCGGGCCTGGCCGGGATGTACCTGATCCGCGACGCCGAGGAGGACGCGCTGCACCTCCCCCGCGGCGAGCAGGAGATTCCGCTGATCGTCTGTGACCGCAACCTCGACACCGACGAGAACGGCGAGTACACGGGCGATCTGCTGTACAAGCGGCTTAAGGTGCCGCTCTTCTCACCGATCCCCGACGCCATCGAGGACCACGTGCCGGCCACCGGCCCGTTCACGCTCGTCAACGGCGTCATCTGGCCGCATCTGGACGTCGAGCCTCGCTGGTATCGCTTCCGGATGCTCAACGCCTCCAACTACCGCGAGTACACCTTTGAGCTGCGCGACGAGCACGGTGCGCCCGTGAACAACGCGCTGTATCAGATCGGCAGCGACCAAGGGCTGCTGCCCGCGCCCGCCGCGCTGCCACACGGGCTGACGCTCGATCCCGGCGAGCGCGCCGACGTGCTGATCGACTTCCGCGCCTTCCGCGGCAAGGCGCTGACGCTCGTGAACACGGCCCCCGTCTTGGCGACATTGATCAACTCGATCAGCGCCAACCCGGACGTCATGCAGTTCAGGGTCCGCTCCCGCGATGCGCACGACGACTTCAAGCTGCCAGCGACGCTCTCGCCCTCCTTTGAGCGCCTCACCCACGAGAGCCTGCCCGAGCACCACAAGCACCGCTGGCTGGCGCTCACAGGGCTTGAGGGCCAGCACCCCGAGATGTGGGAGATGGAAGAGCTCGAGGCTAAGGATGTGCCGCCCGTCCTGCCGCTCGACGGCATCGTCCAAGTCGAGGTCAAGGACCCCCACGACGGAACAATCAAGCTGAAGACGCTGAAGCGCGTCACCCGTGACTTCAAGGACGCCGCCACGTTCTACGTCGAGCAGGACAGCACGGAGCAATGGAACATCATCAACCTCACGTCCGGCTTCGCGACGCTCCCCCACCCGGTCCACGTCCACCTCATCCGCTTCCAGGCGTTGGAAGATCGGCGTGACATACGCGATGTCACGCCCTTCGGCGGAGCCCCGGGCCAACCGCTCGGCGGCACCACAAGCCCCATCCTCCTGAACGGCACTCCGCCCAAGCCGGAGGACGAGCGGACCCCCGGCGAGAAGGGCTGGAAGGACACGATCGTCGTCCGGCCAGGCGAGCTGCTGCCGATCGTCGGAGAGTTCAGCGGCGGCAGCGGCCGCTACATGTACCACTGCCACATCCTCGAGCACGAGGACCACGGCATGATGGGCACCTTCGTCGTCATGCCCGAAAAGGTCATGCCATTCGACACCCACCCCGGGCACGACTCGCACGACCACGACCACTGACCCGCCGGAGCTCGACCGCGCTGGCCGCCGCTTCCCCGGCGGCCGGCGCGTAGCAGCGCTCGTCAGGCGCACCAGCGGCTGGACCGCGACGCCGCGGCCCGCCCGCGGGAATCGACCCGCGCATGCCCCACGGCCCCACTGACTCACAACTCTTTCCGATCTACGACAGGCGCAGCACCGGATTCCGGTGAACGGCTGCGGTTCGAGCGATTAATGCATCGAAGAGGAGCGCGCCACACTGGGGTTGTTGTCGTAGTCGTGCTGTACGTAACCCGAACGGGTTACGCAACAGCTTTGGAGTTTGTCGCGGGCGGGCGCGCGCGAGGTCAGCGCCGCGGCGACGGCGTGGCGGGTCTCGCAAATCGACCGGGCTAAGCATCCCCAGCGTCGAGTGACGGCGACGGTTGTAGACGTCTCTATGTAGCCAAACGCGGTCCACGCCTGCGCCTCGGTCGACCATGAGCGCCGGTGGATCAGGTCTTTTTTCAGGCTCGCGTGAGAGCTCTCATCGCGGCGTTCGCAAAACAGTCGCCCCTGCTGCCCATCGACGCGGACCGGCGCGCCGGTAGATCTCCCGCTCGCCGTGTGGCGGGCCCGGGCGAACGAGTCGCTCGAGCACCCCTCAGCCCAGGACGCACAACACGCTCCCGGCGCAGCCAGTCGACGGCGTGTCGCATCAACGCAACCGGACCGTCGTGGCCGAGCGCGCGGTCGGCAACGGACGAGCCGAGCGCCTCGAGGTCCTCATCGCCGCACGCCCTGAACTGGGCTGATCACGACCGCCTGTGCGAGATGCTCGACCGCGCGCCGCGCTCCACGCTCAGTCGCGGCGGCTGGATCAGACGACGCGTAGCCGCTCACGGCCTCCCTGAGCCTGGATCCACGCTGAGCACATCGCACATCAACTAGTCGCGCGCGGCTTGATCGTGCGCTTGAACGTCGGCGCTCCGTCCCGGATCCCGAACACGCCGTAATCGGTCAGCGTGGTGTCGCCGTTCTCGTCGATCGAGTATCTGCCGATGACGCTGCTGCGATCCTTAGTGTCAAAGAGTGCCTTGACGATGTCCTGGCGGTCGGCGCTCCCCGCGCGCTCGATCGCATCGAGCGCCAGGCTCATCGCCTCGTAACCGTAGATCGCGTACGGGTCGGGGTTCTTGTGGTCCGGATACTCTTGCCTGAACCGCGCGAAGAAGGTCTTCCCTGCAGCACCAAAGCCCTCCGGGCCGAGCGCGGGCACCGTCAGCTTCACCCGAGCGGCGACGGGCTCAGGCAGTCCGCCTCGGTTGACATCTGTGAAGGCGCGGTCTGCGACACCGTCTGAGCCATACAGGCGCGCCTGCGGCAGCACGCGGTCCAACTCCTTGAAGATCCGGACGGCCCCGCTCGTGGTGCCCCCGCTGAAGACGACGCAGTCGGCGCGCTGCTGGACGAGGCGCCTGGCCAGCGTGTGGGGGTACGTGGGCGAGCGCGTCTCGAATGGCTCGTCGAGGACGCGCCGCATACGCTGCGTTTCCATCGACAGCCTGATGTTGGCTGCAAGGCCCTCCCCGTAGAGGTCGCGGTCGTGAATGATCGCATCGCGCTTGCATCCGTCGTCATGCATGAGGGTCGCCAGCGCGCCCCCCTGGATGGTGTCCCGCGGCACGAGCCGCACATAGTTGCGAAAGCCCCCCACGTAGTACTTGCCCGGCTCGCCCGCGTCAGCACCGGACTCGTCGGTGGTCAGGCCCACCGCCGTATTGGACGGTGAGATCTGTGGCACCATCGCACCGCTGAGAAGCGGGATCGACAGCGCGCTCGCGCCCGAGTTGAGCTCACCGATGTATACGGCGGTGTTGCCGTCGTCCGCCGCCCGCAGCGCGTTCGCGATGACCGCCGACGAGTCCCACCCCCTGGTCTCGGCTGTCGAGTCATCCAAAGACACGAATTTCACGTCGAACTTCCCCGCTTTGTTGCCGGCCTGCTTCAGCGCGAGCGTCATGCCACGAATCGTGTCCTCCGATCGCGTGCGCTCTGGACCCTGCAGCGGAAGGCTCGAATATATCGTCACCTCTCGCGAGTCAGCCCGTAGGAGGATGAGGAGCCCGACACCGACGACGGCGCAAAGCCCAGCCAGCGAGAACGCGATCTTCAAGCCGCGCGACACCCGATACCGCGAACTGAGCATCGATGACGCGCCATCGTTCGGTTGTATCGCATCCGCGTGGCGCTGTCGCAGCGACTGTGACGGATCCCCCTCTCGCGCGCGCTCAACCGTTCTCGGGCTGGTGGCGCGGTCGAGAGCGCGCTCGCTCGATTTGTGGGCCGGCCGTCGATCAGATTCTGATCTAAGCGTCGCCGGCGTAGCACTCGTCGCGAGGCGTCTGCGGGGATTCAACAACGCTGCGCAGACGATCGCGCCGACAGCATAGATCCCGGCCGTCCACCAGAAGGCGGTCGTGTAGCCGTGCACCGCGGCATGCGCCACGAGCGACGGATCCGGGCGGCCCACCACACCGGCGAGATCGCTGTTCGCGGCGGTGGCGGCCAGCGTGCTGAGCAGCGCGGTGCCGATCGAGCCGCCGATCTGCTGCATCGTGTTGACCATCGCCGAAGCGACGCCGGCGTCGCTCTGTTGGACGCCGAGCGTCGCGGTCGCAAACCCGGTGCTGAGAACGAGCCCAAGGCCCGCGCCGATGATCATGAGGCCGGGCAGCACGTGGCTGGCGTACGCCGTGTCCACGCCGACGCCGGTAAGGGCCAGCATGCCTGCCGCGGAGATCAGCATGCCGCCGCCGATCAGTGGCCGCGGACCGAAACGCGGCAGGAGCTTCGTCGATCCCGCCGCTGCACTGACGATGGTCGAGAACGTCATCGGCAGGAACGCCAGTCCAGTCTGCATCGGGGAGAAGCCGAGCGTCTGCTGCAAGTAATACGTCAGGAACAAGAAGGCGCTGAAAAGCCCGGCTCCCGACAAGCCCACCGCGACGAACGATCCTCCGCGATCGCGATCGACGACGATGCGCAGCGGCAGCAGCGGATTGCGGCTGCGACGCTGGATGAGTGCGAACCATGCGAGCAGGACCACGCCCGCCACGAGCATGCCGACCGTCACCGAGTCGCCCCAACTGTGAGTCTGGGCGTTCGCGAGCCCATAGACGATCGCGAACAGCCCCGTCGACGCGGTGATCGTGCCGGGGACGTCGACGCGCGACCTGATCTCGGGCAACTCGTCGTGCAGCAGCGCCAGCGCCGCGAGCGCCGCCGGTATCGCGAACGCGAGGTTCACCCACAGACACCAGCGCCAGTTCAGGTAATCGGTCAGCACACCCCCCAAAATCAGCCCGATCGCAGCGCCGGCGACCGCGACGGCGCCGAACGCGGCGAACGCCTTCGCCCGTTCGTCCGGGTCGATGAACGTCGTCGTAAGGACGGAGAGAGCCGCCGGCGCGAGCAGGGCCGCAAACACGCCCTGTAGCGCACGAGCGGCCACGAGCACCTCGAAGCTCTGCGCGAGGCCGCCGAGCGCGCTTGCGCCCGCAAAGCCGACGAGGCCGACGACGAACGTGCGCTTGCGCCCGAACAGATCGCCAATCCGGCCGCCGAGCAACAGCAGGCTGCCGAACGCCAGCGCGTACGCGGTGATGACCCACTGGCGAAGGTCGTTGCTGAACGCAAGCGCCTCCTGCGCCGAAGGCAGCGCGATATTCACGACGGTCGCGTCAAGGACGACCATCAGCTGGGCGATCGCGATGACGAACAGGATCAGCCAGCGCCGTGCGTGGTGCGGCGTGGTCTGGAGCTCTTGCATGGCGACTACCTCGATCAAGTCCTGATCCAGTGTTGTGCTCCAAGATCGAGGTCGCCGACCGCCCGCGCGCCGCCCTCGGTGCCGGCTAGCTCGTACTCCGGGTCCACGCCATTGACGTTCGCTTGCTCCTGCACAAGCTGCTCTCTCTCACTCGAAATCAGGACGTGTGAGTCCACGGATGCGCGCTGGGACGCTGCTCATTAGAGGCGGCACGCCGATGCCCTGATACAAGTCCACTCAGCAACCGGCCGCCGGGCCGCCGGGCCGCCGGGCCGGCACCGACCGCGGCGCACGCGGCCGCGCCGGGAGCATCCTTCTACGGTCGTTTGCCCGGTCGATGCCGCCCGCAGTCTCGGTCACGACGAGGATCTGTCACGGCAGTCCGGTGACCGCGCTGCTTGCCGAGTTGCGACGACACCCATGACCTCGTCGCGCGCGGAGGCCAACACGAATGGCGAGACCGACCGACACGCCTCGCGAGCCACGAGCGCGGCTTGCAATCGCGCGCAGCCCCCGGTCCGGCCACGCTGCAGCACCACGACGCCGTCATCGGCTGCCTACGCATGGGCGGCTTCTCGATCCAGATGACCGTGCACGCCTTATCGCTGTTGGACAGCTACATCTATGGATTCGCACTCCAGGAGATCAGCCCGCCCTTCGACAACGCCGACGAAGTTGCCGACGTCGCCGCGAGAATGTTCGAACAGTTTCCAGCCGACCGGTTTCCTACCTGGCCGAGCTGACCGTCCAACACGTGCTCAAGCCGGGCTACGACTACGGCGACGAGTTCGACATCGGACTCGACCTCCTCCTCGACGCCCGCGACAGGCTCAGCGAAACGACCTGACAGCCCACGCCGGCCGGCGCACGATGCCATGCGCTCGTGCTTCAGAATGAAGTCATGCACCCTGTCAGCACAGACCGCGAGAACGCCATTCCGATGATCGAGCTCAACGACGGCCGGCGGATCCCCCAGCTTGGCTTCGGCGTCTTTCAGATCGATCCGAACGACACTGCGCGCGCCGTCAGCGAAGCGCTCGAGACCGGCTACCGGCACATCGACACCGCTCAGATGTACGGCAACGAAAAGGGCGTCGGTGACGCGATCCGCAGCTCCGGATTGGACCGTGCCGACGTCTTCGTCACCAGCAAGCTCAACAACGGCTTCCACCGTCCCGACGACGCCCGCAAGGCCTTCGATGCGACCCTCTCCGAGCTGGGGTTCGACTACGTCGACCTGTTTCTCATCCACTGGCCGCTGCCCACGCTCTACGACGGGGACTTCGTGTCGACGTGGAAGTCGCTCGAGGAGTTCCAGCGCGACGGCCGCGCGCGTTCGATCGGGGTCTCGAACTTCCAAGTCGAGCATCTCGAGCGCCTCACCGCCGAAACCGACATCGCTCCGGCGGTCAACCAGATCGAGCTGCATCCGTACTTTCGCAACGAGGACGTCAGCGCCTACGGCCAGGCGCACGGCATCGCGACGGAGGCGTGGTCTCCGATCGCGCAGGGCAAAGTGCTCGACGACCCGGCGATCACCGCCATCGCCGCCAAGCACGGCAAGTCACCCGCGCAGATCGTCCTGCGCTGGCACATCCAGCGCGCCAACATCGTCTTTCCGAAATCGACGACGCCCGCCCGGATCAAGGAGAACATCGAGCTGTTCGACTTCCGGCTTGAGCCGCACGACATCGAGAAGATCGACGCGCTTGACAAGGGCGAGGCCGGCCGCTTCGGCCCCAACCCCGACAGGTTCGCGTACATCAGCGGCTGATCTCGTCTCCGGCGGGCGTCGGCTCGCGGTCGCTACTCGCGGAAGTCCGTGTCGATCCAGTCCATCATCGAGCGCAACTCCTTGCCGGTCCCCTCGACGGCGCTCTCGGCCTGCTCGGCGCGCATGCGCTTGAAGTTCTCCTGGCCGGCCCGGTTCTCGGCGATCCACTCGCGCGCGAAGTCGCCGGACTGGATCTCGGCCAGGATCTTCTTCATGCTCGCCCGCGTGTCGTCGGTGATGACGCGCTTGCCGCGGGTGTAGTCGCCGTACTCGGCCGTGTTCGAGATCGAGTAGCGCATTCCCGCCAGGCCCTTCTCGTACATGAGGTCGACGATGAGCTTGAGCTCGTGCAGGCATTCGAAGTACGCCATCTTCGGGTCGTAGCCGGCATCCACCAGCGTCTCGAAGCCGGCCTGGACGAGCTCCGAAGCGCCGCCGCAGAGGACCGCCTGCTCGCCGAAGAGGTCCGTCTCGGTCTCGTCCTTGAACGACGTCTCGATGACGCCCCCGCGCGTGCAGCCGATCGCCTTGGCGTAGGCGAGCGCGAGCGCCTTGGCGTTTCCGGTCGCATCCTGCTCGACCGCCACGAGGCCCGGAACGCCTGATCCCTCGAGGTATTGACGGCGCACGAGATGCCCGGGGCCCTTGGGGGCAACGAGCGCGACGTCGACGCCGGCGGGCGGCTCGACCTCGTTGTAGTGGATCGAGAAGCCGTGGCCGAAGAGCAGCATGTTTCCCTCGGCGATACCGTCGCTCACCTCGCCGTCGTAGACCTCACGGTGCAGCTCGTCGGGCACGAGCATCATCACGAGGTCGCCGCGGCTTGCCGCGTCGGCAACCGGCAGCACCTCGAGGCCGTGCTCAGCGGCCTTCGCGGCCGACGCCGACCCTTCGCGCAGGCCTACGACGACGTTTGCCCCCGAATCCTTGAGGTTCAGCGAGTGGGCGTGGCCCTGGGAGCCCCAGCCGATGATGGCGACGGTCTTGCCGTCGAGGAGCGTGAGGTCGGCGTCGTCGTCGTAGTACATGGCGGGGCATCCTAGATGGTTGATTGCACGGTTCGCGCGATAACGCGAGCATTGACAGGTCGCCGCCGGACCGGTTGCATCCGTTGAAGGCCATGGCACGGACGAGATGGACCAACCGCTTGCTCGACCAGATGCGCCAGGCCGGCGATCCCCCCGCCGAAGCCGTCGTGCAGGAGCTCGACGACGACGACGAGATCGACGCCGTCAACCGGCTCATGCAGACGCTCGTGCGCAACGACGACGTCCCCAGGGCAAAGCTGCCGAAGGTCGTGCGCTCGTTATCTGGAGTCGACGGATGACCTGCCCGACTGGGCCGACCCGGAGCGGATCGCGATCGGCGGAGAGTTCTTCGGGGTCCATGGGCCAACGATCGTGATGGCGTTCGCGTGCGCGTCGCTGCCCAAGTGCTACGCGTTCGCCGAGGGCGTGCAGGTGCTCCATCTCACGGCGCGGCTGCAGAGCGACCCCGTCCGCCGGATCGCCGACCGCGCAGCTGATCCTCGACGTCATGGAGCCGGGCGGGCTCGGTTCGGAGGGCGCGGGATCCGCGACGCGCAGAAGGTGCGGCTCATGCACGCCGCGGTACGCCGCCTGTGCTCGCGCAGCGAGCACTGGAACACCAGCTGGGACACGCCGATCAACCAGGAGGACCTGGCCGGGACGCTGTGTACGTTCTCGATCGTCCCGCTGGAGGCACTGCAGCAGCTGGGCACGACCGTCAGCGACGACGAGGCCGATGGCGACGAGATCGCCGACATGCTTGGCGTCGAGAGCCACAACTGGGCGTCGCTGCTGACCGGGCCGCTGCGGCTGTTCGCGTCGCACTCCGACGCCGTCGCCGACCACGTCCCGTTCGCCGGGCGCATCTCCGCGCACTTCTCACAGCAGCTGCTCGAGGGCCTGAGCTGGGTCGCGCGCGGCGGCGATCGGGCGCCGTTCCGGATCTCGCAGGAGCTCGCCGAGCGCTGGGACGTACGCACGGTCGAGCGCGCCGTCGGATACTGGTAGTGTCGAGGTCTATTGCGGTGGCACCCTTGACCCCTCGCCGCTCCTCCAGCCCCCGCCAGCTCTCCGAGACCCACAGCTGCAGCTCTGCATCGCGCCGGCACTCTCGCGTCGCGAGTCTGATGAGTTGTGTGAGCGCGCTTTCGCTCGCGCTGCTGGCGTTCGCAAGCACTGCCCACGCGGGCCCGCCGCCCGTGCTCCTCGGCAGCGCCGACAGCTTCGCGATCCTCGGTGGCAGCACGATCACGAACACGGGCAACTCCGTGATAAACGGCGACCTGGGCCTGCATCCGGGCACTGCGGTGACGGGATTTCCTCCTGGGACGGTCAACGGGGCAATGCACATAACCGATGCTGTCGCCCAGCAATCCAAGACCGACCTCGCGACCGCGTACCAGGACGCTGCTGGACGCCCGTTCTCCACGACGCCGCCGCCCGACGTCGGCGGACAGACGCTCACGAGCGGCGTCTACCGAACCGGGTCGGTCCCCTCGCTTGGGCTGACGGGGAACCTCACGCTTGACGCGCAGAACGACCCGAGCGCAGTGTTCATCTTCCAGATCGCTTCGACGCTTACGACGGCGACCGACAGCAGCGTCAGCCTCATCAACGGGGCCCAGGCGTGCAACGTCTACTGGCAGGTGGGCAGTTCCGCGACGCTCGGAACAAGAACTGCGTTCAAGGGCACGATCCTGGCTGCGCTATCGATCTCGGCGAACGACGGGGTGGCTGTCGACGGCAGGCTCCTTGCCCGCGTCGGTGCCGTGACGTTGATCAACGACACGATCAAGCGATCGCAGTGTGCCGGCGCCACGGGCCCAGGCGCCACCACAGGGCCCGGGACAACGACAGGCCCCGGGACCACAGGGCCCGGTAGCGGCACGTCCACCGGGCCGGGTGGCGGCGCCGGCGGGGACGCTGCCGGGCCTGTGGTGCAATTGCTCGGGCTCCCCGGCATCCGCAAGCCACCGGCCCGCAAGCCCGGTAAGCGTCGGCCGCCAGCCAGCACCATCTGCGCCGCGCGCAACTTCACCGCGCGCATCAGGCTTCGCGACGGAGCCGGGATCCGGACGGTGAATGTCTACCTCGACGGCAAGCGTGTGAAGCGGACATCCCTGACACGGTTCTCGCTTCATATCAAGGTCGTGGGCCTGCGCGTCGGTCCCCACAGCATCAGGGTGGTCGCGCATGACCGCGCGGGCAACCGGTCGGTGACAACGCGTCGCTTCGACCGCTGCGGGATCGCGCTCGGGGCTCCGCGCTTCACGGGCTGAACCGAGAGCCGCTGCTACGCGCTCGCCGCAGCCACGTGCGTGCGGCCCGGCAGGGCGACGGTCCCGTCGGCCTGCACGTATTGCACCAGGCGCGCGTCGACCGCGTCGCGCAGATCGTCGCGCTGCGCCGGCGTGAGCGCTCCGACGGCATCGGTCAGGCTCGTGGAGATGTCAAGCTCGGTGTCCCACCACGCGTCGAGGTCGTCGTAGCGCCAGACCACCGGGATCTGCTGGATCTCGATGTCGGTGAAGCCGGCTTTCTCGAGCAGTTCGCGGATCCGGTTGGGATCGCGGAAGGCGAACATGTTCGGCGCGTCGAGATCCGGCGGGTCGATGGCGCCCATGGCGACGAGCTGCGCCGTCTGCGTCCAGGCCCATGGATTGTCCTGCGGATCCGTCCAGGCCGCGAGCGCGACGCGTCCGCCGGGGCGCAGGACGCGCCGCGTCTCGCGTAGCGCCGCCTCCGGGTCGGCGAGCAGCATGTACACCCAGCGCCCGAGGACGCCGTCCAGCGAGGCCGCCGGCAGGTCGATCCACTCTGCCTCGATCGTCCGGAAGTCGGCGTTCCCGATCCCCAGCTCGGCGGCGCGCAAACGCGCTTGCTCGACCATCTCCGGCACCGCGTCGGAGCTGATGAGCTCCCCACCTGGCTGGATCAGCTCGGCGGCGAGGAAGCCCGTGTCGCCTGGGCCGGCCGCGAGCTCGAGCACGCGATGCCCGGGCTGAGGCTCGATCGCGTCGACCAGCCAGGCCGAAACCGGCTGCCCGGTCGACTGCACGATCCTGCGATGGGTGCCCCAGCCCGCTGCCGCGCGAGCCCAGCGTTCGAGGCTCGACTGGCGGTAGGCGACCGGGTCGTGGTCCATCACGGTCTGCGCTGCCAGTCCACTATTTGTTGGTCAGCGTGAACCTGATGACCTTGTTCTTGGGTGCCGAGTTTCCGAAGGCGCCCGAGTTGTCCGTGCCATAGGCGCTCACCCGATAGGTGCCGGCGCTGAGCCCCTTCTTGAGCTTCTTGAGCGGTTTGTAGGCCCAGATCCCCCGGCTTACGTGGGGCCTGATGAGCACCGGCTTGGCGCATGCGCGCTTGACGAGGCCCTTGGTGGGATCCAGCCATGTGCACTGCGCCTTGGTGCCCGTGCTGGCGCTGCCCAGCTTCTGGATCGTGATGACGACGCTCTTGACGCCCGACTTGTCCGTCGCGGTGCCGCCGATCGTGATCGGCGTCAGCTTCGTCGTCTTGACCTTCGTCTTCTTGCCGTTCTTCGTGACGGTCTTCGTCGTCCTCTTCGATCGCTTGGCCTTCTGGTTGTCGACGGGAACGGTGATCGTCACCGCCGGCGGCGTGCCGTCGCCGAGCGACAGCGGCACGGACACGGGTTCGCTGGAGGCGCCCTGCTTATCCACGACGCTGAGGGTGACGACGATCGCTCCCTCAGCGGCATATGTATGGCTTGTCTGCGCGGTGGTCGTCTCCGCGGTCTGGCCGTCGCCGAAGCTCCACCGGTACTTGACGATCTCGCCACCGAGGCCGGCCTCGCGGTCAGTGGAGCCGCTGGCGTCGAACAGCACCGGCGACTGGCTGCGCGGGGCAGGCGTCTTGATGGCGAGAACCGCCTTCGGCGCGGTGTTGACGAACTCGTCGGCGCCCTGGTCGCTGCTGGCCCCGCTGGAGCGCGACTGGCCGTCGATGTCCGTCGGCGAATCGCCGGGCGTGATCTGTGCCTTGTCGATCGCCGGCGCGTCGGCGCGAATGTGGAAGTTGCGCTTCGCGGGGTTGGCGAACAGCGTCTCGGCTGCGGTCGTCTGGTCGGTGCGGGTGAACGCGAGCGTTGCTTGGTTGGCCGGGAGCAGCGGCAGGGGCAGGCCCGCGTAGTTCTTCGTCGAGCTGGCGCCGAGCACGATCGAATCGGTCACGGTCGCGGCGATGTTCCCGACCCCCCCGACACCGCTCGCCTTGCTGGAGTCGAGCACGATGCCGTTCGCCGAGCCCGCGACCGTGATGTGTCGCGCGGTGATCGTCGCGTCGCCGGTGCCCGCAAGCAGGCCGCTGCCCGCGCCCGTGTTGACCGTCAGCCCGGAGCCGCTCGGTCCACCGCTGAGGATGGTCGAGTCCAGCGTGAGGTTCGTCGCCGCGGAGCCTGGTTGGACGAGGACCGCGGTTCCGGCGCCGCCGCCCGAGACGACGGTGCTCCGCGTGAGCGAGTTCTTGTCGCCATTGCCGATCGTCATGCCGGTGCCGCCCGTGCTGACGAGCAGCGCGTCACGCACCGCGACGCCGGCTGTTCCGGTGACGCCGACAGCCGGCGAACCCTCGGTGGACGGCGCGACGACGACCTTCTCGAGCACGCTCGGGTCCGCGCCGTTGCCGCTGAACGTGATCGAGCCGGTGACCAGGACGCCGGTGCCAGCAGTGGAGCCCGTGATCGTCACACTCGGGACCGCGAACGTCGCCGACTCGGCATAGGTGCCCGGCGACACCGTGACCGTGTCGCCGGCTGCGACGACACCGGCTGCCGCGGCCAGCGACTCGCAGGTGTGGTCGGTGCCGCCGCACATCCCGTTGCCCGCAGCGACGGTATAGGTCGTCGCCGCCTGGGCAGCGGCTGGCGCTGCCAGCGCTGCAATCGTCGCGGCGGCCGCGATGCTCAGGGATCTCACGTCCATCAACGTCACTTCTTCAGCGTGAATCGGATGATGGCTTCCTTCGCGGGCGCGGAGTTGCCCGCAGCACCCGTGCCATCGACCCCGGAGGCGATCACCCGGTAGGTCCCCGCCGAAGGCTGCTTGATCTGCGTCGAGATGTTGTAGGACCACGTCCCGTCCTTTGCGAGCCGTGCGAGGATGAAGAACGGCTTGGAGCAGCTGCGCTTGATCAAGCCCCGCTTCGGATCCAGCCAGGCGCATTTCGATGCCTTCGGGGCCTGGCTGGCCTTGGCCTTCGTCGTGCCCTGGCCCGTGGACGCCGATGGCGCGGCGAGCTTCTCGATGAACAGCACGACGTTGGCAACGCCCGCGCTGTCCTTGGCGGTGCCGGCGAAGCCCAGCTTGAGCCGCTTGCGCGTCGTCTTGGTCGTCTTCTTGCCCTTGTTGTTGGTCTCGGACGACTTCGTGACCGTCACGAGCTTGAGGGTCTGGTTGGCCAGTGGCTTGGTGATCCTCACCTCTGGCGGCGTGCCGTCGCTGATCGTTATCGGCGCCGTGGCGACGCCGCTGGCCGCGCCGAAGTTGTCGACGACCACGAGCTGGACGACCGTGGTGCCCTGTGAGGCGTAGGTGTGCTGCACGACCGGGGTGGCCGTCTCCTGCGTTTGCCCGTCGCCGAAGTTCCACTGGTACTTGACGATGCCTCCGCCGTAGCTGGCCTCGCGGTCACCGGACCCGCGACCGTCGAAGGTCACGGGCTTTCCGTTGCGCGGCGTGGGGGTGGCCACCTTGATGGCAGCGGTCGGCGGGGCGTTGATGAACTCGTCGGCACCGAGGTCGGTCGTGGGGCCGGGACGCGGGTCGCCGTCGATGTCGGTCGCCGACTCACCGGACGTGAAGCCGCCCTTGTCGATCGCCGGGGAGCCCGGCCGCAGGCGGTAGTTATGGCTCGTCGGAGCGGCGAACAGCGTGCCCTCGTCAGCGGTCTGGAGGCTGCGCGTGTCAGCGCTGATGTTCGCCTCGTTCGCGCCGCCGAGCACCGCGTAGCGCGTCGTCTTGTTGTTCAACGCGATCGAGTCCGTGAGCGACGTCGTGATGTTGCCGGCACCGGCGCTGAGCGTCCGCGCGGCATCGCTTGAGTCGAGCACGATGCCGTTCGACGAGCCGGCCGCCGTGATGTGGTGGGCGATGACGTTCACGTCGCCGGCCGGCGCATCGAGGAGCGCGAGGCACTCCGTGCGCACGCCGAGCCCGGCAGCGCCGCCGGTGAGAATCGTCGACTCGAGCGTCAACCCCTTGTTGAGGTCGTTGTTCGGGTCGTCACGCTTGGTCTCGATCCGTACCGCGCTGGCCGAGGCGCCGCCGGTGACGATCACCGAGCGCACGATCTTGTTCTTCGTCCCGGCCGTGATCAGAACCCCGTGTCCATCTTTGCTGAGGATGATCGAGTCGCTCAGCTCCAAACTCGAGACGCCCTTGACGAGGATGCCGGGCGCGGCCGCAGTGCCCGAGCTGAGCGCGACCTTCGACAGCTTGTTGACGCCGCCGGTGGCGGCGGAGAACGTCATCGTGCCGTTGATCGCGACCCCGGGCTCGCCGCTGATCGTCAGCCCGCCCTTTTTGAACTCGGCCGCCTCGTACGTCGCTTTCGTGAGGTTGAACGTGTCCCCGTTGGCCGCCGCGGCGGCCGCCTCGGCGAGGTTGCCGCAGACGAGGTCGGTGGGAGCGCCGCATGAGCCGTTGCCGGGCTTGACGGTGTAGGTCGCCGCCGCATGCGCAGCGGCGGGTGCGACGAGCACCACGGCGACCGCGGCAGCGGAAGCCATAAAACGTCGGCGGCCCATACGTGACAATTCAATCCTCCAGGTTTCGGCGCAGGAGCTTCCCGGTGGCCGTCCGCGGTAACTCTAATGAGAACCGGACGACTTTGGGCACCTTGTATCCAGCAAGGCGGACGCTACAATAACCCCGCAGTTCGTCAGGAGTCGCGGTTGCCCCCGCTCGCAGCACGACGGTGGCAACGACGCGTTCGCCCCAGGTCGCGTCCGCGACCCCGTGTACCCCGGCCTCCGCGACCGCCGGATGGGACGCCAGCACGGCTTCGACCTCCGCCGGCGCCACGTTCTCGCCGCCCGTCACGATCGTGTCGCCGGCGCGGCCGGTGACGGTGAGGTGGCCGTTCTGGTCGAGCGCGCCTTCGTCGCCGGTGTGCAGCCAGCCGTCTTCGGCCACCGCTCGTGGAGAGACGGTCGGCCCCTGGACGAGGATCTCCCGCGCGGCGCCGATCCTGACCTTGGTAGGGAAGAGCGCCGGCCCGTTCGTCGTGACCTGCGAGCAGGCCTCGGTGAGGCCGTAGGTCGTGGCCGTGGGAACCCCCGCATCGGCTGCTCGTCGCAGCAGCGCGGGCGCGATCGAAGCGCCGCCGACGAGCGCGGCGCGCAATGCGCGCGGCTCGTGCAGACCGGCGTCGAGCAGCCGCGCGAGCGTCGTCGGGACGACGGAGACGAGCGTCGCGTCCGTTGCGATCTCATCTGCCGCGCGTTGCGCGTCGAAGCGCTCGTGCAGGATCGCGGTGGTCGCGTAGATCGCGCTGCGAATCAGGATCGCGAGGCCGCCGACGTGCGAGAGCGGCAGCGTGCACAGCCAGCGCTCGTGTCGGTCAAGGCCGAGTGCTGCGGCGGAGCCAAGCGCGCTCCATAGCCAGTTGCCGAACGTCAGCTCGATCGGCCTTGGGCCCGCGCTCGTTCCGGAGGTGTGGACGACGATCGCGGTCGCGTCGAGGTCGTGCCCGTGATGAATCTCGGCGCCGGGGTCGTATAGGCCGTCCAGCGGCGCACCGACGACGGCGGTGCAGCCCTTCCAGCGCGCGGCGCGCTCGGCCTGGGTAAGGCGCAGGTCGATCGGAACGGCGATCGCCCCCAGGCGCAGGCACCCGTGCAGCGTCTCGACGAACGGCGCTCGCGCCGGCAGCGCGAGGGCGACGCGCTCGCCGGCTCGTACGCCGAGCGCGCTCAGGCGACTGGCCGCGACCGTCGCTGCGCGGTCGAGCTCGGCGTAGGTGAGGGTCTCGTCGTCGGCGCGCACCGCGATCGTGTTGGGACGCGTTCGTGCGGCGCGGGCGAGCCAGGATTCGACGAGCACGCCACGGAAAGTAGCCTGCACGCCCATGGCGATCGAGTGGACCCCGGTGGGCGACGGCTACGCCGACATCCGTTACGAGCTCAGCCCGGACGGGATCGCGAAGATCACGATCGACCGGCCGGAGGTGCGAAACGCCTTCCGGCCGCAGACGATCGTCGAGATCTCCGATGCTCTGGAGCGCGCGCGCGAGGACACGTCGGTAGGCGTGATCGTGCTCACCGGCGAGGGCGAGATGGCCTTCTGCTCGGGCGGTGACCAGCGCGTGCGCGGCGACACCGGCTATCTGTCGGAGCCGGACAAGCCCGGCGCCCTCGGGCGCTTCCACGTCACCGACCTGCACGTCCAGATCCGCAGGTTGCCCAAGCCCGTCGTCGCGATGATCGCCGGCTTCGCGATCGGCGGGGGCCACGTCCTGCACCTCGTCTGCGACCTGTCGATCGCGGCCGACAACGCGCGCTTCGGACAGGTCGGGCCGCAGGTCGGCTCGTTCGACGGCGGCTTCGGGGCAGGGCTGCTGGCGAATCTCGTCGGGCCGAAGAAGGCCAAGGAGATGTGGTTTCTGTGCCGGCAGTACGACGCTGACGAGGCGTTGTCGATGGGGCTGGTCAACACGGTCGTGCCGTTGGCGCGGTTGGAGGAGGAGACGGTCGCGTGGTGTCGCGGGATGCTCGCGATGTCGCCGTTCGCGCTGCGATTGATGAAGGCGAGCTTCAATGCGGCCGAGGACGGATTGAGCGGAATTCAGCAGCTCGCCCATGACGCGAACCTCTTGTTCTACGAGAACAGCGAGGCACAGGAGGGGCGCGACGCGTACAAGGAGAAGCGGCGCCCGGACTTCTCGCGCTTCCCGAAGAGGCCGTAGTTGGCCGTGTCGACGTTCATCGAGACGGGCGTTTTATCGTGAGCGCGGTGGCGGCCGGCGGCGCTGTGCGCATCTGGTTCATGGCCGCGCGCGTGCGGACGCTGCCCGCAGCCGTCGCGCCGGTGCTGGTCGGGACCGCGCTGGCGATCGAGCGCGGCGTCTTCCGGCCGGGGGCGTTCGTCGCTGCGCTGCTTGGCTCGCTCCTGATCCAGATCGGCACGAACCTCGCCAACGACTACTCCGACGCCCGCCGCGGCGCCGACGCCGAGGATCGCGTCGGTCCGGTCCGCGTGACGGCCGGCGGGCTCGTCCCGCCGCGCCAGGTGCTGGTGGCGACGTATGTCACGTTCGGTCTGGCCGTGCTGTGCGGCATCTACCTCGTGGCGGTGGCCGGGATCGAGCTGCTGTTCGTCGGCATCGCCTCGATCGCCGCGGGCGTGCTCTACACGGGCGGGCCCAAGCCGTACGGCTACGAGGGGCTCGGCGAGATCTTCGTCTTTTTGTTCTTCGGCGTCGCCGCCGTGGCCGGCTCGGCATTCGCGCAACTACGGACGTGGCCCGGGGAGGCGTTCGTGCTGGCCGTACCCGTCGGCCTGCTCGCGGCGGCAATCCTCGCCGTCAACAACGTGCGCGATATGGACTCCGACGCTCGCGCGGGCAAGCGCACCCTGGCGGTGCGGCTCGGCCGCGAACGCGCTCGGACGGTCTACGGCTTGATCGTCTATGGCGCGTACGTCGTCGCGCCGCTGCCGTGGCTACTGGGGTCGCTCTCGCCGTGGTTGTTCCTGCCGTGGCTGACGCTGCCGCTGGCCGTGCGGCTCGTGCGGACGGTGCGCGAGCATGCCGACGGCCCGACGCTGAATGAGGCGCTCGCGCAGACCGGGTTGCTGCAGCTCGCGTTCTGCCTGTTGCTGAGCGCGGGGGTGCTTGCGAGCTAGGCGTTCGTCGTGTCGTGTGCGTTCGGACGGTCACTGGCGGCGGCCGCGGCGCGAGGCTAGCTCCGTCGCGGACGGGCGAGCGCTTCGGCGACGCGGGCGATGAGGGCGTGCGACTCGGCGTCGAGTTCGTGCCAGGTCGTGCGCAGCGGCACGTAGCCGCCGCGCGCAACTCCGATCGTCACGAGCTGCCGCCACGTGATCGCGCCCTGCTGCGCAGCTGCGACCGCCGCGATCAAGCGATCGAGAGGCATCTGTGCCAAATCCGCGCCCTGAGAGATGAGAGTCGCGATCACCGAGCGGGCACAGGCGCACATCAGACGGCTCGGCCGGCCCCGCACCGCCGACCACCCCGTGAGCATCACCAAGATGCACGACAGACGGACCACCAGCCGCCGCACCGCCAACCACCCCCGGAGCATCACCACGATGAACAGCAGACGGACCGCGCGCCGGCGCTTCGTCATGTGTCACTTGTGGATGCGATCCGGGCACTCGCCCAAGCATCCCCTCGCGCAACCACGCAGCGGCCGCTCGCGCGCAAATCGACACGGAGCTGACGCACTTCTGGCACAGACACGTCGCGCCCCCGCGCGAGGTCGCACGACGCTGGCCGACCGCACGCGATAGGAACCCCGGCGTGCGCGTCACGATCGAGCACCGGACGCTGCGGCTTCGCACGCCCCTGCTGACCTCGTACGGCGCGGTCGCCGAGCGCGAGCTGTTTGAGCTCACGATCGAGGGAGCGGACGGGGTTGTCGGGCGTGGCGAGGCCGCTCCACTCGAGCCCTACGACGGCGTCAGTCCGGCCCAAACCGAAACGGCCCTGAACGCCTACCGGAGCGTCCTCATGCAATCACGAGACGATCTCCCCGGCGGTGAGCTGCTCGATGCGTGCCGTGCGGCCGACGATCTCCCGCAGGCGCTTGCGGCGGTCGACCTTGCGCTGTGGGACAGGGCCGCGAAGCGCGCCGGTGAACCCGTCGCGGCGCTGCTCTCCGACACCATGCTCGGCGCCGTGCCCGTCAACGCGACGATCGCCGCACAGGACCGGGCCGGCGCAGCCATCGCCGCTGTGGAGGCCCGCAACAACGGGTTTCGATGCGTGAAGCTCAAGGTCGGGACCGGTGACGACGGCGGGCGCGTCGCCGCGGTCCGCGCCGCGCTCGGCCCGCAAATCGACCTGCGACTGGACGCCAACGGCGCGTGGACTCCCGACGACGCCGTCAATGCCATCGAGGCGCTCGCGCCAGCCGGCCTCGAGCTCGTCGAGGAGCCGGTACACGGCATCGATGCGCTGCGAAGCGTCCGCGAGCGCGTGGCGGTCCGGATCGCGATGGACGAGACCGCCGCGCAGCCGGGCGCGCTCGCGTCGGGCGCGGCGGACGCCGTCTGCCTGAAGCTCGGGCGCTGCGGCGGCATCTCCGGCCTGCTCGCCAGCGCGGCGCTCGTGCGCACGAGCGGCGCTGAGCCCTACGTCGCCTCGACCATCGACGGCCCGCTGGGCATCGCAGCGGCCGTGCACGCGGTCGCGGCGCTGCGGCTGACGACGCCCTGCGGCCTAGCGACCCTCCAGCTGTTCGTCGACGAACGCGAGCAGCACCCGCAGCTGATACCGCACGCGGGCGCGATCCAGGTGCCGGCAGGGCCCGGACTGCTGGGCCACAGATGACCTCGCTGGCACTGCTGATCGCTCGTTCGGCCCTGCGCCGTCCGCCTCAGCGCCATCGCTATGGCACGCATCCGCGCCAGATCGCCGACCTGCACGAGCCGCGCTCGCCCGGTCCCCACCCCGTCGCGGTCGTGCTGCACGGCGGCTACTGGCAGCCGCCCTACACGAAGCTCATCATGCGCCCACTGTGCGTCGACCTCATGCAGCGCGGCTTCGCCGCGTGGAACGTCGAGTACCGGCGCCTGGGCAGGGAAGGCGGCGGCTGGCCGATGACCTTTGACGACGTCGCGACCGCGATCGACCACCTCGAGCAGCTCACAGACCACGACCTCGACCTCGAACGAGTCACCCTCGTCGGCCACTCGGCCGGTGGGCAGCTCGCGCTGTGGGCCGCCGGGCGCCCGCAGCTGCCCGACGGCGCGCCCGGCGCGCTCCCGAAGGTCAGCGCCGCGGCCGTCCTCGCGATGGCCGCCGTCACCGATCTCAGCCGAGCCGGCGACGTCGCCACGCGGCTGCTCGGCGGCAGCGCCGACGAGGTTCCCGAGCGCTACGCCCAGGCCGACCCGATCCGGCGGATCCCGCTCAACGTCCCGGTCGGGCTCGTGCACGCCGACGGTGACGAGACCGTGTCGGTCAAGCGCTCGCGCGCGTACGCCGACGCGGCGCTCCGCGCCGGCGCAGACGTAACGCTGGTCGAGACGGCGGGCGGCCACCGCGACCCGATCGATCCCTCCAGCGCCGCGTGGCACGCCGCAGCGGGCTGGCTCACGCAGCGTCAGGGCTAGCGCGCCAGCCTCGCCCGCATCCGCAGCACCCGCCGCGCCTTGTCGCGCAGCACCCCGAGGTCGAGGTTTCCCGACCGCGCCGCCGCCACGATCCCGTGGAACGCCTCGACGCCCGCGCGGTAGCTGCCTGCAAACAGCGGGATGTCGATCCCGGCCTGGACGGCCAGTGCCGCTCGCCGGCCGTTGGAGCCGAACGGCGCGACGGCCGGCGTGCCGAGGTCGTCGCTCACCGCGACGCCGCGGAAGCGTAGGTGGCGGCGCAGCTCACCGCGGACCCACAATGGCGAGAGCGCCGCGGGCTGCTCGTCGAGTGCCGGATAGACGGCCGTCGAGACCATGACGGCGGGCACTCCATCTGCGATCAGTGCGGCGAACGGTGGCTCGTCGACGGCGCGCAGCGTGTCCAGCGAGGACTCGATCCGCGCCGGCGCGGCATCGGTGTTCACGTCCGCCGCCCCAAAGCCGGGGAAGTGCTTGGGAGTCGCCAGCACACGACCGGCGCGCAGACCGGCGGCGAAGGCGCTCGCGAGGCGCGTCACGTCGTATGAGGTCCGCCCGTACGTGCGCCGCTCGGCCTCCAGCGCCGCGCCCGGGCGCGCGACGTCGGCTACCGCGGCGAGGTTCACGTTCACGCCTGCACGCAGCAGCGTCCGGGCGGCGGCGCGGCCATCGGAGCGCGCCTGCGAGACCGTGTCGACATCGGCCGCCGCGCGAGCCGGGGCGCCTGGGATCCGGCGCACGCCGCCGCCCTCCTGGTCGGCCATGACGATCAGCGGTGCCTTGAAGCCGCGCGGGCGGCGGATTTGCTGCAAGCTTCGCATCGTCGCACGCACCTGCGCCGTCGACCCAACGTTGCGCGCGAAGAGGATGACGCCCGCCGCCTCGCCGCGCGCGATCCGGCGGCGCAGATCCCGCGGCGGCACCAGCCCGTCGTAGGCGAAGACCATGTGCTGCCCGACCGCCTGGCGCAGCGTCATCGCGCGCGGCTGGGGGGCCTTCAGCGGCTCGGCCGGAAGTTGGCCGATGCCGATGATCGACAGGAGCGCCGCCAGGAGATGGCCCATCACGAGGCCATACGTGGTACACGACATCATCGCCACGCGCGTTGCCCTCCTGCTGATGCTGTCCGCTGCGCTCGCGATCGCGCCCCCGCCCCGTACCGTGGCCGCCGCAGGCTCGTGCCCCGTCCTACAGGCAGTCCGCTGCTTCAGCCTCACGGTGCCGCTGGACCGCGCCGGCGCACTGGCGGGCACGATCCGGCTGCGTGCCGCGCGCATCCGCTCGCGCCGCCCGAGCCGGCCGCCGATCGTCGGCCTCACGGGCGGCCCCGGGCAGGCCGGCCTGCCATTCGCCGAGAGCTACGACGTCATCCTGCCGACCGCCGGCCGCGACCTCGTCATGTTCGACCAGCGCGGGACGGGCGGTTCTGGCCTGCTGCGCTGCCGAAGCTTCGAGCGCCGTCTCGGGTCCTCGCTCACGATTCCAGCCGGTTCGTGCGCGCGTAGTCTCGGCGACCGTCGCTCCTACTACACGAGTTCCGATTCGGCTGATGACCTCGAGGCGCTGCGAGCGCGCATCCACGCCGACACGATCGCGCTGTACGCGGTCTCCTACGGCTCGCGCGTCGCGCTGGAGTACGCGCGCCGCTACCCGCAGCACGTCGAGCGCATGATCCTCGACTCACCGGTCGCGCCCGACGGCCCGGATTCGCTCGCGCGCGAGACCGTCGGCGCGGTCGCCCGGGTCGTCCGCTCGGCGTGCCGCAGCGGCTGCGGCGGAGCCGCGGCGCATCCCGTCCGCGACCTCGCCCAGCTCACCCGGAGGCTGCGCCGTTCGCCGATCCGCCGGCTCGTACGCCGCAGCCGCCATCGCCTCGCGGTCCGCGTCGACGCCGACGACGTGCTGTCGCTGCTCGTCACCGGCGACCTCGACCCGGACCTGCTGCGAGCGGTACCGCCCGCCGTGAAAGCCGCGCTACGCGGCCGCAGCGCGGCGCTCGTGCGGCTCAAGCTCACCGCGATCGCAACCGAGGACGGCGGGCTCGTCAGCGAGTTCAGCCCCGCGCTGTTCGCCGCCACGACGTGCGAGGAGTCGTCATTCGCGTGGGATCGGGCCGTCGACCCCGCGACGCGCCGCGCGCAGGCGCAGGCCGCGATCGACGTGACGCCGGAGAAGGCGCTTGCGCCGTTTGACCGCATCGCCGCGGTGCGCGCCGGCCTGCTTTCGCTGTGCGAGGACTGGCCCGCTCCGAGCCGCGCCGTTGCCCCCGCGCCCCCGCTGTCCGGCCGGATCCCGACGCTCGTCCTGTCGGGCGATCTGGACCTGCGCACGCCGCTGGAGAAGGCGCGCGCGCTCGTTGCCATGCTCCCCGGTGCGCAGCTCGTCGTCGAGCACGGCGTCGGCCACGGCGTGCTCGGCGCGGACCCCAACGGCTGCGCCGAGCCCGCCGTCGAGGCGTTTCTCGCGCACAGGCCGCTTCCGGCCTGCCGGCACGACGTGAGCATCTCCATCGCAGCCGGCACATCCGGCCACTAGGAACCGGCGACACACACGTGTCAAACCCGGGCTCATGTTGCTCGCCGCTGCTGGGTTCACGCGCGAACGTGGATCGCGCACGCAACCGCCGCGGGCGCCTCGAGCGGGAGCGCATGCCCGGCGCCCTCGACGATCGTCAGCGAGCCGCCAGGCAGTGCCTCGACCAGGCGCCGCGCCAACGCCACGAACTTCGCGTCGCGCTCGCCCGCCAGCACCGCGACCGGCATGCGCAGCTCGCCGAGACGCTGCCACAGCGGCGTCATGACGCCGGTGCCGATCCCGCGCAGCGCGGCCGCCAGCGCCGCCGGGTCGTTGCGCAGCCGGTCTGCATGCGCGGCCGCAGCTACCTGCGGCGACTGGCCGGCAAACAGCGGCTGTGCCCCCCACCGGTCGGCGACCTCGCTCATCGTCCGGTCCTCCTCCATCCATGCCGCAAGCGCCTCGTCGTCGGCGCGCCGGCGCTCGCGCGCCTCGGCACACTCGATCCCCGCCGAGGTCGAGACGAGCACGAGCCGCGTGACGCGCCGCGGGTGCGCGAGCGCCACGTGCAGCGCCAGACGACCGCCCATCGAGTAGCCGGCGAGCGCGAAGCGGCCTGCGGCGAGCCCCGCGACATCGTTCGCGCAGGCGGCAAAGTCGATTGGGCGCCGCGTTGCAGCCGCTCCATGGCCCCGCAGGTCGGGCGCCAGCGGGCGGTAGCGTTCGCCGTCGAGGTGGCGTATCACCTCGTCCCAGCCGCGTCCGGTCTGCGTGAAGCCATGCAAGAGGAGAAGCGGCTCGGACACGCCCGCCATGATGCCCGCCGCTCCCGACACCCACCTGCTGTTGCGCGCCTTCGTCGACGAGCTGGCGCGCTGCGGAGTCCGCGAGGCGTGCACGTCGCCGGGCTCGCGCTGCACGCCGATCGTGCTCGCGCTCGCGCGCGACGAGCGACTGCGCTGCTTCTCGCACATCGACGAGCGCTGCGCGGGCTTCTTCGCGCTCGGGGCCGCCAAGGCGACGGGCAGGCCGGTGGCGATCACCTGCACCTCCGGGACCGCGGCCGCGAATCTGGCGCCGGCCGTCATCGAGGCCCACGAGGCGCGCGTTCCGCTCGTCGTCCTGACCGCCGACCGCCCGCCGGAGCTGCGCGAGGTCGGGGCTGGCCAGACGATCGACCAGATCAAGCTCTACGGCAGCGCCGCAAAGTGGTTCTTCGAGGTCGGCACGCACGCGGCGACGCCGGAGCGTGCCCGCTGGATGCGCGCGCTCGCGTGCCGCGCGGTCTGGACCGCCGCCGAGGGACGGCCCGGCCCGGTACACCTGAACTTCGCGTTGCGCGAGCCGCTCGTGGCCCCCGCGGACCTCGGCGAGGATCCGCAGCCGGGGCGTGGCAACGGGCGACCCTGGGTGCTGCGCAGCACGCCCGGCGAGGACACGGCGGCCGGCGGCCGCGCGCTGGCGGTCGTCGCGCGCGACGCGCGCCGGCCGATCGTCGTCGCCGGCCGCGCGGAACCCGGCCTGGAGGCGATCGCGGCGGCCTGCGAGCGCCTGGGCTGGCCGCTGCTCGCCGACCCGCTGAGCGGCGCGCGGCGCGGCGGCGCCGCGATCGCGCACTACGACGCGCTGCTGCGCATCGCGGCCTTCGCCGACGAGCGGCGTCCCGATCTCGTCATCCGCTGCGGCGATCTGCCGACGTCCAAGCCGCTGCGCGCGTGGCTCGACGGGCTCGGCGAGGGCGTCACGCAGCTCGCGCTGCACCCCCACGGTGCGTGGCAGGATCCCGGCGCCAGTGTCGAGGTGGTCCTCGCCGCCGACCCGGCACGGACCCTGACGTCGGCCGCCGGGCACGTTGGGTCGGCCGACCCCGAATGGCTCGCCGGCTGGCTGCGGGCGGACGCGACGGCCGCCACCGCGATCGACGCCGTCCTCACCGACGGCGGCGAGCTGAGCGAGCCGCTCGTCGCGCGCGAGCTCGGCGCCCGGCTGCCGGCGAGCGCCACGCTCTTCGTGGCCTCGTCGATGCCCGTGCGCGATGTCGAGTGCTTCACGGCCGTACGCGGCGACGCGCCACGGGTGCTGTGCAACCGCGGTGCGAACGGGATCGACGGCACCGTCTCCAGCGCGTTCGGCGTCGTCGCGACCGGCAGTCCCGATCCGGTCGTCGTGCTCATCGGCGACGTCGCGCTCGCGCACGACATCGGCGGCCTGCTCGCCGCCAGCCGGCTGGACCTCGCGCTGACGATCGTGCTGCTCAACAACGACGGCGGCGGGATCTTCGAGTTTCTCCCGGTCGCGGGCGAGCACGACATGTTCGAGCAGCACGTCGCCACGCCCCACGGGCTGAACTTCGCGCACGCCGGTCAGCTCTACGGCTTCGATCACCGGCGCGCGGCGACCGTAAACGAGCTGCGCGAGCATCTCAGCGCGAACGGCAGGACGATCATCGAGGTCCGAACCGAGCGCGCCGCCAACGTCGCACTGCACCGCAGGCTCAACGCCGCGGTCGCCGAGCGGTTCGCATGAGCACCGACCGGTACGCGGTCGCGTTCACCGACTGGCTGGCGTGCGCCGTGCGGGGCGCGAGCGAGAACGCCGCCGTCGCCGCCGGACTGCTCGGCGGAGGCGTGCTCGAGCGCGTGGTGGCGCTGGCCGCCGCCGGACACGTGCTCGACTTCGATGACACCTACCAGCCCGGCCTCTCGCACCTCAGCGCCGCGACGGCGCCCGCCGCGCTGGCCCTCGGCGAGGCGCTGGGGGCGAGCACGGGAGCGGTCCTGAACGCCTACTCGGCCGGGTTCGAGGCGATGGGAACGCTGGCGCGGATCTGCCACCCCGCCCTCTACGACGGCGGCTGGCATCCCACCGCCGTCTGCGGCAGCGCTGGAGCCGCGGTCGTGGCGGCGCGCCTGCTCGGCCTCGATGCGGACGGCGCGCGCACGGCGATCGCGCTCGCGCTGCTGCGGGCCGGCGGTCTACGCGCGGCGTTCGGATCGGACGGAAAGGCGCTGCAGGTCGCGATGGCGGCCGCTGATGGCGTGCATGCCGCCCGGCTCGTGGCGAGCGGCGCCAGGGTCGACGCACGGGCGATCGCGGGCGGACCGGCAGGGTTTGCGGAGGCCTTCGGCGTCGCGACCTCCGGCGCAACGCTCGATGCGATGCTCCGTGCGGCGGACGGCCACGCAGCGGTCGCCCACAACTGGATCAAGGCCTACCCCTGCTGCCTGCAGACGCACGCCGTCATCGACGCTGCGCTCGCCGCCGGCGCGGCGCCCGGGGCGGCGGCACAGATCGTGGTCCGGGTCCATCCGCTCTCGCGCCAGGCCGCGGCCCGGGACGAGATCGCCGACGGGCTGCAAGCGAAGTTCTCGATCCCGTACCTCGCCGCATACGCGCTTCTGCACGGAGCGCCGGACCTGGACTCGTTCGCGGCGGTCGACCCCGACGCGGCGGGTCTCGCACGGCGAATCGCGGTCTGCACGGAGCCCGCGCTCGGCGAGGCCGAGGCGATCCTCGAGTTCGACGCGCTGGCCGTCGCTCACGTGACCGCCCCCGCCGGCTCGCCGGCGAACCCGCTCGGCGAGCGGGCGCTGGCGGCGAAGGTCCACGCCCTCGCCGGCGATGCGCTCGACGGTCTGCTCGAGGATCGCGACCGTCCCGCCTCGGCGCTGACGGCCGCCTGGATCGCAAGCGGCCGTTAACGAAGCCGCGCCTCTGAACGAGGCGCGGCCGAACCTTCCTCGCTGAGCGAGACGCGGAGCTAGTGGGCCGGTACGCCGGTCTTTTTCGCTCGTGCCTCGCTCGCCCCCGTCGAGATCAACCCGATCGTCAGGAGCGCGACACCGTTGACGATGTGGTTGAGGTTCTCGAGGTCCCCGGCCCCGTACATCGACAGGATCGTCAGGTTGTCCTTGGCGACGACCCCGATCGCGAAGGCGGCGATGTAGAAGATGCCGACACCGAGCACCGCGCCTTCAGCGACGGCCGTCGAGAAGCTCGTGGTCATGATGATCAGGAACAGGCCGATCCCCAGGTGCACGAGGTTGTGGAACGGATTGATCGCGAACCCGAGCAGCGCGTCGCCAGTGTTCTGCGTGAAGTTGCTGAAGCCGGTCACGAAGAAGCCGATGATTCCGATCGCGACATAGAACAGACCGAAAACCGGCCCCAGCGTTTGCGCGAGGCTTTTCGCGCCTTTGGTGTTTCCCATACGTTGGACCCCTCCACCCTTCGATGTTGATCAGGGCCTGGCCGACGACCCCGCCTGCCTGCTCCCGATGCAGGCCTAGTCGGCAGTCTTGTGATCGCCACCGAGAATGTCAACGCCCAGCGAAACTCGGTGTATCTCCTGGCGCGCGCGACCCTCTATCACATCAGTGGGGGTAGGGACAACGCACACATCAGACACTGCCACCGCTGCGGCTCCGCGAGCCGCAGCGCCCGCGCTCGACGGTTGCGATGAACCTGCCGGTCGAGGATCATGCCATCGTACGATTGGCCGATCGACATCGTGAAGGGATAGCTGTGGCGCCGCCCGTAGAGATCGATGTGTGCGGGCGTTTCCGGTTGGTCGTGGCGGGGGTCCGTCGCGACGAGTCGATTCATCAGCAGGGCCGGTTGGCGTTGTCGTTTTTGGCTGTTCATCAGGCCCGGCCGGTGAGTCGAGACGAGCTCGAGCTGGCGATCTGGGGCGAGGGCGGTCCGGGTGATCGCAGTTCGGCGCTGAACACGATCTTGTCGCGGCTGCGCCGCGCGCTGGGGCCGGAGGTCATCCAGAGCCAGAGCCGCGCGAGCCTGCAGCTCGCCGACTACGTGGTCGTGGACTACCACCGCGCGTTCGGCCTGCTGGCGGAAGCCCAGGATGCGTTGCGAGGCGCCAGTCCCGAGCAGGCCGCGACCGCCGCGGACGCTTCGCTGCAGATCGCCAATGGCGGCCTGTTGCACGGCGAGTCCGCGCCGTGGCTTGAGGATCTGCGTCGCGAGCTGACGGAGCTGGGATTGCGCGCGCGTGAGTGCATCGCCGAGGCGTCGCTGTTGCGCGGTGGGCCCGAGCTGGGTACGGCGGCTGACCGCGCGCGAGAGATCATCAGGGTCGAGCCGTTGCGCGAGTCCGCGCATGGCGTGTTGATGCGCGCGCTGGAGGCCCAGGGCAACGTCGCGCAGGCGCTGACGGTCTATGAGCAGTTGCGCGAGCGCCTGGATGACGAGCTGGGCGTCACGCCGGGGATGCAGCTGCGTGCGTTGCATAGCCGCCTGCTAGGCGCTCCCCCGCCGGTTTCCGAAGCAGCGCCGCCGGCGCCGCCGGCGGCTGTCCAGGCGACGACGTCGCCGTTGCCGTTGCACTCGGCGCGCGTGCGCGCCCCGTTTGTAGGTCGCGAAGCCGAGCTGAACGCGCTGCGCCAGCTCTTTGACGCGCCGCAGAGCGACAGCAGCCGCCTGGCGCTGCTGGAGGGCGAGCCGGGGATCGGCAAGACGCGCCTGTCAGTCCAGTTCGCCCAGGACTGCGAGCGCAACGGCGCGCTGACGCTGTATGGCCGATGTGATCCTGAGACCGTCGTGCCCTACCAGCCGTTCGTGGAGGCGCTGCGTGGAGCGCTCGGCGCCGGAGTCCTGGCGCCGCTGCGCGAGAGGATTCCGGCGCACCTCGCCGAGCTCGCGCGCGTGCTTCCCGAGCTGGCCGCGGCGACCGGTGTGATGGCCCCGGCGCTCGGCGCCGACGACACGGCCGAGCGCTACCGGCTGTTCGATGCCGTCGCGACCGTCCTGGCGGAGGTCGCCCGCACGCGGCCGATGCTGCTGATCCTCGATGACCTGCACTGGGCCGACAAGGCGACGCTGCTGGTGCTGCGCCAGGTCATCCGCTCCGCCGGCGAGGCGCCGATGCTCGTCCTGGGCACCTACCGCGACACCGAGCGCGGCGACGCGCTGCTCGACGCGCTCGCCGATCTGCACCGCGAGCACGTCCTGCACCGCATCTCGCTGACCGGGCTGGACGAGGGCAACGCCAGCGAGCTGATCGAGCAGATCAGCGACCGCGGGGTCTCCTCGCAGCTGAGCAAGACACTCTGGGAGGAGTGCCGCGGCAACCCGTTCTTTCTGGAGGAGATGCTGCGCCACCAGCGCTTCGCGGGGGAGGGTGGACCCGACGCGCTGCCCCACGCGGTCGCCGACGTCATCGGGCGGCGCCTGGCGCGCCTGTCGCCGGAGGCGTGCATGATCCTGGAGATCGCCTGTGTGGCGGGTAACCGCTTCTCGATCGAGGTACTCGAACGTCTCGGCGAGCTGTCTGAGGACGTCCTGGACACGGTGCTGTGCGAGACGATCGAGGCACACCTCATCGAGGAGGTGCCCGGCGTCTACGGGCGCTTCTGCTTCGAGCACGCGCTCATCCGCCAGACCCTGTACGAGCGCCTGACCCAGACGCGCCGCGCACGGCTGCACCTGCGCGTCGCTCAGGCGCTTGAGGACCAGAGCACCGACGACGTCTCGAGGCTCGCCGAGCTGGCCTATCACTACCTGCACGCGCCGCCGTCTCAGGGGCGGGCGAAGGCCGGCCACTACTCGGTCCTCGCCGCACGCCAGGCGCTCGATGTCCTGGCGTTCGAGGAGGCCGTGCGCCACTACGGCGTCGCGCTGTCCGTGCTGACGAACGCAGCGGTCGACGCCGAGCGCCGCCACGAGCTGCTGCTGGCGCTCGGCGACGCCCAGTTCAAGGCAGGCGACACCCGCGGCGCGCGGGTCACGTTCCGCCAGGCGGGCGACACCGCGCGGGCGATCGGCTCGGCAACCGGATTTGCGAAGGCGGCGCTCGGCTGCGCCCAGATCTTCACCCCGATCATCGACGAGGAGATGGTCACGCTGCTGGAGGAGGCCATCGAGTGGCTGGGTGAGGACGATCCTGGCCTCCAGTCGCGGCTGCTGTCTCGACTGGTCATCGAGCTGAGTCTCTCGGGCGATCCCGCGCGCGTCTCGACGCTCAGCGAGCACGCCCTGGCGGTGGCCCGCCGCACTGGCGATCGCGGCGCTCTGAGCGCCGCCCTGACCGCTCGTCGCTTTTCGCTGTGGACGCCGGAGGGCATGGACGAGCGCCAGGAGATCTCGGCCGAGTTCTTGCGCCTGGCGGCGAGCGGGGGCTCAGCCCGGCTGGCGATCCAGGGTCATCGCTGGCGGCTTATCGACCTGTTCGAGCTGGGCGACATCGCCGGTGCCGAGGTCTCGGTCGAGGCGTTCAGCTCGCTTGCGCAGGAGCGCCGGCTGCCCGCGGAGCTCTGGTGGATACCGATGTTCCGCGCAATCCCCCTGCTGCTCGCAGGACGCTACGAGGAGGCAGAGGAGCACAGCCGCGCTGGCTTTGAGCTGGGCAACCGGGTCGGCGACCCGGGCGTCGGCTCGGTCTTCACGCTTCAGATGATCACGATCCGTCGCGAGCGCGGGGGGCTGGAGGAGTTCGAGGACGACGTGCGGGCCAATGTCGCCCGCTATCCCGCGATTCCCGGCTGGCGATGCGTGCTGGCACACATACTGTGCGAGCTCGGTCGCCTCGACGAGGCGCGACAGGAGCTCGACGGGGTGTCGGCAAACGCCTTCGAGGTCCTGCCCCGAGACGGCATCTGGCCGGGCGCGATCGCGTACAGCGCGGAGGTGGCGGCACGGTTGGACGAGCAGGCGGCCGCGGTCCTGTACGAGCTGCTGGCGCCCTTCCCGGACCGCAACATCGTCGTGGGCTGGACAGCGGCGTGCCTCGGGTCCTCGTCGCGCCCGCTCGCCCTCCTGGCAGCGGCGCTCGGACGGTGCGAAGACGCGATCACGCACTTCGAGAACGCGCTGGCGATGAACGAGCGCATGGGCGCAGCCGCCTGGCTGGCGCGCACGCGCGTCGAGTACGCCGAGTTCCTGGTACGCGAGGGCGACGACCCGCGTGCGTTGGCTCTGCTCGAGCAGGGCCTGGTGGGGGCGCGTCAGCTGGGGATGCGGCCGCTCGTCGAGCAGGCGACGAGGCTGCTCGAGGCATGTATCGCACGATGAGCGCACCACCGGCGAGCTGAATCAGCAGCCGGGAACATGCGAAAGCTCTCTGCGTTCGCGGACCGCACTCCGTGCCTGCGACGTTGCGATCAAGTATGACCGAGTTATACTCGGTCATCGTGAAGACCGCGATCTCGCTTCCTGATGAAACCTTCCGCCGCGTCGACGAGGCCGCGAAGCGGCTGGGAGTATCGCGCAGCGAGTTCTTCGCTCGCGCCGCGGAGCGTTGGCTTGAGAGCTTGGATGACGGCGGCACCACGGATGCCATTAACCGTGTGATCGCCGGGCTTGAGCCCGATCATGAGTTCACGGACGCTGCGGCCGCGGCGCTGGCATCGAGCGATCCGCACACGTGAACCGCGGCGAAGTGTGGTGGGCCGATCTCGGTTTGCCAAGAGGCTCGGCGCCGGCGCTGAGGCGTCCCGTGGTGGTCATCAGTGCGGACTCCTACAATCGTTCTGATCTGCGCACGGTCACGGTGGCGGTACTTACCACCATCGTTCAACTCGCGGCTCTGCCAGGAAACGTCGCGGTGTCCGCCGACATCGATGGGTTAGAGACCGATTCGGTCGTGAACGTCACGCAGATCGCGACCGTCGACCGCCTCGCTGTCACGGATCGCATCGGCGCGCTGCCGGACTGGCTGATGGCGCAGATCGATGCCGGTCTCGCGCGCGCCCTCGCGCTCACGCGCCTCTGACAGCCGGGGTCGCGTCGGATCGTGGTCGGATCAGCGTCAGGCGTGTCGTAATGCGGTGGGCTTGACGACCTAGCCGGCGATGCCGCGCGCCGCGATCCTGTATCTGACACGTATCAGCCAACCGAGGAGCAATGATGAGCGCAGATGCCGTACCCAACGAGCTGCAGCTGACGCGGACTCGCGGTGATCGGCGCCTCTACGCCCTGCAAGGCGTCGGCACGCTGCGCCTGACGGGCTGGAGCTCGCGCGGGGCGATCGCACAGGCCGGCGCGCTGAGCTGGCAGATCAAACGCCGCGGATTCTCGCAGCGCGTCATCCAGGCCGCCGACGCGTCGGGCGTCGTCGTCGGCGAGTACGAGCCACGCACGCTGCGCCGCGGCGGCGCGTTGCGCTGGTCTGATCGCGAGCTCGCGCTGCGGCCCGACAGCGCCTGGCGCCAGCGCTATGCCCTCACCGAAGGCGATCACCAGCTCGCGACGATCGAGGGCAAGAGCTGGGGCAAACGCCCGGTGAACATCGCCGTTCACGGCGACGCGTCCGCAATCGATCCAGGGCTGTTGTTGTTCGCCGCCTTCGTCGTGCGGACACTCGCGCACGACGCGGCCGCTGCGAGCAGTGCCGCGGGCTCGACCGTGATCGTCAGCGGCGGCTGATCGAGCGCGCACGCCCGTCCAGCCGCGCGGGCCAGCCGGGCTTGCGCGGGCCGCTGCCGTGGCGCTGGCGGGCCTCTCCCGGTGCGACCTGTCAGCTCGCCGGCACGCCATCGGCCGCGTTGCGCAGCGCAGCGATGTCGAGCTTGCCCATCTTGAGCATCGCCTGCATCGCGCGCTCCGCCCGCTTCGGGTCCGGATCGCTGAACAACTCCTCCATCCCAGTCGGCACGACCTGCCAGGACAGGCCATATTTGTCCTTCAGCCAGCCGCACGGCCCTTCTTCGCCGCCCTCGGAGAGGGTGTCCCAGTAGAGGTCGACGTCGTCCTGGGTCTCGCAGTCGATCTGAAAGGAGACGGCCTCGTCGAAGGTGAACTGCGGGCCGCCGTTGATGGCCACGAAGCGCTGCCCGTCCAACTCGAACTCCACGCTCATCACCGTGCCCGCCGGTCGCGGCCCGGCCTCGGTGTAGTGGGCGACGTGCACGACGCGCGAGTTGTTGAACACGGAGGTGTAGAAGCTCGCGGCGTCCTCGGCCTCGGTGTCGAACCACAGGTTCGGACTGATCTTCGGCATAGCGTTGCGTCCTCTCATACCGGCGGGAACGGGCTCCCCGCGATGGATATTGCAGCTGTAGACCGCCGTGCGACACGAAACTCATCGCCCCCAACGCTCTTGTTCGTTGGGTTAGCCTGACGGGCGTGAACGTCCTGTCGCTGTACGACATCCATGGGAACCTCGACGCGCTCGACGCCGTGCTCGCCGATCCGCGCGCTGCCGACCCGGACGTCGTGGTGGTCGGCGGCGACACGGTGCCGGGCGCCTTCGCGCGCGAAACGCTCGACCGCCTGGACTCGTTGAGCGTTCCCATGCACTGGGTGCGCGGCAACGGCGAGCGCGAGGTGGCCGAGGCCATCGGCGCGCCCGCCCCGGCGCCCGACGATCTGGCCGCTCGAACGGCGGCGATCAACGCGGCCGAGCTCGGTGACGAATGGGCGCACCGGCTCGGCGAGCAGCCGCTGACCGTGCAACTCGACGGTGTGCTCTTCTGCCATGCCAGCCCGCGCCGCGACGACGAGATGCTCACCCGGCTCTCCAGCCCGGAACGCTGGGCGGAGGCGATGGCCGGCGTCGCAGCAGGGCTGGTGGTGGGCGGTCACACCCATCAACAGGACGATCGCGTCGTCGGCGGCGTGCGGTTCGTCAACGCCGGCAGCGTCGGGCTGCCCTACGAAGGCGACGGAGCAGCGCGCTGGCTGTGGGTTGCCGATGGCGAGCCGGAGTTGCGGCACACCCCCTACGACCACGCCCGAGCAGGCGCACGCATCCTCGCGGCCGGCTGGCCCGACGAGGTATCCACCGGCGCCGCGCTCTTGGACCCCGTCGAGCCGATCGTGATCACGCGGATCTTCGAAGAGCGGGCAAACGGCTAAGCCTGGATCCACCGAAGATCGTGGATGGCTCGGCGTCGGGAGGCGAGTCAGCGTGGATCGGCCGAACATCCGTAGGGCAACCCCTCGGAGTGAGGCCGATCCGCGCTGACGAAGGCTCCCGGCGGCGAGACGCCGCGAGATTCGGTGGATCCAGGCTACGCCCGGACGATCACGCGGCTATCGCCGTCGTCAGCGCACGCTTCGTCAACACCCGGGCGAGGTGGCGCTTGTAGTCCGGCGTGGCGTTGAGATCCGCCGGCGGGTCCGTTCCCTGCGCCGCGAGCGCGGCCGCCGCCGCGATGTGCTCGTCGTCGAGTGGCTGGCCCCGCAGCGCATCCTCCGCGGCACTCGCGCGCAGTGGCGTCGACGCCATGTGCGTCAGCCCGATCCGCACGTCCTCGCAGACACCGCCGGTCGACTTCACGAGCGCGCAGACACCGACCATCGCCCAGTCCTCGGAGCGGCGGTTGAACTTCTCGTAGCCGTAGCCGTATCCCGCAAGCGCCGGGATGCGAACCTCCGTCAGGATCTCCCCCGGCGCGATCGACGTTGTCAAGTAGCCCTCGAACAGGTCCGCGGCCGCGATCTCACGTTCGCCGTTCAGACCGCGCACGACGACCGATCCGTCGAGCGCGAGCAGCACCGCCGGCAGATCCGCAGCGGCGTCGCCGTTGGCCAGCGAGCCGCCGATCGTGCCACGGTTTCGCACCTGTTGGTCGGCGATCTGCTTCGCCGCCGCGGCGATCAGCCCCATGTCGTCGCGCACCTGCAGATCGGCGTGACGCGTCATCGCGCCGATCCGGAACGAGTCGTCGCCGGTCTGCACGCCGCGCAGCTCGGAGAGGTTGCGCAGATCGACGAGCAGCGAAGGAGCGGCGAAGCGCAGCTTCATGAGCGGCAGCAGCGAATGGCCGCCGGCGAGCGGCTTGGCGTCCGCGCCGCCCTCGTCGAGCAGCCGGATCGCGTCGTCGACGGACTCCGCCACGGCGTAGTCGAACTCAGCGGCGATCATGACGCACCTCCTTCCGGGACCGTAGGTCCGGAGCCGGCCGAGTCCTCGCCCTGCGGCGGCAGCGACACGCCCTGTTCGGTCGCCCGCGGACCGTCGCCGCGACCGCGCGCCTCCTCGAGCGCCTGCCACACGCGCAACGGCGTGAGCGGCATGTCGATGAACGAGATGCCCTCGTGGCGCAGCGCGTCGATGACCGCGTTGACGATCGCCGGGGTCGCGGCGATCGTGCCGGCCTCGCCGATGCCCTTGACGCCGAGCGAGTTCGACGGCGACTTCGTCTCGGTGCGGTCGGTCTCGAAGTTCGGAACCTCGTTCGCCGTCGGCAGCGCATAGTCCATGAACGTGCCGGTCACGAGCTGGCCGCGCGCGTCGTAGACGACCTGCTCGTACAGCGCCTGGCCGATGCCGTGCGTGACGCCACCGTGCACCTGTCCGTCGATGAGCATCGGGTTGACGGCGGGCCCGCAGTCGTCGACCGCGACCCAGCGGACCACGGTCACCTTGCCGGTCTCCGCGTCGACGTCGACGACGCACACGTGCGTGCCGAAGGGAAAGACGAAGTTCGTCGGGTCATAGATGAGCGTCTGCTCGAGGCCGAGCTCCATGCCATCGGGCATCTTCGTCGCGTCGATGTAGGCGCAGCCGGCGACCTCGGCCAGCGTCATGCCCTGTTCAGGATCGCCACGCAGCGAGAACCGGCCGTTGTGCAGCTCGATGTCGCCCGGATCGGCCTCGAGATTGTGGGCGACGATCTCGCGGCACTTGGACGAGATCTTCTCCGCCGCGTGCGCGGCCGCGACGCCGCCGATCGCCAGCGAGCGCGAGCCGTAGGTGCCGAGGCCCATCGGCCCCGTCGCGGTGTCGCCGTGGACCACCTCGACGATGCTCGGATCGACACCGAGGCGGTCGGCGACGATCTGCGCGAAACCGGTCTCGTGCCCCTGGCCGTGCGGCGAGGCGCCCGTGAAGACCGTCACCGACCCGGTCGGGTGGACGCGTACCAGCGCCGACTCGTAGAGACCGATTCCGAGGCCGAAGCCACTCGGACCGACCGCGCGCGAGGGCGCGAGGCCGCAGATCTCCGTGTACGTCGAGAAGCCGATCCCGCGCAGGATGGGGTGGGTCGGATGGTTTCGCAGCGACGCCTGCTCGATGCGGAACGCGTCCAGATCGACGATCTGCAGCGCGCGATCGAACGCGCGCTCGTAGTTGCCCGAGTCATACGTGATCCCGTACGGCGTCTCGTACGGGAAGTCATCGGGCTGGATGAAGTTGCGCCTGCGGATCTCGACCGGATCCATCTCGAGCTCGGCGGCGAGCTGGTCGATCGTGACCTCGAGCATGTGGGTCATCTCGGGGCGCCCCGCCCCGCGGATCGCGTCGGTGAAGAACTTGTTCGTGAAGACGCCGACGATGTCGGTCTTCACCGCGGGGATGCGGTAGCAACCGGTCATCACGAAGGCGCCGAGCTCCGGGATCATCGGCGTCAGCAGGCCGAAGTAGGCGCCGACGTCCTGGATGATCTTCGCGTGGAAGGCGGTGATCGTGCCGTCGGACTTCGCCCCCATCCGGACGTAGTCGACCTGATCGCGCCCGTGGTGTGAGACCGCCATGTTCTCCGAGCGCGTCTCGATCCACTTCACCGGCCGCCCGATCTTCCTGGAGGCCCACGCGCAGAGCGTCTCCTCGGCGCAGACCTGCAGCTTGGAGCCGAAGCCACCGCCGACCTCAGGCGCGATGACGCGCACCTTGTCTTCGCTGATGCCCATCTGCACGGCGTAGAACAGCCGCACGAGGTGCGGCACCTGCGTCGAGGACCAGACGGTCAGCATGCCGGCGCGGTACTCGGCGATGCAGCCGCGCGTCTCGATCGCCGCGCCCGCGGTGCGGTGGTTGACGATCCGCCGTTCGATCACGACGTCGGCGTCGGCGAGCGCCTGCTCGACGTCGCCGCCGCCCATCGACCATTCGTGAGCCGTGTTCGTGCCGAGCGACTCGTGGACGAGCGTCTCGCCCTTCAGCGCCTCCTCGACGTCGACGACGACGGGCAGCGGCTCGTACTCGACGAGCACGTCCTGGGCGGCATCGACGACGACGTACTTGTCTTCTCCGACAACCATCGCGACGGCGTCGCCGACGTGGCAGACGCGGCCGCGTGCCAGCGGCCAGCGCTCGGGCGTCTTGACCTCGACGCCCGGCGGCGCCCACGCCATCGGCAGCGGCGCCAGCAGATCGCTCATGTCCTCGCCGGTGAAGACCCCGGCGATGCCGGGACGGTCACGCGCCGCCGAGGCATCGATCGAGACGATCTGAGCGTGGGCCTCGGGGGAGCGCACGATCGCGGCGTGCAGCATCCCGGGCAGGACGATGTCGTCGACGTACGTCGCCTGCCCGCTGATGAGGCGCGGGTCCTCCTTGCGACGCAGCGACTGGCCGACCCACTTCGCCGGCGCCTGCACGATCGTGCTCATGCCGCCACCCCCAGTCCGGACTCAGCGGCCGCCAGGACGGCCTTGACGATGTTCTGATAGCCCGTGCAGCGGCAGAGATTGCCCTCCAGTCCCACGCGGACCTCCTCCTCGGTGATCGGGCCGCTGCCCTCGTGTCGTGCGAGCAGGTCGGCGGCCGCCATGATCATCCCCGGGGTGCAGTAGCCGCATTGCAGCCCGTGCTCAGCCGAGAAACTCTCCTGCAGCGGATGCAGCTCCCCGCCGGGGCCGGCCATCCCCTCGATCGTCGTGACCTCGGCGCCGTCGCACTGGACCGCGAGCACGGTGCAGCTCTTGACGGCCTCGCCGTCGACGTGGCACGTGCAGGCACCACAGTTGGAGGTGTCACAGCCGACGTGCGTGCCGGTCAAGCCCAGCTCGTCGCGTAGATAGTGCACGAGCAGCAGGCGCGGCTGCACCTCCGAGCTGCGCGCCTCGCCGTTGACGGTCATCTGCAACGAAACGGCCCGTGCCATTTGCGACTCCTCTCTTCCCCGTTGTCCGAGCTGGCCACGCCTCACCGCATCGCCCGCCGGCCGGCACGCACACCCATGCGTACCGCTCTTCACCTGTACCCCAACGACTGACAAATGGATCATCGGACGGTCGAGCTCCCGGCTTCAGGCCGGGTTCAGCGCCGGGCTGCGGACCCGGCGCGCGTGCGCAGATCGTGCGCCCATGCAGCGATCTCGCTGGCGAGCATCGGTCCCGCCCGCGAGAGGATGTCGTTGTGGCCGACGCCGGGCACGACTCGGAGTTGTCTCGGGTCCGGGGCGGCGTCGTACAGCGCCTGACCGTGCTGTGGCGGCACGATCGTGTCGTCGTCGCCGTGGATGACGAGCAGCGCCGCGCGCAGATCGCCGATGCGACGCAGGCTTGGGTACGCGTCCGGAGCGAGCTTCGCGGCGATCGGCCCGTAGTGCAAACGCCCCATCTCCCGCACGCTCGTAAACGCCGACAGCAGGACGAGCCCGGCCGGAGGGCGCGCGAGCGCGAGATCGAGCGCGACGGCGCCGCCCAAGGACTCGCCGAGGTACAGCACCCGCGCGGGGTCTACCTCGGGCTGGCGCAGCAGCCAGGTGAGCGCGGCACGGGCGTCGCGATAGGTCCCCAGCTCACTGGGCTTCCCGCTGCTGCGCCCGTAGCCGCGGTAGTCGAACAGCAGCACATCGAACCCCACGGCCGCCAGCAGGGCGGCATGCAAGACGCGGTCGCCGACGTTGCCGGCGTTGCCGTGGCAGAGCAGAACGTGGCCGACGGACGCCGACCGCGCGTCGACCCACCAGCCGTGCAGCCGCTCGCCGTCCTCGGTGTCGAGCTCCAGCTCGCGATATCGCAGGCCGGCCTGCGCCGGCGTCTGCTCGATCGCGCGCGCCGGGAGGTACAGCAGCGCGTTGAGGAGTGCCCGGATCACGCGTCCCTACCCAGCGCGGCGCGGTCCCACCGTGCGACGGCTGGCGGCGACGGGTCGGCTCCACCGAGCCGACCCGCGCCGGCGAGATCAGGCGGTGGACTGCGCCGCTGCCTTACGCAGCGCGCCCGCCGCCGGGGTGTACACGGTCTGACGCCCATCATCCCAACGGATGCGATAGCGCGGATGAGGCTCCACGCGGAGCACCTCCTCGACGACGCCGCGACGCGGCCGGCGCTCGGTCGACTCCGACTCGGCAAGGACCTCGTCTCCGACACCAAAAAGCATGGGGAACCTCCGCTCGTCGTTGCACGCAGCCTACCTCCGCGACCGATCGTTCGCGACCCACGGCTTCCATGCTGACCGCGCTGTGACTGGCGTGCCGGAAGGTCTGCGCTGGCCGCCGCCTCAGCCCGCCAGAACCGGCAGCAATGCTCCGAGCTTCACCTCGGTCTCCGCGAGCTCGGCTGCCGGGTCGGAGTCACGCACGACCCCGACGCCCGCGTAACAGCGCGCCAGCCGGCCGCTGAGCAGCGCGCAGCGCAACGCGACGCAGAACTCGCCGTCCTCGTTGATGTCGGTCCAGCCGACCGGCCCGGCGTACCAACCGCGGTCCAGGCCCTCCAGCGCGGGAATCAGCGCCTCGGCGACCTCGAACGGCTCGCCGCCGACGGCTGGCGTCGGATGCAGCAGCCCCGCGAGGCGGATCGCGCTGATCGGCCTGGCGAGCTGGGCGCGGATCGGGCTCGCGAGATGCTGGATGTTCGCCATCTTCACGATTACCGGCTCTTCGGCGGTGGCGACCCAGACGCTGTGCGGGCGCAGCGTCTGCTCGATCCGGCGCGCGACGATCGCCTGCTCGACGCGGTCCTTGTCGGACCGCAACAGCTGCTCGCCAAGATGATCGTCGACCGACGGATCGGCGCTACGGCGTGTCGAGCCGGCGAGCGCGAGCGTGCTCGCGCGCATCCCCTCGCGACGGATGAGCAGCTCGGGACTGGCGGCGATGAACGCGTCCTCGCCACGGCCGGCGCAGAAGACGAAGCACGACCCAAACCCTTCGCGCAGGACCCCGTAGACCGCCGCGGCGTCGTGCGCCGCGGGCGCGTGGACCTGCACCTCCCGGGCGAGCACGATCTTCTGCAGGACGCCGGCGCGAATGCGTTCGACCGCGCGCGCGACCGCGGCCTCGTAATGCTCGGGCGGCGTGCTCGCCGCGACCTGGTAGCGCCCGACCGGGTCGGGATCGAGCAGTGGCAGCGCGCCGCGGCCCAGCTCCTCGCAGCGGCGCCCGATGCGCTCGAGCAGGCCGTCGGCTGTGTCGTCGGCGGTCGCCAGGGCCGCGACGGTCAGCCGCACCTCCTCGCCGCGCCGCGACAGCGACACCTCCGGTACGTGCATCGACGCGGGCGCGAACGATGCCCAGTGCGGGCTGGCGCCGCCGTTGGGCGCGAACGCGAAGCCACCGACCGCGATCAGGCCCGCGCCGCGAGCATCGGCGGGATCGCACATCGCCTCGGCTGCGAGCGCGCGCCAGCGCGACGCGACCTCGTCGAAGCGACGCGGCCCGCGCGCCTCGAGCGCCACGACACAGCCGAGGGCGGCGACTGCCGCCCGTTCGCGATCCGGCTGCTCGAGGCAGAACCACGGCTCTCTTGGCCGCCGCGACGACAACACGACGCCGCTGGGGTCAACGGCGCGATCCACATCGACGGTCATCGCGGCAAGGACCGTGGACGACCCGCCGCGCCGGCGCGCGCGCTTGACCGCCTGCTCGAGGCGCTTGCGCAGACGCGTGCGCTGCGCCGCACTCAGGGCGAACGGCGTCTCGCCACGCGTGCTCGTGCCGCTGAGCGCCATCGCCGCGAGTGTAGTGGGGGCCCTGTGGGGAACTGCTGCAAAGACGCCGCGCGCGAGCCAGACCCGCCAACCGTCACTTGAGCGCGCTCTTTGAGGCGGCGCAGGAGAGCGAGCGCCCGCTCGCCGCGCGGCTCGGCCCGCCCGAGGAGTTCGCCGCTGACCTGCGCGCCGCCACCGGACCCAAGGCGACGGCGCCGGCAGCCGGCTCGGACTACGTCTCCCCGCGCCCCCGCGAGATCGCGATATCGCCCGTGCGCATCATCTCGATCAGCCCGAACGGCCGAACCATGCGCGCGAACGCCTCGATCTTGTCCGTCGTCCCGGTGATCTCGACGATGACCGACCGCCGCGTGACATCCACGACCTTTCCTCGGAAGATCTCCGAGATCTGCATGACCTCAGCACGTTGCGGTCCCTCGACCGCGACCTTGAACAGCGCGAGCTCGCGCGAGACCGTGTCGGCCGGTTCGAGGTCGCGGATCTTCAGGACGTTGACGAGCTTATGCAGCTGCTTGGTGACCTGTTCGATCGGGTGCATCGCCCCGTCGAGGGTCAGCGTGATGCGCGAGTAGCGCTCGTCCTCGGTCGGACCGACGGTCAGCGTGTCGATGTTGAAGCCGCGTCGCGCGAACAGCCCGGCGATCCTGGTCAGGACACCGAACTTGTTCTCGACGAGGATCGACAAGATGTGCTTGCGCCCGCTGTGCAGGTTGCCGGCGGCCTCGAGGTCGTCGAGGCTCAGTAGCTCTTTGGTTGCTGGTTCGCCCATGACAGCCACCCCTAACCGACCATGTCGCGCGCGGGCTGGCCCGGCGCGATCATCGGGTACGTGTTCTCCTCGCGCGTGACGCGCACGTCGACGAGCACCGGCCCCTCGGTTTCCAGGGCGGTCTTCATGTCGTCCACGAGCGTCGACTTGTCGGTGAAGCGCATCCCGGTCGCCCCATAGGCGTCGGCGAGCTTGACGAAGTCCGGATAGGAGCCCATGTCGACGTGCGAGTAGCGCTTGTCCCAGAACAGCTCCTGCCACTGACGGACCATGCCGAGGTAGCCGTTGTTCATGATGAACACCTTCACCGGGATCTTGTCCTCGGAGCAGGTCGCGAGCTCCTGGATGTTCATCTGGATCGAGCCGTCCCCGGCAATGCAGACGACCGTCTTGTCCGGGCAGCCGACGGCCGCGCCGAGCGCCGCCGGCAGGCCGAAGCCCATCGTCCCCAGCCCGCCGGAGTTGATCCACCGGCGCGGCTGGCTGAAGTGGTAGTACTGCGCTGCCCACATCTGATGCTGGCCGACGTCTGAGGTGACGATCGCGTCGCCCCCGGTCGCCTCGTAGAGCGCCTGCACCATGTACTGCGGCTTGATCTCGGAGTCCGTCGAGTCCTCGTAGCGCAGCGGCCATTTCTCCTGCCAGCCGGCGATCTTCGACCACCAGTCATCCAGCCGCGCGGAATCGACGTTGTCCAGCGCGCGGTACTCCTTGACGAGCTTCGTCAGGACGTTCTTGCAGTCACCGACGATCGGGATGTGCGCCGGGATGTTCTTGGAGATCTCGGCCGGGTCGATGTCGATGTGGATGAACTTCGCGTTGGGGGCGAACTCCGACAGCTTGCCGGTGATGCGGTCGTCGAAGCGCGCGCCGACGCAGCAGATGAGATCCGCCTCGTCCATCGCGTAGTTCGCCGTCCGGGTGCCGTGCATGCCGAGCATCCCGAGCCACTGCGGATGCGGTGCCGGGAAGCCTCCGAGACCCATGAGCGTGCACGTGACCGGGAAGCGGCCGGACGTGGCGAACTCGAAGAGCTCCTTGGAGGCGTTGGCGTTCACAATGCCGCCGCCCGCGTAGATCACCGGCCGGCGGGCGGAGGCCATCGCCTTCGCCGCCTGGCGGATCTGCTTCGTGTTGCCGTCCGTCGTCGGCTGGTAGCCGGGCAGGTGCACGTCCGTCACGGGCTCGTAGGGAATCTCGGCGCGGCTGAGGTCGACCGGAATGTCAACCACGACCGGGCCCGGCCTGCCGGACCGCGCGAGGTGGAACGCCTCGTGGATCGCGCGCGGGATCTCCAGCGGCGAGCGGATCTGGTAGGAGTGCTTGACGACCGGCATCGTGATGCCGAGCGTGTCGGTCTCCTGAAAGCCGTCGGTTCCGATCAGGTCGGTCCGCACCTGGCCGGTGATGAAGACCGTCGGCACCGAGTCCATCATCGCGTCGACGATCGGCGTGACGACGTTCGTCGCGCCCGGTCCCGAGGTCGCGAACGCGACGCCGACCTTGCCGG
>JAWVGJ010000125.1:0-6680 GCA_033855115.1 Solirubrobacteraceae bacterium
CGGCCAACCGGGCGCCGTCGAACTCGGCGGTGTGCGCCTGGCATGGACCGCTTGGACAGACACAAGCATCGTGGCGACGCTGCCGGCCGCAAACTCGCCCGACCTCGCCGCTCTCATGGCACTGAAAGGGACGTCTGTGCCCGTGACAGTCGAGCGGCCAGGACGACCGAGCGGTTCACTTGCCGTCCCGTTGAGCGCCTGACGTCGCGCGCTCGGTTGACACCGCGCCAGAAGGAAATCGACGCTCTCAACAAGCCGTGGCTGCCCCGCGTCCGGCGACCGCGCGCGTCCGCGCGACACCATGAGGTTTGAGCGCCCGCGCGCGCTCAACGCCCTGCATGGGAGCCCTCGGCAGTAGGCACCATCCGAAGAGGCGCGCGGAGCTACTGGGCCGATCGCGATCGCTCGTCGCGAAAGGCGGTAGCGCGGCGCGCCGGCGCGGAACCGCCCCTCGTCGTCCAACCCAGCAGCGAACGGCGCGTCGAGCATTCGGGTGAGGGCTCCTCCCTTCGTCGAGGAGCAGCAGTCTGGAACTGCGCTCCCGGTCCTCGCGCGATCCGGCAGCCGCCGGCGATGGCATGTTCGTGGAGAGGGGCGTGATTGTCGTGCTTCGTCGCCGGAGAGTGGATCTCGCGATACGCCCGCCCGATGCAGCGCATTCTCTTCGCCCGGCGGGCTTTTGCGCTGGCAGCTCTGGGTCACGCCCGGGAGCGATCGGGCTGCATGACGTGCGGTGTCGATTCGATTGCTGGTGCAGGCGCCCCGGCCTGAACCTGTTCAGATGGCTGTTCGCGTTTGGGCGCGGCTTCGGTTTTTAGAGCAGGTGAATCGTCAGGGCGGACCGCGTCTGGGTGAGCTCGGTGGACCGGATAAAGCCGCGTGCGCCGGCAAACCGGCCCGTCCCGCCCGTGATCGCCAGTACGACGACTTTCGGGTTCTTGTTGAGGGGCAGCGCGCCGGCGGCCTCGATCACACCCCGGTGAAGTAGGAAGGAGGCCGAGCACTGCGCCGAGCTTCCTGACACGGCCATGCAGCTGATCTGATCGCGACCGACCTTCTTGTGGCCGGCGAAGTCGTCGTTGGTGAACGCGAAGCGATCCCCTCCGGCTGGCGCGCGCGAGGGGTTGTCGGGTGCGCTGAAAGAGGTCTGATCGTGCACCAGCGCGATCGTCCTGCTCGTGCTTCCGCTGGCGCTCGCGGAGACGACGAAGGCCGCGACGCCCGCAGCGGCGACCAGTCCTGCTCGGTAGTTGCGCATCGAAGCGCTCCTTCGGATCGTGGGTTGCAGTGGGTTCGAAGGTAGGTCGGCGTGCTCCGTGCGTCTTCGGCCGCGATGATGGTCTTCGCTCGTCCGGCTTGCCGATCTGAGTGCCCCGTCTTCTCGGCCTCGAGGCGGAGGCCCGACGAAGCTGAATCGGCGGCGCGACCGAGGCCGGCGAGCGTGGCCCGCGATACGTTCCGGAGAGGATGGTGATCCGGCGTGTCCTTCGCGTGGTCGCGCCCGCGGGCGACTGGATCATCGCTGTCGTGTTGGCCGGGGTCGGTCAGGTCGAGCTCTGGATCAATCCGTTCCTCGGTTCCCGGTTCGAGGGGCCGCCGGCGGCCAACGCCGCCTTCCTGCTGCTCGTCTCGATTCCCTTCGGCTGGCGCAGGCGTGCCCCCGTCGCCGTGGTCGTCCTCGTCGTCAGCGCAAGCTTCGCGCTCTACACGGTGATGTACGGCGCTGGCGACCAAGGGCCGATCGAGCCGTTCCTCGCACTGCTTCTCGCCGCCTACACGCTCGGGGCGCAGACGCAGGGTCGCAGGGCCGCGGCGGCGGCGACGGTCGCCGCCGTCTTAATCATCGTGGGCGACGTCCGCGGGCTTCTCGCCGGGCGGTCGCTCGGGGACACGCTGCCCGCCTGGGTCCTCTACGTCGGGCTGTGGGCGCTCGGGCGGGCGCTGCGCGGCGGACAGGCCCGCGCGGCCGCGCTCGAGACCCACGCGTCGCGGCTCGAGCGCGAGCAGGAGGAGAGGGCGCGAACGGCGGTCGCTGACGAGCGTGCGCGGATCGCGCGCGAGCTGCACGACGTCATCGCTCACAGCCTCAGCGTGATAGTGGTCCAAGCCGCGGCAGAACGCCGGGTCGCCGCGGAGCAGGAGTCCACGCGCGACGTCCTGTTGGCGATCGAGCAGGCCGGCCGGGAGGCGCTGGTGGAACTGCGCCGTCTGCTCGGCATCCTGCGCAAGAACAGGGGGGACCCCTCGCTGCTGCCCCAGCCGAGCCTGGGGCACATCGACGCACTCGTGGAGCACGTGCGTGGAGCCGGCGCGTCCGTCGAGGTCCGGATCGAGGGGGAGGTGTCGCCGCTGCCGCCCGGCGTCGACGTGTCCGCCTACCGGATCGTTCAGGAGGCGCTGACGAACGTCCTCAAGCACGCCGGGGCCGCCCGTGCCGAAGTGGTGATCCGCTACGGCCGCCGCGACATCGAGCTCGAAGTGCGCGACGACGGGCGAGGACCGGTGAACGAGCCCGGCGACGGCCACGGCCTCATCGGCATGCGCGAGCGCGTGGCGGTGTACGGAGGTGCCATCGAGGCGGGACGACGCGACGGCGGTGGCTACGAGCTTCGCGTTCGCCTTCCGCTGCACCAATCATGAGCATCCGCACCTTGATCGCCGACGACCAGGCCCTTGTGCGTGCCGGCTTTCGCAAACTGCTCGAATCCGAGCCGGGGATCGCGGTCGTGGCTGAAGCGGCCGACGGCACGGAAGCGGTCGAGGCCGCCGGTCGACTTCATCCCGACGTCGTCCTCATGGACATTCGAATGCCGAGGCTCGATGGCCTCGAAGCAACGCGTCGGATCCTCGACGCGGTGACCGGGACGCGCGTCTTGATTCTGACGACCTTCGACCTCGACGAATACGTCTTCGACGCTCTCAAGGCGGGTGCCAGCGGCTTTCTCCTCAAGGACTCGCCGCCCGACCGATTGGTTACCGCAATTCACGTCGTGGCCAACGGCGACGCTCTGCTGGACCCGTCGATCACGCGTCGTCTGATCGCTGAGTTCGCGGCGCGGCCGACGCCCCGCCTCGGCCTTCCTCCCGAGCTCGCCGATCTGACTGCGCGCGAGCTGGACGTGCTCAAGCTGCTCGCTCGGGGTCGCTCGAACGCCGAGATCGCGGCCGAGCTCGTCGTTACTCACGCGACCGTGAAGACGCACGTGGCCAACGTGCTCATGAAGCTCGATCTACGCGACCGCGTGCAAGCGGTCGTCCTCGCATACGAGTCCGGGCTCGTGCAACCAGGTTCGGGCTAGAAACCCCAGCATCAGCATCACCTGAACACACCTTTCTGGGGCGCCGGCGCGGATGTCCCGACCCGCAGGACGCCCTCCTTTTCCGACCACTCATGAAGCGCAACAGTCCGCTGTCCACTCACGAGCACGGTCGCGTCTTCCGGATCGGACAAAATGCGAGAGTCCGCCGACGCGTGATCGGAGCCGCTCGCACTCTCGCATCCGTGACAAGGCAGCAGCGACCGGCTGACTGCTCGTATCCATGCAACCCGACAGCCACGTTCACCCTTCGCCGAGCAAGATGGCCCGCACCGCCGCGGCGACGCTCTCGGAGGGCCGTGACACCGAGGCGACACGCGCCCGACGACCGGGGGGTGCTGTTCGCTGGTTCAGCGCCGGCGCGGGCTGTGCTCACCTACGTTGAGCCGCAGTGAAATACGGACTTGTGATAGTGCCGAACGATGACGTGCAGGACCCGGCCGAGGTCGCGCGGATGGCCGAGCAGCGGGGGTTCGATTGCCTGCTGTTTCCCGAGCACACGCACATCCCCGCGAGCTGCGAGACGCCGTTCCCGCTCGGCGGTGAGCTGCCGGCCTACTTCCGCCGCGGGTACGACCCGTTCGTCTCGGTGGCGGCGGCGGTCGGGGCGACGGAGCGGATTCTGCTGGGCACAGGGATCTGCGTGGTCGTCCAGCGTGACCCGATCATCACGGCCAAGGAGGTCGCGACGCTCGACCGCCTGTCCGGCGGCCGGTTCGTGTTCGGCGTGGGCGCCGGCTGGAATCTCGAGGAGATGCGCAACCACGGGACCGACCCGTCCGAGCGCTTCGGGATCATGCGCGAGCGGATCGAGGCGATGAAGGCGATCTGGACGCAGGACGAGGCCAGCTACAGCGGCCGCCACGTCGACTTCGAGCGGATCTGGTGCTGGCCGAAGCCCGTGCAGCGACCCCATCCGCCGGTGCTGGTCGGCGGGAACGGCGCTCGGGTGCTCGACCGCGTGCTGGCGTACGGCGACGAGTGGTCGCCGAACCCGATGCCGCTCGAGGACCTGGCCGCGCGCATGGCGGAGCTGCGCCGGCGCACGGAGGAGCTCGGCCGCCCGCCGATCCCGGTCACGATCCTCGGCTGCCCGGCGGAGCCCGCGCTCGTCGAGCAGCTCGCGGCTGTGGGCGTCGGGCGCGTGATCTTCTGGCTGCCGTCGACGAGCCGCGACGAGGTCGAGCGGGCCTTCGAGGGACACATGGCGGTCATGCAGCGCCCGGGGCTCGCCGAGGCCGGCGTCTCCGGCTCCTGATCCCGACCCGAGCACCTGCCTGGTCGCTGGTCGCGGTCCTGCGGCACAGGCGTCCTGGGAGGCAATTGACGGCGCGACTCGCGCCTCGCAGCGCATCTCCTTGAGTGCTTGCTGGAGCAAGCATGAGCTCGAGAGAGACCAACGCCCGGGACGTCGAGGGCTCCGCCGCGCCGTCGAGGGACGGGCCGGCCGTGTGAGGTCATGCTCGTGATCGGGGCACCAGCGGCGCGCTGGGCGGAGCACGGGTCGTCAGGCGGCGAGCGGCAGTTCGTCGTCGTCGGCCCGGGCGGGCTCGCTTGGCGCGGACCGGCGCACCGGCGTGTCCGGGACCAGGCGCACGAGCTCGTCGGTGTGGTGGATCAGCAGTCCGTGGCCTTCGATCAGCCGGTACGTGGTGCCGGCAGGCGTCATGTCGACCTCGACGACCTGCCCGCGCACCTGGACGCGGAAGCGCAGGCGGTCCCACTCCTTGGGCAGGCGCGGGTGGAAGCGGACGTCGCCGTCGAAGTCGCGCAGTCCGCCGAAGCCCGCGACGAGCGCGAGCCAGGTGCCGCCGCAGGAGGCGATGTGGATGCCGTCGGCGGTGTTGTGGTGGGCGTCGATGAGGTCCACGGCGCAGGCGTCGAGGAAGTACTCGAGCGCCTTCTCCGGATAGCCGACGGACGAGGCGATCACGCTCTGGATGGAGGCCGAGAGCGTGGAGTCGCCGGTGGTGAGCGGGTCGTAGTAGTCGAACGTGCGGCGCGTTTCGTCCTTGCTGAACTCGTGTTCCACGAGATACGTGGCCAGCACGACGTCGGTCTGCTTGATCACCTGGTGGCGATAGAGCTCCAGCGGGTGGTAGTGCAGCAGCAGCGGGAACGTGTCGACCGGCGTGGCGTCGAAGTCCCAGGGCTTGCGCGCCAGGAAGTCCTCGTCCTGCAGGACGATGCCGAGCTCCTCATGGCGCGGCACGTACATGAGCTCGGCGGCGCGCCGCCAGCCTTCGACCTCGTCCTCGGTGACGGCGGTGGCGGCCATGAGCCGCGCGTACGCGTCGGGTTCGGCGCCGGCGAGCCACTCCATGACGTGCACGGCGCCTTCGAGGTTCTCCTTGGCCATGAGGTTGGTGTAGGCGTTGTTGTTGACGACGGTCGTGTACTCGTCCGGTCCCGTGACGCTGTTGATGCAGAAGCGCCCGCCGCGGTGCTCGGAGAAGAACCCGAGCTCGATCCACAGGCGCGCGGTCTCGACCATCACCTCGGCGCCGTCGCCGATGAGGAACGCGAGGTCGCCGGTGACGTTGCGGTAGTGGCGCATCGCGTACGTGATGTCCGCGTTGATGTGGTACTGCGCGGTGCCGGCGGCGTACCAGGCCGACGCCTCCTGGCCGCTGATCGTCCGCCACGGGTACAAAGCGCCGCGGTGGCCGACCTCGCGCGCGCGGTCGCGCGCCGCGCCGAGCATCGCGCATCGGAACGCGAGCGCCTGCCTCGCCCACCGCGGGTTGGTGTGGATCAGAAACGGGACGACGTAGATCTCGGTGTCCCAGAAGTAGTGGCCCTCGTAGCCGCGGCCGGTGACGCCCTTGGCCGGCACCCCGAGGCCCTCGCCGCGCGCGGTCGCCTGCATCAGGTGGAAGAGGTTGAACCGCACCGCCTGCTGAATCTCGAGCGCTCCCTCGATCTGCACATCGCTGTGCGACCAGAAGTCCTCCACCCGCCGACGGTGGTCGAACTCCACCATGTGGTAGCCGTCGCGCACCGCACGATCGAGGGTGCGAACGGCGCGCGCGACGAGGTCGCCGTCCGGTGCCTTGCCCGCCCAGTGGTAGGCGACGAACTTCGACACGCGCAGCGGCTCACCGGCCTCGAGATGGGCGAGGACCTCGAGACGAGCGCCGTCGTCCGCTGCGGTGCACCGCAGTTCCACGGGCGCGCTGCTCTCGACGGTGTGGTCCATCCCGCATGCCAGGCGCATCCCGCTGTTGCGCGTCGCCAGCTCCAGGACTGCGCGTGCGCCGTCGGCGCGCGCCGACAGCGGCACGAGCACCTTCTCGGCGAACCCCCTGCCCCGGCGCGGGTCGTCGGAGGTCTCGGCGGGTCCGTGGGTCACGAGCTCCGACG
>JAWVGJ010000126.1:0-10485 GCA_033855115.1 Solirubrobacteraceae bacterium
GCGCAGCGGCTCGTGGAGATCTTCGATCAGGAGCCGGTGCGGTATGGGTCTGATCGGCTGGCTGTGGATGGTCGCGGGCGCGTCGAGTTTCGCGGGGTGACCGTGCGGTCGGGCGGCGAGGTCGTGCTCGACGAATTGGATCTCGTCGTCCCGGCCGGTGCGATGATCGCGGTCGTCGGTCGCTCGGGGTCTGGCAAGTCGCTGCTCGCCGCGCTGGTCGGTCGCCTGGCTGACCCCGACGAGGGCGAGGTCTTGCTGGATGGGGTCGCGGTGCGCGAGCTCGACCGGCGCGCGTTGCGCGGCGCGGTCGGGTACGGATTTTCGCGGCCGGCGCTGTTTGGTGAGACCGTCGGCGACGCGATCGCCTTCGGCCACGACACCCCAACGCCCGAGCAGCTGCAGCAGGCGGCGCGCGCCGCGCGCGCCGACGCGTTCATCCGCCTGCTGCCCGAGGGCTATGACACGGCGCTCGAGCATGCCCCGATGTCCGGCGGCGAGGCGCAGCGCGTCGGCCTGGCACGCACGTTCGCGCACGCCGGACGCGTCGTCGTCCTCGACGACGTCGCCGCCAGCCTGGACACCGTCACCGAACATCACATCAGCCGCGTGCTCACCGGCGCCCTCGCCGATCGCACAAGGCTGATCGTCTGTCACCGCGCATCGACCGCCGCACGCACCGACGCCGTCGTCTGGCTTGACCGCGGACGCGTCCGCGCGATGGCGCCCCACCGCGAGCTCTGGCGCGACCCCGACTACCGCGCCCTATTCGAAGCCGACCAACAGGCCGCGATCGAACCCGAAGAACAACCCACGCCCGTCGCACAGCCGCCCGACGCGATCGGAGCAGGCGCATGAGGCATCAGCAAGAGCGCAGCGTGCCGCGCCTGCTGCTGTCCGCAGTGCGAGGCCGTGGGTCGGAGATGAGGATGCTGGTGTTCTGGTCGACCGTCCAGGCATTCCCCGCCTTCCTCTCCGGCCGGCTCGTCGCCAAGGCGCTGGACGACGGCTTCTTCGCCGGCCGGACCGGTCGCGGCTTCCTCTGGCTCGGCCTGCTCGCCCTCGGCGCCGTCGTCGGAGCGCTGGCGACACGCGAGACGTTCATGCGCCTCGCGCGCATCGTCGAGCCGTTTCGCGACGAGCTCGCCAAGCTCACGGTCACCGGCGCGCTGCGACATTCGACCGACGCCGGCGCCGCGGGCGACACGGCCGGAGTAGCACGCCTGACACAACAGGTCGAGATCGTCAGGGACGCCTACGCCTCGATCCTGCTCGTCGGCCAGAACTTCCTCGTCGTCACGACGGGGGCACTGATCGGCCTGCTCACGCTCATGCCCGAGATGCTGGCATTGGTCCTACCGCCGCTCGTCGTGGGCGTCGCGATCTTCCTCGCCGCGCTCGGGCACATGGCGGTGCGCCAGCGCGAGTCGATCCTCGCCGAGGAGCGGATCGCCGAACGCACCGCCGCGCTGACCGCCGACATCCGCGACGTCGTGGCCTGCGGCGCCGAGGACATCGCCGCACCGATGGTCGGCCAGCACATCGAGGCACAGGCTCGCGCGGCGCGCGCGCTGGCGCGCCTCACCGCGGTGCGGATCGTCGCCGTCGCCGTCGGCGGCCTGCTGCCGGTCGTCCTGATCCTGCTCGCCGGTCCCTGGCTCGTGGCGCACGGCGCGACCGCAGGAATGATCCTCGGCGCCCTGACCTACGTCCTGCTGGGGATGCAGCCCGCGCTGCAGACGTTCATCGACGCGATCAGCGGCCCCGGACTGTGGCTCGTCGTGACCCTCCGACGGATCGTCGAGGCGTCGGGAGCGCTCGAGAGATCGCACGCGCCGGCGCACAGGTGGCAGCGGCCGCCGCATCATGGCGTGCTGCTCAGCGGCGTCACGTTCGCCTACGGCTCGGTCGCCGAGCCGGTGATCGGAGATCTCGACCTCAGGGTGCCGCACGGCGAGCACCTCGCGATCGTCGGGCCCAGCGGCGTCGGCAAGTCGACGCTCGCCAACGTCATCGCCGGCCTGCTGCGGCCGCAGGCAGGAGAGGTACGGCTCGGCGGCGTGGCGCTGGACGAGCTGGACCCGGCGATGCTCGCGCAGCACCGCGTCCTGATCCCGCAGGAGGCGTATGTGTTCGGCGGCACGCTGTACGAGAACCTCGCCTATCTGCACGAGGACGCCCGCCGGTCAGACATCGACCGAGCGGTCGACGCGCTTGGCATGCGCGCGCTCGTCGAGCGACTGGGCGGCTACGACGCACAGCTGGATCCCGCGACGCTGTCAGCTGGCGAGCGTCAACTCGTCACGCTGGTGCGTGCCTACGTGTCGCCGGCATGGCTCGTCATCCTCGACGAGGCCAGCTGCCATCTCGATCCCGCCGCCGAGGCCGTCGTCGAGGAGGCCTTCGGGCGCCGGCCGGGGACCTTCATCGTCATCGCCCACCGGATCAGCTCGGCGATTCGCGCGCAGCGGATCCTGGTGCTGGATGGGACGCATGTGGTCCACGGCAGCCACGGCGATCTCCTGGCGCGATCCGCGCTCTACCGCGACCTCGTCGGCCACTGGCAATTCGACGGCATCCACGCCGCCTGATCTGGAGGCGCCGCGTCTCGCGGATGCTACGTCGAACCGAGCCCTCCGGAGGGCTCGAGCCGACCGGCGAAGGCCGCGAGCTGAATGCGATTTCGCGCGTCCACACGGCGGCGCAGCCGCTCGATGCGGTGCTTGATCGTGTGGTGGCTCAGGCACAGCTCGCCGCCGATCTGCGCGTCGGTCAACCCGAGTGACACGAGGCGCAGCAGCACGAGATCGTCGGCCGAGAGCTGCTCGTCCTTGGTGTGGCCGTTGAACAGGACCGTGCTCGTCGCCTCGCTGAGCTGCATGCGCACGACGGCCTCGCCGCGCGCGATGCCACGTAGAGCCGAGAGCGTCTGCTCTGCGGAGAGCTGCAGATCCAGGAAGCTTCCGATGCCCGTGGCGAGGAACGGGCGCAGGCTTTCCGGCGAAGCGGCGTGCGGGCAGCAAAAGAGGATGCCGATGCGCAGGTCCCGGCGCAGCGCTCGCAGCTCCTGGCAGACGCCGAGTGCTTCGGCGTGATCACACGATGCATCGACGAGCGAGACCGACGCGGCCATGACCGCGCGTGAGGCCCGCGTGACCGCGCTGACACTGACATCGACCGTCGTCGTGATGACGGCGGAGGGGCCGCGACCGCCCATGGAAGCGAAGAAGGCCGCGACGCTCGGCCGTCCTGTTGCCAAGACGATCCGAAAATCGCTTGCACCTGACTCCCCGGTGGGTGGTACGTGGACAGCCGTCCATCTAGAGTACCCGCCGGCTCACCTCCAGGAGCCATTTGTTGTACGGACAACGATCAACCGCAAAGTGGTTTGTTTCCGCATTCCGGCGTTTAACCGTTTTCCGGCGCGAGAACTTCATACGTATTTCGTACTAGGCTGTTGGGAAGCTCACCCGTCGACGGTGGCGTACACCTCGTCGAGCAGGGCGCTGCGATTGCTGAGATCGAAGTTCTCCGCGAGGTAGCGATCGGTCTCCGCGCGCGACTGGCCGTTGAGGGCCATGTTGAGCGCGATCAGGCGCGCGCCCTCGATGTCCTCCTCGCCGCCGGCGCCCGCGGGCCCGGCTGCGTCGTAGATGCCCGCGGCGCCGGGCGGGTCGGGCTCTGGCACGACGGCGGAGACCACGATCTCCTCCTTGACGACCTCCTCGACCGCGGGTGCGGAGCGCGCGTGCGACGGACGGCCGGCGGCACCGTACAGCTCGCCCATGTTGCCCGACAGCAGCGAGAGATCCGCGTTGAGGCGATTAGCTCCTGTACGCAGCGACTCGACCAGCGCGCTGAGTTCGCTCTCCATCGCATCGACGCGCTGGAGCATCAGAGCGGTCGCCTCGTGGACCTTCCCTACGTGCTCCTGCGAGCGCTCGATCGACTCGTCGCGAATGCGCTGAGCGTCGCGCGCGGCGTCCTGCGCGTCCTGCGCGGCACGCTCGCGGGCGTCGCGCTCGATCGCTGCCGCGCTGGATTCCGCCGCCTCGACGATCGCCTGCACCTGGGCGCTCGCGATCGTGGCGAGCGACTGCCCGCCGCTGGCAGCGCGCTCGCCCGACGGCGGCGCCGACGCCTGCGCGCGCTTCAGCGCCTCGACCTCACGGGCGATCTTCGCGAGATGGCTGTCCACCGCCGACGGCTCGTAGCCGCGGCGACCGATGGGAAAGTCTCTCTTCTCGATGGATTGACGGTCGATGGCCAACGGATGCCTCCGCGTGGATCTTCGTTGGACGGTGCGGGGAGACCCTAGCGTCCCCGGCGGGGGAGTCCTACCCCAGATTCTCGGCGCTCGACGAGTCCATCGCGTTCCAGTGCCGCCAGGACGCGAGCGAGGCGCTCCCCGGCGATCCCCGCCGGCAACCCCTCGCCTGCCGCGAGCGACGCGACGACCCGGCCGCGCGCCCAGCGATCGCTCTGCTCGAAGCGCTCGCGCGGTGCCCGCGGCACGCGCGGCGCCACCGCTACGTGCCCGCGCGACGAGCACCACGGGCCGGCCGGGCAAAGCTCGCAGCGAGGGGCCCGCGCCGTGCAGAACGTCGCGCCGAGCTCCATCGCCGCCTGGTTCCAGTCGGCGTGGCGCTCGGCCGGCAACAGCTCGGCGGGCGACGTGCCAATCCGGGCGGCGACGCGGCGAACGTTCGTGTCGACCGCCGCCACGCGCTCGCCGAACGCGAACGAGGCGACCGCCGCGGCGGTGTACGGGCCGACACCCGGCAGCGCGCGCAGGCCCGCGCTATCGCGCGGCCAGCCGTCGCGCGCGACGATCGCGCACGCCTCGCGCAACCGCAGCGCGCGCTGGTTGTAGCCGAGGCCGACCCACTCCGTCAGCACCTCGGCGGGGGTCGCGGCGGCGAGCGACCGCACCGTCGGCCAGCGCCGCAGCCAGCGCTCGTAGCGCTCGAGCACGCGCGCGATCTGCGTCTGCTGGGCCATGACCTCGGATACGAGGATCGCGTAGGGATCGCGGGTGCGGCGCCAGGGCAGGTCGCGCCCGGCGTCGTCGTACCAGGCGAGGACGGCGCGATGAAGCGCGGCGTGCGTCAGGCGGGCGCCTCGTTGGCCTGCGCCATCGTGAGGTCGCGGCGCAGGTCGCGGATCTCGTCGCGCACGCGGGCCGCGTACTCGAAGCGCAGTTCCTCCGCGGCGGCGAGCATCTCCTCCTCGAGCTCGACGATCGTCTGCTCGAGCTCGGACAGCGACATCGGCTCGGCGGATGTGCCCGTGCGCCGGCGGCGCCTCTTGCCCTTCCCCGGCAGCTTGGACTCCGACTGCAGGAACTCGGCGATGTCCGAGATTCCCTTGACGATCGTCGCCGCGGTGATCCCGTGCTCCTCGTTGTAGGCCGTCTGGATGGCACGCCGTCGCTCGGTCTCCGATAGCGCCGCACGCATCGCGTCGGTCTCCTTGTCGGCGTACATGAGCACCGTGCCCTCGATGTTGCGCGCCGCGCGCCCGATCGTCTGGATGAGCGACGTCTCCCCGCGCAGGAAGCCCTCCTTGTCGGCGTCGAGGATCGCGACCAGCGAGACCTCGGGCAGGTCCAGCCCCTCGCGCAGCAGGTTCACGCCGACGAGCACGTCGTACTCCCCCAGCCGCAGGTCGCGGATGATCTGGATGCGCTCCAGGGTGTCGATCTCCGAGTGCAGGTAACGGACCTTGAAGCCCATCTCCAGCAGGTAGTCGGTCAGGTCCTCGCTCATCTTCTTCGTCAGCGTCGTGACGAGCGTGCGCTCGGACTTGTCGACCCGCTTGCGGATCTCATTCATCAGGTCGTCGATCTGGTTGCGCGTCTCGCGCACCTCGACGGCCGGATCGACGATGCCCGTCGGGCGAACGATCTGCTCGACGACTTGGCCGGAGTTCGCCTTCTCGTACTTGCCCGGGGTGGCGGACACGAAGACGAGCGTCGGCGTGATCGACAGAAACTCGTGGAACTTCTGCGGGCGGTTGTCGAGGGCGCTCGGCAGCCGGAAGCCGTAATCGACCAGCGTCTGCTTGCGCGAGCGGTCGCCCTCGTACATGCCGCCGATCTGCGGGACGGTCTGGTGGGACTCGTCGAGAAAGCAGATGAAGTCGTTGGGGAAGTAGTCGATCAGGCAGTACGGCCGCGCGCCGGGCATGCGGCCGTCGAGGATCCGCGAGTAGTTCTCGATGCCGTTGCAGAAGCCCATCTCGCGGAGCATCTCCATGTCGTACTGCGTGCGCTGCCTGAGCCTGTGGGACTCCAGCAGCTTGCCCTCGGCCTCGAGCTCCGCGCAGCGCTCGTTGAGCTCGCGCGCGATCTCCTGCACCGAGCGTTCGATCATCCCTTCCTTGACGTTGTAGTGCGTCGCGGGCCATACGGCGACGTGCTCGAGGTCGTCGGCGATGAGCTCGCCGGTGAGCGGGTCGAAGTGCTGCAGGCGCTCGACCTCGTCGCCGAAGAGCGTCACGCGGAAGGCCGTCTCCTCGTAGGCCGGAAAGACCTCAAGCGTCTCGCCGCGCACGCGGAACGTCCCGCGGCCGAGCGCCGTGTCGTTGCGCGTGTACTGGATCGAGACGAGCTTGCGCAGGAGCTCGTCGCGATCGACGAGATCGCCCTTGCGCAGGATCTGCATGTTCATCTCGTAGGTCTCGGGCGAGCCGAGGCCGAAGATGGCGCTGACGCTCGCCACGATGATCACGTCGCGGCGGGCAAACAGGGCGGCGGTCGCGGCGTGTCTGAGGCGGTCGACCTCCTCGTTGATCGCCGAGTCCTTCTCGATGTAGAGGTCCCGGCTCGGGACGTACGCCTCGGGCTGGTAGTAGTCGTAGTAGGAGACGAAGTACTCGACCGCGTTGTCGGGAAAGAACGTCCGGAACTCGTTGCAGAGCTGGGCGGCGAGCGTCTTGTTGTGAGCGAGCACCAGCGTGGGCCGCTGAAGCTCCTGGATGGCGCCGGCCATCGTCATCGTCTTGCCGGTGCCGGTGGCGCCGAGCAGCGTGGTGAAGCGGTCCCCGCGCTGCACCGACTCTGCGATCTGCGCGATCGCCTTTGGCTGGTCGGCCGCCGGAGTGAAGATGTCGTCGAGCTTGAACGCAGGCATGGGGTCGCGGCTCCACGATAGCGCCGGTTCCGGCCACCGACTGACCGCAACCGGGGGCGAATTTCGCGGTCGTGTCGACTTATGCCCTATATCCGGGGCCTATTCGACACGACCTCTCGAATCGCCGGCGGCCAGCATGGACGCATCACCCGAGCGCAGCTGATCGCGGCGGGGGTGGATCGCAAGCGCGTCGAGCGCTGGCTGGCGGACGGCCGGCTGCGGCGGGTGCACCGCGGTGTCTATGCGGTCGGGCATGAGGCGCCGTCGGTGCGCGCGGGCTACATGGCGGCTGCCTTGGCGTGCGGCCCCGGCGCTGTCGTGAGCCACCGCGCGGCCGCGCATCTCCTGCGGCTCCTTCGCGGCGCCCCGCCGCGGCCGGAGGTGACGGTTCCGACGACAGCGGAGCGCAGGCGCCCGGGCATCGTCGTCCACCGCGTCCGGGAGCTGCACGTGCTCGACGTCGCGACGCTCGACGAGATCCCGATCGCGACCGTCCCGCGCGTGCTGCTCGACCTGGCGCCCCGCCTGCCCGCGGAGGACCTCGCCCGCGCGTGCCACGAGGCCTGGGTCAAGCACCGGACCGGCCCCGCCCAGATCGAGGCGTGCATCGTCCGCAATCCACGCAAGAAGGGAGCGAATCGGCTTCGCCGAGCCCTCGGCAGCGACGTGACGCTCAGCGCACTCGAGGACGGCTTCCTTTCACTGCTGCGCGAAAACGGGCTCCCGCGACCTCGCACGAACATCGACGTCGCGGGCGACAAGGTCGACTGCCACTGGCCGGAGCTCGATCTCACGATCGAGCTGCTGAGCTACCGCTTTCACGGCTCACGGATGGCGTTCGAGGCCGACGTCGCCCGGCGCCGGCGTTCGAGCCACATCGCCTTCACGTGGGGAGACGTGTTCGAACGCGGGCCAGCGACGGTCGCCGAGCTCGTTCACGCTCAAAGCCCAAGCTCGCGCGGGTACTTCTCGCGGTAGCGCGTCCGCGCGTCGAGCACTCGGTCGATGTAGGCGCGGGTCTCGCCGAACGGGATCTGCTCGACAGTGAACGCCCGTTCGGACTGGCTGGCCTCGACGATCCAGCGGTCGACGTTGCCCTCGCCGCCGTTGTAAGCGGCGAGTGCGAGCACGGTGTTGTCGGCGTAGCGCTTGAGCAGGTAGCGCAAGTAGTAGGCGCCATAGGAGATGTTGATCTGCGGGGTGGCGAGGTCGCCCTGCTCGAACTGCGTGCCGCCGGACAGCCTGGCGATGTAGTGCGCCGTCTCGGGCGTGATCTGCATAAGCCCGCGGGCGCCCGCCGGCGACGTCTGGTCGCGAAAGCGCGATTCGGCGTAGATGACGGCCGCCAGCAGCGACGGGTCGAGCTTCTTGGCGGCTGCCTGCTGGCGGATGATGTCCTCGTGGCTCAGCGGCAGAGCGAGCTCCCGCACCGCGTCGGGCAATCGCGGCAGGACGACGGTCGCGAACAGCGCCGACAGCACGCCGACGAGCAGCACCAGCGACAGCCGGCGCCGCCGGCGGCGGCCGACGGCGCGCCTCCCGCGGGTGGCCCCGCGTGCGGGAGCTCTCCGGCGGCGCGGTGGTGCGGAGGTGCGCGTGCTCATCGCTCGGCGCTCAGTCTCGCCAGGACGGCAGACAGCTCGTGCTCGAGCTCCTCCAGGGTGCCGCTGTTCGTGATCGCGTACGTCGCCCGGCGGGCTTTCTGCTCCTGCGAGAGCTGGCGGGCAGCGCGCTCGTCCGAGGCGACATGCGCGCGAGCGGCCGCGCGGCCGGCGCGCACATGCTCGTCGGCGACGACCGCGATCGTGGCGTCGTAGATGCCTTCCATTCCGGCCTCGAACATCAGCGGCGTCTCGACGACCGCCGCGGCCGGCGGCGGCTCGCGCTGGTCGACCTCGTCGCGCCAGGCCGCCACCCGCGCGCCGACGCGCGGCCACAGCTCGCCCTCGAGCCAGGCACGCTCGCCGGGGTCGGCGAAGACACAGGTCGCGATCGCCGACCGGTCGACGACACCGCCGGGCGCGACGCCCTCACCCCAGCGCGCGACGACCGTGTCGCGCACGTCGGGCGAGGCGTAGAGCTCGTGGACGACCGCGTCGGTCGAGAGCGTCGCCGCGCCGAGGCGTTCCAGCGCCGCGAGCGCGGTGGACTTTCCGGCGCCCAATCCTCCGGTCAGGCCGACGAACGGGACGCGCGCCACTGGGCCGGCGCCCCGACCGCTAGGTCGCGGAAGGCTCGTTCGCGACGGGCTCGACGGGCTCGTCGGGCTCGGCAGCGGCCGGCACCTCAGGCTCGGCCGCAAGCTCCGCGGGCTCGGAGGCCGCCACTGTCTCCGGTTCGGCGGGCTCGGCCGCACGCTCCGCCACCCCGGCCTCGCCGGCGTCGGCGTCCAACGCGGTCGGCGCCGCGACAGGCTCACCGGCGAAGACCTCCTCGCTCAGTCCGAGCTCCGGCACGTGGTCAAGGTCGCCCGCGCCCTCGTCCTCGGCGGAGATCGCCTCAAGCTCCTCGGGTGGCAGGACCTTCGGCTCGAGCACCTGGCCCTCGACGCGCTTGACGCTCAGCGACAGGCGGCGGCGCTCGGAGTCGATCTCGAGGATCTTGACCTTGACCTCGTCGCCCGGCGCAACGATCTCGCGCGGGTTCTCGACGTGGTGCGGCGCAAGCTCGGAGATGTGGACGAGTCCTTCGACGCCGTCGAGGATCTCGACGAACGCGCCGAACGTGACGACCTTCGTGACCGTGCCCTCGAGCTCGTCGCCGACGTTGTAAGTGTCGACGACGCGCTGCCACGGATCCTCCTGGGTCTGCTTGAGACCGAGCGAGATGCGCTGGCGGTCGCGGTCGATGTCGAGAACCTTGACGGCGACGGTGTCGCCGATCGAGAGGATCTCCGACGGATGGTTGACGTGCGACCACGACAGCTCGGAGATGTGGATCAGGCCGTCGATCCCGTTGAGGTCCACGAACGCGCCGAAGTCGACGATGTTCGAGATCTGGCCCTCGACGATCAGACCCGGCTGCAGGCGGTCGAGGATCTCCTGGCGCTGCTCCTTGCGCTCCTCCTCGAGCACGGCGCGCCGGGACAGGACGACGTTGTTTCGCGACCGGTTGAGCTCGATGACCTTGCACTCGATCTTCGTGTGCAGGTACTCGTCGAGGTTCGGCACGCGGCGGATGTCGACGAGCGAGGCGGGCAGGAAGCCGCGCACCCCGAGGTCGATGATCAGGCCGCCCTTGACGACCTCGATGACCGTGCCCTCGACGGGCTCGCCGGACTCGGCCGCCGCCTCGATGCGCCGCCACGCCTTCTCGAAGCGGGCGCGCTTCTTGGACATGATCAGGCGGCCGTCCT
>JAWVGJ010000127.1:0-33248 GCA_033855115.1 Solirubrobacteraceae bacterium
GGCGGCTCGTGCGCAAGCTGCAGCGCGAGCACGGCCTGATCTTCCGCGAGACAGCATCTGCCGAGGAGCTCGCGAGCGACATCGAGACGCTGCTTGACCTGCACGCAGCCCGTTGGGACGAGCAGACACCGGCCTTCTCCGATCGGGCGGACTTCCACCGCGAGTTCGCGGCCCTGGCCCTTCGACGTGGCTGGCTGCGACTGCTGTTCCTAGAGCTCGACGGCCAGCCCGCGGCGGTGCTGTACAACTTCCGATTCGCCGACGCGGAGGTCTACTACCAGTCCGGCCGAGATCCCGCCTGGAGCAAGGTATCGCTCGGTCTGCTCGTGATCGCGGAGGCAATCCGGCGCGCTCAGCAGGCGGGATTCGCCGAGTTCCGCTTCGGGCGCGGTGGCGAGGACTACAAGTACCGCTTTGCCAACGCCGATCCGGGGCTGCAGACGATCGCCGTTGGACGCAGCCGGCTGGGATCCTTTGTCCTGGCGGGGACGGCCGCCGTTCCCGAGCAGGCCGTCAAGCGCCTGCGCCGATGGAGCGAGAGCTGAGTGACCGCCTGCGGGCGCAGCTGTCCCCGACAGTCAACGCCTGGAGCAGATAGAACCCACTGATAGCCTGGCACCGGATGCGGACACGCATAATGCACAGCACTGTAAAACAGTGACTCGAACGTCGGTCTGGCACCTGGTTGACACCGCGCTCCGACCGGGTGTCGTGAAGATCCGCCGCGCAATCATCGGGACGCTCGAGCGTCGCGCGCACATCAGCACAACCGGCGCCATCACTCCCCAGGCGCTCGGCTTGCCGTCCGAAAGCGTCGGATACATGCCATCCAGCTGGACGACCCTGAGCCGGATCCTCAAGCGCAGCGAGGTCGAAGGCGACGATGTGTTCATCGACTTCGGATCAGGGATGGGGCGCGTGCTGTATCAGGCGGCAATGGGCTATCCGTTCCGGCGCGTCGAGGGCGTGGAGATGTCGGCCGACCTGACCGCCGTTGCGCGCGAGAACCTCGACCGCGGTCGAGGTTCTCATCGATTTCGCTGTGATGACATCCGGCTCGTGACGTGCGACGTGCATGACTACGAGATTCCGGACGATCTCACGATCGCGTATTTCTACAATCCGTTCCGAGGCGCAATCTTCCAGTCGATCGTCGACCGGCTCGTCGCCTCCGTGCAGCGCCACCCGCGCCGGTTGAGGGTCATTTATCTCAATCCGCTGGAAGAGAAACGGCTGCTCAAAGCCGGGTTTCGTGAGGTTCGCAGGTTGCGCGGCGTGCGCCCAGGCCAGCAAGCGCGCGCCCGCATGTACGAACTCGCGCCCCCGAAAATCACGGCGCGACCGGCGGCTTCAGCACCCTGAAGGCCGTCCACGGGATCTTCTCGGTGAGATGCCGGTCGATGCTCGCGTCCCATCCGGCGGTCCTGCGGTCCTCGAGGTAGATCTTCGAGGAGCCCGAGTTGTCGATGACGTACATGCCATAGCGTTGCAATGCCGTCGCGATGACCTTCGCGGCCGGCGACAGTCCCCAGCGGTCCAAGTCCGCCTCGGTCAGGGCCGGGTCGAGTTGCAGCCGCGCGCCTTCGGGCAAGTCGACGCCGGCGATGCCTTCACCGTCGGACTTCGATGCTGGATAGTCCAGATGCGATCCTTGGTGCGGCCCCGATCGCGCGCAGCAACGTCGGACATGCGACGCCGAGCCGCTCGACTACTTGACGGTGAGCTTGCCTTCCATGCCGCCCTCGCGATGCCCCGAGACCGTGCAGAAGTACGTGTACTCGCCGGGCTTGACGTCGACGGTGATCTTTGACGTACCGCCGCCCTGAACCGTCTTGCCCGTCTGGTTGACGCCGTTGCCCTCGATCGCGATGTCGTGCGGAATCGAGGCGTCGTTCTTGGAATCGATCTCGAGCTTGCCGGCCGGCGCGGTGGCGACCTTCGTGATGTAGGCGAGTTGCCCGTTGGGATCGGCGGGCATGGACAGCGTGCCGTTCTTGGCTGCGACCGGCTTGCCGGCGCCCGGGGCCGACACGGCGCTCTGGAGCTTGCCCTTGTCCTTGCCCGGCTTGGCGGCCACGAACGCGACGTAGGCGGCGACGTCGGAGGCAGCCTTGCCGGTGAGCAGGTTCGGAGGCATGTAGGCGGGGCTGCTCTGGGGCACCTTCGCGGGGTGATGGATCTGGTCGTCCACGACCCCGTGGATCGTGTCGCGTCCGAAGCCGTCGTGCAGCGCCTGACGGAATGCGTCATCGAGGTTCGGTCCCTGCGTGCCCTTCGTGCCGGCGCGCGCGAGGACGTGACAGGAGCCGCATTTCTGTGAGAACGACTTCTTGCCGGCGATCAAATTTGCATTTTGATCGACGTTGTCGTTCTCGCAGGCGCTCAGTCCCGCGGCCATCAGACCGCATGCGGCGAGGCCCAGGATTCTCGTTCTCATCGGCGTTGGACCCATTGGCGGGCGGGACTCTATCCCAGCCGCCGGGACGGTGTGCGCGCAGCTCAGCGCGCGATCGGCTCCCGGCACGTAGGCCTGCGACGCGGCGATTTTGCGCCGGGACGGCTGGTAGGGTTCGCGCCGTGAGAGATGCTCAGCGCTATCGGATGCGCGCAGCCGGCAGCGGCCGCGAGATCATTCGCGCTGCCGAACCAGGCCGCGTCTACGTCGACCGTGAGACGGGCGACACACTCGACATAGTCGGCAAGGTGCTGCCACTTTCGCCCTCCCGTTCGCGGCTGCCGTGGGCTGTCGAGAACCTGCGCTTCTGCAACTGGTGTGACCAGCTCGCCCAGCGCGACCTCAACGACTGTCCGCATTGCGACCGGCGCATGGAGCCGGTCAGCTAACCGCGAAGGCCGGCGATGCGCCTGCGCTCCATAGCCTTGCTTGCTGTTTTGGCGCTGGCCGGTGGGCTCGGCGGCTGCGGCGGGGACGACGAGTTCTCGACCGCAGTTCCCAAGTCGACGCCGGACCTGACGATCCCGACGGCGACCACGGACATGCCCGCAGCCCAGCAGAGCACCGGCACCACGGCCACGACGACCCCGACGACGAGCACGACGACTGGCAGCAGCGCGCCTCCGCCAGCCGCGGCGCAGCCCCCTGCCGCGGCGCCTCCCGCGGCTCCGGCCGGTGCCGCGACCACCGGCGGCCAGGCGCCTCAGGGACAGTCCACGACCGGCGGCGCGCAGGCCGGCGGCGGCGAGTTCGACAACTTCTGCGCGCAGAACCCCGGCGTCACCTGCTGATCAACACGGTTGGCCCGAAGCGTCGTTCTAGGGCCCAACCCCAATGCGGGCAGCGGCGCTACGTCCTCCTGGGCGGCTTGGTCGTGGTCGTCGGCGGTTTGGTCGTGGTCGTCGGCGGTTTGGTTGTCGTCGTGGGTGGCTTGGTCGTGGTCGTCGGCGGCTTCGTCGTCGGCGTCGTCGTGGTGGTGGTGGGCGGCTTCGCCGGGGCGCTCTCTGAGACCGGGCTCGAGATGAAGGTCGCGCTGTAGGTCAGGCGCGCAGTCTTGAACAGGCATGCGAACGCGACCGAGTGGCGCGTGCCGACGAGCGCCGATTGCGTCGCGGTGTCGCCGCAACCCTCGGTGGCGCGACTCGCACGCCACGATGTGTCCGACGGCAGGCCGACCTGCAGCGCGGGCGCCCAGGACGGCACGCTCAAGCCGACGAACTGACCCTTCTTGATCGCCAGCGTCTGCGCCAGCGGGAACTGGACGGTCTGGCCGAAGTAGTCGGTGAGCCGCTGTAGCGGCGCCTTGTCGACGACCTCGCGCGCGAGCTTCTTGCCCGGGTTCAACACGACGATGGCGGCCTGCGACTCGCCGCCGAGACGTTCGGTGAAGAACGCCGTCTGCTTCGGGCCCGGTTTGCCGAGCGCGATCGTCCAGGCGACGATGCGGCCGTCGGCGGGAGCCTGGTAGAGGGTTCGGTCCGGGCCCACCTTGGCCTGGTAGCCGGTCGTGCGGCTGACCGCCTGGCAATTGTCCGGACAGGCTCCCCGGACGCCCTCTGGGATGGCCCCCAGCTCCGAGAGCTTCGCGGCCGCGACCGCGGGAAGCGCGAGCATGGCGGCGACCACCAGCACGGCTGAGCTGAAAGATCCTCTATGGGGTGTCATGTGGTGCATTGAACACGAGCACGCGGTTGTTGTTGCGTCTCGTGCCAGAACAAGTTGCGCGTGCAATAGAATCGTCTGATCGCGGCGATCGAGGTCATTGCGCTGGAGCGCGAGTTCAAGGGCGGATTGAAGGCCGTCGACGGCATCGATCTCGAGGTCGCGCCGGGCGAGGTCTACGGCTTCCTCGGACCCAACGGCGCGGGCAAGACGACGACGGTGCGCATGCTCGTCACCCTCCTGCTGCCGACCGGTGGACGCGCGAGCGTTGCCGGCTACGACGTTGCGACACAGCCCGCGCAGGTCCGCAAGCGCATCGGCGTCGCGCTCCAGGAGGCTGCGCTGGATCCTCTGATGACCGGCACCGAGCTGATCGAACTTCAGGCGACGTTGCATGGCATCCCGCCGCGCTCCGTTCGCGCCCGCGGCGCCGAGCTCATCGACCGCGTCGGGCTCAGCCAGGCCGCCGATCGCCGCGTCGGCCAGTACTCCGGTGGCATGCGCCGTCGCCTGGACCTCGCGATGGCGCTGATCCACGAACCCGAGGTGCTCTTCCTCGACGAGCCGACGACCGGCCTGGATCCGACATCTCGGTTGACGCTGTGGAGCGAGGTGCGCCGCCTGCGCGACGAGGGCACGACCGTCTTTTTGACAACGCAGTACCTCGAGGAGGCCGACCAGCTCGCCGACCGTCTCGGGATCATCGCCGACGGCAAGATCGTCGCCTCGGGCACGCCCGCTGCGTTGAAGGCCGAGGTCGGGCGCCCGCATCTCGACCTCGTGCTCGCAGACGGCTCCGACGTCGCGGTGGCGCGCGAGGTCGTGAGGCGCTTCGGCGTCCAACGCCCGCCGGGCGAGGACTGCAACCTGTCGATCGCACTCCAGCACGGCGCCGCTGACATCGCCCCGATCCTGCGCGCGCTGGACGACGCAGGCTTCGGCGTCGCCGAGCTCGAGCTCAAGCAGCCGACACTCGACGACGTCTTCCTGGAGAAGACGGGCGAGCATCTCGAGGGCGCTGAAGAGCCCGAGACGGAGCCCGTCTGAAATGCGCGCGTCGATCGTCGTACTCGCCCGCCGGGCACTGCGCAACGCGGCGCGCCGGCCGCAGTTCCTCGCGCCGCTCGTTCTCTTCCCGTCGCTGTTCCTCGCGCTGAACGTCGGCGGCCTGGAGCGCACGACGACCCTGCCCGGCTTCCCGAAGGTCGACGGCTTCCTCGACTTCCAGCTCGCCGCGGGGATCACCCAGTCGCTGCTGCTCGGCGGCGTGTCGGCCGGAATCGCGGTCGCGTTGGACATCGAGGGCGGGTTCTTCGACCGGCTCGTCGCGTCACCGGCCCCGCGCAGCGCGATCGTCCTCGGTCGCGTGCTCGCCGCCAGCGTCATCGCCGCGTTCCAGGTCAGCTACTTCCTCGTTCTCGGTGCCGTCTTCGGCGTCGACGTCAAGGGCGGCGTCCTCGGCGTGCTGAGCGTGCTCGCCATCGGCATCCTCGCCGGCACCGGCTTTGGAGCGATCGGCGTCTTGATCGCGCTGCGCGCCCGCAACGCGTCGACGGTGCAGGGGATCTTTCCGCTCGTCTTCGTGGTGCTGTTCGTCTCGTCGGCGTTCTTTCCCGCGGACCTGCTGTCCTCTCCCGTGGACGCTGTCGCGGCGTACAACCCGCTCTCGTACATCGCCGAGGGCATGCGCCATCCGATCGCGTTCTCCAACGACGTCGTGGCGCTGCTGGAGGGCCTCGGCGCCGCGGCGGCGGTGACCGCCGTCGCGCTCGGGCTGTCGCTGCAGGCGCTGCGCGGCAGGTTGCGCCAAGCGTGAAGCGCCAGCTGCGATCGATCGCCGCGCTCATGCGCCGTGGCCTGAACGAGATCCTGCGCGTTCCCGGAGGCGCGGTGCCCGGCGTGCTCGCGCCGACGATCTTCATGCTCGGCCTGTCGGCGGTGTTCGGCAAGGCGGCGCGCCTGCCGGGCTATGACACCGCGAACTTCCTGACGTTCATCGTCGCCGTCGGCATGCTGCAGGGCGCCGGCTTCACCGGGGCTGCGACCGGGGTCAACCTCGCGCGCGACATCGAGCAGGGCTGGTTCGATCGGCTGCTGCTGTCGCCGACGCCGCGCGCCGTGCTGCTTGCGGGCGTCGTCGGATCGGCGTCGCTGCGCGCGCTGCTGCCGGCGACCTTCCTGCTCACCGTGGCGCTTACGCTCGGGGTCGACTGGCCCGGCCTGCTCGCAATCGCGCTGGCCGCGCTGCTCGTGATGGGTCTCGCGGCCGCCGCGGCGTGCTACGCGATCCTGCTCGCGCTGCGGTTTCGAACCCAGCAGGCAGCCCCGCTGATGCAGGTCGGCACGTTCGTCGCGGTCCTCTTCACGACGGCTTACGCGCCGCGCGAGCTGCTGTCGGACTGGCTGCGCACGATCGCTGACATCAATCCCGTGACGCACGTCCTCGAGGGCGTTCGCCAGGGCTTCGTCGGCGACGTGACATGGGCGACGACCTGGCCCGCGCTGCTGGCCGTGACGGGATTGATCGCCGTCTTCGGTTCGCTGGCCGTGCGCGGGATGCGCCGCCAGGGCGCATAGCGCAGGCGTAGCTGCGCGCTCAGCGCAGCCGGAAGGGGCGCGTCGACCCGTCGTTGGGCGCAGAGTCGATGCAGCTGACGCGCTCGCAGCCCGGACCCATCGTCTCGACCGCGATCAGAATGCGCTTGGGCCTGCCGAGCGCGCTCTGCGAGGCACGAATGATGAGGCTGCGCCCGCTCTTGTTCACCCTCGCCGACGCGTCGGCGATCCGCTTGGGCAGACCCGGGCCGCTCTGCTGGTAGACGCCGCCGCGCAGCTCGTCCTGCGACCGCGCGGTGACGCAGACGAGACGATCGGGACGGATCGCCGTGGGGTCGGCGTCTGGAGCGGTCCAGATGCGCAGGCAGGCAGAGCCCGGCGGCCCACCGGTCGCGAGCAACGTCTTCGGCGTGATGCTGGCGGCGAACGTTACGATCGCGCGCAGGCGCCCATCCTTGGCTCGGCTGATCTGCACGCTCAGGATGTCCAGCGGGCTGCTCGCCTCCTGAGTGGCATCGACGATGTTCAGCGGCTTCGAGGGGGCCGCGAGCGCCGCGGCGACGGCGAGCGGGACCGTGGCCGCCGTCAGGACGCCGGCGACGAGCAGGCGCCAGCGAGCTTGCGATGGTGCGGCGTCGCTCGCTCGTCGTCCGTGCTCACAAAATCCCCGCATCCGGCAAGCATGACGAACCGCGCAACCGGAATCGACAGCGCAAGCTCGCGCCCACGGCAAAGGCGGCCGGTCGCGCCGTACGCGACGCTGGCCGCCGGCTAATGCGCGAGCTGCGCGCCGGCGGCGGCGATGTCGTCCATGTCGCCCGGAGCTGGGACCCAGGGCAGCTTCAATGGATCGCCCTCGTAGCGCGGGATGACGTGCATGTGGAAATGAAAGACCGTCTGCCACGCCGCTGCACCGCTCGAGTTCAGGAGGGTCACGCCGTCGGCGCCGAGGTTCGCCCGCGCCCTCGCCGCAATGCGCTGGGCGACTGCGGCGACCGCCTCGAGGTCCTCGAGATCGATGTCCAGCACGTCGCGTGCGTGCGCGCGCGGGATCACGAGCGCATGACCGCGCGTCGCCGGACTGATGTCCATGAAGGCGATCGTGCGCTCGTCTTGCGCGACGATCGTCGCGGGGATCTCACCGGCGACGATCTTGCAGAACAGGCAGTCGGGTTCGGCGCTCATGGGCCGGGAGCCTAACCGGGCGTCTCGCGCAGCCGCGCCGCGAACGCGACCGCTTCTGCAGGCGTGCCGATCTCACCGGCGTAGTACGCCTCGTCGATCTCGGCAAGCAGGTGCCCGAGCTCTGGTCCGTCCGTGAGCTTCAGCGTGGCTGCGAGCTCGCCACCGCGTACGAGTGGCGTGCGGCGGCCCTGCGCGCGCCACTCGAGCGCCGCAGGCAGCACCTCGCGCGCGACGTCGAGGTGCTTGGCGATCGATTCCTTGGCCTTGCGCCCGCGCGTGGCCAGCCGGTCTGCAACCGACAGCAGCGTGACGTCGACCTCGACGGGCTCGCAGGTCTTCAGGTAGCGATACAGCGCGCGCTGTGACAGCGGCCGCTCGTGGACGAGGAATCCGAGCCTGAGGTGGTGACGCGTGAGCGCCGCGACGTGCGACTTGAGCCTCTCGCTCGTGCGCAGCCGCGTGAGCACATCTCGGGCGAGCGCGGCGCCGGCTCGGTCGTGGCCGATGAACGTCGGCGAGCCGTCGTCGCGGTGGCCGAGCGTCGCGGGCTTGGCGGCGTCGTGCAACAGCGCTCCGAGCCGCAGGGCGAACGCGCGGTCGATCTCGTCGCTCAGCGGCTCGCGCAGCAGGGCGGTGATCGCAGCGGCGTGCTCGTCGCCGAAGATCGCGGCCGGATCGCGCTCGAGCGCCAGCGCATGCTCGAGCACCTCGATCGTGTGCGCGTGCACGTCGGCATGGTGGTAGCGGTTCTGCTCGATGCCCCGCAGAGCGTGCAGCTCGGGCAGCACAGCCGCGGTGAGCCCGAGCTCGTCCATCCGCTGCAGCGATCGCAGCACGCCGTCTCCGGCGAGAATCCGCTTGAGCTCAGCGAAGACGCGCTCCTGCGCGACGGCGGCGACCCGCGGCGCCTGCTCGCGCGCGAGGGCGATCGTCCCAGGCTCCGGCTCCAGCCCGAGCTCCGCCGAGATCCGGACGAGGCGCAGCGCGCGTAGCGGATCGTCGGCGATCGCTTGTGAGCCGACCGCGCGCAGGCGCCCCTCGGCGAGGTCCGTCGCCCCTCCGTGCGGGTCGATCCGCTCGCCCGCGCCGGCCAGCGGCTCGGCCATTGCGTTAATGGTGAAGTCGCGTAGCGCAAGATCCGCCTCGAGCGTCGGACCGCGTAACGGGCTGAGGTCCACCTGCCACGGGCCGTCGCGGCCGCTGACGCGCCACGAGCCGAAGTCGTCGGAAAGCTCGAACGCCGCAGCCCGCGTCGCACGGGCGATCGCGCGCGCCGCGCTGGCGACGTCGCCGTCGAGCACGAGATCGAGGTCGACGGTCGGACGGTCGAGCAGGCGGTCACGAACGGCGCCGCCGACGACCCACGCGGACCGCCCCGCGAGCGCCTCGCGCGCTGCCGCGAGCGCGTCGGTCATGCCGGCTCACCGTCGCGGTGGTAGGCACGCGGCACGCGCGGCAGCAGGCCGCACGTGATCTCGTAGTTGATCGTGTCCAGGCGCCGCGCGAGCTCCTCGGCGGTGATCCGATGATCGCCCTGCACGCCGATGAGGACCGCGTCGTCGCCGGGGGACACCGCGGCCGGGCTGCTGACGTCGACGGTCACATTGTCCATGCTCACTGTCCCGACGAGCGGCCGCCGCGCGCCTCCGATGAGGATGTCGGCGTTGTTCGTCAGACCGCGGCGCACCCCGTCGCCGTACCCGATCGGCAGCGTCGCCAAGGTCGTCGGGTGCTGCGCGACGAAGCGCCGCCCGTAGCCGGCACTCTGCCCCGGCGCGATCGGCTTCACCGCCGCGACGTGGGAGCGCAGCTCCAGCGCGGGCTCAAGCGCGCGGGCCGATGGATCCTCGCCGAAGGGATCCAAGCCATAGATCGCGATCCCGCAGCGCACCATGTCGAGATGGGTCGCTGGATCGCGCAAGGTTGCGGCGCTGTTGGCCGCGTGGACGGACATCTGCGGGTGCGCCGCCCGCAGCGGCGTCACCCAGCGAAGGAAGCGCTCGAGCTGCTCGCCCATGAACGCGTCGCCGCGCTCGTCGGCGGTGGCGAAATGCGTCATGGCGCCGGCGAGGACCACGCCGCGGGCCGCCACCGCCGCTTGCACGACGCGCGTCGCCTCGACGGGATCGCGCGTGCCCAGCCTGCCCATCCCGGTGTCGAGCTTTACGTGTACCGCGCCGCCCCCGCGCTCGGCGACAAGCCCGACGAAGCGCTCGTTCCAGGCGACGACGTCGGCGACCGCCTCGAGCGCGAGATCGAGCTCGCTCGTAGTCAGCGCGCCCATGACGAGGATCGGCGTGTCGATGCCCGCGTCGCGCAAGGCGGCGGCCTCGGTCGCAGCGGCAACGGCGAGCCACGTCGCTCCACCGGCGAGCGCCGCGCGCGCGGCGGGCAGCGCGCCGTGCCCGTAGCCGTCGGCCTTGACGACCGCGCACAGGCTCGTCTCCGGCGCCAGCTCGCGCCGCATCCGCGCGACATTGCGCTCTATCGCCGCCAGGTTCACCCGGGCGAGCGCACGCACCGCCACGTCGTCCTGGACCTTCATCGCGGCGCGAAGGCTACTCGTCCGGCTCGCCGGCGCGGGCGCGCGGGAGCGCCGCGATGACGTCGCCGGCGATGACGCCGTCGGCTCCGACCTCGTCGGCCGCCACACGCCCGGCCGCGACGTGGCGGCGCACACCGGCGCACGCAGCGGCGAACGGGTCAAGGCCCTTGGCGAGGAACGCGCCGATGATGCCGCTGAGCACGTCGCCCGTGCCGGCCGTCGCGAGTGCGGGAGCGCTCAGGCCGTTGACGGCGGCGGTGCCGTCGGGCGCGGCCACGATCGTGTCGTCGCCCTTGAGGACGACGATCGCGTTTGCGCGGCGGGCGGCGTCGCGGGCGCTGCGCAGTCGGCGCTGATTGACTTCCTCGCTGGTGATCTGGAGCAGGCGAGCGAGCTCGCCGGCGTGGGGCGTGAGAACGGTCGGCGGCGTCCGAGCGGCCAGCGAGTCCAGCGCGCCGGCATGGGCGTTCAGGCCGTCGGCGTCGAGCAGGAGCGGCACGGGCGCGCGCGCCGCCAGCTCGCGGACGAAAGCGAACGCGCCGTCGCTGCGGCCGAGGCCGGGACCCGCGACGAGCGCACCGGCGCGCGCGACCAGGTCGAGCGCTTCGCCGGCGGCGTCCGGCGCCAGCGCGCCGCCGTCGTCGCGCAGGCCGCGGCTCATGACCTCCACCAGGCGCGTCTCGACGACGAGCTCCAGCGAGGCGGGGACGAGCGCCGTGACGTAGCCGGCGCCCGCGCGCATCGCTGCCTCGGAGGCGAGGCACGGCGCGCCCGTGAGCCCGCGCGAGCCACCCGCTACGACGACGTGCCCGGAGGTGAACTTCGTCGCGCTCGGTTCGCGGCCGGGAACGAGTGCGTGCACGCGCTCGGTCAGCAGCCCGACGTCGGGCGCCGCCGGAGCGCCGCGTGGTATTCCGATGTCGATCACGCGCAGCTCTCCCGTGTGCTGCTTGCCGGGAGCGATCCAATGCCCCGGCTTGGCTGCCGCGAACGTGACCGTGGTGGTCGCCCAGACGGACACGCGCGCCGCTTCGCCCGTCGAGGCATCGACCCCGCTGGCGATGTCCGCCGCGACGACGGGCGCCCGCATCGCCGCGATCGCCTCGATCGCGTCTTTCGCCACGCCCCGCGGCTCACCGTCGAAGCCGGTGCCGAAGATCGCGTCGACGATCACGGCGGCGCCGGCGAGCGCGTCCGCGGTGAAGGGCTCGTGCATGCCCTCCAAGCGGCGCATGTTCTCCGCCGCATCGCCGCGGTACTCCTGCGGCTCGGCGAGCCTCAGCACGCGCACCGTCCGCCCGAGCTCGTACAGCAGGCGCGCCGCGACGAAGCCGTCGCCGCCGTTGTTGCCCTTCCCGCAGACGATCGCCACCGGCCCGCGACGCGCCACGCGGTCGACCTCGAGCGCGAGCCCCGAGCCCGCGCGCTCCATGAGCGTCAGCGACGGGATTCCGCGCTCCTGGATCGCCCAGCGGTCCATCGCCCGCATCTGCTCCGCCCCCGGCAGCGGATCGAGCCAGTCCGGCAGCGCCATCAGCGCACGAGCGCCACCGCGCCCGCCGTGAGCTTGGAGTGCGTCAGCGAGACGTCGACCTGCACGCCGAGCGCCGCCAGCGGACCGTGAAGCGCGACCGCGGTCGCGGCACCCTCCCCCACGACCTCGATGTCGTGATGGCTCCAGACCTCGAGGCGCAGCGCCTTCGCGACCGCCTCCTTCGCGCAGAACCGCGCCGCCAGATGCTGACCGGGCCGCGCGCGCTTCGCCGCGTACGCGCGCTCGCCGTCGGTGAACAGCCGCAGCGCGAGTCCCGGCCTGCGCTGCAGCGCCTGCTCCATCCGCTCGATCTCCAGCAGGTCGATCCCGACGGGCATGGGGCCATCGTAGACCCGCGCTGGATCTCCACACCGCTCGACCCCGTCCTTACTCCACGGTCACCGTCTTGGCCAGGTTGCGCGGCTGATCGACGTTCAGCCCCCGCTTGCGCGCGACGTAGTACGCGAACAGCTGCAGCGGGATGACCGCCAGCAGGGCCTGCAGCATCCAGTCGGTGCGCGGGACGTAGATGACCTCCTCGGCGACGGGCTCGAGACGGTCGTCGCCCTCTGTCGCGACCGCGATGACATGCGCGCCGCGGGCGCGCACCTCCTGGATGTTGGAGATCATCTTGTCGAGGATCGGCATGTCCGTCGCCACGCAGACGACGGGCGTGGATTCGTCGAGCAGCGCGATCGGGCCGTGCTTCATCTCGCCGCCCGCGAAGGCGTCGGTGGCGATGTAGGAGATCTCCTTGAGCTTCAGGGCACCCTCCAGCGCGACCGCACGGCCAACGTGGCGGCCGAGATAGAGATAGAACTCCGACGACGCGTGCCGCTCGGCGGCCGCCTTTACAGGCGCGTCAAGGCGCTCGATGAGCTCGGCGATCCTCGTCGGCAGCTGCTTGATCTCGGCCACGAGCTCGCAGATCCGCGCGCGCTCGAGCGTGCCGCGCAGCTCCGCCAGCCGCAGCGCGAGCAGGTACATCGCCGCGACCTGGCAGACGAACGTCTTCGTCGCGGCGACGGACACCTCAAGGCCGGCGCGGGTGTACAGGACCCCGTCGGACTCGCGCGTGGCCTGCGACCCGACGACGTTCGTACACGCGAGCACCTTCGCGCCGCGCTCGCGCGCGAGGCGCATCGCCGCCAGCGTGTCGGCCGTCTCGCCCGACTGGGTGATGCCGATGACGAGCTGGCGCGGCGAGACGATCGGGTTGCGATAGCGCCACTCCGACGCGATGTCCATCTCGACCGGCAGCCGCGCCCACTCCTCGATCGCGTAGCGGCCAATCAGCCCGGCATGAAACGACGTGCCCGCGGCGAGGATCAGGATCCGGTCGATGCCGTCGAAGAGCGATTCGTCGAGCTCGGCCTCGGCGAGGTCGACGCCGTCGGCGCGCACCGTCCGATCGGCGACCGTCTCCGCGACGGCGTCGGCCTGCTCGTTGATCTCCTTGAGCATGAAGGTCTCATAGCCGCCCTTCTCGGCGGTGGCCTGATCCCAGTCCACGCGGGTGATCTCGCGGTCGATCGGCGTGCCGTCCGGAGCGAGGAAGTCCACGCCGCCCGGGCGCAGGACGACGATCTCCTCGTTCTCGATGTACTGCACGTCGCGCGTGTGAGCGAGAAAGGCGGGAATCGCGGAGCCCAGGAACTGCTCGCCGTCCCCGCGACCGACGATCAGCGGGCACTCCTTGCGCGCGCCGACGAGCGTGTCCGGCTCGTCGGCGCTCATCGCGACGAACGCGTAGTGGCCCTCAAGGTCGGCGTAGGTGGCGCGGACGGCCTCCACCAGGCTGCCCAACGCCATGTGGTGGGAGATCAGGTGCGCGATGACCTCCGCATCGGTCTCCGACGTGAAGTTCGCGCCGATGTCGCTCAAGCGCTTCTTCAGCGACAGGTAGTTCTCGACGATCCCGTTGACGACGACGTGGACGCGGTCGGTCGTGTCGAAGTGCGGGTGGGCGTTTGACTCGGTGACCCGTCCGTGGGTCGCCCAGCGCGTGTGGCCGATGCCGATCGTCGCCGGGCGCGCGATCGTCGCCACCGAGGCGCCGTCGGCCTGCGCTCGCGCGCCGTTCGCGCTCAGAACCGCCGCGCGCAGCTTGCTGAGGTTGCCCACCGCCCGCACCGATGCGATGTCATCGTCCACGAGCACGGAGACGCCGGCGGAGTCATATCCCCGGTATTCGAGCTTCTCCAGGCCGGCCAGCAGGATCTCCTGCACCGAGCGCTGGCCGACGTAGCCGACGATTCCACACATGAAGAGAGAGTAGGCGCTGGCTCGGCGGTTGTTGCTCCCCCACGCGTCTAGGTCTGCGCGTGCGTTTCCACGATCCTAACGAGGCGCCCGCAGACCGCATCGGTCTCCTCGTCCGTCGGCGCCTCGACCATGACACGCACGAGTTGCTCGGTTCCGGAAGGCCGCACGAGCACCCGCCCGCGGCCCTCGAGCGCCGCCGCCTCCCGCTCGGTCGCGCACGCAAGCGACACGTTCGCCATCGCCGCGTCGCGATCTCGCACGCGGACGTTGACGAGCTTCTGGGGCAGCTTGTCCATCGCATCGCGCTCGGCCAGGTCGCAGCCGGCAAGCGCCTCGAGCGTCAGCAGCGCGCTGGCGATTCCGTCGCCGGACGGGACGAAGCCCATGTCGATGATGTGGCCGGACTGCTCGCCACCGAGGGTCCAGCCGCGCTCGCGCAGTTCCTCGAGCACGTAGCGGTCGCCGACCTTCGTCGTGACGACAGAGACGCCCGCGGCCGCCATCGCCGTGTGGAAGCCGTAGTTCGTCATCACCGTGATGACGACGCCTCCGCCGGTCAACCGATCCTGCGAGCGCAGGTGCAGCGTCGCCAGCGCAACGAGCTCGTCGCCGTCGACGATCTCGCCGTTGCGGTCGACCGCCAGCACGCGGTCGCCGTCGCCGTCGAAGGCGAAGCCGATGTCGTGACCGCCGGCGCGCATCGTGGCGGCGAGCGACTGCAGGTGCGTCGAGCCGCATCGGTCGTTGATGTTGCGGCCGTCGGGGGAGTCGGCGACCACGGTCACCGAGGCGCCCAGGCGGCGGAAGATCTCCGGCGCGGCGCGGTAGGTCGCCCCGTGCGCGCAGTCGAGCACGATGTCGATGCCGCTGAGATCCAGCCCCTCGAAGCGCTCCTGCAGCGCGCGCAGGTAGTCCTCGCGCGTGCCGTGCATCGTGCGGATGCTCCCGATCCGCCTGGGCTCATCGCGCGCCGGCTCCTCCAGCCGCTCCTCGATCGCCAACTCGGTCGCATCGGAGAGCTTGTATCCGTCGGCCCCGAAGAACTTGATCCCGTTGTCCTGAAATGGGTTGTGCGATGCCGAGATGACGGCCGCGAGATCCAGGCCATAGCGCCCGATGAGCAGCGGTGCGGACGGTGTCGGCAGCACGCCGCCGAGCAGGACGTCGCCGCCGGCGGAGGCGATCCCGGCCGCCAGCGCCGCCTCGAGCATCTCGCCCGACTCGCGCGTGTCGCGGATCACGAGCACGCGCGGGCGCTCACCGCCGATCTCGCTCGTCGCGGCAGCGCCCAAGGACAGTGCCAGTTCGGCGGACAGCAGCTCGCCCGCGACGCCGCGCACACCGTCTGTCCCGAACAGCTTGCGCGCTGCAGCGCTCAACGGGCCGTACTAGCGGTTGGTTCTGCCGATCTGCATGGGACGAACCGCTAGCGCTTGGAGAACTGCGGCCGCTTGCGAGCCTTCTTCAGACCGGCCTTCTTGCGTTCCTTGACGCGCGAATCGCGCGTCAGGAAGCCGCGCCGCTTGAGCTCGCCGCGCAGGTTCGGATCGGCCTCCAGCAATGCGCGGGAGATCCCATGGCGCAGCGCGCCGGCCTGCGAGCTGACGCCGCCCCCGTGCATGCGGGCGACGACATCCATCCGATCGTCGTAGCCCACCGCCTCCAGCGGCTGGCGGATGTTGCGTCCCAGCGCGGGACGCGGGAAGTAGTGGTCAAGCGTCTTGCCATTGATCGTGTACGCGCCGGTGCCGGGCCGCAGGATGACGCGGGCGACGGCCGTCTTGCGCTTGCCGGTCGCGCGGTAGCGCGCGCCCGCGGCGAGATCGATGACCGCTGCGACGGGCTGCTCGTCGGCGCGATCCTGCTCTGCGATGGCCTCGGCCTGGGCCTCTTCGTCCTCGTCGGGACCGGCGAGCGGATCGGCGCCCTCGGCGACGATATCGACCTCGAGATCGGCACCCGGGATCGCGGGCTTGACGCGCGGGGTCGGCTCGTCGTCGGCGGCGTCGTCTTCCAGCTCAGGCTCGGGCTCGGCGACACCGGTGGGCTCTGCGGGGCCGGCCTCGGGCGCCGGGGGCGCGGGGTCGGCAGGGGTGTCGGCCGGCGTCTCCTCGGTCGGCTCGGAACTCTCGTCGATCACGAGGGGTGGATCTCCATCGGTTGTGGTTTCTGGGCCTGGTGGGGATGCTCGGGCCCAGCGTAGATCTTGAGCTTCGTCAGCTGCTTGCGGGCAAGCCGGTTGCGGGGCAGCATGCCCTTGACGGCGAGGCGCAGGACCTCTTCGGGACGGCGTTCGAGCATCTCGTCGAGCGTTCGCGTCTTGAGGCCGCCCGGGTAGCCGGAATGGCGGTAGTACTTCTTGGCGGCGCGCTTGTTACCGGTCACGGAGATCTTCTCGGCGTTGACGACGACGACGAAGTCGCCCGTGTCGACGTGTGGCGTGTAGACCGGCTTGCGCTTGCCGCGCAGCGCGTCGGCGATCTGCGTCGCGAGACGCCCGAGCGTTTGCCCGGTGGCGTCTACGACGAGCCAGTTGCGCTCGCGGTCGTTGGCGTTGGCGACGTAGGTCTTCATGGCGTCAAAAAGGCCACGCGGAGAGCGCGCGGCGTCGAGGAAGCATAGGGAATCGCAAACGTGCGTGGAAAGGGAGAGTTAATGTCCCGCTTTGTCGCCTGATCATGTACGGTTTCGCGCAGCAGATGGCCGAGTCCGCGGGCGGGTACCGGCGGAGCGGGGGAACCATCGGCACTCGCGTGTTCGCGCGGGTGTTGTGGGGCGAATCCAAAACGACTTTGGTAGCGCGGACCTTGACCGCGCGAGCCCGTCAGCTAACCCCGTAGGCCGCACACAAGGGGGATGGTCAAGCTGAAACGGGGCGTCGTAGGAGTACTTTGCGGGCTTGGGCTTGCCGTGGGCGCGGCTGTGCCCGCCGCGGCCGTGCCCGCTGGAGCGGTGCCCGGCGCGGGCGTGCCCGCCGCGGGCGTGACTCCCGCGCTGACACCCGCCGGGGGCGTGCGCGCCTCAACCAGGTCCGGGGGCGTGTTCGCATCCGCTCCGGCGGCGATCACGGCCATCTCCTGCGTGTCCAGCTGCGCGAGCGTGGACGCAGCCCAGCCTGGAAGCGTGCTTCGCATCGCAGGCATGAACCTGGCCGATCTCCGCGAGGTCACCTTCATCGGCGGCGCCGGCAACGCGGACAACACCATCGCGCGCGTGCTGAGAGCAGCCGGCAACAGCGCCGACGTCGTCGTCCCCGCGTACGCCTCGAGCGGGCGCTTGCGTGCGGTCAAAGCCGACGGCTCGCGCTCGGAACCGAGCCGCGTCGTCGTCTCGATCGCGAGCAAGGCCGTGAGCACCGACGCGCTGCAACTACGGGTCGTCGGCCAGCGCGTGTTCGCCGCCGCCTTCCGGCCCGCGCGCATCGACCTGCTGGCGCGCCAGCCGATGAGCGTCGTTGTGGCGCTCGTCCGGACCTCGGACGGCGCCGTCGTCATGGGCTCGCCTGTCAGCGCGCTCGTCCCCGGCACGGTCCGGTCGGTGACGTGGGATGGAAAGCTCGGCGGCGTCCTGCAGCCCGCGGGCCGCTACGAGTTTCGCGTCTTCAGCGCCGGTGCCGCCGCCCAGGCGGCCCAGGCCGCCCAGGCCGCCGCACCGCTCGCGTCCGGTGCGTTCGACCTTGTCGACCACAAGTTCCCCGTTCGCGGCAAGCACGACTTCGGTACGGCGATCGCGGCCTTCGGAGCGGCCCGTAACGGCCATATCCACCAGGGCCAGGACATCTTCGCGCCCTGCGGCACGCCGATCGTCGCCGCGCGCGGCGGCGTCGTGAAGGTCAACGCCCAGGAGGCGAACGCGGGCAACTACCTGGTCATCGACGGCGAGGGCGGCAAGCTGGACTACGCCTACATGCACATGCGCGAACCGTCTGCGCTGCTGGCCGGCACGCGAGTGTTCACCGGACAGCTCATCGGCTACGTCGGCGACACGGGCGACGCGGTCGGATGTCACCTGCACTTCGAGCTCTGGAGCGGTCAGTGGCAGGCCGGAGGCGCGCCGATCGACCCGCTGCCGGCACTGCAGGGCTGGGACTCCTACAGCTGATCGCAGCGCGTACGCCCGTTGGTGAAGCCGGCGACGAGCGCGCGCGTGTTGGCCCGCAGCGAGCCGAGGTAGGTCGCGCCATCCGAGCCTTCCGGGCCAAGCGAGTCCGCGTAGAGCGGCTGGCCGACGCTTGCGCCGGCGTCTCGTGCAATCGCCTCGGCGAGCTTGGGGTTGGCTGAGCTCTCCGCGAAGATCGTCGAAACGCCCGCCTGTCGAATCGTTCGAACGAGCCGCGCGACGTCGCCCGCCGAGGACTGCGCCTGGCTGGAGAGCGCCGGGATCACGGTGCCGATGACCTGGATGCCGTAACGGTCGGCGAAGTAGCCGAGCGCGTCGTGATCGGTGACGAGCTTGCGCTGCGGCTTGGGGACCTGACGGATGCAGGCGGCGATCGCGTGGTCCTGTGCGCGCAGCTTGGCGAGGTATCGCGCGGCGTTGGCGTTGTACGCCGCCCGGCCACCAGCATCGGCGGCGATCAGCGCATCGCGTATCTTCGCGACGGCGATCGCGGCGTTGCGGGGATCCTGCCACCAGTGCGGGTCGACCCCGCCCTCGCCCTTGCGCGTGCGCACGGCGTCGATGAGCGTGACGGTCTTCGCCTTGGATCCGGCGTTGCGCAGGACGTCGCCGAGCCATTCGTCGAGGTCACCGCCCGAGCGCAGCACGACTCGGGCACCGGTGACCGCACGGATGTCGCTCGGCCGCGGCTCGTACGCGTGGGGGTCGGAGTTCGAGCTGAGGATCTGGCGCACGCGCGCGCGGTCACCGGCCACCTCGCGAGCGAAGTCGCCGACCTGCGTCGTCGTCGCGACGATCGCCGGATGGCCGCTGGCGCCCCCGTCACCCGAACCGCACGCGGCGAGCGTCGCCGCGGCAAGGGTGACGGCGAGCATGGCGATGAACCAGCGGCGCCTCATCATTAGGACGCTAGCAGAGAATGATTCTCGTTTGCGCTCGGAATTGGCGATAAGGGCAGGCGTCGGATTGGCGGCCGCCTGCGGTCGGTGCACGGCAACGGCGACGTGCCTGTTCTGCTGCGCGAAAGCTCATTTCGTCGTGTCCGGAATGCGAGGCCGACAGCCTGGTCGACCCGGGCCTGACCTTGAGCCGGTGGATTGCTGAGTGTGCTTCAACGGCGAGCTTCAGTGCTCGCGCGCTGTTGCCGAGCGCGGTTAGGCCAAGGTCCTCGGCGCGACCGAGTCTCGGCTGCTTCGGTGAACTCGCCGCTGCTCGACCTCAACGGTCTTGGCGATCAGGATGCCCGCTCATGGCGTTGGCCGACTACGCCGAAGATGCCTTCACGTGGGAGCACAGCACGCGCCGCGTCTTTCGTCGGGGCACCGGACCGGCGGTGCTGGTGATCCACGAGGTCCCGGGCATAACGCCGGCGGTGCTGGCCTTCGCCGACCGAGTGGCCGAGCTGGGATGCACCGCGGTGCTTCCAAGCCTGCTCGGCAAGCCCGGTGGCGGCGCGCGAGATCCGCGGCGCCTGGTGAGCGCGTTCGGCAGACTCTGCATCAACGTGAGTTCAACTACTTCGCCCTACGCCAGGCCTCGCCGGTCACTGAATGGCTGCGGGCGTTGGGCCGCCAGGAGCACGAGCGCTGCGGCGGGCCGGGGATCGGGGTGGTCGGCATGTGCTTCAGCGGCGGGTTCGCGCTGGCGATGATGGTCGACGACGACGTGCTCGCTCCCGTCCTCAGCCAGCCCTCGCTGCCCGTCGGGCTGACGTGTGCGCACCGCCGCGACCTAGGCATCAGCAACGAGGCGCTGGTCAGGGTCAAAGAGCGCGCTGCCGCGGGAAGGTGCGTCCTGGGGTTGCGGTTTACCTGGGACAGCCTTGTCCTGGCTGAGCGGTTCGCGCGCCTGCGCAACGAGCTCGGCGACGCGTTCGTAGGAGTCGAGATCGACTCGTCGCCGGGCAATTCACACGGGATCCCGCTGTGGGCTCATTCTGTGCTCACGGAGGATCTCAACGATGCACCGGGCCACCCCACGCGGGCTGCGCTGGAGCAGGTCCTGCAGCTGTTCAGGTCCCGGCTGTTGGCCCCAAGCTGATCTTGGGTCCCGAGAGCTGGCCTCGGGTGGTTCATCGAGAGGATCGTCGGGCTGCCCTCGGCCCACAGCGTGGACGCCGACTTCGCCGCGTACGACCCGCCTGGCAAACGCTGCTGAGTGGTGCGGCGGGCTCCTGCCCGACTACATTACTTCAGCTCCAGCGGCGCCGGCCGCAAGACCAACCAACCTGCGCGTAGTCGAATGCAAGGGCACCCGAGCACTTCGTCGCAGACCGTCATATGAGCATTTGCGCCCGAGCTCGAGCAGGCGTCGACCGCGATCGTTGAGTGTCCACACTGCGCTCAGGTGGATACGCTTGGACCATGTCAACGCTCGTGCTCGGCAGCCCCCCACCGGAGCTCGAAGCGCTGCTCGAGCGCCGCCGCCAGGCGGGCGTCGACCGCCTTGACGAGGTCTGGGAGGGTGTCCACCACATGGTTCCGGGCCCCAGCTTTGAGCATGCGCGCATCAGCCAGCAGCTCGCCGTGTTGCTCGACGGCCCGGCGCGCGCCGGCGGACTGCTGCCAGCGATCAGCGAGTTCAACCTGGGCGAGTCCGAGCACGACTTCCGCGTGCCCGACGGAGGACTGCACCGCCCCGGAGCCGCCGGCGTGTGGCTCTCGACAGCGGCGCTCGTCGTGGAGATCCTCTCCCCGGACGATGAAAGCTGGCAAAAGCTCCCGTTCTACGCCGCCCACCACGTCGACGAGATCCTGATCGTCGACCCGACCGAGCAGACCGCCACCTGGCTCGCGCTGCGTGAGGGCGAGTACCACCCGGTTCAGCGAAGCGGGCTCGTCGAACTGGGACCAGTAGAGCTCGCCGAACAGATCGACTGGCCGTAGCGCCGCGGGTCCCTGGTCAGGCCTGCGCCGGCGCGACCGCGGCGGCTGGCGCCTGGACCGCACGCGCCGGTGACGCCGGCACCGACTTCGGGGTCCAGCCCGGGCGCGTGGTCGCCTGGTCGCCGCCCAGCGCGACGATCGCCTTGGCGGTCGCGAGGTGATACAGGATCAGGACCTGGACGATCGCCAGCGACTCGGAGCGATGAGCGACGGTGCCGATCGAGAAGACGCCGAGGCGCTCGGTGCGCAGGTGGCTGGCGAAGTGCATCCGCTGCCAGATCGCCTCCTCGATTGCGGCGCCGCGGGCGCGATCGACGTCGCCGGGGATGAACAGGCAGCGCTCCCGACCGCGCTCCTCGAGCGTGATGCCGTCGCCGAGATCGTCCCCGACGAGAACCGACAGGTCCGGATGCGGCAGGCCCTCGCGCAGTGTGAGCACCGCGTCGAGATGGGCGGGGTCGCCGAGCGCGCCGGGGCGGAAGGAGACGACAAGGTCGGCGCGCTGCTCCTGAGGACGGACGAACGCTTCGGAGTCAAGCTCGCTGAGCGTCAGCTGGCGCAGCGCCTGCTCGGCGCTGTACCCGCGACGCGTGTGATCGCGCTTGGTCTTCCAGCCACGCCGCAGCTCCTCGGGCGGCGCCAGGTACACACGCACGTCGAACAGCGAGCTCAGCTCGTTGGAGTAGTAGCCGAGCAGCCCCTCGATGACGACGAACGACTTGGGCGCGACGTACTCCGGACGGCCGAACGTCCCGTCTTCGTGGCGGTACACCGGCTTGAGAATCGGCTCGCCGTTGCGCAGCTGGCGGATCTGCTGCGCCATGATGTCGAGGTAGTTGGAGTCGGGATGCAGGGCCGTGATCCCGAGCTCGGAGCGCTCGCCGCGGTCGTACTTGTGGTAGTCCGCCATCGTGATGCGGGTGACGTTGTCGCGCCCGAGAATCTCGATGAGGCCCGTTGTGACCGTGGACTTGCCAGTCCCTGAATCACCGACGACGCCGAGAATGATCGGGCGTGCCATATGGGTCTCCCTCCGTCGTCGCGGTCGAGCCGGGAAAGATAGCGCCTGGATGCCCGGACGCGAATGGCCGGAATGTCGAAATTATCCCGCGCGCAGCAGGCCGGCCAGGGGGCGAGCGACCCACCACAGCACGAGCAATCCGGCGAGCGTTCCGAGCACCGCGGGGACGATCCCGATGACGCCGACCTGACGCACGATCCCCGCCTGCCATATTGCGAGGTAGCGGCGCTGGTCGTCGTGGCGGGCTGCCGGGTCGTTCGCCATCTGGATCGAGCGCCTGGCGAGCTGCGGCAGCTGGCGGTACTGACGCACGATCTGCGGACCATCGGTGCCCGGGACCGTGTTCAACAGCTGCACGCCCACGGGGGCGAACAGGGCCGCGAGCGACACGACGAACCCGACGGCGAAGAGGGCGGCCGCAATCCGCATCCGCGCCTTGCTCTGCGCGATCCACGGTGCGAGCAGCACGAGCACGACCGCAACGCCGGGGATGACGAGCCGCGGCCCCCAGCTCCAGCCGCCCTGCCACGAATGCCATGTCGCCGCGAGCGCGAACGTCGCCGCGAACAGCGCGAGCACGAGCACGACCACTGCGCGCTGGCGGCGCCACAGGCCGACGACCGCCCATGGCACGAGCACGATGGCGGGGGCGAAGACGAAGATCGACTTCTCCGGTGAGAACAGCAGGCCGGCGGCGCCATCCAGCAGCGGCGTCGTGAAGCCCGGATCGACGGGCGGCTTGTAGCCGAATTGCAGCGGGTCGGCGAAGCGATACAGGTTGTAGGCGACCGTGATCGCGGCGGCGACGGCAAGCGGCGCAACCGTGCGCAGGACCGCGTTCGACCCGCCGCCTCGCAGCAGCAGGAAGCCGAACAGCAGCGGCACGAACACCGCTGACTGCGGGCGCGCGAGCACCGCAAACGCGAGCGCAGCGCCGGCCTGAAGCTCTCGCCCCGCGAGCGCGCGCTCGACCATCACGACGAGACCGAGCGCGACGAGCGGCTCGGTGAAGAAATCGCGCCCGTAGGGCAGCAGGTAGGTGCCTAGCACGGTCCCGGCGGCGACGAGCGCAGCCGCCGCGCGCGGCGCGGCCAGGCGACGTCCGAGCAGGTACAGCGCGGCCACCAGGGCGCCCGTGACGAGCGGCATGATCGATGCGGCGAGCGCCGCCTCCCACAGATCGAGGCGGCCCATCACCGCACCGAGCGGTTGGGCGACTGCCACCGGGATCACACTCAGCAGCGGGAGCAGCAGCCCGTATTTCGAATAGGACAGTCCGTCGTGTCCCGGCACACCCAACGGCGCCGGCACCGCAAGGGTGCCGTGATGCACGATCGACCGCGCGACCGCGAGCATCGAGCTGCCGTCGAGAACCGTCACCTGCGCCTGGCCGAGCAGGAGCAGCGCCAGCGCGACGGCGCCGCCGAGCCTCACCGCGACCTGGCGGTCCTCGCGCGCCGGAGCCATCGCGGCGAATGTACTCAAACGGTCTTCGCAAGTGTCCCGTGAGGTTGAATGCGCCGATCGGCGTCTCCTTCCTCATCCCGGCCTACAACGAGGCGACGACGATCCGTGAGGTCCTCGAGCGCATCGACGCGTTGGACCTCGACGCGCAGATCGTCGTCGTGGACGACGGCTCGACCGACGGGACGGCCGCGATCGTCGAGGCGTTCGCCGCCGAGCACTCGCAAGTCGAACTGCTGCGCCAGCCCAACCGCGGCAAGGGCTCGGCGGTCCGACTGGCGTTGACGCGGATCACGAAGGAGATCGCGGTCATCCAGGACGCCGACATGGAGTACGACCCCGCCGATGTCGTCGCGCTCATCCAGCCGATCGAGCGGGGCGTCGCCGACGTCGTGTACGGCTCGCGGCTCAGCGGCGGCGCGCCGCAGCGGGCCTACCTGTTCTGGCACCTGATCGGAAACCGCTTTCTATCGCTGCTCACCGGCGTTCTGTTCAACACGACGCTGAGCGACATGGAGACCGGTTACAAGGCATTTCGCTCCGACGTCCTGCGTTCGCTGCGGCTGACGCAGGACGACTTCGCGATCGAGCCCGAGATCACCGGCGAGGTGTGCCGGCGCAACCTGCGCATCTACGAGATGCCGATCGCCTACTACGGCCGCACGTACGCCGAGGGCAAGAACATCACCTGGCGCGACGGCTTCAAGGCGATCCTCGTGCTCTTCCAGGTCCGGCTGCGACGGCGGTGAGCTCCACGCATGCCGTCCGGTCGCTGCTCGTTGCGGCCGGCCTCGTCGTAACGGCCGTCTGCACCTACATCGCCGTCCGCGGCGTCGAGCTCGACGAGGCTGGTCACGCGCTGGCCCACTGCGACCTGACCTGGCTCGTTCCGACCGCCATCGTGTTCTCCGCCGCGATCTGGCTGCGCGCGGTCCGCTGGTGGGCCGTGTTCGTCCCCGAGAAGCGCCCGCCGCTGCGCGCGCTGACGCGTGCGCTGTTCATCGGCTTCTTCTTCAACAACATCCTGCCGGCACGAGCCGGCGAGGCGGCCCGGATCATCGCGCTGCACAGGGCCACCGGCACGCCGCGCGCGGAGGCGATCGGGACCGTCGTCGTCGAGCGCGTCTTCGACGTCCTCTCGCTGCTGATCTTGCTGTTCGCCTCCTACCCGCTGCTGCCGCAGGTGAGCTGGCTGCGCACGGGCGCGCTGTTCGGGGCCGCAGCGCTCGTGGCGCTCGCAGCGCTCGTGTACGTGCTCGTCCGCTACGACGAGCGTGCGGTGCGCTGGCTGCTGTCTCCGCTGCGGCGCCTGCCGGGAGTCCCCGACAGGATCGAGCACGCCGTCGTCAACGCGACCCGCGGTCTGACCGCGATTAGCGACCCGCGGGTGGCGCTGCGCGGCATGGCGATCACGCTCGCCTCGTGGATCGGCCTCGGCGTCTCGTACTGGATCCTCATGTTCTCGTTCTCGCTGGAGCTGCCGATCGTCGCGGGGATCCTCGTGACGGTCGCGATCAACCTGTCGCTCGTGCTGCCCTCCTCGCCGGCGGCGCTGGGCGTCTTCGAGGCGGCGACAGTCATCGCGCTGCGCCCGTTCGACGTCCCGCAGGCCGAGGCGCTCTCCTACGCGCTGGTCCTGCACCTGGTCAACCTGCTGCCGTTCCTGGCGATCGGGATCGGCCTGCTCGGCCCCGGGGTGCTGCGTGGGCGCCGGCGGCCGGGCGGCGGCTGACGTGCCGGCAGCGCACGCGCAACTGCGCGCCGTGTGCCTCCGGCCAACCCTGACTGACGGCCCCGCCGGCGCTTGGCTGACGCGCGGCCGGCGCGGTGCGCCATCATCGTGCGTGTGAGCGACGAGAAGGACGAAGCCAAACCGACCGCGCGACAAGCGCCGACGAGCATCGCGGAGGCTGTCGGCGGCCCGCTGGGCATGGCCGAGACGTCACTGCCGGCCGTCGCCTTCGTCGTCGCGTACACCGCCTCGGGCTCCGATACGAACACCGCTGCGATCGTTGCGGTCGGCCTCGCGCTCGTGCTCACCATCGCCCGGCTGGCGCGGCGTGAGTCACCGCAGTACGCACTGTCGGGACTGATCGGCGTCGGCTTCGCGGCGTTCATCGCCACCCGCAGCGGCAAGGCCGAGAACTTCTTTTTGCCGGGCCTGCTGGCCAACGCCGCCTACGCGTCGGCGTTCCTCATCTCGCTGGCGATCCGCCGGCCGCTGGTCGGGATCATCGTCACGACGCTCGACGGCGGTGACGGCAGCTGGCGTGCGGACCCGCACCGGATGCGGGCCTTCGCGCGGGCGACCTGGCTGTGGGCCGGGCTGTTCCTCGCGCGCCTGTTCGTCCAGCTGCCGCTGTATCTCGCCGGCGCAGTCGTCGCTCTCGGCGTCGCCCGCACGGCGATGGGCCTGCCGGTCTTCGCCCTCGGCCTGTGGTTGACATGGCTGATCGTGCGCCGAGTTCGGATGCCGGCGCAGGCGCGAACCTGACGCTCCTCACGCCCACCCGCGTCCGCTCGCGGTCACCGACATCTCGCAGCGGGTTGTAGTGTCCGAAGCAGATGATCGAGGAGGGGAACGAATGGCGGTATCGAGCGGGGTCGTGCATCAGCGTGGGGGCGACGCTCGAGTCCTGAAGCGTCGAGCTTCACTTCACCGGAGGTGAGCGCAGTGATCAACGGAGTCCACGCGGTGCTGTTCAGCGAGGACGCCGAGAGCGTGCGCGCGTTCTTTCGCGACGTGCTCGGGTTCTCGTCCGTCGATGCGGGCGGCGGGTGGTTGATCTTCGCTCTGCCGCCGGCGGAGCTTGCCGCCCACCCGACGCTGGCCGGCAAGAAGCAGGAGCTGTACTTCATGTGCGACGACATCGAGGCGACAGTCGCAGAGCTCAAGGCCAAGGGCGTGGAGTTCACGGGCCCGGTCAAGGACCAGGGATTCGGGCTCGTGACGGCCATGCGAATTCCGGGCGGGGCCGAGCTGGGCCTCTACGAACCGAAGCATCCCAAGGCGATCTGAGCCCGCGCCGAGCGCTACGCGTGGAAGTCGGCGAGGCGGTCGGCCTCGTCCTTCAGGGCCTTCAGCGTCGAGTGGTCGAGCGGCTCGAACGGGTCGAGCTGGATCTGGCCCTTCTCGTAGCGCCATGCGCCTGCGACCACTCCGTCGACGAGGAAGGTCGACAGCGAGTGCGGGTTCTTCGTGCTGAAGATCCTTGGCCGGTACTCCTCGGGCAGGATCCCGGCGCGGCGGGCGTGGACGAGCAGCGTCGCGTCCCAGGTCGGCAGGAAGCGCACGGGCGCGGGTGTGTCCGGGTCCGGGAGCGGCTGGCGCGGGAGGTCGAGCAGCTCGACGCCGGACTCGCTTGAGAAGCGGCGCAACGGGAGGCGCTGGAGCGCGAGCACGATGATGTCGGCCTGGCGCAGGCCGGTGTAGGAGGCGATGTCGCTGCGCGACGCCGGACCGAAGCCCTTGAGGTACCTGCGCAGGAGATGGTCGGTTGCGTCCCGCACGGTGCTGTCCGGTGCTCCGATCCAGTCCTCCGCGACGGCGAAGAGATCCGCGCGACGACGCTCCCACGTGCCCGACGGCGGCACGCGCACGAGGTCGATCCAGAGGCCGACCCCGACCGTGTCCGCCTTGCCGACGAGCTGCTCGAGCTCCTTGCGCTGCACGACGCCGTTGGCGCAGAGACGCTGGCGAACGAGCGTCGCGGCCGCCTCCATCGACTCGGCGCTGACTGCACCGCGGCGCGCCTTGAGCCACAACGCGCGCCGGGCCTCGCGCGTCGCGAGCGCGAACGGCCAGAAGTCGGCACGGGCGACGACGTGGATCGTCACGCGCATGAGCGTCGCCTGCACCGCGGCGCGCTTCTCCACGGCGCTGGTGAGCTCGGCGCGGGCGAGACCGGTCTGGCGCGACCACAGCCCGACGTAGGTCGACGGCGCGTACTGCGCCTGCAGGCCGCCGACGCTGTGCAGCGTGCGCGAAACCGTCGCGCTCGAACGCGCCAGCAGGTGCTGGCGCGCGAGGACGGCGCGGTTGAGCTCGCGCTGGCTGAGGACGCGCTCGGTCAGCGCAGGATCAGCCACATCCGGAAGGCGGGACCGAAGCGCGTTTGCGCGCGTTCGGAGCCGCTGAAGCCAAGTCGTTCGTAGAACTCGACCGCGGCCGGCTCGGCGACCACGCCGATGCGGCCGACGTCGCTTGTGATCGCGCGGGCGATGACATCGCGCAGCAGTCTCGTGCCGATGCCGCGGCGCATCGCGGTGGGCTCGACGAAGAGGCCCTCGAGCTCCCATTCTTCGGCGCTGCTGACCGACCACTCGGCGAACCCGACCATGGTTCCGTCGGCCGCCGTCGCGACCCGGACGCGCGACTCCTCGACCGCGCCGGGCGTGAGCGCGATGGCCTCGGGGTGCTCCTCCAGGTCGCGCCGATACTGGACGTGGACGCGTGAGGACCGCAGCTGCAGCGCCTCGAGCGCCTCGCGCTCACCGGGCGCGGCCGGCCGGATGTGGAGCCGGTCGGGCATCTGCGGCCGAGTCTAGTTGGGGATTCAGTGGTCATCATGCGCGAAGGATGTTCCTGCGCCTGCTCGTGGCCGCCGTCGCCGCGCTCGCCCTCGTCGTCGCCCGGCCAGGCGGCGCGGCCGCTGTCGCCCCCGAGCCGAGTGCTTCGATCCCGCGTGAACCACGCGCGCTCGCGACCCGGTTGACGTTGGCCGATGCCAGCCTGCGCCGCGCGATCGAGGCGTGGCGTCTGCACGGCGACCCGGCGCAGGGCCGGCCGCCGCATGACGTGATCCTCGAGGCGCTGTACGTCCAGCGCGTGCTGCGGAGGCTCTCGCGCGACGCCCGGCTCGCAGGTCTGACGATCCGGCGCCTCGCCCCGCCCCTCGCGCGCAGCACGCGCGAGATCACGATCGCGTTGCGCGACCTGCGCCGGCTGTCTGCGGGGTGGCCACCGCACCGCATCCGCACCGGTCCGCCCGAGCCACTCGGGGCGCTGCTGGGCTACTACCGCGAGGCACAGCGGCGCTTCGGCGTCGGCCGCCATGTCCTCGCCGCGGTCAACCTCGTGGAGTCGTCGTTCGGGCGCTTGCGCAACCACAGCGTCGCGGGCGCGCGAGGACCGATGCAGTTCATGCCGGCGACGTGGCGCGCCTACGGGCTCGGCGGCAACATCGACGAGCCGCGCGATGCGATCCTCGGCGCGGCGAACTACCTTCGCCGGTCGGGTGCTCCCGGCGATTACGCGCGCGCCCTATACGCCTACAACGCCTCCGCGCTGTACGTCAATGCGGTGCGCCGCTACGCCCGCCTGATCGCGCGCGACGGCGCGGCCGTGTACGCGCTCTACAGCTGGCAGGTGTTCGTCAAGGCACGCGGCGGAGGGGAGCGGCGGGTGACCGGACCGGGGCTGCGCTAAGGACGTCCTACTCCCACTCGATCGTGCCGGGCGGCTTGGACGTGATGTCGAGTACGACCCGGTTGACGTCGCGCAGTTCGTTGATCATCCGCGAGGCGATCCGCTCGAGCAGGTCGTACGGCAGGCGTGCCCAGTCGGCGGTCATCGCGTCGTCGGAGGTGACCGCGCGGATGACGACGACGCTGCCGTACGTGCGCTCGTCGCCCTGGACGCCGACCGTGCGGATGTCCGGCAGGACGCAGAAGGACTGCCAGAGGTCGCGGTACAGGCCAGCGCCGCGGATCTCGTCCTGAAGGATGTAATCGCACTCGCGCAGGAGGTCCAGGCGCTCCTTCGTCGCCTCGCCGCCGACGATGCGGATCGCGAGGCCCGGTCCCGGAAACGGCTGGCGCCAGATCAGCCGCTCCGGCAGGCCGAGCTCGGCGCCGACCGCACGCACCTCGTCCTTGAACAGCGCGCGCAGCGGCTCGACGAGCTCGAAGCGCAAATCCTCGGGCAGGCCGCCGACGTTGTGGTGGGACTTGATCGTCGCCGCGCCGGTACCGCCGCCGGACTCGATGACGTCGGAGTACAGCGTGCCCTGGACGAGGTGCGTCGTGTCGCCGAGCTTCGCCGCCTCCTCCTCGAAGACGCGAATGAACTCCGACCCGATCGCCTTGCGCTTGGCCTCTGGATCGGTCGTGCCGGCCAGCCGAGCGAGGAAGCGCTCTTCTGCATCGACGGCGACGAGTGGCACTTTGAAGTAGTCGCGGAACGCCGCGATGACCTGCTCGCCCTCGTTCTTTCGCATCAGGCCGTGGTCGACGAAGACGCAGGTCAGCTGATCTCCGATCGCGCGGTGGACGAGCAGCGCGGCGACACTGGAGTCGACGCCGCCGCTCAACCCGCAGATCACCTTGCGATCGCCCACCTGAGCGCGGATCTTCGCGATCTGCTCGCTGACGATCCCCTCCGGGCTCCAGGAGCGATCGGCGCCGCAGATCTCACCGAGAAAGCGCTCGAGGATCGTCTGGCCGTATGGCGTGTGAACGACCTCGGGATGAAATTGGATGCCGTAGATGCCGCGCTCGACGGACTCCAATGCGGCCACGGGCGAGGCGGTCGACGAGGCGAGCGCGGTGAAGCCGGGCGGCGGTGCGAAGACCGTGTCGCGGTGAGACATCCAGCAGGTCTGCTGCGCCGGCAGACCCTCGAACAGCCGGCCCGATGCGCGCACCGTCAGCTCAGAACGGCCGAACTCCCCCACTTCGGCCCCTTCCACCCGTCCGCCGAGCTCGGTTGCGATCAGCTGCATGCCGTAGCAGATCCCGAGCACGGGGATGCCGAGCTCGAGCAGCTCACGATCAAGGCGCGGCGCGCCGTCGGCGTACACCGACGCCGGGCCACCGGAGAGGATCAGCCCCTTGGGATTGCGGCGGCGCACCTCCTCGGGTCCGACATGGTGGGGCAGCAGCTCGCTGAAGACGCCGAGCTCGCGCACGCGGCGGGCGATGAGCTGGGAGTACTGGCCGCCGTAGTCGAGCACGACGACCTCGTCGACCGCGCGCGGGACCGCGACCTCGAGGACGTCCTCCTCGACGAGCTCGGTCGCGGCCGTCGCCGCCGTGACGACGCCCTCGCTCATCGCGAGCGCGGACGCCAGGGGACGAAGCGGACCATCATCGAGCAGTGACGCGCTGTCATGAGTCGTGAAGCACCGGCTCCTTGTGGATGCCGTTGCCGTTGGCGGGCTCCGCTGGCGCCGGCGTGCCGGCGTGCGCGCCGCGCGCGCCCATGCCGATGCCCTGGGCGGTCTGTAACTGCTTGCCCTCGGTCTGCAGCGCCGGCGCGATCATGAGCTCCGCACGGTTGAACTCGGCGATGTCTTTGTAGCCGCAGGTCGCCATCGAGGTCCGCAGGCCGCCCATGAGGTTGAACGTGCCGTCGTTCTGGTGCGCGGGGCCGACGAGGATCTCCTCGAGCGAGCCGTTCTGGACCGTTCGCACGCGCGCTCCTCGCGGAAGCGTCGGGTGGAACGTCGCCATGCCCCAGTGATAGCCGCGGCCCGGCGCCTCGTATGCGCGAGCGAGCGGCGAGCCGATCATGACCGCATCGGCCCCGCAGGCGATCGCCTTGGACACGTCGCCGCCGTTGCGCATGCCGCCGTCGGCGATGACCTGGCAGTACTCGCCCGTTTCCAGCATGTTCTGCGAGCGCGCGCCCGCGACATCGGCGATCGCGGTCGCCTGCGGCACGCCGATCCCGAGCACGCCGCGCGTCGTGCAGGCCGCGCCTGGTCCGACGCCGACGAGCACGCCGGCGGCGCCGGTGCGCATCAGGTGCAGCGCCGTGTGGTAGCTCGCGCAGCCGCCGACGACGACCGGCAGCGGCACCTCGCGGATGAACTCCTTGAGGTTCAGCGGCGGCCGCGACTCGTCGTTTGAGACGTGCTCGGCGGAGACGACCGTTCCCTGGATGACGAGGATGTCGAGGCCGGCCTCGAGCGCGAGCTCGTAATGCCTGCGGACGCGCTGCGGCGTCAGCGAGCCGGCGACGACGACGCCCTGGTCTTTGATCTCGCGGATCCGCTGGGCGATCAACTCGGGGATGATCGGCCGGCTGTAGATCTCCTGCATGTCGCGCGTCGCCGAGTCCCTCGGCAGGTGGGCGATCCGTTGGAGCTGCTCCTCGGCGTCCTCGTAGCGGGTGAAGATCCCCTCGAGATTCAGGACCGCGAGGCCGCCGAGCTTGCCGATGATGCCCGCAGTCGTCGGCGAGACGACGCCGTCCATCGCCGAGGCGAGCAGCGGAAGATCGAATCGGTAGTCGCCCAACTTCCACGAGACGTCCACGTCGTCGGGGTCACGCGTGCGCCTGGATGGCACGATCGCGATGTCGTCGAAGCCGTATGCTCGGCGGGCCTTTTTTCCGCGGCCGATCTCAATCTCCATGTACGAATCCTAGGCGTCGGGGCGGACAAGAAGACCCCGCTGGGACGGGGTCCAGGACGACACAAACCGCAGTTTGCGGGCGGCGGAAAACCGCATCTCCACCTTAGCAGCGGGTTTGGGAACCGCTCCGCGGATGGCTGTCACATCCGCGACGGCTGCGTCGTCTCCTGGTTTAACCCGCAACCATCTGAGCCAGAGGAAGGTGATCGCCGTGGAGATCGCAGTAGCAGGAGGAACCGGCGTGCTCGGCAGTCTGGTCGTGGAGGAGCTCGCGCGGCGCGGACACGCGGTGCGGGCGCTGTCGCGGCGAGCACCCGTGCGTCCGGTGGCGGGCGCCGAGCACCGGGCGGTGGACCTGACGACCGGCGCCGGCCTGCGCGAGGCGCTCGCCGGCGCGGACGCCTTGGTGGATGCGGCGAACCGCAACGACCGCCGCGCCGCCGCCGTGCTCGTGGAGGGCACGAAGCGGCTCGTCGAGTCGGCGGCAGCCGAAGGCGCCGGCCATATCGTGGAGATCTCGATCGTCGGGATCGACGACGTGCCGCTCTCCTACTACAAGGTCAAGCTCGAGCAGGAGCGCGCCATCGAGCAGGGCGACGTACCGTGGAGCATCGTGCGGGCGACGCAGTTTCACCAGCTGCTGGACTGGGTGTTCGGCAGCGCCGCACGGTTCGGTGTCGTTCCGTCCGGGCGCTTTCCCGTCGCCCCGGTGGACCCGCGCGTCGTCGCTCGCGTGCTGGCGGACACCGTCGAGAGCGGCCCCGGCGGCCGCGTCGCCGAGGTCGGTGGGCCTCGGTCCGAGCCGCTCGCCGATCTCGCGCGCACGTGGATGACATCCACATCCGGCCGCCGCCACGCTGTGCGAGTCGCGCTGCCGATGCGCCGCCGCATGCGCGCGTCGCTCGCCGCCGGTGGGCTCGTCCCTGTGGACGGTGCGATCGTCGACGGTCCGAGCTTCGCGGAGTGGCTGCGCGTGCGGTCGGCCGCGACCGCCGGCGCGAGCGCCCTTGCCAGGACCGCCGACGAGTTCGAAGCGCTGCGCCCGCGGCTGCTGCGCCTGGCCTACAGCCAGCTCGGGAGCCTGGCGGAGGCGGAGGACGTCGTCCAGGAGGCGTGGCTACGTCTGCAGCGCAGCGACCGCTCCACGATCGACGACCTGCGGGCGTGGCTGACGACCGTCGTCAGCCGGCTCGGACTCG
>JAWVGJ010000128.1:0-10019 GCA_033855115.1 Solirubrobacteraceae bacterium
CCGGGTCCTCGATCGTGATGATGTTCTTGTCGACGGTGTTGAGCTGGCCCAGCGCGGCGTACAGCGTCGTCGACTTGCCCGAGCCGGTCGGGCCGGTCACGAGCACCGCGCCGTACGCCTGGTGAAAGGCGCGCTCGAAGCGCGTGCGCTCCTGGGCGGCCATGCCGAGCTTGTCGAGGTCGATGACGATGTTGGACTTGTCCAGGATGCGCATGACGACCGACTCGCCGTGAACGCTCGGCAGCGTGACCACGCGCAGGTCGATGTGGTGGCCGTCGATCGTCAGGCCGACGCGGCCGTCCTGCGGGACACGCCGCTCGGAGATGTCCAGGTCGCTCATGATCTTCACCCGCGAGACCACGCCGAGCACCATTCGCCGCTGGACCTGCGCGGCCTCGATCAGCACGCCGTCGATGCGGAAGCGCACGCGCAGCCCGCTGGCGTTGGGCTCGAGGTGAACGTCCGAGGCGCCCTGCTCGACTGCCTGGGCGATGACCTGGTTGACCAGGCGGATGACCGGCGCGTCGTCGGCGGACTCGCGCAGGTCGACGACCTCGGCGGCACCCGCGTCATCGGCGTCGAGGAACTGCGTCTCGGAGACGACGTCCTCCAGGCGCGACAGGCGCGAGATCAGGCCCTGGATGTCCTCGCGGCTCGTGACGGCGGGACGGATCTCCTTGCCCGTGAGCAGCGCGATGTCGTCGACGGCGAGGACGTTCGCGGGATCGGCCATCGCGACGATCAGCGTGCGCTCGTCGACGAACGCGACCGGTACGGCCTCATAGCGCTTCGCGGCCGGGATCGAGATGAGGTTCGCCGCCTGCATGTCGGGCCGGAAGATCGCGAGATCGAGGTGGTCCAGGCCATGGCGCTCGGCAAGCGCGCGCGCGAGCCCGTCCGCCGTCAGCGCGCCTTGCTCGACGAGGACGTCCTCCGGCATCGCGCCGGTGCGCCGCGCCTCGTCGATCGCGGCGCTGACGCGCTCGCGTTCCACGAGGCTCAGATCGACGATCACGTCGGTGAGAAAGCGCGCCGGACCGCCCGCATGGCGCGGCTTGGTGATCCCGTTGGTCTCGCCCGTGGCGAAGTCCGTCTGCAGTGGTATGGGTTCAGGGAGCACGGGTCTGGGATCCGGTATCGCGCACGGCGTCTCGCATGGTCTGCAACGGCGCGGGCAGCCCGGTCCAGAGGGTGAAGCTCAACGCGCCCTGGCGAACCAGGATCTCGAGGCCGTCGACGGTCCTGATCCCGCGCTGCCCGGCCTCTCGAATCAGCTCTGTCCCGCCTGCCCTGTACACCAGGTCAACCACGGTCGCGTATTCGCCTAGCGCATCGGCGTCCAGAGGAAGTGTCTTGAACGGACTCGACGAATGGTCGAGGCCGACGCTCGTGCAATTCACCAGGACCTCGGCGCAAACCGGACGCGTCACGACGCGCGCGCCGAGCCCCTCCGCGCGCTGCGGCGTGCGGTTCCAGACCGAGACGTCGGCGCCCGCCCGCGTCAGCGCCCACACGACCGCCCGCGCACTGCCGCCCGCGCCGAGAACGAACGCCGATGCCGGCGCAGCGTCGCCCAGCGCGGCCATGAGCCCGGGGGCGTCGGTGTTCTCGGCAGCGATCTCGCCGCCGTCGCCGAACGTCAGCGTGTTCGCCGCGCCGATCTCGCGAGCGGCCTCGCTGGCGGTGCTCGCCAGCGCGAGCGCGGCCTGCTTGTGCGGGATCGTGACGTTCGCGCCGCGGAAGCCGGCGCCGCCGAGCGCGCGCACCGTGTCGTCGAACGCGCCCGCAGCGACCGGCAGGCGCTGGTAGTCCTTCAGGCCGGCGGCGCGCATCATCGCCGGGGAGCGGCTGTGGGCGACCGGCCAGCCCAGGACTCCGTAGCGGGCCACCGACGTCTGGTCCCTTAGCAGGTCGTCGGAGACCTGTTGCCGGCCCTGGCGCGCGCTTGCTTGTAGATCTGCGAGTCGCGCTGGAACGTCGCCGCGTCGCTTGAGAACGCGTGCTGGCCGCATTTGCCGGGTTTGACGACGAAATAGCGGTAGCTCACCTTGGCCGGATTGGAGGCGGCGCGAATCGAGTCCAAGCCGGGGTTGCCGATCGGGGTCGGCGGCAGTCCCGCGCGCTTGCGCGTGTTGTATGGCGATTGCATCTCGAGGTCGGACTCCTTCAGCTCCCCGCTCCACTTGTCCAGCGCGTAGCGGGTCGTCGCATCGATGCCGAGCGGCACGCCGTCCTTCAGGCGGTTGTAGATGACCGCGGCGATGAGCGGCCGCTCGCGGGCAAGCCGGGCTTCGCGCTCGACCATCGACGCGATGATGAGCACGTCGTAGCCGCTGAGGTTCTTGCGCTTCGCGCGGCGCAGGTCGATGCTCGCGACGTTGTCCTTGAAGGCCTCAAGCTGGCGGTCCACGAGATCGCGCGCCTTGGCGCCGACCGTGAGCTCGTAGGTCGCCGGAAAGAGGAATCCCTCGAGCGAGCGCGTGCCGCTCGGCGCACCGTAGTCGAAGGGGTTGAGCTTGCCCGAGAAGCGCCTGGAAGCCTGAAGGTAGTCGCCGCTCAGGTCGGCTTTGCGCGCGATCGGGACGATCTCCTTGCGCGCCAGGCCCTCGGGGATCGTCACCTTGGTCGTCGCCGGCTTGGTCGAGACCGGCGCGGTGGTCAACTGCTGGATCGCCGCGCCGTAGGTCATGCTGCGCCGTAACGTGTGCGGTCCCGAGCGCAGCGAACCGCGCTTGCCGGCGAGCGTCGCACGGACGGAGAAGAGCACGCCGTTGTCGATGACGCCGGCGGCGGCGAGCCGGTCGCCCACGTCGCCCGCGCTCGAGCCCGGCGGGATCGTGACCCTGACTTGCGCGCCCTCCACGCTGCCAAACGGCTGAAAGAGCAGGATCGCGCCGATCACGAGCGCGGCGAGCAACACCAGCGCGAAGATGCCGAACATCCGCGTTCGCAGGCGACGAGCGCGCGCGGGGCCTTTGTCCTTGTCACCGGGAGGCGTCACGACCGGGCGCACCACACGGCGCGCGCGACGGATGCCGATCGGGCGCTCGGTCTCGTCGTCCAGCGCGCCGGCGGGCGCGGCGGGCGGCGCCGGCGGTTCGGGCTGGATGCGGCGCAGCGAGCGCTTGTACGACGCGGCGGGCGGCGCCGGCGCGGGATCTTGGCGGTCGCGCTCGCGCTCGCGGTCCGGTGCGCGCGCCGCCGGCGCCGGCCGCTGCCCTTGCTGGCGGCGGGACGGGCGATCGGAGGCTTTCGGGATTCGGGTGGCACCTGATTGGACTCCGGGCGTCGGCTGCGGAGCGAGCGGTTGCTCGGGGCGTGCGGCGGGCGCCGCCGGCGACGACGCGGGCGGGCGGGCCTGTTTGGTCCTGCGAGTCTCCCGCTCGAGACGCGCGCGCTCGCGCTCCTCGGCCGTTCGCTCACGGCTCCCCCCGCGCTCGTCTTGCCGTTGCCTGCTCATGAAGCTCTGACCTTCGCCATGAACGCTATCCGGCCTGCTGGTTGCACCGCGCGGCGAGCCAGCCCTCGAGCAGGTGGGCGGCCGCGCGGGAGTCCTCCGACGCGGACGGGTCGCCCGGGTCGCGGCTGGCCATGAGCGTCGTGAAGCGCTCGTCGCAGAGCTCTACCGGGACGTCGAGGCGCTCCGCCAGGCGTGCCGCGAACGCACGCGTCTCGGCGGTCTGGTCGGAGTCGGCGCCCGACAGCGACAGCGGCAGGCCGACGACGACGACTTGCGCGCCGCGCTCGCGGACGAGATCGCCGATGCGAGCCAGCCCCTTGCGCGTAGCGGGCCTCAGCACCGGCTCGATCGGCGTCGCGAGCGTGCCGGTCGGATCGCTGACGGCGCAGCCGCAGCGAGCGCTGCCGTAGTCCAGCGCGAGAACCCTCACGGGTTGCTCAGCACGGCCTCGATCGCCGCGCGCGCGGCGGCGATCGCGTCGGGGAGCTTGCCGGGATCGCGGCCACCGGCCTGCGCCATCGTGTCGCGTCCTCCTCCCCCACCGCCTGCGACCGCGGCCGCCGCCTTGACGATCGCGCCCGCCTTGACGCCGCGCGCCACGAGCGCCGGCGTGACCGCCGCGACGAGGTGCACGCGACCGTCGACGACGGCGCCGAGCACCGTCGCCGACTGCTCTCCGAGCTGTCCCTTGACCCGGTCGGCGACATCCATGAGCTCCTTCGCACCGCCCGCCGCCACGACCTCCGCGACGACGTCGGCCCCCGCGATCTGACGCGCGGTGGCGGCCAGCGCCCCGGCGTCGACGGACTCCGCGCCGCCGTTGGACGAGGCCTTGGCGGCGGCCTGCTTGGCGCGATCCTGAAGGGCGCTCACCGCCTCGGGCAAGCTGTCGACGCCCGTCCGCAGCAGGGCCGCGGCCGCGCGTGCCTTGGCGTCTGAGCCGCGCAGCTCGGCCACCGCGGCGGGGCCGGTGATCGCCTCGATGCGACGGACGTTGGCCGCGCTGGAGGATTCGCCGAGCAGCTTGAAGACGCCGATCTCGGCCGTCGAGCGCACGTGCGTGCCGCCGCACAGCTCGCGCGAGTAGTCGCCGTCGCCGATCTGGACCATCCGCACGATGTCGCCGTACTTCTCGCCGAAGAGCGCCATCGCACCGAGCGCGCGGGCCTCGTCGAGCGTCGTCGTGATCGGGCGGACGGGGTCGTTGCGCAGCACCCACTCGTTGACGCGATCCTCGATCGCCTGCAGGTCCTCGGGAGCGATCCGCTCGCCGTGGTTGAAGTCAAAGCGCAGCTTGTCGGGTCCGACGTACGAGCCGGCCTGGCGCACGTGCGTGCCGAGGCGCTCGCGCAGCGCGGCGTGCAGGAGATGGGTCGCGGTGTGATTGGCGGCGGTGGCGGTCCGGGCCGCGCGATCGACGCGCGCGACGACGCGTTCGCCGGTATGCAGCTCGCCGCGCTCGAGGGCCACGACGACCGCCTGGTCGTCGCCGACGCGCACGACGTCGGTCACGAGCGCGGCGCAGTCGCCGCGCTCGCACTCGATCGTGCCCGCGTCCGCGACCTGGCCGCCGCCGGTGGCGTAGAACGGCGACTCGGCGAGCTTGACCAGCAGCTCGTCTCCATCTTGGGACAGCGTGCTTACGGTCGTGTGCTGCTCCAGCGTCTCGTATCCGGTGAAGTCGGTCTGCAACCCGGCGGCGCGCGACAGCTCGCGGGCACGCTCGCGCCGGTCGCCGCCGAGCGCGGCTCCGCGCGCGCCCTCCTGAGACTGCTTGCGCTGGCGGTCCATGAGCACGTCGAAGCCCTCGACGTCGACCTCCAGTCCGTGCTCGGCAGCGAGCTCGCGCGTGAGGTCCAGCGGAAAGCCGAACGTGTCGTGCAGCAGGAAGGCGTCGGCTGCGGCGATCGTGCCCGCGGCCCGCGAGCGCTGCATGAACTCGTCGAGCAGCTTCGTGCCCTGCTCGAGCGTGCGACCGAAGGCCTCCTCCTCCGAGCGTGCCCAGAGCAGGATCGGCTCGCGCTCGCGGTGAAGCTCCGGATAGGCGGCGCCCATGATCTCGATGACCTTCTCGGCGAAGACCGCCATAAAGCCGCGCTCCATGCCGATGCGGTTGCCCTGCTGGATCGCGCGACGCATGATCCGCCGCAGGATGTAGCCGCGATCCTCGTTGGAGGGCACGACGCCGTCGGCGATCAGAAACGTCATCGCGCGCGAGTGGTCGGCGAGAATCCGCAGCGCGCGCTCGTCGGGATCCTTCCTCGCAAGCCTGCGACCGAGCGCCATCAGCGGCGCGAAGGTGTCCGTCTCGAAGACCGTTTCGACGCCCTGTTGGATGACGGCCATTCGCTCCAGGCCCAGGCCGGTGTCGATGTTCTTGGCGGGCAGCGGCGCGAGCGTCGGCTTGCCGTCGTCGTCGGTGCCCAGCTCGTACTGCGTGAAGACGAGGTTCCAGTACTCCAGGAAGCGCTCGTTCTCGCCGCCGGGCAGGTCGTCCTGCGTACCCCAATCCAGGCCGCGGTCGATGTACAGCTCGCTGCACGGGCCGCACGGCCCGGTGGGCCCACCCTGCCAGAAGTTCTCCGAGCGCGGGCAGAGCACGATCCGCTCGCGCGGCACACCGACGGAGATCCAGGCCTCGATCGCCTCCTCGTCGGGGCCCAGGCCGAGCTCCTCGTCGCCCTCGAAGACGGTGATCCAGATGTCGTCGGGATCGAAGCCGAAGCCGTCCAGCGACAGCTCCCAGGCCATCTCGACGGCTTGGCGCTTGAAGTAGTCGCCGATCGAGAAGTTGCCGAGCATCTCGAAGAAGGTCAGGTGGCGCGCGGTGTTGCCGACGTTCTCGATGTCGGTCGTGCGAAGGCACTTCTGGACGCTCGTCAGGCGCGGGTGCGGCGGCTTCTCCTCGCCGCGGAAGTACGGTACGAGCGGGTGCATCCCGGCGGTCGTCAGCAGCACCGACGGGTCATAGGCCGACGGCACGAGCGACGCGGACGGCAGGCGCTTGTGGTCGTGTTCCTCGAAGTAGGAGAGGAACGTCTCGCGGATCTCGTCGCTGTTCACGCGGCGATTGTCGCGCATCCGACGATCGCGTCTCCGGAGAGGAAGACCGCGGTCTGACCGGGCGCCGCGCCGTCGAATGGCCTGTCGAGGTGGATCTGATCGCCCTGTAAGCGGCAGGGAACGGCCTGCGCCCGGTAGCGCAGCCGCACGGCGTCGGGCTGGGTCCCAGCGTCATGCAGTCGCAACCCGCGGACACGGACGGTCTGCGTCGCAAGCTCGGCGCGCGGGCCGACCGTGACGGTGTTCGCGCGCGCGTCGGTCGCCAGGACGTAGAGCGGCTGGCCGGCCGCGATGCCCAGGCCCTTGCGCTGGCCGACGGTGAAGCCGTGGTGGCCGCGATGGCGGCCGAGCACGCGGCCGCCGCGATCGACGATGTCGCCCGGGCGTTCGCGCAGGCCGCCGTGGCGAGCGAGGAACGTCTCGCGTCCGGTGCCGGCGAGGAAGCACAGATCCTGCGACTCGGGCTTGCGGGCGACGTCGAGGCCGGCATCGATCGCCAGCCTGCGGACGTCGGGCTTGCAGTGCTCGCCGAGCGGGAAGCGCAGGCGGCTCAGCGCGCTGCGAGAGAGCGCGGCCAGCATGTAGGTCTGGTCCTTCGCCGGGTCCGCGGCGAGGCGCAGCAGACCGTCGGGCGTGCGGCGCGCGTAGTGGCCGGTCGTGAGGGTCGGCGCGCCGATGCGGTCGGCGAACTCGAGCATCGCGTCGAGGCGGACGTGGCCGTTGCAGCGCACGCACGGGTTCGGGGTCTCGCCCTCGGCGTGCTCGCGCAGCCAGGGATCGACGACACCCGCCCGGAACTCGTCGCGCAGGTCCAGCGTGAAGTGCGCCATGCCGAGGCCGTGGGCGACCCGGCGCGCGCCGCGCACCGCCGCCGCCGAGCAGCACGAGCGATCGCCGTCGTTGTCTTCGTCTGCCCACAGCTCGAGCGTCACGGCCGCGACGTCCGCGCCGTCGCGGGCGCTGAGCAGCGCGGCGACCGCGCTGTCGACGCCGCCGGACATCGCCACGAGCGTGCGGTTCTCGTCTCGCTCGAGCGCGCCCTGCGCCCGCGCCGCAGCGCCGAGTGCGCGGTGCAGCGCGTCGGACGCGAGATCGGGAGCGTGCAGCTTGCCTGCGCTGAGACCGCCGAGCTCCGCCGCGATCTGCGGCGAGCCGATCCGCGCCGCGTCAAGGATTCCGACCCCCTCGACGAGCTCGACCGCGGCGCTCGCGGCCGCGATCATCGAACCGCAGCCGGAGGCCTCGAAGCCGGCGGCGACGACACGCTCGCCGTCCACGGTCAGCGAGAAGCGCACGAGGTCGCCGCAGGCCGCACCACCCGCCGCCCCGTAAAACGCGGACTCGAGTTCGCGGCCGCGGCCGCGCGGGTGGCGCAGGTGCTCTTCGAGGCGTTCGTCGGGCATCGCGTACGAGTCTAGATCGGACACGCTGGGTCCGGGACGGCTTGGGGCGGCGCCACGGCGGGTCCTACACGGGTGAGTCGAGAACACCCGTCGACGCAGGGGATGAACGTCAACTTTCCGAACTGCGTCCAGTCCGTGGCGACTCCACGCTATGCGGCGACCCAGGTCACCGAAAGGCTGGTCTCGACGTGCGGTCCGCCGCCGAGATCCAATGGCGAGCCGCTGTTCTGTCGCACGATCAGCTCGACGAAGTCTCCTTGCCGGAGCAGATGCTGCGCCGTGATCGAGAGGATCGTCTCGGCTCCGTTGACGGCAAGGCACTGGTCGTAGGCTGCGTTGGTCGCGTTGTTGACGCGAAGCAACGCGGTCCGCCAGCCGATCGGGTTGGACGCCCACTCCAAGCTCGCGGTGATGATGTAGAGCCCGGCGGTAACGCAGGTCATACGCGTGTTGTCGACGACGTCGTCGTGCATGCCGTGCGTGTCCCAGGCAGTGGCGTCGAACGCCACCGCCGTGTAGCGCTTCGCCGGGATGGTCTGCGGTTTCCTTCGCACCGCACGCGCGCGCGGAACGCCGCCAGAGCACCCAGGGCCGTCGGCGCTGGCGAAACGGGGTGCTCGCGCTGTTGACACCCCCGTACAGGTAGGCCGCGGCTACCTCAACCCCGGCGACGTCCTTCTGGATGCCGGTGTCGAAGCCTCCATACGCGCCGCCCGCGAAGCGCTGCTCGACCTCCGCCGAGGTCCACCGACCGTGCGCTGACGTTGCGGGAGCGCATCGTTCGCGTCAGCCGGTGCAGCGTGGGAGTCCGCCGGCGGCGGGGCGACGATCAGGCTGAGCCAGACCTTGGACGAATCCCACTGGCTGCGGTCGCGGCAGCTGCTGAGGAACGGGCCGCGCAGGGTTTCGCAGGCCGCCTCGAGCTCGTGCAGCGAATCGCCCCTCAGGGAGCCGCGCGCCGCCAGAAAGCGGAAAAAGACGGTGGCGCAGTCAGGCACGTCTCGTTGGAGATCCTCGTCGGCGTAGACGGTCCGCGGAAACCAGCCGAGCAGGAACTCGCGTAGGTCCTCGACGGTCCAGTGGTCGAGACGGCCGTCGCCGTGGCGGCCTTTGAACTCGAGCAGCGCGCCGGCCGCGAAATCGCCCGAGCGCCAGCTCGGGCTGTCGCATCCGTGGTGCTCGCGTACGAAGTCCTCCATCTCGCAGAGCAGCGCATCCATGCACGTGTAGAGGTTCATTGTTCCGTCCTGAGGTAGCGGTTCGTCATGCGAGAGCGAGTCATGCGGATGGTCCCGCCGGCGGCGAGCCGGATGAGATCAGCCATTCGCCTATATCGGCACGTTGGACTCGGCGCATGAGGCACCTGTGTCAAGCCGTTGAGGAGCGCTCCCCGCGCTGCTTGATCGCACACCTCGCGCACGCGGTGCGTTCGGTCGTGGGCGTGAGCGGCGCGAGCTTCGATCGTTTGAGTCTCGCGCGCGCGAGCGGCTCATGTCGCGGTCGCGGGTGGCGATGGTCGTGCGCAGGTCTGGGCGGTGCGAGTAGCTGGGAGAGCTGCCTACGTTCTTCTTGCTCGCCGTGACGGTCGCGGTGCCGCCGCCTTCCTGCTCCTCGTCGCGAGCGAGCACCCCCCGGCGAAGGCGGGGTTGCTCACAGGCATGCGCACCGATCAGCGTGGCGCGCGCGGCCACCGCGTTGGCCATCGCGTGGTTTGGCTGACGGCCGGTGTGAGCGGCTGCGCGCCGGCCGTTCTCGCCGGCGCGCTCTTCTCGCTGCCTCTGCTCTGCACCGGTCATCGGCCCTGATTCAGCGAGCCTCCGGCCGACGGCGCCAAGGCGCCTTGACCGCGCGCCTCCCATGCGGTCTCATCGTGGGGTGGTACACGATCGGCACGTGCGCAGGAGTGAGGCCTCGGAGGCCAAAGAGGACGTCGCACGCCCGTACGCACCCACGCCCGATGGCGTAGCGCAGGTCTTGGCGCTTCAGCGCGCCGCCGGCAACGCGGCCGTCGCTCGCATGTTGGCCGCGCCGACCGTGATGCGGGCGGGCTGGAGCAAATCAAAGCCCGGAGGCTGGAACGAAAGGGAGAAGGA
>JAWVGJ010000129.1:0-6609 GCA_033855115.1 Solirubrobacteraceae bacterium
GCCGGCGACGTACAGGCCGAGCAGTACCCCGGACGGCGCGAGGTCGACGTCGTCGGCCTCTCGGGCTTCGTCGCGGGCGAGAGCGTGTTCGGCAGCAAATGGCGGTCGTTCGCGACGGCGTTCGGTCCGTCGCTGAACGCTCTGCATGCGCTCGCACCGGGCAAGCCGGTCTCGCTCGCCGAGATCGCGGCCGCGCAGGCCGGCGGTGACAAGGCCGCCTGGATCTCCGGCATGTTCCGGGAGATCCAGCGCCGTCCCTACATCACCTCGATCGTGTGGTTCAACGTCCGCAAGGAGGCCGACTGGCGGATCGAGAGCTCGCGCAGCGCGGAGCGCGCGTTCGCGGCCGGCCTCAGCCGTGTCGCGCGATCAGGTCCCGGTACGTGAAGAACGCCGGCTTGGGGCTGTAGTCGTCGCGGGTCAGCCCGTAGTGGCTCTCGAAGCTCGAGTCCGTCGTGTCGGCGTCGCGAAGGTCGAACCAGCGGTAGTCCGTCACGCCGTAGGTGGCGCGAGCCGCGACGACGGTCTCGACCGCGGCGCGGAGCACGGTCTGCTGCATCGCTTCGCTGCGCCCGGACCCGGTGGGGTAGCCGCTCTCGGAGAAGTGCAGCCTCGCCCGCGCGAGTCCCGCGCGCGGCAGCAGCGTCCGGCGAAGCGTCCGCATCGCGTCGAGGGTGGCCGAGCGCACCGCCGAGGCGAGGTCGCCGCCGGCGAGCGCCGGCCCCCACGTCCCGGGGTAGGCGTCCACGCCGACCCAGTCCACCGCGGCCGCAAGCGCGCTCCCGCCCCTCGCCCTCAGCGAGGAGAAGAAGGCAGCCTCGGTGGCGCCGCGTTGGTAGGCCCAGTTGAAGCCGATCCGCAGCCCGGGGCGGCCGCGGCGACGGGCCTCGTCCTTCGCGGCGATCACGCCGCGCACGAGCGCGTCACGCGCGCCGGGGTAGGCGCCGTCCGCCGCGTCCGGCGCTCCGGAGACGTTGGCCTCGTTCGTCACCTGCAGGAGCGCGACGCCGGGATCGCCGGCGAGCTGGCGCACGCGCGCGCGCACGAAGTCGGTGAAGCCGTCCACGTCGCCCGAACGACCGGCCGGGCGATAGGCGAGGACCAGCTCGACCCGGAAGCCGTCGGTGGTGTAGTCGGCGATCTCCGAGGCCAGCCAGGGCGGGACGGCAGCAGCGTCGGACGGCCGCGTGTAGGACTCGTAGAGGTGGAGAACAAAGGGCCGCACACCGCCGCGCAGCCGCCGGAGGGCGCGCGTGCGCGCCTCGGGCACCTCGGGGCGGGTCTGCCCGGCCGGTCCGACGGTCCCCGCGGCGCCTCCGGGGTACACACCGAAGACGAGCGGCTCCGGGACGGCGCGCGGCGGATTGACGGACCGGTGCGACGAGGTCATCGAGGGAAGCTCGTCACGACGGGCGTCCTCGCTCGAGAACGTGCGCTGCGCCGAGGCGGGGCCGACGACGAGTGCCGCGGGCAGCGCGACGGAGACCGCGAGCCATCTCAGGCAACGCCGGGAAACGGGCATGTCCGTCTATTCGTCCGGTCGCCGGTGACTCCTCAGGGCGGCGACGAGAATAGTAGGTCCGTGCGGCCTGCGTCACGTCGTGCCTGCCGGCGCTATTTGCAGCAGGAAGTCGCCGGTTCGATCCCGGCTGGCTCCACCTCACGAAACCCCCGATGGCACGGGGGTTTCCCCAATCAGGCGGCCCGCCGCTCCACCGCATCAGGCAGCCCGCGGGCATCGTTAGTGCCCTTGCCTGCCCGTTCAGCGCCGCGTCGAGCACCGGATCCGACGCCTCCGCGGTCCGGCGCGCCTGCGCCCGACGGCGCTTCGACTTCAGCGCCTTCGAGTACACGTCCATGGTCATCTTCGAGTCGGCGTGCCCCATCTGGTCCATCACGCGCCAGTTGCAGCTCGTGCGCAGCGACTCTCGATGGTCCGTGTTCCAGTCTCCGGAGAGTGCGTCTCGGAGGCTCAGCCGACATGGCCGACGCACCATCCCGATCAGCCTCGAGCTGATCGGCTGCGACAGCTCGTGGCCGGCCGCGGCGAGACCGAGCTGCTCTTTGTGGCGCCCCGGCCGCTGCCGCGTCTCCGTCCGTGTCGCCGTCGCGCGCGACCTCGCGTGCGGTGCGTACCGGCCGCGGTGATGCGGGCGTGGGGCGAGCCGTCAGCTCCCGGGGGCGACGAGGCCGTGGTCGTAGGGGTTGATGACGATCTGCTCGCGGTCGCGCATCTCGAGCTTTGAGAGGATGCGGGCGACGTGGGTCTTGACGGTGGCCTCGGAGAGCACGAGCTCCTGGGCGATCTCCGCGTTCGATAGGCCGCGGGCGACGGCGATGAGGACCTCGCGCTCGCGGGGCGTCAGTGAGCTCAGACCGGGAAGGTGGGCGCCCGTTTCGGCTACGGGCAGCTGGTGGGCGATCGTCGCCAACAGGCGCCGCGTCGTGCTCGGCGCGACGACCGCCTCGCCGCTGGCCACCGCGCGGATCGCGGAGAGGAGGTCGGCGGTCGGCGCGTCCTTGAGCAGGAAGCCGCTGGCGCCGGCACGCAGCCCCGCGTGCGCGTACTCGTCGAGGTCGAACGTGGTCAGGATGATGATGTGCGAGCGGCTGCCGCCCTCGACGAGCGCGCGGGTGGCCTGGACCCCGTCCATGTTCGGCATACGGACATCCATCAGCACCACGTCGGGCTCCAGCTCCCGGGTCAGCGCCACCGCTTCGGCGCCGTCGCCGGCCTCTCCGACCACCTCGAGGTCGTCCTGCGCCTCGAGGACCATGCGAAACCCCATGCGCAGGAGCTCCTGGTCGTCGGCGAGGAGAATTCGGGTGCTCATGCCGACGACATGGCTCGTTCGAGCGGCAGGACCAAGCGCACCCGCCAGCCGCCTTGGGGCTTCGGACCGGCCTCCAGCGCGCCGTCGTAAACGGCTGCTCGCTCGCGCATCCCGCGCAGGCCGGCGGATCCGTCCGTCGGCGGTTCGGGCGCCGGCCGGCCGGTGTCGAGCACCTCGACCTCGAGCACCTCCGGGCCATGGCACATCCGCACGTGAGCCTCTGCACCGGGGCCGGCGTGCTTGAGCGTGTTGGTCAGCGCTTCCTGCACGATGCGGAAGACGGCGAGCTGGACGCCGGCCGGCAGCGGCGTCGCGGGACGTCCGGTGACTTCGAAGCTCACCGGAACGCCGGCGCTGCGAACGTGTTCGAGCAACTCCTCGAGCTGCGCGAGCCCCGGCTGCGGGGCGAACTCGGTGTCGCGGTCGCGGTCGCGCAGCACGCCGAGCAGCCTGCGCAGCTCGCCGAGCGCCTGGCGCCCGGTCCGCGACGCGGTGCGCATGGCGGACTTCGCCCGCGCGGGGTCGTCCTCGATGGCGTAGCTGGCGCCGTCGGACAGCGCGATCATCACCGAGACGTTGTGGGCGACGACGTCGTGCAGCTCGCGGGCGATCCGCGCACGCTCGGCCGCGGCTGCCAGCTCGCCCTGCTGGTCGCGCTCGCGCTCCAGTCGCTCGGCGCGCTCATGCAGCGAGGCGACCAGGGCCCGGCGGGTGCGCGCGTTCGTGCCCAGTACGCAGGCCGCGGTGGCGAGGCCGGACAACCCGACGAACCCGCGCAGCCATTCGCCGGTGCTCCAGCGCGCGACCGCTAGGGCCACGCCGAACTCGACGACCGCGGCGGCGGCCAGCGTCACGAGCAGGGGCTGCGAGACCGCGACGCTGTAGAGGGCCACCAGGAGCGCGATGTCGCCGAACGCGCGCAGGTCGAGCATCCACTGCGCGAACGCGATCGCTGCGATCACGGCGAAGACGCCGACGGGCCAGCGCCGGCGCCACAGCAGCGGCAGCACCAGCGCGACCGTCAAGGCCCGCCCGCCCTGCGTCATCTCCAGGCCCGGCGGGTGGAGCGTCATGCCCAGCACGAGGAGCAGCAAGACGAGCGCGGCGTCCCCCACCACCGGACGGCGGCGCTGCAGCGACGAGAGTCGCTGCAGCGCGTTGGTCAACCTCTCGGGCACCGGACGCTCATGCGTCGGAGCGCGCCAACCGCACGGCGCCCGCGACGATGATCACGACCGCGTAGGCGCAGAAGACGGCAAAGCCAGCCCACGGGCTCAGATGGTGGGTGTTGTCGAACGTGCTGGTCGCCACGGCGCTACCGGCGTTGAGTGGCAGGTACGGGCTGATCGCGTCGCCGGTGCTCGACGGGAGCAGCGCCGTGATCCCCGGCAGGACGAACAGCAGTCCGACGAGCGCGGCGATGCCGCCCGCCGTGTTGCGGATCAGCGTACCGAGGCCGACGCCGAGCGCTCCGAGCACTGTGAGGAACAGTGCCGTCCCGACCACGGCCCGCAGGGCGTGGGGAGAGCTGAGGCTGTGGTTCACGTGATGGGACGTCGTGATCGCCTGCGCGGCGAAGAACGCGACGAGCGACGACGCGAGCATCAGGACGAACGTCACCGCGGCGAACACACCGAGCTTGGCCCACAGCACTGGGAGCCGCTTGGCAACGGCCACCAGGCTCGAGCGAATCATGCCCGTCGAGTACTCGCCGCTGATCACGACGACCCCCAGGACGCCGATGGCCAGCAGCGCGAGGTGGTAGCCGCCGAGGCCTGCGTCGGTGGAGTCGAACGCGAGCCGGTCGTGGACGCTGAGGCTCCCCCAGTGGCCCATCTGGACGGCGGAGAAGATGATGCCGAGCGCCGTCATCGACACGACCGCGGCGAGGAGCGACCAGCGGGTAGAGCGCAGCGACCACAGTTTGGTCCACTCCGACCGCGCGACGCGGCTCTGGGTGACGCGGCCGCGAAAGGCGGCGACGGGTGCGGTGAGGGGCGCGGTGCTCATGCTGCCTGCTCCAGGATCTGCTCGTCTTCGACGGGCTCGGGGACGTTGGTGCGGTACTCCACCGAATCGCCGGTCAGGCGCATGTACGCGTCCTCGAGAGAGGCGCGCCGCGGCGTGAGCTCGTGCAGGATCAGTCGGTGCTGCGCCGCCACCTCGCCGATGCGCTCGGCCGAGAGGCCATGGACGTCGAGCGTCCCCCGCTCGCGGCTGTGGATCCGCACGCCCGGGCTGGCGAGCGCGTCGCGGACCGCGGCCGCATCGGGGGCCCGCACGTGGACCGTGGCGCCGATCGAGGCCTGCGCGACGACGTCGTCGACGGTCGTGTCGGCGATCACCCGTCCCTTGCCGACGATCACGAGGCGCTCCGCGGTCTGCGCCATCTCGCTCATCAGATGCGACGACAGGAACACGGTCCGGCCTTCGGCGGCCAGCTGCTTGAGCAGCGTTCGGATCCACAGGATGCCCTCGGGGTCGAGGCCGTTGGCCGGCTCGTCGAGCATCACCGTCTGCGGGTCGCCGAGCAGCGCTGAGGCGATGCCGAGGCGCTGTCCCATGCCCAGGGAGAAGCCGCCGGCGCGCTTGCGGGCGACGGCGGCGAGGCCCACGAGCTCGATGACCTCCTGCACTCGCGCGCGGCCGATGCCATGCGTCTGTGCCATGGCGAGCAGGTGGTTGTAGGCGGAGCGTCCGGTGTGGACCGCCCGCGCCTCGAGCAGCGCGCCGACCTCGTGGAGCGGCGCTTGGAAGTCGCGGTACGCGCCGCCGTTGACGCGGATGGTGCCGGTGGTCGGCTTATCGAGGCCGACGATCATGCGCATCGTCGTCGACTTGCCGGCTCCGTTGGGCCCGAGGAAGCCCGTGACCGTGCCCGGCTTCACCACGAAGCTGATGTCGTCGACGGCGAGCTTCTCCCCGTATCGCTTGCTGATGTGTTCGATTTCGATCATGCATTGAGCATGAGGATGGATCGGCCGCTCCACAATGCGTCGGGAGGATGGACCTTCGGGCCCCGCGACTACGCATCAGGTCGCACTCCGGTACGGCGGAGGGCGCAGACGCGGAGAGCGGGATTCGCGCCGGTCGGGCGTGGTCGGCCGGTGCTCATTGAGCTCGCGACCTTGGAGGCGACGTGTTGTGGGGTCGCGGTATGACGCGGGAGGCGCGTCCCTATGCGGTGTGGGCCGAGGCCATCACCGGGTACGTGGGCGAGTGGGGGTGCAGGTGTTCGGCGACGCTCCCGGGAGCTACATCCGCCGCTGTAGCCCTCGAGAGGTACGAGTCGCTTCATGTGCGTCCGCTCGGCCGATGCCAACAGGTGTCGGGTGGCGCATGGTGGCGTGGAGTGCGCGACCGGTAGTTCCGCTTATCCCACTGCCCGCAGCAAAGGAGCAACATGACTTCGTCGTGCTTTCACCACACAGGAGTGGAATGACATCCTGGAGGGGCCGGCGCGCGCGGGAATTATGGTCATCGCCGCTCAGCGTGGCGGCACGCTGCGCGAGTCCTTCTCGATGGCCACGGCGTACGCGTCAGCGCGGCGTCAACATGGCCGGAGAGAGCTGCTCGACGCGGTCGTCGCGGCTCGGCCGCAGGTGGACCGCGAGCGCTACGGCTCGGCCGAACAGCTCGCCGAGCGATCGCTGACACATGTGACTCGCGCCGTGGCGGTCCTCGACGGGCGGGTCACGCCCGAGGAGCTCGACGAGTACAGGCGCTTCGTCGTGAACCTCACCCGACAGGTCGCTGCCGCCCACGGGGAGGGCGC
>JAWVGJ010000130.1:0-7623 GCA_033855115.1 Solirubrobacteraceae bacterium
GACTGGGGCGCCGTTCGTCGAGACGCGCTGGAACGTCACGTCGCTCGCGCCGATCGTCGAGTTGTCGATGCGCAGCCCGCTGCCGGAGCTCGTGCTGATCGTGTTGGCGGTGCCCGTGACGTTCAGCGTGCCGCCGCTGCTCATGCTCAGTCCGACGCCGCTGGATGTGGTGATACCGAGGTTGCCGCCCGTGAAGGAGATCGCGTGCCCGCTGTTGCTCGCCAGCGTCACGGCGGCGCCAGCGCCGGTGCTGAACGTCTTCGACGGCCCGCTGACGACGGTCGAGCCACCGCTGTTCGAGATGACGTCGATGCCGCCGTTGGCGTCGGCGCCGTCGGCGATCGTGCCGCTGAGCGTGACGGTCGAGCCGGTGCGGCCGGTGATCAGCGCAGAGTTGCCCGCGCCGTCGTCGATCGTGCCGGGATACGTGATCGTGCCCGAGCCGCCGGTGACGGAGACGGCGACGCCGGCGAACCCTGCGAGCGTGCCGCCGGTCGCGCCGAACGTGCCGGCGCCAAGGCCGTTGAGCACGATGGCGCCGCCCGCGCTGTTGGTCGAGCTGACGCTGTCGAACGACAACGAAGCTCCGCTCGTGTTGGTCACGTCGATCGCCGGGCCGCCGGTCGCGCTGACGTTCGCCGTACCGCCGGCGGGAACCGTCACGTTGCCCGCGTTGTTGAGGCGGAACGCGGCCGTCGCGCCCGAGGTCGTCTGCAGGCTGAGGTCGGCGCCGCTGCCGTCGCCGAACGTCGTCGTGCCGGTCGTGTTGACCATGCTGACGGCGCCGGTCGGGGAGTTCGTCACGGTGATGTCGTCGAACACGCTGTTCGTGCCGAGGTTCGTGCCGTTGGCGTCGAGTCCCGGCGCGCCGTCGTTGGAGATCGAGATCGCCCCGGCGGACTTGAAGTTCACGATCCCGGAGTTGTTGTTGAGTCGGATAGCGGTCGCGGCGCCACCGTTGATCGTCAGATCGGAGACGTCGAACGTGCCCGAGGTGCCATCCAGTTCGAGCGCGGGCTGCCCCGCGAGGGTCCCGGTGTCGATGATCCGCACGTCGTCGATCGTGCCGCCGCTGTCGCCCGCGCCGCCGGCGAGGCCGCCGCCCGCGCCCCGCGGGTCGAGCTGGACGCCGCGCACGGTGTTGCCGGACGCCAGGGAAACGACGTCGGCGCTGTTGTCGGTGATCGTGGGACGGTTCGCCGGGTTCGCGCTGTGCAGCACATCGCTGCCGATCTGCAATGTGGCCGCTTCGCCGAGCAGGCGCTGGTTGCTCTTCAGGTCAAAGCCGGCTGCGTAGCCCGTGGACGTGTTGTCGCCGTCGAAGACGAAGATCGTGTGCCCGGCGGCCGAGGCGGTCTCGGCCTGGGCGAGCGTGTCGAACGGCGCGGTCGAGGTGCCGGCGTTGCCGGGCGCGTTGTTGTTGACGTACCAGACGCAGCCGGCGATCGTGATGTTCACGCGGCCGACGTCCGTGGCCGGCGTGCCCGGGTTCTGGTCGCTGACGGTGTAATCGAAGAAGTCAGACGTGTCGCTGCAGCTCGTGCCCACGGCCGGGGTGAACGTGAAGTCTCCGTCGGACTCGAGCACGACCGTGCCGCCGTCGTTGCTCGCGAACGTCCCTGCGGTGACGACGAGCGGACCCGGGCCGTCGGGGTCGGTGTCGCCGGCGAGGATGTCGGCGGTGATCGTCTTCTTCGGCCCGGCGACGGACGGCGCGCCGTCCGACGGATCGTCGCCGACGAACGCCGTGTTGCCGACCGCCGAGCTTGCGCCGTTGAACGTCTCGTCGTCTGCGATCGGCGCATCGTTGACGCAGGTGACGGTCATCGCCACCGTCGCCGTCGATCCGCCGTTGAGCGTGTATGTGAACGTGTCCGGCGCGCCGCCCGGCGGGTCGTTGCAGTAGTTCGCATTCGGCGCGTACGTCAGGCAGCTCCCAGGGCCGGTGATGACGACGGTGCCGTGGACGGGCTGCGTCACCGGGCCGATCGTCATCGTCCCGCCGTCGACATCGGTGTCGTTGGCCAGCACGGGCACCGCTGTCGCACCGGAATCCTCGAGCACCGTTGGGGAGTCGTCCACGGCGACGGGCGGATCCTGGACTGCCACGACCTGGACGCTGCGGGTGCCTGAACCGGTCCGCGATGTCTCGTCGGTGACGGTGAACGTCACCGTCCGCGTCAGCGTCGACGGCGCGTCGGAGCTGTTGGCGTAGGTGACGTCGCGCAGCGCCGCCTGATAGGCGGCGGGCGTGGCGCTGCCCGTGAGCGTCAGCGTGTCCCCGGCGAAGGCTGCCGAGATGCCCGGGTGCGACCCGGCGAGGGCGAGGATGTCCTCGCTGCCCACGAAGTTCGCCGAGATACGAACCGTCGCACCCGAAATCGCCGCGCCGAGATCTGGATCCGTGACGTCGACCCCGGGATCGATCGCGGTGGCGAGATCGTTCTCGGTGAAGATCACCGTGCCGGGCGAGGTGGCGACCGACGGGTCGTCGGGGACGCACGTCACGGTCACCGCGACGGTCGCCGTCGAGCCGCCGTTGAGCGTGTACGCGAAGGTGTCTGGGCTGCCGCCGGGCTGGCTGTTGCAGTAGTTGGCGAGCGGTTGGAAGGTCAGCGTCCCGCCGCCGTCGACGACCACCCCGTTGGCGGGCTGCGTGAAGGACGTGTAGGCCTTCGGTCCACCGTCGAGATCGGTGTCGTTGGCGAGCACGGCGACCGCTGTCGCCCCCGAGTCCTCGAGCACCGACGCGGCGTCGTCGACCGCCACCGGCGAGTCGTCGACGCAGGTGACCGTCATCGAGACGGTCGCGATCGACCCGCCGTTGAGCGTGTAGGTAAACGTGTCGACCGGCGCTGGATCGGGATCGTTGCAGTAGTTCAACCCCGGCTCGTACGTCAGCCCCGTCCCGACACCCGTGATCGCGACGGCGCCGTTCGCCGGCTGCGTGACCGAAGCGATCGCGATCGGCCCAGCATCCACATCGGTGTCGTTGACCAGCACCGCGACCGGCGTCGCACCCGAATCCTCCAGCACCGACGCGGCATCGTCGACCGCCACCGGCGGGTTGTCGACGCACGTGACCGTCATCGCGACCGTCGCGATCGACCCGCCGCTGAGCGTGTAGGTGAACGTGTCCACCGGCGCTGGATCGGGATCGTTGCAGTAGTTCAACCCCGGCTCGTACGTCAGCCCCGTCCCGACACCCGTGATCGCGACGGCGCCGTTCGCCGGCTGCGTGACCGAAGCGATCGAGATCGGCCCAGCATCCACATCGGTGTCGTTGACCAGCACCGCGACCGGCGTCGCGCCCGAATCCTCCAGCACCGACGCGGCGTCGTCGACCGCCACCGGCGGGTCGTCGACAGCGGTGATCGTGATGCCGTGCGTGTCGGAGAGACCGAAGCCGCCGGCGTCGCGGGCGGCGTAGGTGACCGTTCGCGGCACCGTGCTCGGGTCGTCGCTGGCGTTGGCGTACGTGACGGCCTTCAGCGCCGTTTCGTAGGCCGAGACAGAGGCCGACCCGGTCAGCGTCAAGCGGCCGGTCAGGGGATCGAAGGCGCCCGTGACCACCGGCTGCGCCGCGAGCGCGAGGATGTCCTCGCCGTTGACGTAGCCGCCGGTGATCTGCACCGTCGCGCCGCTCAAAACCGGGGAGTCGGGATCGGTGATCGTGAGCGCCGTGTCGATCGGCGTCGGCGCCGCGTTCTCCGTGTAGGCCAGCGGGCCACTCGAGGTGTGGACGTCCGGCGCGTTGTCGCTGGGGCTGACGTTGATCGCGCGCGTCTGCGGCGTCGAGGCGCCAAGGGGATCGTTCGCAACGAACGTCACGGTGCGTGGCGCGACGCTCGGGTTGACGGAGCTGTTGCGGTAGGTCACCGATCGCAGGGCGGACTCGAAGGCGGCCCGGGATGCCGGTCCGGTGAGCGTCAGCGTGTCCCCGCTCAGGTTCACGGCTGCGGTGATGCCCGGGTGCGACCCCGCGAGCGCCAGGATGTCCTCCGGCGCCACATAGTTGCCCGTCAGCTGGACCGTCGCCGAGACGATCGGGCTGTCGGGATCGGCGAGCACGAGGGCCGGGTCGATCGGCGTCGCCGGATCGCCCTCGGTGTAGCCGAGCGGCCCGGCGCTCGTCGCGATCGAGGGCAGGTCGTTCACGGCCGCGACCGTGATCGTGATCGTGTCGGCCGAACCGAACCCACCGGCGTCGCGGGCCTTGAAGGTGACCGTCCGCGGGGCGGTGGCGGGGTCGTCGCTCGAGTTCGCATACGTCGCCGCGCGCAGCGCGGTCCGGTACTCCGCGACGGTCGCCGTACCGGACAGCGTCAGCGTCCCGGTCACGGCATCGAACGCGCCGGCGATCGCGGGCTGCGCCGGCAGCGCGAGCAGGTCCTCGCCGTCCTGGTAGTTGCCGGTGATCTGGACCGTCGCGCCGGTCAGGTGGGCCGAGTCGACGTCCGTCACCGTCAGCGCCGGGGCGATCGCGGTGGCCGGGTCGTTCTCCGTGTAGGCGAGCGTGCCGGACGCCGACGTCGCGGGCCGGTCGTTGACGCACGTCACCGTCATCGACACCGTCGCGCTGGACCCGCCGCCGAGCATGTAGGTGAACAGGTCGGGCGGACCGCTCGACGGGTCGTTGCAGTAGTTGGCGTCGGGCTCGTACGTCAGGCCCGTGCCGCCGCCTGTGATCGCGACCGCTCCGTGCGCAGGCTGCGTGACCGAGGCGATCGACATCGGCCCGGCGTCCGGATCGGCGTCGTTGGCCAGCGCGGCGACCGCCGTAGCACCCGAGTCCTCGTCGACGGTCGCGCTGTCGTCGACGGCCACCGGCGGATCGTCCACGGCGCTGACCGTGATCGACACCGTCGCCGGGGCCGACGTCAACGAGCCGTCGGCGACCGTGAAGCTGAACGTGTCAGGCCCGTCGTAGTTGGCTGCCGGCGTGTAGGTGACGTTCGGCGCGGTGCCGCTGAGGGTGCCGTGCGCCGGCTGGCTCGCGAGGGCGAACGTCAGAGCGTGGCCCTCGGGGTCCGTGCCCGAGAGCGTGATCGCCTTGGCGGTGTCCTCGACCGCCGCGACCGACTGCGCGCTCGCCGTCGGCCTGCCGTTGCTCGGCCCGGGTCCTGGCCCGGGCCCGGGCCCAGGGCCTGGGCCTGGTGCCGGCTCGGTGACCGTGAAGCGCGTGTACAGCTGCGGCGTCGCGCCGATGTCGGCGGTGAAGTCGAACGGCGCGCTGAGCGCGAACGAGCGCGCGATCATCCATGCGAGGACCGACGGCGCCCGCCCCGCCGCGACCTCGGCGATGGCGTGCGCAACCTCGGCGTCGCTGGCCGCGAACCCGGTGGCGGCGAGCAGTTGCGTGGTGAAGAAGCTCGAGTCCGCGCGCATCCGCACCGGGTTGCTCACGAGCCGTCCGTCGATGCGCTTGCGCGGGAGGTAGCGGAAGGCGGGCTCGCCGGCCTTCGACGACGTTGCGACGACGAGGACGTTGCTCAACGACTTCAGGGGATCGATGAAGGCGCCTGAGCCCGGCGCGTCGATCATGAGCTTGAAGGTCGTTTGCGGGTTCGCGGCGATGATCGTGCGCAGCAGCGAGGCGGTCACGTCGAACTCGCGCAGCTTGGACGCCGTCAGCGACAGCCCGGTGCGGACCGTCGGCTGCGCGGCGGACCGGTACCCGTCCCCCGAGATCGCGATCAGGACGTCCTTGCAGCCTGCGCCCGCGATGACATCCGAGCTGATGAAGCTCTCGAGCGACGTGCCCGACAGCGCCGAGTAGCGAAACAGCGGCAGGACCGACGCGCCGGCCGAGGAGCCCAGCGACTCCAGCGCGCCATCGATCTTCGTCAGGCTGCTGGACACCGAGACGGTGCACGACTTCTCGTCCGAGAGCGCGCCGCCCAGCGCCGCTTCCGACGCAGCGCTGCGCAGGTGTGCGCGGGTCTGCGTGCCCAGTCCGAGGCCGAACGCGTCCTGGACGGGCGTGTCGCGAGCCGCACGCCTCGGGCTGCCGACGGCGTAGTCAGAGCTGAAGATGCGGTAGGACGCGCGCTCGTAGGACTTGCGGCTGCGCAAGAACGGTGGTCGCTTTCCGTTGAACACCGGCTGGAAGTTGAGCCTGCGGCTGCGGCGCACGTGGCCGGTGCGCTGGTTGACGAGGATGACCCGGCCGGCGTGCTGGTAGTGCTGGTGTGGGCTGAGGTCGAGATAGAAGAAATACGCCGGGCCAGCCGTGACGCGCAACGCGACCGGCATCTTGCGAGCGCCGGGGCCGGTCGGCGGCTGCTGCGTGCCCGCCTCTCGGATGGCGGTCCTGGAGCGCAGCGGCGAGGGCAGCCTGAACAGGATCGCCGGCGCGCCGCGGCGCTCGCTCTCGGTGGCCTTCAGCGCGGCCTTGCTTGCCGTGCTCGAGCTCACGGCCTCGGCGGCGGGGGCGCCGGCCGCGAAGGTGGCCGCCAGCAGGGCGAGGCTGATCGCCGCACGCTGGACGCGGCGACGGCGTAGCCTCAGCGGCGGCGCGTCCAAACACGACCGGTCCGAAGAGCGGCAGGGCCTGATGAGGTGGGCCAAAGCGTCCATGCGAGAGATCGATGGCGCTTCCCCTCGCTCCGGCGCCAGACCGTCCAGCCACTGTACTGCTGGTCGCAAAACCGGCAACCGGACATTCGTCCACCTGCCCTCAGCGCTGAACGACCCTTCAGGCTGTGCGCCCAGGCCCCGCCTGGCGTACCGCCTCGCGCAACTGCTCGGGCTTGTGCGCCTTGGGCATCCAGCCCTCGGTGCCGAGCCGTTCGGCCTCCTGCTCGAGGCTGAACGGCGGCATGTTGGAGATCAGCACGATCGCGGTCTGCGGCGAGATGGCGCGGATCTGGCGGACGAGGTCGGCCGGCTCGGGCACATCCGGCAGCACGAGATCGAGCAGCAGGACGTCGGCGCGGCAGCTCTCGAGCTCGACGAGCGCGTCCCGGCCGGTGCTTGTCGCCGAGACGACCTCGATGTCACCCTCCTCCTCGAGCACGTGGCGAAGAAAGAACTTGACCGCCCGAGCGTCGTCGCAGACCGCAACGCGAATGACTCCGTCCGTCACGCGCGCAGGCTACTTGACGAGACCTTGTGTCCGCAGGAACTCCTGGGCGACGTCTGGCGGCGTGCGCTTGTCGATGTCGACCGCCTTGTTCATCATCCGCATCGCGGCCGTCGTCAACTTCGACGTGACCGCGTCGATGGCCTTCGCCAGGCCGGGACCATGCGCCTTGAGCACCTTGTTGCTGATGATCGGCGCGAGATGCCCGGAGGCGAACAGGCCGCGCGGATCGCTCAGCTGCACGTATCGCGACGTCGCGAGCTGCCCATCGGTGGTGAACGCGAGCGTGACGGCGGCCTTGCCCGAGTCCAGTGTCGAATAGCGCTGATCGCTGCGCTTGAGCCTGAGCATCTTGACGTTGCGCAGGCCATAGCGAGCGCGCAGCCCCTTCATCCCCTCGTAGCGGTTGCGAAACTCGGGTAGCGCCGCGAGTCGCACCCAGCGCTTGAGGCGCTTGAGGTCGGCGATGCTGTGCAGGCGGTAGCGCCGCGCGTATGCCGGCTTGACCGCGAGCGCATTGGCGTTGCTGAACGGGGTCG
>JAWVGJ010000131.1:0-29565 GCA_033855115.1 Solirubrobacteraceae bacterium
GGCAGCCAGGAGGGCGACGGTGGCGCCGAGCGGCGCGAGGCTGCGGGCTTGCATCGCGTCAATGTACTCGCGCGGGCGGCCGGGTTACGCCGTCTCCAGATCGGTCGCCGCTACGCGCGCCCGTACACCGGAATGTGGGCGCCGCTGACGACATCGGCGCCGTCTTCGCAGAGGAAACGCACGACGCTCGCGATCTGCTCGGGCGACACCCAGCGATCGTGGTCGGCATCGGGCATCGCGCGGCGGTTGGCGGGTGTGTCGATGACGCTCGGCAGGATCGCGTTCACTCGAATCGCATCGTTGCGGTACTCCTCCGCCAGTGCGTCTACGAACGCGAGCACGCCGGCCTTCGCGACGATGTATCCGGCGGCGCCGGGGAACGGACGAAGCGCTGCGCGCGAGGACACACACACGATCGCGCCGCCGCCCGCAGCCTGCAGGTGCGGCAGCGCGGCCTGGCAGACGAGGTACGTCGGGCGCAGGTTCACCTGTAGCTGAGCCTCGAAGTCCTCGACCGGTGTCTCGTGCACCCGCCCGCCCATCGCGAAGCCGCCGACGAGGTTGACGACCGCCCGCAGCGGCGCTCCCTGGTCGCCGGCAGCGAGCGCGGTGACCGCCGCCGCCGAGTCCGGATCGGACAGGTCGGCGGGCTCGAGGACGAGCCGCTCGTGCGCCGGCACACGCTCGCGCTCGGCCACGTGGAATATCGGCACGACGACGCGCCAGCCGCTGTCGAGCAACGCCCGCGTCACCGCGGCGCCGAGCCCGCCGGTGCCACCTGTGATGAGCGCGCTGCCGGTCATGGCCGCAACGGTAACGGGTGCGCGTGGATCCGCCGAGGCTGAGCGGCGCTGTGTCGGACGTGCGAGTCCGTCCGCGACTCGCGCCATCGTGTTCAGCATGTTCGTTCGAGAGCTTGCGGAAGGCGACCAGGTCGACGGGGTGCTCGTCGTCCGCGAGGCGGAGCTGCGATCCACGCGCGACGGCAGTCAGCACCTGCGGCTCACGCTCGGAGATCGCACCGGCAGCGTGGCGGCAAACGTGTGGGACGACGTCGCCGCGATCGCGCAGGTCGCGACTGCCGGCGCCGCCGTGCGGGTGAGCGGCTTGCTGCAGGTCAGCGGCCGCTACGGAACCGAGCTGACGCTGCGCGGGCTCTGCGCCGCCGAGCCCGGTACGTTCGACGAGACGGCCCTCGTCGACGGACCCCCGCGCTCGCCGGCGCAGATGGAGGCCGATCTACGAGAGCTGCTCGCGACGATCCAGGATCATCACCTGCGCCGGCTGCTGGACGCGGTCTTCGGCGAGGAGTCGGCGACATGGGCGTGCTACCGGTCAGCCCCGGCGGCGAAACGCTTCCACCAGGCCTATCGCCACGGGCTGCTCGAACACTCGCTCTCGGTCGCGCAGGCGGTGAGCGCAATCAGCGCGACGTTCACCGGCATCGACCGCGATGTCGCCGTCGCCGGCGCGCTGCTGCACGACATCGGCAAGCTGAACGCCTACGCGTTCGAGGGCAGCGCAATCGAGATGACCGACGCAGGCAAGCTCCAGGGCGAGATCGCGCTCGGCTATTACCACGTGCGGCGGCTGATCGAGGGCATCGAGAGCTTCGATCCCCGAAAGGCCGAGGCCGTGCTGCACATCATCCTCAGCCACCACGGCAGCCTCGAGCACGGGAGCCCGATCGTCCCCTGCACGCGCGAGGCCACCCTCGTGCACTTCTGCGACAACCTCGGCGGCCGGCTCGGATCGTTCGACCGGCTGGAGAAGGAGCTGCCGACCGGCGAGCGCTGGTCGCGATTCGATCGCGCGATCGGCGGGGGGGCGTACTTCGCGGCCCTGCAGCCGCGGGAGGAGCGCGAGGCGGCCTGAGGCGGGATCCTTAATCGTGGCAGGAGGCAGTGGTCGGGTTGGCTCGACGTCGATCAGCCCATGATCGGCGAGACGCTGGTTCGCCGGCAGGGCGAGCACGCAGGATGGCGGGCGGGGACAGGGCGGCGCCCGAAAATTGAGCGAGCACACCCCAGGGCTCGCCGCTGCGGTTGCGTATACGTGGCGGACAGCGCTGGGTGCGAGATGCGCATCGCCGCCGGCGAGCCGGCGAGCCGCGCTCTCTACAGTTCGCTGGGCACAGCCAGCAACAGCAGCCCACCCACGGATGACCTGGCCCGCTCCTACAACCTCGTCCACCCCGATCCGCGCCGCAGACGACGACCGTGAACGCGGCATGGAGCTGCTGCGCGAGCACTGGCTGGCCGGACGGCTGACGCTCGCCGAGTACGAGGAACGCTGTGACGAGGTCGCTCGAGCGCGCTTCATCGAGGAGCTCGAAGTGGCCGCTCGCGAGCTGCCGCCACCGCCGCGGCCGTTCGCAGCGAAACCGAGCAACGCCGGCGCAACCGGGTCGTGCGTGCTCGGGATCACGTCGCTCGTCGGGGTGCTGTGCACCATCGGCGTCCTCTCGTGGCTGACGCTGCCGGCGAGCATCAGGGCTTGGGCGCTTGGCCGCCGCGCGCGGCGCCGCGGGACGCCCGCCAGCGGTTTCGCCAGGGCGGGCGAGGTCACCGGAATCATCGGCACCGTCATCTCGCTGCTTGCGCTGACGGCCTGGGCGATGCTCGTGTCGAGCATCTTCTGAACACGCAGGAAAGCAAAAAATCCGCAGAGAGCGCGCCAATAGACCCCGCTGCCGGGGGTTCGAGCGGGCGCCACGTATCGTTGCGCGTATGGCGAAAGACACGGAGAAGCTCATCCGCCAGCTCTCGCTGATCTCCTACCTGATGGCCGAACGGCGGCCGGTGACGGCACTCGAGATCAGGCGCGACGTGGAGGGCTACAGCGCGATGAACGAGGACGCGTTCGCGCGCCGCTTCTACGCCGACCGCTCCGAGCTCGATTCGCTCGGCATCGCCCTGACCGTCGAGCGTCCCGTGGACGGCGTCGCCGAGCAGGAGAACTACTCGCTACGGCCCGAGAACTTCCACCTTCCGGCGATCGCCTTCTCCGATGCCGAGCTCGCCGCGCTGCAGACGGCGCTGACCCTGCTCGACGGCAAGTTCGCCTACGCCGAGCCGCTGCGCCTGGCGTTGCAGCAGATCTCCTGGGGCCGCGCAAACCCGCTGCACGCTCCCGATCAGCGCTCGGTCGGGCTGGGCATCACCGCGTCGGCGGACGGCCACGACCTCTCTCAGCGCCTGGCGAAGATCGAGACGGCGATCTTTCGCAACAAGACGGTCACGTTCGACTACTACACGATGGCCCGCGACGAGACGGGCACACGTCGGGTCGATCCGTACCACCTGCTCTTCCAGGGCGGGCAGTTCTATCTGCTCGGTCACGCCCACGATCGCGGCGCGTTGCGCGTCTTCAGGCTGTCGCGCATGCAGGGAAAGGTGGCCTACGCAACCAAGGCCGAGCACGATTTCAAGGGCCGGCCCGACAGCTTCGATCCGCGCGCCTACGCCAACCGCGCCGAGTGGCAGTTCGGCGACGCGCTTGACACCGGCGAGATCTGGATCTCCGAACGGATCGCCTGGCAGATCGAGCGCCACTTTGGCCGCTTCGGCGAGGTGCAGCCTTCGGGCACCGGCGGGGACATCGCGTTCTCGACCCCGTACGCCGATCGCCGCCAGCTCGCAGCATGGGTCCTGCGGCTGGGCGAGCATGCTCGTGTGCTGAGACCACCGGAGCTCGAGCGCGAGGTCTCCGAGCGCGTCGAGCTGCTCTACGAACGCCATCGCGACGTCGCCGGCGGCAGGCCCGCGTTCGATCTCGCGCCACCCGCCGCGCCGGTTGCGGCGCGTGAGGGCCCGGATCGAAGCTCGAACGGCAGCTCGTCGCGCCGGGCGGACGCGGCGATCCGCCCCGAGCGCTTCGCGCGCCTCGTCACGCTTGCCTCGATCCTGATCGAGGCCGGCCGCGCCGAGCGCCGTCTCGATGCGGCTGAGGTCTGCCGTCAAATGCAGATCTCCGAGGCCGAGCTGCACGAGGACATCAACGTGCTCAACGTCGTGAACTTCGGCGGCGGCTCGTATGTGCTCTACGCCGAGATCGGCGAGAACGGCGAGATCGACGTCGATCCCGAGCCGTACTCCGACAACTTCGCCCGGCCGGCGCGGCTACTGCCGGTCGAGGCCAAGGCGCTCGTCGCCGCGATCGATCTCATCGGGGAGCACCTGCCCGAGGGCTCGCTGGCATCCTCCCGCGAGAAGATCGTCGCCGCGCTCGGGGCCGACCCGATGGAGCAGGGGCTGCACGTCGCAGATGCCGGCGGCGACGACTCCGCTGTTGCACGCCTCGCCTCGGAGGCGATCACCGAGCGCCGGCTGCTGCGCCTGGATTACTACAAGCCCAACGAAGACGAGTTCTCGGCCCGCCTCGTCGAGCCCTACGCGCTCGTCAACGGCCGCGAGGGCTGGTACGTCGCGTGCTTCGATCCCGAGAAGGGCGACGTGCGCCACTTCCGCCTCGACCGCATCCGCCACGCGGAGGTCAGCGAGACGCCGTTCGAGCCGCGCCCCGAGGTCAATCCCGCAGCTGAGGTCGACGGTTGGCTGCGCACCGGCGAAGTACAGGCATCGCGGATCGCACGGGTCTGGGTGTCGCCCGAGCGGGCCCGCTGGGCGCGCGAGGAGCGCCGCGTCTCAGCGGAGCTCGACGACGGCTCGGTCGTCGTGGAGCTGCCGTTCAAGGGCACCGATTTCCTCGTGCGAGACGTGCTCGCCGAGGCCGGCGACGCTGCCGTACTCGAGCCCGCCGATGCCCGCGAAGCGGTACTCGCAGCGGTCCGGCGGTTGCGTGCGCCGGCTGTACACTGAAAAATAGCCAATATGGCCGTCTTGGAGAGGCTCAGGCAAGTCCGAAGGTCCTTAGGAAACACATTTGAGCTGCTTTCGTCGGTATTGTCGTGGGTAGTTCAACGACGCGGGCACAGGGAGGGGCGATCACGGGTTGATCGGCCCGGCACGCGTAGTTCATCGGGTGGCGCTGGAACCAGGCATGGTCGCGGGCGCCTCCACTACGGAAGGAGAGCTTTATGTCCCGCAGTCTGCTGGTGGTCCTAACGGCCACCGCTGCCGCGCTTGTGATGGCGCCGGCCGCCGGAGCGTTCACCTCGCCGCCGGTCTGGAAGTGTCGCGCCAGCGCGGTCTACGCGTCGGTCAGCGGCAACAACCGCGTCGAGCCGGTGGTCGCCAACGGCAACATCAACACCGCCAAGGGCGCCAACCCCGACCACGCACAGTGCGCGCCCTCCGAGGCCGGCGCCGGTAACACGGCGACGCAGGTCGGCATCCCGCAAGACTTCATCGGCGCGAGCACCGCCGCGGCGGTAACGACGCTCGTCCCCGAGCTCGGCCTGGCGATCGATCAGAAGGCCGGCGCCACGTCGCGCATCGAGAACCTCACGATCCAGCTGCCGCAGGGTGGAAAGATCACGCTCGGTGTCGGGGTCGCGAAGTCGGTCGCGGCGGGATCGTGCACGAAGGGCAGCCTCAAGCCCAACATCACCGGCTCGAGCGAGGTGTTGAACATCACGCTCGGCGGCCAGAAGATCGAGCTCGACGGGCTGGTGAAGGCGATCGCCGACCTCCTGGCTCCGCTCAAGCCGATCGTCGAGGTCATCCCCAACGAGCGGATCACCGGTGCGGACGGGTCGCTGACCGTTCGCGCGCTGCACGTCAAGGTGCTGCAGGGCGACGGCAAGGGCCCGCCGCTGCTGGACCTCGTGGTCGCCGAGAGCAAGATCGGCTACACCGGACCGGTCTGCGATCCCGACAAGCAGGTCCCCGGCAAGGACGACAATGACGGCAAGAAGGTTTGCCCGACCGGCTCGGTGCTCGACGCCGTCCGCGGCGTCTGCATCATCCCGGGCAACTCGGGCTCGAAGTACGGCGAGATCATCGTCGGCGCGCCGTTCCAGGGCCCCAGCGGCGGCATCGTCGTACCGCTGGACATCGCGCGAAAGAAGTACGGCAACAGTCCGTGTTTGAGCGGTAACAGCAGGCCGTTGTTCGCGATCATCGGGACGAACAAGGCCGACCGGATCACGGGGACGAACATCGCCGACCGGATCATCGGCCTCGGCGGCGGCGACAAGCTCGACGGCGGCCGTGGGAACGACTGCGTCGAGGGCCGCACCGGCAGCGACAACATCTCCGGCGGACTCAACAACGACAAGCTCTACGGAGCTGACGGCAACGACCACCTCAATGGTGGCCCGGGCACCGACTTCGAGTCGGCAGGCAAGGGCAACGACACGATCAACGCAGCGTTCGGCAGGGACCGCGCCTTTGGCGGCTTCGGACGCGACTTCATCAACATCGCCACCGCCGGACCGCCGGCGTCGGCTGACTGCGGCGCCGGGCCCGACGTGGTCCGCATCAACCGCAACGAGCGCAAGAAGATCAGGAACTGCGAGCGGGTCTACGTCTTCGCGGACCGCTAGTAGTTAGGGAGTGACGAAACGCGGGCGGGGCTGGCTACAGTCCCGCCCGTGAGTCGTCGCACCCAGATCCAGATGTCGCCCGAGGAGGTCGCCTCCTTCCTCGCCGGCGAGCGCACGGTCATCTGCGCGACGATCGGCCGCGACGGATTCCCGCATCTCATGCCGTTGTGGTACGTCATGCGCGGAGAGGAACTGTGGGCATGGACGTTCGCCAAGTCCCAGAAGGTGCGCAACCTCGAGCGCGATCCGCGCGCGACGCTGCAGGTGCAGTCAGGCAGCGAGTATCAGGAGCTTCGAGGCGTCATGCTGAAAACCGACGTCACGATCCATCGCGAGACCGAGCGGGTCGCCGAGTTCGGTGTCGAGCTCTTCCAGCGCTATCTGGCGGGAGGTCAAGGCGAGATCGGCGACGACGTCCGCGCGATGGTGCTCGCGCAGGCGCCCAAGCGCGTGGCATTGCAGTTTCGCGAGCGCGAGCGCGCCACGTGGGATCACCGCAAGCTCGCGGCCGGGGTGTACTGATCAAGGGCCTGATCCTCTCCGGCGGCAAGGGCACGCGCCTGCGCCCGATCACGCACACGAGCGCCAAGCAGCTCGTGCCGGTCGCCAACAAACCGGTGCTCTTCTACGGCATCGAGGCGATGGCCGAGGCCGGAATCGAGGAGATCGGGATCATCATCGCGCCCGAGACCGGTGCCGAGATCCGCGCGGCGGCCGGCGACGGCTCGCGGTTTGGCGTACAGATCAGCTACGTCGAGCAGGACGAGCCGCTCGGGCTGGCTCACGCCGCACTGACGGCCGAGGCCTTCCTCGACGGCCAGAGCTTCGTCATGTACCTCGGCGACAACCTTCTGCAAGGTGGCATCACCGAGCTCGTGGAATCCTTCCGCTCAAGCGGACCGGACGCCCTGATCCTGCTCACGCCTGTCGCCGATCCCGAGAACTACGGCGTCGCCGAGCTCGATGACGGGCGCGTCGTGCGGCTCGTCGAGAAGCCACCGCAGCCGGCCACCGACCTGGCCCTGGTCGGCGTCTACATGTTCACCGCGCAGATCCACGACGCGTCGCGGGCGATCGAGCCCAGCGCGCGCGGCGAGCTGGAGATCACCGACGCGATCCAGTACCTCGTCGACGGTGGGTTCCGCGTCGAGCCGCATATCGTGCGCGGCTGGTGGAAGGACACCGGGCGGCTGGACGACATGCTCGAGGCCAACCGGCTCGTGCTCGACCGGATTGGACGGCGGGTCGAGGGTGAGCTGGTGGAGTCGCAGTGCGAGGGACGCGTCGTCATCGAGCCGGGAGCGCGGCTGGAGCGCACGACCGTCCGCGGTCCCGCGATCATCGGCGCCCGCGCGCTGGTGACCGACGCTTACATCGGGCCGTACACGGCGATCGGCGAGGATTGCGTCATCCGCGAGGCCGAAGTCGAGCATTCGATCCTGCTCGCGGGATCGAAGGTGTGCAATCTGGAGGGAAGGATGGAGTCTTCGCTGCTGGGCCGCAACGTCACGATCTCGCGCGGGGCGCGCCAGCCGCGGGCCTACCGATTCATGGTTGGCGACAACTCCGAGATCGGGATCCTGTGACAGCGCGTCGTTGCTCGACCGCAGCGGTATCGAACACGGAAGGCAGGTGCTCGCGATGAAGCTCCTCGTGACCGGAGCCGGCGGGATGCTCGGCCGAGCGGTCGTCGATGCCGCGACGCGCCTGGGCCACGACGTCCGCCCCACCACGCACGCGCAGCTCGATATCACCGACGCCGAACTCGTTGCGCGCGCCGTGCTGGACGCGCGCCCGCGAGCGGTCATCAACTGCGCGGCGTACACCGACGTCGACGGGGCCGAGTCGGACTGGAGCAGCGCCGCCGCGATCAACGGGACGGGCGCCGGCAACGTCGCCGCCGCGGCTGCAGCGGTGGGCGCGTTCGTCGTCCACGTCTCGACCGACTATGTCTTCGACGGCTCCAAGCGCCAGCCGTGGGTCGAATCCGATCCGGTCGCGCCGCTCGGGGTCTACGGCGAGACGAAGCTCGCCGGCGAGCAGGCCGTCGCGGCCGCCGGCCCGCTGCACGCGATCGTCCGCACGGCGTGGCTGTTCGGCGCCGGCGCCAAGAACTTCGTCGACACGATGCTCGCCCTCGGCGCCGAGCGCGAGGAGATCTCCGTGGTCACAGATCAGGTCGGATGCCCGACATGGACCGGCCATCTGGCCGAGGCCCTGGTCGAGCTCGCCGAGCACCCGCAGGACAGCGGGATCCACCACATCGCCGGCGGCGGGTCGTGCTCGTGGAACGAACTGGCGCTCGAGGTCTTCGACCAGGCGGGGATCGATTGCCGTGTCCTGCCCGCGACGACCGGCCAGTTCCCGCGTCCGGCGGCGCGGCCGGCGTACAGCGTGCTCGGCAGCGAGCGCGACGAGCCGCTCGTCCTGCCGCCGTGGCAGGAGGGGGTCGCCGCGTACCTCGCGACGCGGGTGACGGCATGACAGCGCGCCGTCGCTCGATCATGGTCGCTGTCGACTTGGAAGGCGGGCCCTGGCGATGAGGCTGTTGGTCTGCGGCGGAGCGGGTTTCATCGGCTCGGCGTTCGTGCGCCTACGCCTGCGGGATCACGGCGACGACATCGTCGTGCTCGACAAGCTCACCTATGCCGGGCGGCGCGAGAACCTCGAGGGTCTCGACATCGAATTCGTCCATGCGGGTATCGAAGACGCCGGGGCGGTGAGACGTGCGATCGAGGATGTCGACGCCGTCGTGAACTTCGCGGCGGAGACGCACGTCGACCGCTCGATCGCGGCGCCCGACGCGTTCGTGACCACCCACGCCGTCGGCACGTGGGTGCTGCTCGAGGCGGCGCGCGTCGCGGGCCTGCGCTACCTGCAGGTGTCCACCGACGAGGTGTACGGGTCGATCGACGACGGATCGTTCACCGAGTGCTCGCCGTTGCAGCCCTCATCGCCCTACAGCGCGACGAAGGCGGGCGCCGACCTGCTCGTCTCCTCGTACTGTTCGACCTACGGGATGGAGACCGTCATCTGTCGCGGCTCGAACAACTACGGCCCGCGCCAGTACCCGGAGAAGCTGATCCCGCTGATGGTGCTCAACGCGCTGCACGGCGATCCGCTGCCCGTCTACGGCGACGGCATGCAGATCCGCAACTGGCTCTACGTCGAGGACTTCGCACGCGGGATCGGTCAGGTGCTGGCCCACGGCTCGCCCGGCGAGGCCTACAACATCGGCGGCCCCGACGAGTGCCCGAACATCGAGGTCGTGCGGCGGATCATCGAGCTGACCGGCGCCGACGACTCGCTGCTGACCTACGTCAAGGACCGCCCCGGCCACGACCGGCGTTACTCGCTGGCCTCCGAGAAGGTGCGCGAGCTGGGCTGGGAGGCGCAGGTTCGCTTCGCCGACGGCCTCGAGCAGACCGTCGACTGGTATCAGGACAACCGCGATTGGTGGGAGCCGATCCGCTCCGGCGACTATCGGGAGTACTACGAGCGCCAGTACGGATCGCGAATCAAGGATTGAGCGCCAGGCGCACTATCCGCCGAGCGAGGCGATCTGCCAGGCGTTGCCGATCCGCTCGAGCTCGAGGGTGTCGGTCTTCTTGTTGGAGCCCGATCCCGAGGTGACTTGGACGATCGCCTTCGTGCCCCGGATCGTCACGTCGTCGACCTGGAGGTCGAAGGAGTCTGTGTCCTTGAGCGCCTCGCGGACGGCGGTCTTGCAGCTCGTTCCCTGCCGCTTGAGGGTGTCGAGCAGGCTCGGCGTCAGCAGCTTCGTGCAGATCTTGCCCTCGTCGTCTTTGCGAGCGGCGGACTCCAGGTTCTCGACGACGGCCGCGACGGTGCGCTCGTCTCCCTTGAAGTCTTTCGACGAGTCTTTCGGCGCGGCGCCGCAACCGGCCACCGCGAGGGCCATGAGGCAGAAAGCGGCGGCGGATCTCACGGCCGGGAGCCTATCTACACTCCGTTGCGGTGGCCGACGTCACGTCCTCCCAGTCGCCCATCCCACGTGGGCGCCACGCTCCTCCACTCGAGGTTCGCCTTCAGGTCCAGGCGGACCGGCTGTTCGACGCGGCCGCGGCGGTCTTCTCGCGCGTGGGATACGCCGAAGCCAGCGCCGAGGCGATCAGCCGCCAAGCCGGGATGTCCAAGGCGACGTTCTACGAGCATTTCGCCAACAAGGAGGAGTGCCTCATCGCGCTGTTCCAGCACGCGTCGTCGGGGCTGCTCGACGGGCTCGTCGCAGCTTCGCGCGGCGCCGACCGCGACTACGAAGATCGCCACCGCGCCGGGCTGCGCGCGATCCTCGAGGCGATCGACTCCAACCCTGCGATGGCGCAGGCGATCCTCGTCGAGACCGTTGGCGCCGGCCCCCGCGTGGCAGAGCTGCGCGACTCCGCGCTGAACGACATCGCGCAGGTGATGTACGAGCAGACGGTTCGCGCCGCCGAGCTGACAGGAGGTCCGGCGTTCTCATCCTCCGACGAGGCGTACGCGATCGGCGGCGCGACGTTCGAGCTCGTGTCGCGCCAGTTGCGCACGGGGCAGCCCGCGCGCGTGTTGGACCTGCAACCGCTCATCGAGCGTTTGATCCTCGGGCTGCTGTCGCAGCCGGCCAGCGGCTCTTGAGCCGTAGCGTCGACGCGCTGACCGAGCTCGAGCGCGAGGTCGTCTCCTGCCGGCGCTGTCCTCGGCTCGTCGCGTGGCGCGAGCTGGTCGCGCGCGAGAAGCGCGCAGCGTTCAGCGATCAGGAGTACTGGGGCCGGCCGATCCCTGGCTTCGGGGATCCGTGCGCTCGCGTGATGATCTTCGGCCTCGCGCCGGCCGCCCACGGGGCGAACCGCACCGGTCGCGTCTTCACGGGTGACCGCTCGGGCGACTTCCTCTTCGCCGCGCTGCACCGTGCGGGCTTCGCCAACCAGCCGACATCGCTGCACGCCGGCGACGGCCTGACGCTGCGTGACGCGTGGATCACCGCCGCCGTGCGCTGCGCGCCGCCGGCGAACAAGCCGACCCCGCAGGAGCGCGAGAACTGCCTGCCGTTCGCCGTCCGCGAGCTGGATCTGCTCGCAGAGGTCCGCGTGATGCTCTGCCTCGGCGCCTTCGCCTGGGATGCGGCGCTGCGGGTGCTGGCAGCGCGCGGAGCGACGGTCCCGCGCCCGAAGCCGCGCTTCGGCCACGGTGCCGAGTACCGGCCCGAACCGCCGCATCCGCTGCTGCTGGGGTGCTTTCACCCGAGCCAGCAGAACACGTTCACCGGGCGCATCACGCCGGCGATGCTCGACGCGATCCTGCTGCGCGCGCGGGAGCTGGCGGGGCTCGCCACGCCATCCGGTCCGCGAGCTGGGTGAGCCGCACGCGCTCTGCGGTGGGTCAAGTCCGACCCCTATTGCGGCCATCCGGTGGCCGGTATCGCCGCTAGGCTGGACCGGTGGCTCACGACCATTTCAGCCCCGCCGTGCGCGACTGGTTTGCGTCCGCGTTCGAAGGACCGACAGAGGTCCAAGCGCAGGCCTGGCCGGCGATCGCGACGGGGGATCACACGCTTATCTCGGCGCCGACGGGGTCTGGCAAGACGCTGGCCGCGTTCCTGTGGGGCCTGGACCGGCTCTCGCGCGAGCCGGCAGATCACACGCGCCTCGTGTACATCTCCCCCCTGAAGGCGCTCGCGTACGACATCGACCGCAACCTCCGCGCGCCCCTGCGCGGCATCGGCGCGGACCTCAGCGTCGGCGTGCGCACCGGCGACACGCCGCAGCGCGACCGCGCGGCGATGCGCCGCAACCCGCCGGACATTCTCATCACGACGCCCGAGTCGCTGTACCTCATCCTCTCTAGCGGCGCACGAGAGATGCTGACCGGCGTCGAGGCGGTGATCGTCGACGAGATCCACGCCGTCGCGGCGACCAAGCGCGGCGCGCACCTCGCGCTGACGCTGGAGCGACTGGCGGCGCTGCAGGCCGACGGCCGCGACCCGCAGCGCATCGGGCTCAGCGCGACGCAGAACCCGCTGGAGGAGGTCGGGCGCTTCATGGTCGGTCCGCGGCGCACGTGCACGATCGTCGACGCCGGCGTGCGCAAGCCGCTTGATGTGAAGATCCAGGTGCCGGTCGAGTCGATGCTCGAGCCCGATCAACAGCCGGCTGCCGGGGGAAGTAACGCTGCCGGCGTCCGGTCGGCGGATCCGCTGACGTCCGCCACAACCGATCCGCTCGAGCCGCTGGTCGGCGGCGAGGCTACGCGCCGCTCGATCTGGCCCGCGATCTACCCGGAGATCCTCAAGCTCGTTCGAGAGCACCGCTCGACGATCGTCTTCGTCAACGCCCGCCGCGGGGCCGAGCGCCTGGCGATACGTCTCAACGAGCTCGCCAACGCCGACCTTCCCGAGGGCGCCGCGCCGCGCGACATCGCGCGTGCCCACCACGGCTCGCTGGCGCACGAGGAGCGCCTGGTCGTCGAGGAGATGCTCAAGGCCGGCGAGCTGCCCTGCCTCGTGGCGACGAGCTCGCTGGAGCTCGGCATCGACATGGGCGCCGTCGACCTCGTCTTGCAAGTCGAGTCGCCGAAGTCGGTCGCGCGCGGCCTGCAGCGCATCGGCCGTGCCGGCCACAACGTCGCCGACGTCTCCAAGGGCCGGATCTTCCCGAAGTTCCGCGCCGACCTGCTCGAGTGCGCGGTCGTCTGCAGGCTCATGCGCGAGGGCCGGATCGAGCCGACCGTCGTTCCGCGCAACGCGCTGGACGTGCTCGCCCAGCAGGTCGTCGCGATCGCCACCAGCGCACCGGATGACGAGCCCGTTTCGGTCGACGACCTGTACGCACTCGTCACGCGCACGCACTCCTACGCGGAGCTGTCGCGGACGCTGCTGGAGAACGTGCTCGACATGCTCGACGGCCGCTATCCGTCGCAGGAGTTCGGAGAGCTGCGCGCGCGGATCGTCTGGGATCGCGGCGGCGGCACGATCCGCCCGCGCAAGGGCGCGCGCCAGCTGGTGGTCACCAACGCGGGCACGATCCCGGACCGCGGCCTGTTCTCGGTGACGCTGCCCGACGGGCGCCGCGTCGGCGAGCTCGACGAGGAGATGGTCTACGAGGCGCGTGCCGGCCAGACGTTCCTGCTCGGCGCGAGCACCTGGCGGATCGAGGAGATCGGCCGCGACCGGGTCATCGTCACGCCGGCCCCGGGCGCGCCGGGCGCCGTGCCGTTCTGGCGCGGCGACGGCGTCGGCCGTCCCAAGGAGCTCGGCAAGGCGATCGGCGAGTTCAGCCGCTGGGCGGTGGAGCAGGACGCCGCGACCTTGCAAGCCGGCTACGACCTCGACGCGTTCGCCGCGAAGAACCTGCTCGACTTCCTGCGCGAGCAGCAGGCCGCGACGCGCGTCCTGCCGAGCGACAGAACGATTGTCGTCGAGCGCTTCCGCGACGAGATCGGCGACTGGCGCCTGTGCGTGCTGTCGCCCTTCGGCGGGCGCGTGCATGCCGCGTGGGGGCTCGCACTGAGCCGCCGCATCCGCGAGCAGTACGGCCTCGAGTCCGATGCGATCTGGTCCGACGACGGGATCATCGTGCACCTGCCCGACGCCGACGAGCCGCCTGGCGCGGAGCTCGTACTCGTCGAGCCCGACGAGGTTCAGGACGCCGTGGTCGCCGAGCTGGCCTCGAGCGCGCTGTTCGGCGCGCGCTTTCGCGAGAACGCCGGCCGCGCGCTGCTGATCCCGCGTGCGTACCCCGGCAAGCGCACGCCGCTGTGGCAGCAGCGTCTCAAGGCACAGTCGCTGCTCGAGGTCGCCCGGCGCTATCCGGACTTCCCGATCATCCTCGAGACCTACCGCGAGTGCCTGCGCGACGTGCTCGACGTGCCCGGTCTGGAGGAGATCCTGCGGGCCCTGCACTCGCGCGAGCTGTCGCTCGTCGAGGTCGAGACCCCGACCGCTTCGCCGTTCGCGTCGTCGCTGCTGTTCGACTACGTCGCGACGTACATGTACGAGGGCGACACGCCGAACGCCGAACGCCGTGCGGCCGCGCTGTCGCTTGACCGCGAGCTGCTGCGCGAGCTGCTCGGCCAGGAGGAGCTGCGCGAGCTCATCGACCCGAGTGCGCTCGAGCAGGTGCAGGACGACCTGCAGCACCGTTCAGAGCGCACCCGCGCCGAGACGCGCGATGCGCTCGCCGACGTGCTGCGGCGCGTCGGCGATCTGACGCTCGACGAGGTGCGTGACCGCGTGCTGCCGGGGATCGATGCGGACGGCATGCTCGACGCGTTGGCCGCTGAGCGGCGCGCCGTGCGTCTGCGCATCGGCGGCGAGCAGCGCTGGGTCGCGGCGGACGACGCGGGTCTGTACCGCGACGCGCTGGGAGCGGTGCCGCCGGGTGGACTGCCCGACGCGTTCACCGCCGACGTGCCCGACGCGCTGGCGAAGCTCCTGGCTCGCTACGCTCGCACCCACGGCCCGTTTACGACCGCCGAGGCGCGGACGCGCTACGCCGTCGATCCGACGGCGGTGCTCGAACGGTCAGAGCGCGACGGGTCGCTCGTGCGCGGGGAGCTGCGCCCAGGAGGCACAGAGCGCGAATGGTGTGACGTCGAGGTCCTGCGGCGGTTGCGACGCGCGTCCCTGGCGGCTCTGCGCAAGGAGATCGAGCCCGCCGACCAGCGCGCGCTGGCGGCCTTCCTGCCGTCGTGGCAGGGTGTCGATCGCCACCCCGCCGCCGGTGCCGGTATCGATCGCTTGCGCGAAGTGCTCGTGGCGCTGCAGGGGATCGCGCTGCCCGCCGAGGTGTGGGAGCGCGACGTGCTGCCGCGACGCGTCGGCGCCTACTCGCCGACCTGGATCGACCAGCTGTGCGCGTCCGGCGAGGTCGTATGGACCGGCGCCGGGACGCTCGGTCGCTCGACCGGACGTGTGGCGTTGTACTTCCGCGACGACGCGGAAGCGATCGGGCGCCCGTGGTTGGGATCTGGTTCCCGTGGCGCCGGTGCAGGACCCGCCGAGCGCGAGCACGATCTGATCCGCGAGCGCCTGGCATCCTCACCCTGCTTCTTCACGGACCTGCTGGCACAGGTCGACCTCGCGCCTGAGCAGGTTCAGGAGGCGCTGTGGGATCTCGTCTGGGCGGGCGAGGTGACCAACGACGCGTTCGCGCCGCTGCGTGCGCCGCGCCTGACGCTGGCGCGGGCCCAGCGCGCCGCCGGTCCGCGTCACGCGGTGCGACGCTTCGGCACCCGCCGCGGCGGCGCGCAGCCGACGGTGCAAGGCCGCTGGGCGCTGACCGACACGATCTTCCGCAACGAGCCCGAGATAGCCCAGCGTCGCCGCACGCAGGCCGAGCTGTTGCTTGAGCGCTACGGGATCGTCACCCGTGAGCAGGTACTCGCCGAAGGCATCTCCGGTGGCTTCTCGATCCTCTACGACGCCCTGTCGCAGCTTGAGACCCTGGGCGTGTGCCGGCGCGGCTACTTCGTCGAAGGCCTCGGGGGCGCCCAGTTCGCCCTCCCAGGCGCAGTCGAGCGCCTGCGATCGCAACGGGCGGTCGAGGAGTCCGCGCCGATCGTGCTCGCGGCGACCGACCCGGCGCAGCCGTACGGCGCCGCGCTGCCGTGGCCGCAGCGTCCAGACGACGCCCGCCGTCCAGCGCGGGTGCGCGGCGCGTATGTCGTGCTCGCCGGAGCAGAGCCGGTGCTGTACGTCGAGAAGGGCGGCCGCGGGATCGTCACCCTGGTCGAGGCTGAAGACCCGCGCCTGCGAGCGTCATTCGCGGCGCTCGCCGCGTTCGTCACCGCGGGGCGCGGACGCAAGGTCTCGCTGGAGCGTGTGGACGGCGAGCCGGTGGTCGGGTCGCCGCTGGAGCCGCTGCTCGTCGAGGTCGGGTTCCGCGCCGGACCGCGGAAGCTGACGCTGAGCGCGTAGCCGCCGATCCGTCTCAGCTTGCCTTTTCCGCACTTCGAGTACGTGGAGTTGCCGACCGCAGCCCGCGAAGCCGCTTACTTGACCGCGCCGGGGGAGGTTGTCGTCCGGGCCGCACGCAGACCGACCGGTGCCGGGGTCGGCGGGATGGGCGCCGCGTGAAGGGCTGGGCGAGCGGTCGTCATCGGATGTCTGCTGTGGTGGGGGTGTTGGTGGTGAGGAGGCGTGCGGTCTCGTCGACGAGCGCGGCGTACAGTTCGCTTGCCCGGCGATGCTTGAGCAGCGGAGCGGACTGGCCTGACCAGAGCGCGACGATGTCGGTGCGGCCCTGGGCGCGGGCCGCAGCAAGGACCGGCTTGAGCAGGTGTCCTTGGTAGGGGTAGGGCTCGATCGCGCTGTCGCGCGTGAGCTGCTGCATCAGACGATTGGGGATCCCGCGCGCCAGGCGGCCGCTGTAGGCGCGGGTCAGGCGTGTGTGCCTGGCGTCGGGGCTGTGCAGAGCGGCGCGGTGCTCGGGCGTGGTGCCGGACTCCTCGGTGGCGAGAAACGCGGTGCCGACTTGCACGCCCTCGGCGCCGAGCGATAGCGCCGCGACGACGCCGTGCGCGTCGGCGACGCCGCCGGCGGCGATCACAGGCGCCTTGACCTCGGTGGCGGCGATGCGCACGAGCGAGAGCGTCCCGACCAGGGAGCCCTCGGCGGGCGCGAGGAACGCTCCGCGGTGCCCGCCGGCCTCGGCGCCCGAGGCGACGATCGCAGCGACGCCCGCCTGGTCGAGTGCGACGGCCTCGTCGGGCGTCGTCGCCGTGCCGATCGTGGCGATCGCGCGTCCGCGAAACGCGGCCAGCAGGCGCTCGTCGGGGACGCCGAAGACGAAGCTAAACGCGGCGGGGCGCGCGGCCAGGACAGCCTCGGCCTGCTCCTCAAACGTCGGCGAGAAGCGCTCCGGGTACGGCGGCGCGTCGACGCCGACCTCGTCGTAGAGCGCCTGCAGCCGTGCGACGGCGGCGGCGTAGCGCTCTCGCGTCATCTGCGCCTCGGGCATGTCGTGGGTGCTGACCCAGAGGTTCAGGGCGAATGGCCGGATGGTCGCCGCGTGCAGTTCGGCGGCGAGCTCGCCGATCGCGTCGGGCGTGAGGTGATGGACGCCGTAGGAGCCCAGACCACCGGCCTGCGACACGGCGGTCAACAGCGCGGCGCTGGAGAGCCCGCCACCGAATGGCCCCTGGATGATCGGATGCTCGATTGCGAGCAGCTCGCTGACTCTCGTGCGGGGCCAGGTGGCGGCGGGCGAAGGTGATGTATGCATGGCAGTCACCATAAGTAACCGGACTGCCACCCGCCAATTTCCACGCCGACAGACGCCTCCCTCCGGGGAGACGCCCATTCGTACAGCTCGTCCACGAGCTCTGACGGGCTCGGCGTCTTCGCTTCGAGGAAGGCGCGTGGGTCGCGTACTTGCGCCTTGCCGGAGTCGCCCAGACCTCCTGACTGAACACTCGATCCCACTTCTACCGCGCGGCCCGCATAGCACGTTTTGTCAACGTGTGAGCGGTCGCACAGACCGTTTGCCCGAGTTCATGGGGGAGGTGCGGTTAACCGCACCCTCGAACACGTGCTGACCACCCTGGGGAGCACCTGGGGGCCTTGTGAAAGTCAGCGCTCAAGCCGCTGTACCCCAAGACGCCCCTCGCCCCAAGGAGCCACAGAGATGACCCCCCCAGACCTTCAGAGTGTGCCGTCAATTGCTGGTGGAAAGACCATGCGACTGCGCGTGGTCACGACCGTCGAGCAGGCGCCCCCCAGCTCCGCCGGCAGCCGCGTTGCACAGCGACTTGGCGTCCTCGCCGGGCGTCTGGACCGCCTTGAAAGCATCGCTCATCGCTGGCTTGTCGCTCACAGCATCATGCTGCTGCGCCTGAGCCTCGGTGCTGTGTTCCTCGGTTTCGGCGTGCTGAAGCTGTTTCCCGGCGTCAGCCCCGCGGAGAACCTCGTCAAGGCCACGACCGACGTGCTGACCTTCGGACTGATCCCCGGCTCGGTCGCGTTGGCGGGCGTCGCGGTGCTCGAGTGCGTCATCGGATTGATGCTGATCGCGGGCGGACGCGCGCTGCGCGGCGCGATCTACCTGCTGACGATCCAGCTCGTCGGGATCGTCTCGCCGGTCGTCTTGCTCACCGCACGGCTGTTCAGCGGACCGCACCACGCACCGACGCTCGAGGGCCAGTACGTCCTCAAGGACGTGATCCTCGTCGCCGCCACGCTCGTTCTCGCCGCAACACTGCGCGGCGCAACGCTGACCAGCGCCGACGCATCCTCCGCCGCTCAGACCGACAGCCACCCGCCGTCGACATTGGCCCTGGCGCCGTCATGCGCAACCAACGACGAGGCCCCGCTCGCAGCCTGAGCAGCCATGTGCGGGGCGGCGCGGGGCGGCGCACACCTCGTCAATCAATCACGCGGTCTTGGTCCTGTACGCGAAACGCCCGCGTCGCAGTCGGCACCGATCACGAGCGCAGCCACCAAGCCTGCGCCTCGTGTTCGCCGTTCTGCGATGCGGGTACACGCGTGCCTCATGCGAGCACTCACTTGGCATGGAAACCGCGACGTCCGCGTCGACACGGTCCCGGATCCGACGATCGAGGAGCCGACGGATGCGATCATCCGCGTGACCTCGAGCGGAATATGCGGTTCTGACCTGCACCTCTACGAGGTTCTCGGTCCGTTTATCGACGAGGGCGACGTTCTCGGGCACGAACCGATGGGGATCGTCGAGGAGGTCGGCGCCGAGGTCACGCATATCGCACCCGGCGATCGTGTCGTGATCCCGTTCAACATCTCCTGCGGACGCTGCTACATGTGCGACAAGGGCCTGCAGTCGCAGTGCGAGACGACCCAGGTCCACGAGCAGGACACCGGCGCGGCACTGTTTGGCTACACCAAGCTCTACGGCCAGGTCCCGGGCGGCCAGGCCGAGTATCTGCGCGTGCCGCAGGCCCAGTATGGGCCGATCAAGGTGCCCGAGGGCCCGGCCGACGACCGCTTCGTCTATCTCTCCGATGTACTGCCCACCGCGTGGCAGGCCGTCGAATACGCCAACGTCCCAGACGGAGAGACGGCGCTCGTGCTCGGCCTTGGCCCGATCGGCGAGATGTGCACCCGGATCGCGCAGCACCGCGGCGCGGGGCGGGTTCTGGCGATCGACCTCGTGCCCGAGCGTCTGCAGCGCGCGCGTGCTCATGGTGTCGAGGCGCTGGACCTCACGCAGTACAACGGGGACCTGCCCGATGTGGTCCGCGAGATGACCGACGGCCGCGGCCCGATCTCGGTCATCGACGCGGTCGGCATGGAGGCCCACGGCGCGCCGATCGGCAAGCTCGCGCATCGGATCGCCGGGATGCTCCCTGACGTCGTGGCCCGGCCGATGACCGAGAAGGCCGGCATCGACCGGTTGAGTGCGCTGCATCTGGCGATCGAGCTCGTCCAGCGCGGCGGCACGATCTCGCTGTCAGGCGTTTACGGAGGCGCCGCCAGCCCGATGCCGCTGATCCAGATGTTCGACAAGCAGATCAACCTGCGCATGGGCCAGGCCAACGTCAAGCGCTGGATCGACGACATCATGCCGCTGCTCGGCGACGACGACGACCCCTTGGGTGTCGACGGCTTCGCAACCCATCACGTGCCTCTCGACGAGGCGCCGCAGGCCTACGAGATCTTCCAGAAGAAGGAGGACAACGCGTTCAAGGTTCTGCTCAAGCCATGAAGCGATCTGCCTGAACTGCACGCTGAAGCGCTCGCCGGAACGCTCAAGCGCCGCGTCGCTCGGAGATCAGCGGCGCCCTGATCGACATCGGCTACACGATCCCCGGTCAGGCATGGACGTACTGGAACAAAGGCCCCGGTCCCGGCGAGGCGCGGCACGCGCCTTTCAGGCGCACCCGCTGCCGGCACCGAGCTGAGCGGCCCGATGAGCGTGAGCGGAGCGCCTTCAGCCCTCGCCGGCGGCCTTCTCGATCCGCCCAAGCCACTCAGCCACGGCTTCCTCGTCCAGCACCTCCGCCTCGAGCCCGGCGGGCAGCTTGAGGAACATCCGCTGCGCCTGCCAGGAACGCGGGTAGGGCGCCGGGCCGAGAAGGATCACGCGGTGCTCGTTGAGCTCAGGGATGTCGGCCGGCATGCCCTCGTTCCAGATCCAGGTCTCGCTGAAGGCGTGGTCTGACGGATCGGGCAATTCTGCACCCGGCTGCAACGCGGCGTACGTGTAGAGGTTCCAGGCGCCTGTCACCTCCTCCTCGGTCTGCTGCGGTCCCTCGCCGCGCGCGACCGTCACCGCCGCCGGCGACACTCGCGGCTCGGCTCCCGGGAACGCGTCCATGAGCAGCACGTTGAGCTGGAAGTTCTCGACGATGCCGCTCATCCGGCCTGCAATACCCGTCTTCGTGGCCGGCTCGATCGCCACGAACGGCTCGTTGTGCACGACGCTGAGCATCGCGCGCACCCACCCGGCGGCCTCGTGTATTCCCTCGAGCTCCTCGGCGAGCGGGCTGAGGTCGTGGGCCTGTGCGCGCGCGATCGGGTCGACGGAGAACAGCGCGATCGCCCCGGGCCAAACCGCCCCGAGGCGTTGCCAGGCGTCCGCCAGCTCGGGCCTCTGCGCCGCGATCTTCTGCAGCGCGGAGTTCTCCCGATCGGCCAGCCACTGCTCGGTGGCCTCGTCGTCGAGACCCTCCGGCGGTGCCCCGACCGTCTCGTGCGCGGCATCGGCGAGCTCGACGCAGAGCGGGAACGTCCCGCGCAGGCAGCTCAGCATCGCCTCCCGCGCCGGGGCGGGACGAGCGCCTGCCTCGAGCATCGCGCCCATGACGCGTGACGCGACGCCGGCGCGCTCGGGGTCGGGTACGTCCAGTCCCGCCGACAGGATCTCCAGGGCCTCGCTGGCGGCGTTCTTCGAGGCGCGTTGCAATGCGTCGGCGAGAGCGCGGATCAGCGCGTCCACCTCGTCGTCCGGGGTCGTGCTCTTGAGGGCCGCGAGCAGCTCGCGCGCGTTTTGACCGCAGATCGATGACATGGCGCTGAGCCTACTGCGGACTCGATCCAGCCCTACCCCTCCTTCTTTCCCGGGTTGAAGAGCCCCTTCGGGTCAAGTGCCGCCTTGATCGCGCGGTGCGCCCGCACGGCCGCAGGCGCCCACTGACGCGCGAGCTGGCCGCGCTTGAGCACCCCGATCCCATGCTCGCCGGTCACGGTGCCGCCGAGCCGCAGGGCGAGGTCAAAGAGCTCGAGCGCCGCCGCGTCCGCTCGCGCCCGCTGGGCTTCGTCGCCGGCATCCAGCAGGAAGCTCGCGTGCATGTTCCCGTCGCCCGCGTGTCCCCAGGAGCACGCCTCCAAGCCGCTGCGTGCGCCGATCGCCACGACCTGCGCCACCGCTTCCTCCAGACGGTCCACGGGAACGGCGATGTCCTCCGACAGCTTCGCTCCGCGCGCCGCGGCGACCGCGATCGAGACGCCGTCGCGCCAGCGCCACAGCGAACGGATCGCGCCCGACTCCTCGGGGGCCAGGACGTGACGAGCCCCACCGGCGAGCGCCTCGAGCAGCTCGCCCCGGACCCGCGCCGCATCCTCGGCCGGGCCGTCGGCTTCGGCCATCACGACGAACCCGCGTAGCGCTCCGCTCGGAAACGCGCCGCCCGCGGCGTCCATCGCACCGGCATCGAAGTACTCCAGCGCCGCCGGGACGATCCCGGCCTCCAGCACGCGCAGCACCGCGGCGCAGCCCGAACCCGCGTCCGGATATGCCGCCACGACGGGCAGCTGCGCCTCCGGCGCGGGGACAAGACGCAGCCACGCCGCCGTCACGATGCCCAGCGTCCCCTCCGAGCCGACGAGCAGCCCGCGCAGGTCATAGCCCGCGACGTCTTTGCGCACCGGGCCGCCCACGCGCACGAGCTCGCCGGGCGCGAGGATCGCCTCGAGTCCGGTCACCCAGTCGCCCGTGACGCCGTACTTGAACGCGTGCGGGCCGCCCGCATTCGTTGCGATCGTCCCGCCGAGCTGCGACTGCTCAGGCGCCCCCGGGTCGGGCGGGAAGTACAGCCCGCTCTCGCGCGCTCGGCGGGCGATCGTCGCCGTCGTCACGCCGGCCTCGGCCTGCATCCGCCACAGACCGGGCTCGAATGACCGCACCGCACGCACGCGCTCCATCGACACCGCCACCGCATCGCGATCCAGCACCGCCGCTCCGCCCGCCAGCCCGCTGCGCCCGCCGACCGGCACGATCGCCACGTCATGCTCGTAGCACCACGCGACGACCGCGGCCACCTCCGCGGCGCTCCCAGGGCGCACCAGCACGCACGGGACACCGTTGAGCGCCCGATCCCCGACGACCGCGCCGGCCTCGACGAACTCGGCCCCGACGATCCGCTTCAGCGCGTCCATGCCCCTACGCTAGAAGGGACACATGCCAGAGGGCGACACGATCCACTACGCCGCGCTGCGCATGCGCCCGCTGCTGGAGGGCCGCGTGCCGGAGATCTCTCATCCCCATCCGCGCCTACGCGGCGAACGCTGGACGCAGAAGCTCGCCGGCCAGCCGGTCACACGCATCGACGCTCATGGCAAGCACCTCTTCCTGCGCTTCGCAAACGACCTGACGATCCACTCGCACCTGCGCATGACGGGATCCTGGGGAACCTACCGTCCCGGCCAGCCATGGCGCCGCGCGCGCCGCCGCGCGTGGCTTGTCCTGCACACCGACGAGGGCGACGTCGTGCAGTTCGACGGGCCCGTGCTGGAGCTGCTGACCGAGTCGCGCACGCGCTTTGACAGGCAACTGGCGCAGCTCGGCCCCGACATCCTCGCCCCTGATCTCGACGGCCAGGAGTTCCTGCGACGGCTGCGCCAGGACGACCCGACGCGCCCGATCGGCGACGCCCTACTCGATCAGCGCACGATCGCCGGGATCGGCAACCTGTGGAAGTGCGAGGGCTGCTTCTCCGCCCGGATCGATCCGTGGCGCCCGATTGGCCGCGTCAGCGACGACGAGGCGCTCGCGATCGTCGACGCCGCCCGGCCGGGGATGCAGCAGTCCGCCCGCGACGGCATGCAGGACCTGCACCGCGTCGTCTACGCCAAGGCCGGCCGTCCCTGCCCGCGCTGCGGCGAGCCGATCCTCGGCCGCGGCCAGGGCGACGACAACCGCGTCACCTACTGGTGCGGAAGCTGCCAGTCGTGAGGCGCGTCGGCCACAAGGGCGCCGATCACATCGCGCCCGGCAACACGTTCGCGTCCTTCGAAGCCGCACTTCAAGCCGGCGTCGACATGATCGAGTTCGACGTCCTCGCCGAGCATCCGGACGGCAGCGGCGAGCTCTTGCTCGCGCACGACTGGGAGGACGCGACGCAGCGCACTCCGCACACGCTCGACGAGGGGCTTGCCCACTTCGGCGACGCCGCCTACAACGGCGTCGAGCTCGACGTCGACATGAAGTTCGGCGGCTACGAGGAGCGTGTCGTGCGGGCGCTGCGCGAGCACGGCCTGGCGGACCGCTCGATGATCTCGACGACGGAGAACTCCTCGCTTCAGTACCTGCGCGAGCGCCATCCGGACATCCCGCTGGGCTGGTCGCTGCCGCGCATGCGTCGCGATCCGCTGCGCAACCCGATTACCGCGATACCGGCGGTCGCCGTCCTGCTCTACGTCCGCCGGGCTCTGCCCGGAGTGGCAGCGAACCGCATCAACCGTGGCGAGATCGAGGCGCTGATGGCGCACTGGCGGCTGATCACGCCGCGACTCGCCCAGGCGATCACGCGCGCCGGCGGCCAGCTCTACGCCTGGACCGTCGACGACGCCGACCGGATCGCCGCGTTGGAGCGCATCGGCGTCACCGGCGTCATCTCCAACGATCCGCGCCTGTTCGTTCCCGCTACGGACTGATCGTGCACGTCGCCGCGGTGTAGCCGGGCGGATCGGCGGCGGCGCTGGACTCATACCCCTTGCGCGTGCGCGCGCTTGCCCGTCGCACGACGTCCCCGCGCAGCCGCCATTCGAAGGACACCCTGCCGCGCAGCACGACCGGCTTGCCGTTCTTCGGGTTGATCCGGAACGAGCGGCCGCCCTGGCGGGCTTTGTTGCGCGCCGAACCGACCGGCACGAAGCCGGAGTCGCCGCCCTCGGTCACGTCGTGCCAGCGGTGATCTTCCTCGGAGAGGTACTCGACGCGGAAGCGCATCCACATCGTCTCGCGCGCGTCGTCCAAGCCCGGCATCGAGCCGCGGATCCCGATTGTCTTCGGCGAGTTCTCGGTGTCGCAGACGTTCACCGTCGCCCACAGCAGACGGGAGCCCTCGACCATCGAGACGTCGCGTTTTTGAGCTCCCGCGAGCGCGGTCGGGGTGAGGACGAGCAGCGACAGGACGGCGGCGCCGATGCACCGGCGCGACGACATTTGGGCAGAAGGGCCCCGACCCGTGATGATCTCGTCGCCGCGGCGTAGTAGTGGCATGAGCGGAGTTCTGATCATGGATGCACACCACCAGAACACGTCCACCCTGAGCTTCGATGCGCTCTATCGGGAGAGCGGGCGCGATCTGTACGCCTACGTACGCACGCTGCTGGGTGACGACGCGAGCGCCGAGGACGTCACGGCCCTCGCCTTCGAGCGCGCGTACCGGAAGCGGGCGAGCTTCGATGCCGGCCGGGGTAGCCAGCGAGGCTGGCTGTTCGGGATCGCCCGCAACGCCGCGCTGGACGAGCTGCGCCGGCGAAAGCGCTCGGCGCCGCTGGTCGCGGACGTTGCCGACGACGAGCTGCCCGTTGCGGCGGAGGAGGCCGAAACCGCCGTCCGCCGCAGCACCGTCCGCGTCGCGCTTGCCGCATTACCCCCGCGCGAGCGCGAGCTCATCGCGCTGAAGTTCCACGCCGGGCTGTCCAACGTCGAGCTCGCGGCGGTGCTCGGGACGAGCGAGTCCAACGCCGGCACTCGAGTGCACCGTGCCGTCATGAAGCTGAGAGAGGCCTGCAATGCGCCAGCGTGAACGCCTGAACCCCAACGAGCTGCGCGAGCTCGATGCGATCGACCGCGCGCTGGCTGGCGAGCCGGTCGACGCGGACCTGAGCGAGCTCGAGGATCTCGCCCTCGACATCCGCGCGAGCGCCCCGGAGATGACCCCGGCATTCGCCGCTGCGCTCGAGCAGCGAGTCAACGAGGGGTTCCCTACGCAGGGGCAGAACACGCCGCCGCGGCAGCGCAGGCGCTGGATGCTCGTGCCGGCCGCCGGCGTGCTCGCGACGGTGGCTATCGCGCTCGTCGCCGTGGTCGGCCCAAGCGGCAACGAGGAGAGCACCGTGCATGAAACGGCGATGAGCGCCCGGACCGAGCCCGGCGCCGCCTTGGAGGACTCGGCCCCGTCCGCTGCCGCCCCACCGACCTCCACGGACGGATCGTTGCAGCGCCGCCAGTCCGAGTCGAAGTCGCCGCCCATGGCCGCCGCGCCGGCGCTTACCCACACCGGCGCCTCCGGTAGCCGATCGACGCCGGCTGCGGCCGCGAACCCGGGCGCCAGCGCGGCCGACGGCGCCGCCAGCCGCAAGGTGCAGCGCAATGCGCTGCTCGTGCTCGAGGCCCCCGACGGCAAGGTCGAGTCGACGGCCGACGCCGTCATCCGCACCGTCGATCGCTTCGGCGGGATCGTCCAGAGCTCGTCGATCGGCAGCAGCGACGCAACGGGCGGAGAGGCGTCGTTCGACCTGCGCATCCCGACCGGCAAGCTCGACGTAGCGCTCGCCGCCCTGTCCGAGCTCGGTCACGTCGCCGAGCGCAGCCAGAACCTGCAGGACATCACGGGCTCGTTCAGCTCGGCCCAGGACCGCCTTGCCGACGCCCGCGCCGAGCGTCGCGGCCTGCTGCGGGCCCTCGGTCGCGCCACGACGTCGCTGCAGATCGAGAGCCTGCGCTCGCGGCTGCGGCTCGTGCGCAGCACGATCGCCCGCCTGGACGGCCAGCTCGATTCGCTGCGGCGGCGCGCCGACCTGTCGACGGTCCAGTTGACGGTTCGCGGCGGCGGCAAGAGCGACGAAGGCGCGGCCGGCGGGCACTGGACGCCGGCTGACGCCGCCCGCGACGCGCTGCGCGTGCTCGAGGTCATCGCCGGAGTCGCGCTGATCGCGCTGGCGATCGCGTTGCCGCTCACGCTACTCGGCGTGGCGATCGTTCTCGGCGTCCGCCTCGGGCGCCGCCGGCGCCGCGAAGGCGCCCTGGACGCCGCTTGACCTGCCCTCGGTGGCTCGCCTACGAGCCCCGTGCGAGCCACCGAGTTGCAGTCAATACGCCGAACGATGTGGTATTGCTGAGCCATGGGGCACCGAGACGAAGACGAGATCACGCTGCTCTCGCACGTTCCGGTGTTCACGACGCTCGGTCCCCGCGAACTCTCACGCGTCGCCGCCGTCGCCGTCCCGCGCTCGTTTGACGGCGGCCACGTCATCTTCCGCGAGGGCGATCAGAGCGACACCTGCTACATCGTCCGCCGCGGTCACGCCCGCGCGATGCGCGAGTACCTCGACGGCCGCTCGCTGACGCTCGCGCACTTCGGTCCGGGCGATATCTTCGGCGAGCTGGCGATGTTCGACGACGAGAAGCGGTCGGCCACCGTCGAGACGATCGACCAGCTCGACGCGATCGCGATCCTCGGCCCCGACATGCGCCGCCTGTTGCGCGAGCACTCCGACATCGCCGTCAAGCTCGTCATCTCGCTCGGCCGCCGCCTGCGCGCGGCGAACGAGCGCATCGCGCGCCAGTCCTTCCAGACCGTCCAGAGCCGCGTTGCGGGCGTCCTGAGCCAGCTTGTCATCCAGGCCCAGGCGGAGGGCGCCGGCGACGTCGACGTCCTTGTCACCGTCACACAGGCTGACGTCGCCCGGCTCGCCGGCTCCTCGCGCGAGTCCGCCAGCCGCTTCCTCGCCGTGCTCGAGCGCGCCGGCATCGTCACCCAGGGTCGCGGGCGCGTGACCGTCCACGACCCCGCCGCGCTGCAGGGCTACGTCTACTGACTCCATGAGCTCCGAGTTCTCGGCAGGCGGCGTCGTCCTCAACGACGCACAGGAGATCGTCGTGATCGTTCCGACACGACGGGCCTCGGACGGATCGAGGGTCCTCGCGCTGCCCAAGGGTCACCCCGACGGCAGCGAGTCGCCGGCGCAGGCCGCGCTGCGCGAGGTCCGCGAGGAGGCCGGCGTCGAGGCCGAGGTGGTCGACTCCCTGGGCGAGGTCCGGTACTGGTATCAGCGCGACGGCCGAAGGATCGCGAAGGTCGTCGAGTTCTTCCGCCTGCGCTACATCTCGGGCGATGTCGACGACCACGATCACGAGGTCGAGCACGCCCGCTGGCTGCCCGCGAGTGAGGCCGCCGAGACGCTCACATACGCCGGCGAGCGCGACATGGTGCGCGAGGCACTGTTACGGATGCAGCGCGGCTTGTAGTCTGGCGCCTGTGCAGGTTCTCAACTTCTACTCGACCATCTTCGCCGACCAACTCAAGCGCGGGCGTAAGACCGCGACGATCCGCCTTGGTGACAAGTCGCACAAGTACCGCAAGAACCAGGCGGTGCTCGTGACGATCGGCTATCAGCACTCGCCACGTGAGAAGGTCTTCACGGCGGTGATCGACAGCGTCGAGGTCAAGCGCGTCAAGGAGCTCTCGCCGCGCGACATCGAGCACGACAACCCGGAGTTCCGCCGCACCGAGGAGATGATCCACTTCCTCGAGCAGATCTACGCTCGCGACGTGACGCTCGAGGACACGGTCACGGTCGTGCGCTTCTCGCAGATCATCGAGAACCCGCCGACGATGACGGAGCGGCTGCACGGCATCGGCGGGGCGCAGAACTAGATACGCGGCGGCGCGACCGAGCTCGCCGGATCGCCCAGGACCGGTGCGGGCGCCACCGGCGCGGGCATGGAGGGGTCCAACGGCGGCACGTATGCGGAAGCGGCCTGCGACTCGCCGCCGAGCTTGGAGGCCACGACGATCAGCAACGCGCCGGCGAGGGCGAGCCACGCGCCCCACCCCAGCGAGACGTACTCGCTCGAACCGGGCCGCTGGACCATCACCCACGCGGTGTTCACGAACGCTACCGCGCCTGCGGTTGCGGCGATCTCCAAGCGATTGAGCAGTGCCGCGAACGCGGCGGCAATCGCCATCGCCAGCAGCACGATGTCGGTGCGCTCGAAGGCGCTCCACGCGTTCGCTTCGAGGCGGTCGGGCAACAGCGTGAGAAACTGCTTGGCGAAGTCCGCGAACGCGCCGGGGAGTTCGTTGGCCTGCGAACTGAGCGCATCGCGCGCAGCCGGCCCGAAGTCGAGCGCGTACCACGGCGCGAACAGGGCGCCGACGACGAGAGCGGCGCCGAGGAGCACCGCGAGGCCGCGCGAATCGGTCACCCGCGCGCTATCGGTGCGCGAGCAGCGGGTCCCGAGCAACAAGGCCACGAGTCGACGCATGGTCGGCATTGGCACTCTTGACAGCAGAGTGCCAGTGTGCGCTACAGTTGGGAAACAGTGTTGGCACTCTGCCTGTGCGAGTGCCAATCCATTCGGGATCCACTGGAGGTCGGCACAACATGAAGCTCAAGCCCCTGGGAGATCGGCTTATCGTGCGAGCGATCGAGGAGGAGGAGACCACAGCGAGTGGAATCGTCCTGCCCGACACCGCCAAGGAGAAGCCGCAGAAGGGCAAGGTCATCGCCGTCGGCGAAGGCAAGTACGACGATGACGGAGACAAGCGCATCCCGCTGGACGTCGCCGAGGGCGACGAGGTCCTGTACTCCAAGTACGGCGGCACGGAAATCAAGGTCGATGGCGAGGAGCTGCTCGTGCTCCGCGAGTCCGACGTTCTCGCCAAGATCCTCTAAGGCTTAGGAGAATCAATGCCCCATAAGGAATTGCTGTACGACGTCGATGCACGTAACGCGCTGCAGAGCGGCGTCGACGCGGTAGCCAACGCCGTCAAGGTCACGCTCGGCCCCAAGGGCCGCTACGTCGTCCTCGACAAGAAGTTCGGCGCCCCCACCATCACCAACGACGGCGTCACGATCGCTCGTGAGATCGAGGTCGAGGACGTCTTCCAGAACCAGGGCGCGCAGCTCGTGCGCGAGGTCGCCACGGCGACCAACGACGTCGCCGGCGACGGCACGACGACCGCCACGGTGCTCG
>JAWVGJ010000132.1:0-5845 GCA_033855115.1 Solirubrobacteraceae bacterium
CGCACGAGCCGCCCGCCGACCTGTTTCTTCATATTCGATCCCCATGCAGCGACGAGCTCTTGCCAGGATGACGTGTGAAAGCGGACGATCGGACTGCCCTCTCGACGCAAGATGCGTGCGCCGATCAGCGCGTCCCAGCCGAAGGTCGCCGGGACCTGCTCGACGAGCAGGACGTCGGCTCCCAAGAGATCGATCGCCCGCCGCAGTGCCCGCGCCACGGCGCAACGGTCGGCGGGGGCGCAGATCGGCCCGCACTCGTCGGCGGCGCCATGTCCGAGGAAGCGGACGATCCGCAGCCCTGCCTGTCGTTGTACGTACAGCGGGAGGATCGCGACGAGCCTGTCGTCCGGCGCGCGACAAGCGACGAGATGCAGTGACCGTCCTGCCCCGAAATGGCGCCACCAGGTCGAGATCCACTCGTGGGTGGCGAAGATGCTCCGCGCCTCGAGGGCGAGCGCATCCCACCCGGGCAACGGCGCATCCAGCGAATCGATCGGTTCGAGCCGCAGGTCGGCGACCGCCGCTGGCAGGGCGCCACCGCCGATAGGACGCCGAAGGGTCCGGCGCCGCACCGGGCTGCCGCGCACCGCGGCGGCGATGCGCTCGACGTCTTCGCAGCGAAGCTCCTGATGTACTGGCAGCAGCAACGTGTGCCGCCGGCGGTCTGCGGCGTCGGCGAAGCGATCGCCTCCGAGGTCGGGATGCAGGTCCCTCCAGGGGCGCACTGCCTCGATCCCGCGGCTGCGAAGACGGTCACGGAGCCGGTCCTCACGGTCGATGACCGGGAAGCCGAACGGCGCGGCCTGTTCGGGCAGCCGGTGAAAGGGTGCCGCGACGTGGTCGCCCAGCTGTTCGAGCAGGAGCGAGTAGTGCGCGCGCCGGCGCGCGGCGGCGTGGACATCGGCAACTCGGGAGAGCAGTCGCAGCGTGGCCGGCGCGGGGCCGGTGCCGACACAGCTCGGCGACCACTCGTCCTCAGCCGGCGATCGGTACGGGCGCGTGACGACGGCGATGCGTTCGAGCGCGTGGGATCGCTGCGTGAACCAGCGACCATGACAGCGAGCCAGACCACCGAGGCCGAATCTCTCCTGGACCTGTGCGTCTCCAGCCGGCTGGTCGACCAGCAGCGCACCGCCGTCGGGCAGGCCGAAGGACTGCGACAACGAGAACACGGCTAGCGCGCCGAAGCTTCCCACGGGGCGAAACTCGATCGAGGCGGTCCAGGCCTGCGTTGCGTCCTCGAGCAGCAGCAGGTTGCGTTCGGCGCACCAGGCGCGCCAGCGCTCTGCGTCCTGCGCGAAACCGAGCTGGTGGATCAGATACAGCGCCCGCGTGCGCGGTTCAAGCAGCGCCTCGAGCTCCTGTGCGTCCGGCTCGAGCGCCGGCGTGCCGGCGTAGAGGCGGATCTGCAGACCGGCCAGGCGCAGGATCTCCACCTCGGGACCGCGATGCAGGGCCGGGACGAGGACGACGTCATCCTCGATCAGCCCCAGCGCGGCGATCCCCTCCCACAGGGCGCGGCGCGCGCCGTCGAACAGCGTGCAGCCGGCCTCGCCGAGCGGGAACGGCAGCGTCTCGCTTGCCGCCCGCAGCAGTGCACTCGGAGCGACGGGCGGCAGGACGGTCAGGCGTCCTGAACCCGTGTGACGCTCCGCTGGAGCATGGGCCCGAGCGCTGCGCAGTCGAAATGCGTCAACGCTCATGTGCGGCCCTGCGCCCACCCGCGTCGATGCACACGACCGCTGCGCGGTCCAAAAGCACGCGAGCCCTCGGCCGACCCGCGCCCATAGGTCTCTACCGCGTCTCGCAGAAAGTCGGCCAGCCGATCCAGTTGCATCTCAAGCGTCTCCTGAGCGGCGTGCTCGAGCGCCGCCGAGACCAGCCGGCGCCGCAGATCCGCGTCACCGGCGATCCGCTGCACCGCCTCGATCGCCGCAGCGGCGTCGGCGGGCGGGATGAGCAGCCCGTAGGTCCCGTCCCCGAGCGCCTCGGCCACGCCCCCGACGTCCGTTCCGACGACCGGCACCCCCGCCGCCTGCGCCTCCAACAGTACCTGGGGAAGCCCTTCGGTGAACGAGACGTGCAGGAAGATCTGGCTGCGGCGGTAGAGCTCCCACAGCTCGGGTCCATTGGAGACCTCACCGAGCATCGTGACCGCGTCGTCGAGTCCGAGCTCCGCGATCCGCGACCGCATCTGCTCTCGCATCGGACCGTCGCCCGCGATGACCATGCGCCAGCACGGATCCTCCGCGCGCAGGCCGGCGAGGATGTCGAGCAGCAGCAGCGGGTTCTTCTCGCGATCGAGCCGACCCACGCTCAGCACGATGCGATCGCCGTCCCACCTGACCGCCAGCGCCTCGTCCAGCGAACGCAACTCCGATCGCGGGACGAGCGAGAAGCCGGTGCGCATGACGGCCGCCCCGCGGCTGTACCTTCGCGCCAGCGCGTCCCCGAGCGCCACCGTTGGCGCGAACTTGGCCGAGCGGCGAAACGCGACGTCCATGCCCGCCGCGACCGGCACCGCCCACAGCCACCAGCGGCTTGGCAGGCGGTTGCGGATGTACTGCGGGTAGTCGTGGCGGACGCCGAGTACGAGCGGGACCCCTCGCCGGCGGGCGATCCAGGCAAAGACCATCGACATCGGCTGCGGGCCGAAGATCCAGACGGCGTCCAGGTGCTCGCACTGGGCTGCGAAGATCCTGGCCGAGCCGCGCACCGCTCGCAGGAGCGACCAGATCTTCGTCGCGCGTTCGTAATGCGGCAGCCCCACGACGCGTACGGCCTCGGTTGGCAGGACATACGGGCCGCGTCCGGGCACCGGACTCAGCCGGCCGAAGAGCACGAGCTCCGAGACCCGGGGCGGAAGACTCGTCACAAAGCGAATGAACGCGCGATTATTCGACAGCGTCTCGCCATCGCGTTGATAGACCAGATCGGAGTAGATGCCGAGTCGCACGCTCACCGGCCTCCGTCAACGTTCATTGGACTCCCAAGCTCGCGGAACGTTCTCTAACAGCCAAGCGGACCGTGGAGAACCGTCGGGTTTGCGGGGATCAGCGTGTTCCAGGGGAATCGGAGCCCGTCGGAGCCGCCCGTCCGGCGTCGTCCATCTATTTGGAGCCGGGGGAGCGACACGCACCAGCATAGCCCTGGCAGCCAAAACCTTAATATGGCCTGCCGACGGGGCGAAGCAGGTGCGGGTTAATGTCAATCCTCGCCGTCACATTTCGTCGCGCCAGTAGATTCAGGCGTCGTGGTCACGCTCCTCGCTGGCTCGCTCGCGCTCGTCGCGTACGTCTTCGCCGGTTACCCCGCGATCGCGGCCCTCCTCTCCCGGCTGCGCCCGCGTCCCGTCCACGCGCAAGCCGGCTTCACTCCGACGATCAGCCTGATCGTCCTGGCCTTCAACGAAGCCGACGTGATCGAGGCGAAGCTGCGCAACGTGGCGGAACTCGACTATCCGCCGGACCGGCTCGAGGTCGTCGTGGTCACAGATGGCTCGGACGACGGCACACCCGAGCGGGCCGATCGCATGCCGGGCATCAGCGTCCTGCACCGCCCGCAGCGTCGCGGCAAGCTGGCGGCGATGAACAGGGGAGTTCAGTCGTCGAGCGGTGAGGTGCTGGTCTTCTCGGACGCGAACAACCTGTACTCGCGTAATGCTCTGCGCGAGCTCGTTGCGCCGCTCGGCGATCCGGCGGTTGGGCTGGTGACGGGCCGCAAGGCGATCGCAGACGTCGACGGCAGCGCGCTGGACCACGCCGAGGGGCTGTACTGGCGCTACGAGTCGAAGATCAAGGAGTGGGAGAGCGCAAGTGGATCTGTCGTGGGCGTGGCCGGTGAGATCCTCGCGTTCCGCCGCGCCGCATACCGCTCACCGCAGGCCGGCGTCATGAACGAGGACTTCGTTCAGGCCTTGCTCGTGGCCAGCTCCGGGTGGCGCGTGCTGTACGCGCCGCGGGCTCTCTCGGTCGAGCGAGCCTCGGCGACGATCCAGGACGAGGCGGTGCGCCGTGCACGGCTGACGACCGGCCGCGCGCAGGCGCTGCGGCGATTGCTGCCGATGCTGCTGCGCAGGCACCCGCGGCTCGCATGGCAGGTCATCTCGCATAAGGGGCTGCGCCCGCTGGTGCCGTGGGCGCTCCTGGCCGCCGCGGCAAGCAACGTCCGACTTGCCCCGTGCCGGGTCTGGGCTCGAGCCCTGCTGGGCCTCCAGGCCCTCTTCTATTTCGCCGCCACGCTGGGATGGCACAACGAGCGCAGCGGTCGGCGGAGCCGCTGGACGTATCTGCCGTTCTATTTCTGTCGCATGAACGTTGCCACTTTGGCGGGGCTGCGCGACTTCGCGGGCGGGCGGCACGAGGCCGTCTGGGCGAAGGTCCGGCGAGGTTGACGGCGGTTCGCCTACCGTCCGGCAGCGGCGGCCGCGTCGTCGTCGTCGCTGTCGGCTCCGTCGCTCTCGCCGCTGCCACCGCCGCCGCGATCGTGCAGGCGACGGCCGGGGATCGGGCACGCTCCGCGGCCGCGTCATCTACCGGCGAGTGCCTGCGGCGGCCCTATGACCGTGCCTCGCCCTGGAACCGGTTGATCGGCTCCCGCCCGCGGGTGGATCGACGCTCCGCCCGGTTTATCCGCGCGATCGCCGACAACGACAAGCCGCTCACATCTGACCCCGACCAGTACACGCCCGCCGTGTACGCCGTCCGCGACGGGACGCCGCTGCGGACCGTGACGCTGTCGGGCTATTACTCGACCTACGATGCCGGCGACGACTCGCGCAAGGGCCATGGGTTCGCGCGGACGATCCCTCGCATCCCGATCCCCGATCGCGCCGTCGCTCCACCCGGCGACGACGGCCAGGTCGTGCTGTGGAACGCGAGCACGGGCGTCGAGCATGCCTTCTGGCAGTTCGCCCGCGACGAGTCGGGGAACTACACGGCCACCAACGGCTACCGCTACCACACGAAGGCGGGATACCACGGCCGCTTCGCCGATGGCCTCGCCGGGCGCGGGGCGGGCCTGCCGTATCTCGGGGGACTCGTGCGCCGCTGCGAAATCGGCCGCGGCGCCATCCATCACGCCCTGGCGTTTGCCTATGACGCTCCCTCGCGGACCTTCGTCTACCCGGCATCGAAGTCCGACGGCGACGGATCTGACGGCGAGCTGCCGGAAGGCAGCCGGCTGCAGCTGGATCCCGCGCTCGGCGAGGCCGCCTTCGACGCGTGGCGGCTGCCGCTGAAAGCGCGGACGATCGCGCTTGCGCTGCAACGCTACGGCATGTACGTCGTCGACAACTCGGGCTCGTCGAAGATCTTCCTGGAGGCCCGCCAGACCGCGGGCTGGGATCGCGCCATCGGGCCGGACCTCGTCTCGGGGATTCCATGGAAGGCGTTCCGCGTCGTCCAGCCACCGCCCGGCGGACGGTCACGAGACCGTGGCTCGCGGTCTGTCACCCAGCGCTCCGAGCGCTGAGCAGCCCCTCGCGGAGCTTGCGCCAGTACCACGCGACATCGTCCAGGCGCGGAACCAGCGCACGACGGTCGGCGTGGAAGATCCGCAGGAATATGACGACCATCGTCGCGCCTCCTGCGGTGAAGGCCGCGCTCTTGGCGAGCGCGGTTCCTCCGCCGCCGAGCTCCGGTACGAGGATGATGTTGAGGATCACGGTCACGAGCAGCGCCACGGCGGTCCCCGCGGACGCCATCAGCGGACGGCGCTGAGCGATGACGACGCCGCTGAAGAGGTCCAAGGCCAACACCCCGAGTGCGCCGAGCGCGAGGAATCGCAAGTCGTCTCCAGAGCCTCGAAAGGCCTTGCCGAAGAGCAACACGCACAGCGTCGGGGC
>JAWVGJ010000133.1:0-22505 GCA_033855115.1 Solirubrobacteraceae bacterium
GAGCGACAAACCCGGAACACCCCTCGACCGGCGTGTGGTGCATCTCAGTCACGGTGCCTCAGCCCGCCGTCGGGCACCTCTGAACCGAGCCTATCCATGCGCCTGTGCAATACTTGCGTGCATGCAAGCATCGTTTTCTGCCGCGCAACCGCCGCCCGCAGCCCGCGAAGCCGGCTCGGCGGAGGCCCTCGCCGAGGAGCTGCTCGCCCTCTGGCGCCACGTCTTGACTCACGGAACCGCGGATTCCTACGCGATCTTCGACGAGCTCGAGCTGACGCTGACGCAGGTCAAGGCGCTGCACGCGCTCGCCGACCACGAGCTGACGGTCAAGGAGGTTGCGGAGAAGCTCCACCTCTCCCTCCCAGGCGCCAGCCGCGCCGTTGACGCGCTCGTCGAACGCGAGCTGCTCACCCGTCGCGAGGACCGAGCGGACCGCCGGATGAAGCGCCTTGGCTGCACCCCGGCCGGCCACCAAGCGCTGGAACGCCTGGACGAGTCCAGGCTCACGGGCCTCGAGTCCTTCACCGCCACCCTGTCCTCAGCGCAGCGCAAGCGGCTATCCGCAGCGTTGCGACCGATCCTCGACGAACTTCACCAGGAGCGGGAGCGATGACCGAGCGGATGCGACTGAACGAAGGCAACCGCCGCTGGTGGACGCTGGCGGCGATCTGCTTCGCGCTGTTCATGGTCATGCTCGACAACACGGTCGTGAACGTCGCGCTGCCGTCGATCCAGAGCGATCTGCACGCCTCGACCGCAGGGCTCGAGTGGACCGTCAACGCCTACATGCTCGCCTTCGGCGTGCTGCTCGTCACGGGCGGCCGGCTCGGCGACATCTTCGGCCGCCGTCGGATCTTCCTGTTCGGCGTCGTGCTGTTCGCAGCCAGCAGCGCGTTCATCGGCTTCAGTCAGAGCCAGGCATGGCTGATCGGCGGCCGCGCGATCCAGGGCGTCGGCGCTGCGCTGATGATGCCGGCGACGCTTTCGATCATCACCAACGCGTTCCCGCCGCACGAGCGCGGCAAGGCGATCGGGACGTGGGCCGGCGTGAGCGCGCTGGCGCTCGCGATCGGCCCCGTCGTCGGCGGTCTCCTCGTCGAGCATGTCTCGTGGCAGTCGATCTTCTTCATCAACCTGCCCGTGGCCGCCGGCGCGATCGCCGTCACGCTGTTCGCGACTCATGAATCACGGGACGAGACCGTCGTACCGAAGATCGACATCGCGGGGGTCACCACGATCACGATCGGCGTCACGGCGCTGACGCTCGCGCTCGTCCAGGCGCCCTCGTGGGGCTGGGGTTCGCCGCGGCTGCTTGCGCTGTGCGGTCTCGCCGCCGCCGGGCTGGCTGCCTTCGCCTACGTCGAACGGCGCGCGCCGGCCCCAATGGTGGATTTCAGCTTCTTTCGTTCGAGGACCTTCCTGGGAGCGAACGTCGTCGCGTTCATCGTCTCCTTCGCAATGCTCGGGATGTTCTTCTTCCTCTCGCTGTACCTGCAGCAGGTGCTCAACTACTCGCCGCTGGAGGCCGGCGTACGCTTCCTGCCGACAACGCTCATGGTCATCGTCGTCGCGCCGATCGCGGGCCGGCTGACCGACCGGATCGGGCCGCGGCCGCTCATGACGGGAGGGCTCCTGCTCGTCGCGAGCTCGCTGCTGTGGCAGTCGTTCTTGCGGGTGGACTCGGGCTTTGACTTCCTGCTCGGCGGCTTCATCGTCATGGGCATCGGGATCTCACTCGTCATGGCTCCGATGAGCACCGCCGCGATGAACGCCGTCGACCAGAGCAAGGCGGGCGTCGCGTCCGGGATCCTCTCGATGAGCCGGATGGTCGGCGGCACCTTCGGCGTCGCCGTCCTCGGCACCTTCATCAGCCAGACGACGACACCGCACGAGTTCGTCGACTCGCTCGGCCACGGGCTGCTGCTCGGCGCGATCGTCGCCGCGATTGGCGCGATCGTCTCGTGGGCGCTCATCTCACCGGAGCTCGCCGGCGGCCAGGTCCGAGAGGCTCCTCCGGCCGGCGAGGTCGCCGCGCCGCCGGCGCAACCGGCGCGTAGCGCCGCGGCCCCGTAGGATTCGCCCCCCGTCAGCCAAGAAAACGAGGGGTACCGAGCACCGATGGCCGTCGATCTCAGTCAAGTCTCCAGCGTCGCCACCGAGCCGGGCGAGTTGCCCAAGACGATGGCCGCCTGGGTCATCCGCCAGGAGCGCGAGGGCGAACCGAAGGACGCCTTCCAGATCGAGGAGATAAACGTTCCCGAGCCGCAGGCGTTCGAGGTCATCGTGCGCGTCATGGCCGCCGGCGTGAACTTCAACAACGTGTGGGCGTCGCTCGGACAGCCCGTATCGGTCTTTCGCTATCACCCCGAGGAGGACCATCACATCGGCGGCTCGGACGCGTCGGGGATCATCTGGAAGGTCGGCCCGGGCGTGACGCGCTGGAAAGTCGGCGACGAGGTCGTCGTCCACTGCAACCAGGCCTCCTACGAGGACGTCGAGGTTCATGGCCTGGACCCGCTCGCGGCGCCGAGCCAGAAGATCTGGGGCTATGAGACGAGCTGGGGCTCGTTTGCGCAGTTCTGCAAGGTCCAAGCCCAGCAGCTGCTGGCCAAGCCCGAGCACCTCACCTGGGAGGAGGCGGCGTCCTACGGGCTGACGTACTTCACAGCGTACCGCATGCTGATCGACAAGGTCGAGCTGCAGGCCGGCCACAAGGTCCTCATCTGGGGCGCCGCCGGCGGCCTCGGCGTCTTCGCGACGCAGCTCTGCGCGCTGACCGGCGCCGATGCCGTCGGCGTCGTTTCCAGCGACGAGAAGGGCGAGCTCGTCAAGCAGCTGGGCGCCAAGGACTTCATCAACCGCAACGAGTTCGCGGGCATGATGCGCACGGGCAACGAGACGCCCGAGGAGGAGAAGGCGCGCTTCGCCGAGATGCGTCGCTTCGGCAAGCGTGTCAAGGAGATCCTCGGCGACGCCCCCGACATCGTCTTCGAGCATGTCGGCAAGGCGACGTTCCCGACGAGCGTGTTCGTCGTCAAGCCGTTTGGCAACGTCGTCATCTGCGGCGCGACATCGGGCTTCCAGCTCGACTTCGACGTGCGCTATCTGTGGATGCGCCAGAAGAACATCATCGGCTCGCATTTCGCCAACGCGTGGGAGTGCACGAAGGCCAACGACCTCATCCGCGAGTCGAAGATCCGCCCGGTGCTGTGGAAGACGATGCCGTTCGAGTCCGTCGCCGAGGCGCACCAGCTCATGTACGAGAACAAGCACTCGGGCAAGATCGCGATCCTCGTCGGCGCGACGGAGACCGGCCAGGGCAAGACGGCCGAGGGCCCGGGCGCGATCATGGCGGAGGTCGGCAACTGATGGCCGGCGTGGTTCACCTGCCGGTCTACGCGACGGGCTTTCGCGGCGACGACATCGAGGCGGCGCTGCAGCAGCTCGCCCCGATCTCGCTGCGCTACGGCGCCAAGCGCTACGAGGTATTCCGCTCGCGAGACGACCGTTACAAGTTCCTGTTCTCGATGGAGTTCGACTCGCACCCCGACTGGGACGCCTTCTGGTTCGGTCCCGAGTTCACCGACTGGCGAGTCTCGTGCTCGAGCTGGTTCACGGTGCCGCTGTTGTACGTGTGGCAGGACCTCGTCGCGGTCGGTGAGATCCGCGAGCCGGTGGCGGTGGGCGAGGAACTCGACGAGGAGTAGCGCGCGGTCCCCGGCGGATCGTCGAAGGGTCTTGACAATGTATCGCTAAGCAATATAGTTTGGCGATATGCACTCGATTGTCGTCCCTGAGATGGATCGCTCGGACCAGATCGACTATGTGTCGAGCCAGCTGCTTCCGCGCGCGGCGTTGCTCTGCCGGCAACTCGTCAGCCAGATTGGCTGCGAGCTGTCGCGCACCGAGGTCGGGCTGCTGAACACCTTGAGCGACGGTCCTCGGCGGATCACCGAGCTGGCCGAGCTCGAGCGCCTTGCACAGCCCACGATGACGCTGCTCGTCAAACGCCTCGAGCAACAGGGCCTGGTCAACCGCGAGCGTCAGGCCGACGACGGGCGGGTCGTCCTGGTCACGCTGAGCGCCGCCGGGACGAGCGCGCTCGAGGACTACCGTGCCAAGGCCAGCGCGGCGCTCGGCGCTCACCTCGCCGAAATGCCTGACGATCAGGTCGAGGCGCTCGCCGCCGCAACCGAGACGCTCGCCCATCTGGTCAGCCACCTTCAGCAGGACCAGCCTCGTGAGCAGCGACGACGTGACAGCGGCCGCACCGGAAATGTTCTGGCCAATGCGGCGGCAGGCCACCAGTAAGCAAGGAGCATCTCCCCATGATTCACCCTCAACTCACAACACGTCCGGGCCCACAAACAGCTGACCCCCAACCGACCGACGCCGACGTCGCCCAGCGAGCCCGCGAACAGCGCTCTCAGCGCGCCCTGGCAGGCTGGCTCGCCACCCGTATACGCGCCGCCGCACACGAGGGCCGGCACGCCGCCGGCGAAGAGCCGGCGCCAAACCCGATGAGACCGACGACGCATGACTCCCTCGGCGCGTTCGTCAGCGAGGACCCGCGACGGGAGCTGCGCAACGAGCTCGAGCTGGGAGATTTCTGGCTGGGCGACGGCTTCCCGGCCCCCGCGTGGCGCGCTGCCTGGCTACCGCTGACCGAGGAGCTGTACATGCAGCGCATCGGCGGCGTTCGGCCTGGCGGCCGCGTGACCGTCGTGGCGCACTTCGCCGACAGGTCGACAGTCGGCGAGCGCCTTGCCGGATGGGAGGACGTCGTCGGCACCAGCGGATCTGTCCACTGGCTGCTCGACCATCTTGGGATCGATGACCGCCACCTGCCGGCGACCGCGGGCGCCGGCGAAGCCTGAAACGCCGATCACCGGGCCCGCCAAGCTCGGGCGACAGCCTCCTGGCTCGTCGTCTCGCCGGTCAACCGTGCGCCCGCGGCATGTCGTTGTCCGGGAGGGTCACCGGTTCGGCAGTCTTCGACCGCGAGCGCTGTGAACCCCCAATGCCGGTCGCACGCCATGATCTGGCGGTGTCCAGGATTCGCTCGCGTCTGGGGTTGCTCGGTGCCGGGGTGGCGCTGGCGGCGTCATTGGCGCTGGTGTCGATACCGTCCGTCGTGGCCGGCGTGCCCGAGGGCGAGAGCCCGACGACCGCGACCGTGCCCGCGCCCCTCACGGGTGACCCGGCTCGCGAGCGCCAACTCGGCGACGATCGCGCCGTCGACCGCGTCCTTGCGCGTTCGGCGACCGTGCGAGCCGGGAGTGCGGCTCGGCGCGACCTGGCGCTGACGTTCGACGACGGGCCCGGCCCGTGGACCGCGCCGATCCTCCGCACGTTGGAGCGTCACCGAGCGCCCGCGACATTCTTCGTCATCGGACGCCAAGCGGCAGCGCACCCCGAGCTCGTTCGCCGCGAAATCCGGGACGGGTTCGCGGTCGAAGCCCACACCCAGGACCACGCACGGCTCACGACGCTGACGGCGTCGGCCCAACGTGCGCAGATCGCGCACGGCGTCGCGGCGATCGTCACTGCGGGCGCGCCGACACCACGCCTGTTTCGCCCGCCATATGGCGCCTTCGACGCGACGACGCTGCGCATCCTTGCGGCAGAGCACCGACTGCTGGTGCTGTGGAGCGTCGACACCCGCGACTACGCGCAGCCTGGCGCCGACCGGATCCTCGCCGCGGCGCTCGCGGGCGCCCACCCCGGCGCGATCCTGCTGCTGCACGACGGTGGCGGCGACCGCCGCCAGACCGCCGACGCGCTCGCTCGCATCGTCCACCGCCTGCGCCAACGCCGATACCACCTCGTGACCGTGCCCGAGCTCATGCGCGATGACCCGCCCCCGGTCCGCCGCCTCGGCTGAGCCCGCGGCGAATCGACGAAGACCGAGCGAATCGCTCCGTCACCAAGCGTGCCGCGTACGGGCACGGCGGAGCGCTGAACATCGCGGAGCCGAACAGTGTCACTTCTCGCGCTGGCTGTTGCAGAGTTTCGCTCAGATTCCTTGCGTCTGCAACCGCGGGAATTGTGGACCGCGCGATCGGGTCGGTCAAAGCGTCATCCATCCTACGGCGAAAGTCGCCGGAGGCAGAAGGCGTCGTCCACAACGGCTTGCTGAACCACGTTGCTGAGGGAGTTATACAAAGCCACCGCGCAACGCAGGTCAGTCGCCGCGTCGCCAGATGGACGCATCGAAGGAGCACGGCGAACCGCCAGCCATCAGAAATCAGCCGAGACCTTCACCGCTTCGAGCGGCGGGATCAGACGGGCGACTTCCTCTAGACCCGCCTCGCCGGCTGCCTGCTGAACGATCTCAATTGCCTTGGGTCGTTCGTGGGCAAACATGTAGCCATGGCGCGGCTGACCGTCGCGGAGGGCCGCACTGACAGCGTCGATGATGGCGTTGCGATGATCCTCGGGGACCGCGCTAAGCGTGCGCAGGATGCTGCGCAGCTGGCGCATCTTGAGTCGGAGCGTGCCGTCCTCGTGCGCGAAGGCCTCGAGCACGATGCCCCTCACCAACGGCACTGACCACGGGTCGCCCGAGACGCCCATCCGTCCGACAAAGTTGACTGCGCGATAGGCGTCCCCCTCAGCCGCCTGAGTTAGGTTGCGCCCGAGTTCTTGCTGCACGTCATAGCCCAACTGCAAGATCGCCTCGCGACCCACACGCGAGAGCGTGAGCATCGCGTCGTTCTGGATGTCCCACGTGTGGCTCTTGAGCTGCGCGACGATTCGTTGCCACCACACGCTCAGGGACAGCCCGCTGCTGGCCAGCTGGCTCAACGGTGCCCGATCAATGAGCTCTCGCAGCATCAGCTTGTGACGGTCCAGGAGCAGATTTTTCGCACGCAGGTCCTCTAGCAGCCGCAGGTAGCTCGGATCGTTTGAGGTCTGCTGGACCAGCACATTCACCACGATGTCGCGCCCGTGTTCGGAGACGAGGCCGAAGAGCTCCGGATGGGCCAGGATCCCCGGCAGCGACGTCTGGTGATCCGGAAGGTGCTCAGCGGGGTCCCAGCTGTCGAAAATGGTAGGGTCGGCTAGGAGAAAGGCGCGCAGGAACCAGATGCCGCGACGCTGCAGGACTTCCAGCGAGTGATCGGCGAATACGCCGTCGAAGCCATCCAGCAGTTTTGCGATGAAGTAGGTGCGCCGATCGACGGCGCTGCGGGAGTGCACAAGGCGCGCGTACTGCTCAACCACTTGGGCATCGTCGAATAGGAAGGTCCTGTCGGTAGTTATACGGCCGGCCTGGTCGGTCAGGTAACCCTCGCGCAAGGCCACGGGTCGACCCAGGACGATGTCGACCGCCTCACATGCGGCTGTGATGACGAGCTGGTCGCTCGGACGCTCCTCGTAGGGATGACCGAATACATTGCGGTTCTCATAGATGTGACATAGGCGCATCGCCTCGGCGTCACTGATGAAGCCATATTCCAACGCTTTGTCGATGAGGAGGCGGTCGACGGCCTTGTGCTGCGCCTCACGCCGTTGGATTTCCCGCACGACGCCGGCGGCGCGTCCGTCGCGCACAGCCGCCTCAGTAAACTTGCGCCGGATCGATTCGGCGCAGGCGAGCCACACTGTGATGTATGCGGCTCGATGAGCGCCAGCCGATAGGCAAGCGGACGCCTCGCGCATTAACTCGCGGTCCTGCTGGTCGATCACCGCATCGACGTATTGCTCAAGGTCGGCCATCCTTCAGGAGTGTGCACTACTGCGAGTGCCCAACAACCCCGCAAGACCCGGACCACGCGAAGAGCGCATGGTCAGCATCCGTACCGGTTCGAATCCAAGAGATCGCGCGGCCGCGCCTCCCAAGAGTTGTGGTTTGCTTCCTCTCGATCCGCAGCTGCCGCGAGTTCGCTGTCCGAGGTGTTGGCGCCCGGCGGCGGCTGCCGGGCAGCGTGCCTACCATCCCAGCGGCCGCACGGTCGTCCTGCCACCTGCGCGGTCCTACGCATGGCCTCTGTCTGATCATGGCGACGCCGCGACCCCGGGCGCCCTGTCAGAACTGCTTGGTTTGCGAGCTGAGGGCGTGCGGGCGCTCCTGTCTTCGCGGGCGAGGAGCACTCCGAGACCGCGATCGGAGCGCGCTGCTTTCGCGAGACAGCCGTCGGTAGCAGGCCCGGCGCAGCGCTCGATGTCTGGACGACCGAGCGGTCTCCCCGCCCGCCGTTCGTCGATAAGGATCTGAGCTGGGCTGGTGCTTGTCGGTCCGACCGTGGGTCAGCGCGCGCCGGTACCAGCCGACGGGAATTGCGAATTGCCGTATGAGCACCAGCGGAGCGCCAATCAGATATCGGGGCGTCAGCGCCGCGCGCGTCGCGCGCCCCGCGCTTGTTACGGCCGTCGGTACGCGACCGGTTACGTGAGCTGGACGCGGTAGCTCTCAGTGCAATAGATCAGCGAGGCGTGTGAGGCGCGGCAGAGGTCGGGATGGCGGTCCCACAACCTCCGCACCTGCCCGAGCATCTGCTCACGCTCCGGTTCTGCGAGCGACGCGACGATGCTCCAGGTACTGACCAGCGCGACGAGCGTGTCGCGGTCGACGCGATGGACCAGTTCGAAGTCGCGTCGCTCGACGGCGGCGACTGACGCGAGCATCTCGAATTCTCGAGTCCAGTCTTCGGGCAGGCCGTCCTGGCTGGCAAGAGCGGCGAGGTCACGCATCCACGCCTGGGAGCGGTCGCGGAAATTCCACAGCAACCCGAGGGTCCCGCCGGGTCGTAGGACGCGAGCGATCTCCTCCAGCGCTGGCTCTATGTCAAACCAGTGGAAGGCCTGGCCGACGAGCACAGCGTCGGCGCAGCAATCAGGCAGCGGTATCTGCTCTGCATGGCCTTGAAGAGCCTGCACGGTCGGCAGCGCAGCTGTGAGCTTGGCGCGGAGCGGCTCGAGTGGCTCGATCGCGACTACACGATGGCCCTCGTCGAGCAGCACCGCTGTCAGCTTGCCAGTGCCCGCGCCGAGGTCGACCACGTCAAGACCGCCAGGCCCCACAAGCCATCGGACCGCCTGCGCGGGGTAGCTCGGTCGCGCTCGATCGAAGTCGTCAGCGACGCCGCCGAAGGACCGGGCGCGCCGTCCCTCGGGATCGTCGACCAGCCGCATCGCCCGCATCGTGACATCCCGCAGCTGGCAGGCATGCGACAGCGGCAAACGGACACTCGACGGTCGACCGCAATGACGGCAGCGTGCAGAGCTGTCCAGGGTTGCGGTGCGACCGCTGGAGAGCTACACTGAACCATATGGTTCAGTATCCGCAGATCGACCGGACGTTCTCTGCGCTCGCGGATCCCACGCGCCGGGGCCTTCTCGAGCGCCTCGGTCGCGGCAGCGCGACCATCACCGAGCTCGCGCAGCCGTTCGGGATCTCGCTCACCGGGATGAAGAAGCACGTGCGTGTGCTCGAGGAGGCGGAGCTCGTCACCACCGAGAAGGTGGGCCGGGCGCGCCGCTGCAGCCTCGGCCCGCGGCGCCTCGAGGACGTCCAAGCGTGGATGGAGATGTACCGACGGATGCTGGACGAGCGCCTCGACCGGTTCGAGGAGCTGCTCGAAACAACGAAAGGAATGCCGCAATGACGCCTCATCAGCAGCCGACGACCGCCGCGATCACTACGCCCACCGATCGGGAGATCCGCATCGAGCGCGTGTTCGACGCGCCCCGCGACCGAGTGTTCGCGGCCTTCACCGATCCAGAGCTCATCCCCCAGTGGTGGGGCCCGCGCGACACCACTACCGTCGTCGATCAGATGGATGTCAGGTCCGGCGGCAGCTGGCGGTTCGTCATGCAAGATTCCGATGGCAGCCAGCACGGCTTCCGCGGGACCTACCGCGAGGTCACACCACCCGAGCGAATCGTGCAGACATTCGAGTGGGAGGGCATGCCAGGTCACGTGTCCGTCGAGACCGCCACGTTCGAGGATCTCGGCGATCGCACAAGGCTGACCACGACCTCGATCTTCCACACGCCCGAAGAGCGCGACGGCATGCTCTCGTCTGGCATGGAGCGCGGGCTGAACGAGACCTACGCCCGCTTCGACGAGTTGCTGGCGACGCTCGACGCGCAGGGGTAGCGACAGGGCGTCAGCAAGCCACACCCGTCACTGAGGGCACTCTGGGCGCGAGCGGGTCGCGGGGACACGATCCCCGCGACCCGCTCAATGTAATGTCCGGCAACCGCCAGCTTGCACATCGCGGGACGCGACCTTTCAGTACGGGTGGCGTTGGGAGATACATCGGTGATCCCCTCAGCACGCGCCATCCGACAGCGCAGCGACGCCTACCAAGGGCACGGCTAGGCGACCCATGTGCGGGATCTGCGGCGCGCTGAGCCTGAGCCCGTTCGACGGTGCCCCGTGCACACCCGAGACGCTGGCTGCGATGAGCGCTGCGCTGCGCCACCGCGGACCCGACAGCGAGGGGTGGTTCGCCGAGCGCGAGATCGCGCTCGCCGTACGACGCCTGGCGATCATGGACCCCGAGGGCGCCGACCAGCCGATCGCCAGCGAGGACGGGCAGGTGCAGGTCGTCTTCAACGGCGAGATCTACAACCACCGCGAGCTGCGCCACGACCTGCGCCGGCGCGGCCACCGGTTCCGTACCGGCGGAGACACTGAAGTGCTCGTCCACCTCTACGAGGAACGCGGTCCGCACTTCGTCAAAGAGCTGCGCGGCATGTTCGCGCTCGCCCTGTGGGACGCGCGCGAGCGCCGGCTCGTACTTGCCCGCGACCCGTTCGGCATCAAGCCGCTGCTGTACGCGCTCGACGACAGCCGGCTGGCGTTCGCCTCCGAGCTGCGCGCGCTGCTCGCGCTGCCAGACCTTCCCCGGGAGCTGGACTTCGACGCGCTCGAGGTCTACTTGACCGTTAACGTCGTGCTCAGCCCGCGGACGATCTTGCGCTCGGTGCGCCGGCTGCCCGCGGGACACTTGCTGATAGCCGAGGATGAGCGCATCTGCATCGAACGCTACGCGCGCCCGCTCCCGGTCCCCGCCGCGGATGTACGCCGTGGATCGGCCCGCGAGCTGGCTGCCGAGACGCAAGACCGGCTGCGCGACTCCGTCGTCGCGCATCTGCAGTCCGACGTGCCCGTCGGCGTCCTGCTTTCCGGCGGCCTGGACTCTGGTGGCATCCTCGCGCTCGCCGCTGCACACGCCGGCGAACGCCTGAAGTCCTTCACGGTCGGCTTCACCGAGGAGCGCTCGTTCGACGAGCGGCGGCGCGCGCGGCTCGTCGCCAACCGCTACGGAACCGAGCACCACGAGCTCGTCATCGGCTCCGAGCACGCAGAGCTGCTGCCCGAGATCGTCGCCGCGCTCGACGAGCCGCGTGGCGATGCGACCGCGCTTCCGTACTGGCTCGCGGCCAGGCTGGCGGCGCAGCACGTCAAGGTCGTGCTCTCCGGCGAGGGCGGCGACGAGCTCTTTGGCGGCTATCAGACCTACGTCGCCGATCGCTTCGCGCCCCGGCTGGACCGGGCGCTGCGGACGCTCGCGCCGCTGATCGAGCGCTGGCCGAGCTCGTCGCGGCGCCTGAGCCTGGACTTCAAGCTCCGGCGCCTGGCGGGCGGAGCCGGCCTTCCGGCGCTCGAGCGCCATCACGCCTGGAAGGAGATCTTCTCCCCCGACGCCCGCTCCGAGCTGCTGCGACCTGAGATCGCCTCGCCCGCCCGCGCCGATCCACTCGCCGCCTACGCAGCCCGTTACGCCGAGTCCGAGGGCGCCGAGCCACTGGCCCGCCTGCAGGATCTCGACGTCGGGACGTTCCTCGCCGACGATCTGCTCACCCAGACCGACCGCGCCGGCATGGCGCACGGACTTGAGATCCGTGTCCCCTACCTCGATCCGATCGTGGCCGAACTGGCGCTCGCGCTGCCGGCCAGCGCGCGCGTCCGTGGCCTGACGACGAAGGCCGTGCTGCGCGACGCGCTCGCTCCGCTGCTGCCCCGATCGGTCGTTCGCGGCGCCAAGCGTGGCTTTTGCGCGCCCGCCGCCGCCTGGCTGCGCGGCCCGCTGGAGGGGCTCGCCCGCGACGTCCTGTCGCCCGAGACACTGCGCCGCCAGGGCCTGTTCGCCCCCGCTCCCGTCGAACGTGCACTGGACCGCCACGTCGCGCGGCGCGAAGATCTCAGCCGGCAGCTATGGGCGCTGCTGGCGTTCACGTTGTGGCACGAGGCCGTCCTGGGACCCTCAGCATCGACGCGACCAGCGGTCCCGCATGCCGTCCCGATCCCGAAGTGAGGTAGACGCAATGGCCCGCTCCCGACTCTTGCCCTTGGCCAGCCTGCTGTGCGTTGCGGCGCTGGGTCTACCCGCCCCGGCGGCGGCGCAGGACTCGGCCGCGCCAGACGGAGCCGATCCGAGCTGGCTGCCCAACGAGGAGTGGGTCAACATGCTCTGGTTGCCCTTCGACGAGCAGCGCCTGGAGCGGGTACTGGGCAGGACCCGCGGCGAGATCTTTCGCTGGACGCGCATCGACGCCTCGAACACGCTCGCCCAGCTCGGGCGCCGGCGCGGGATGTCGCCCGACGAGGTCGCGAGCAGGCTCGTGGCACCGCGGAAGTCCAAGCTGTCGGCTTCCACGTATCGCGAGGTGCGCGCGCACGCCAAGCGGATCGTCACCCAGGGCCATATGGCACAGCACTTCCTCTTCCATGCCCTGCACCAGACCGCGATCTCAGGTCAGGCCCGCACGATCTTCGGCGTTCACGATCGCCGGCAGTTCTTCGAGCTGCGCCGCTCGGAGATCAGCCCGCTCGGGATCGGCGAGCTGAACGGACGCACGCGCGTGCAGATGCGGCGCGCCGCCGCCCGGGCGCTGCGCGACGCCGCGACGCGGGGCGTGAACAGGGGCCTGATGACCGCGCTGCAGCGCCGGATCACGCTCGAGCGCCAGCTGCGCCAGCTCCCGCGCTGGCTTGGTCAGAGCCGCTACAACGGGCCCACGGCCGGCGTCAACCGGCCCGACCTGCCGCCGGGCGACACCGCCAAGCACCCGACGATCACCGCCGACGGCAGTCGCGCGGTGTGGGACGCCTATCGCGCGAGGATCTCCGAGGCAGAGCGCCGCGGCGAGATCCACGTCCAGACGGCAGCTCTTGCCGGCGGACCGCTGGCTGGGGTGAGCCCCGCGGTGCGGCCGCAATCGCGCAGGCCGTACTCGGCCTACAACGCGAGCGTCTCTGCCGACGGGTCGGCGGCGGTCTTCGAGACCGCGCAGTCGACGTTCCCGCTGGCCAAGCGCGTCGGCCAGATGTCCGTCGTCGTGCGCGACCTCGCCACAGGCAAGGTCGAGCGGGTGAGCCATCTCGCGCTGCCGGCCCGAGCGCCGACGCGCAGCGCCTTCAATCCCTCGATCTCCGCGGACGGCAAGCTCGTCGCGTTCGAGGCGACGGACACCGCGCGGCGTGGCTCGGAGTCGCGCAACGGCCTGTGGATCTACGACCGCACGAAGCAGACGCAGACGCTTGTCGTCGACCACGGTCCCGATGGGGCCGCCTTCCTGCCCAAGCTCTCAGGCGATGGCGGGACGGTGGCGTTCAGCGACGTCGAAACGGGCGGCAGCGGCCGCACGCTCGTCTACGTGCGCTCCGTGCGCGACGCCACGACGACGCTCGTGTCGCGCGCCGACGGCGCTGACGGCGCCGTGGCGCAGAGCGACGCATACGAGCCCGCGATCTCCAACGACGGGACGATCGTCGCGTTCACGACGCGCGCGACGAACCTCGGCGCGGCGGGAAACACCTCACGCATCTTCGCGCGCGACCTGCGCCGCGGCACGACGCAGCTCGTCAGCGGCGGGGTGCCCGGGGACGCGATCCAGCCCGCGCTGTCGGCCGACGGTCGCTTTGTGGCGTTCGTCGTGCGCCGGCGAGTCAAGCGCGTCACGCCGCGAACGCTGCGCGCGACGATCTGGCTGCACGATCGCGTCAGCGGGCAGACGACGCTCGTCAGCCGCGCCAGCGGCGCCCACGGGGCGATCGCGGATGGCTACTCGTCCGAGCCGGCGGTCTCAGCCGACGGCGCTCGGGTCGTCTTCACCTCGACGGCCGGCAACCTCTCGAAGCGCAAGCCGCGCGGCCTGGCCGGCGTCTTCGTGCGCGACCTCGCGGTCGGCACGACGCTCATGCTCAGCCGGCGCGGACCGCTGCCCAGCGCGCGGCGGGCGGCGCGGGCGGCGGCGGTTGCGGGAGGCTCGATCTGGACGTCAGGCTACGTCTGTCCGCTGCAGGCTGCACGCGAAGGGCTGGCTTCGGCGGTCCGAGATCTGCCCCGGGCGCTGGGGCACCGCGCGTCGGGTCGGCGATGACCTGCGCGATCACGGGCTGCGGGACGCGGGAGCGGCCTTGATCGCATAGCGCGAAGGCCGCAATCGCACCGCCGGATCGGCGATCGAGCCGAGACGGTCGATGAGCCTCGTCCACTGCGAGGGGCGCAGCGCGCCAGGCGCCGGGCGGCCATCCGTCAACGGGCGCGTCTGCGCACGGAAGCCGACGTGAATGTGGTCGGCGTGGTCGGCGAGCGCGAGCGTGTTGGCCGTCCCCTCGTAGGACATGAGGCTGATGATCTGCGCCGGCTGAAGCGCGCCCTGCAGCGTCAGCAGGCGGCGGATCGTCAAATCGGCAATCGACCCAGGGCCCTGGTTTCCGAGGATCGGGATGCCGTTGATCTTGGCGATGTCGACGGCCGCACCGGACGAGTGGGCCGATACGTTGCCGGCGGCGGTGTAGAAGCCGTGGCCGCAATGCAGCGAGGTGACCGTCGGCTTGAAGCCCGACGCCGCAAGGAACGCGAGCGTCGCGAGCACGCGCCGGTCGACGATGCCGGCCTGGATGTCTCGGCGGCCGCACGCGTAGATCTCGATCCCCGGGTCCGCCAGCACCCGCTGCGTAAGCGCGTCCTTGCTCATCAGCAGAAGTTGGCCGAGCGTCGGGCCAGCGAGCTCGCCGGCGAGCGCGTTGCCGCCATGGGCGCGGTCGATCGCGGTGGAGTCGAGCAGGCGCCAGCCCCGTACCATCGGCCGCGGATCGACCCGCGGCGCGCCGCGGCCTGCCGGCCGGATCTCGAAACGCATGTGCGGTGGCCTGGCGGACGGATTCGTGCCGATGCGCCCGAGGATCGTCCCGGCGATCACCTTGCGGCCGGGCACGAGGCGCTTGAGGACGACGTCACCGCGCTCCAGCGCATAGGAGCCGGTGAGATACGAGCGCAGGCTGGCGGAGCCGGGCAGCGGCGCCCAGGACTCGAGGATCTGCGCGCGACCGCCCGCTCGCAACGCCCGCGGCCGACCGGGGTGGGCGAAGAGCCGCTCCTTTGCGGCGGCCGGTGCGGGCGCGGGCACGGCGGCCGGCGCGGGCGCGGCGGCCGGTGCGGGCGAGGCGGCCGGTGCGGGAGCCGGTGCGGGGGCAGCGCCTGCGCCGGTGTCCGGCGCGTGCCGGCGATTGCCGGGTCCGACCGTGGCCGGCGCTGTCGGCGCCGGGTCGGGGGCGGGGAGCGCGAGCTGCTTGGCGATCGATGCGGCGCTCTGCCGCATCGGCTTGGGCACCGGCACCTGCTCGGCCACGGTCTTCAGACGCGCGTACGTGTAGGTGTTGCCGTAGGCGTCGCGCAGCACGACAAAACGCCCGAGGCGCTTGCTGTGTCCGACGCGGATGATCTCGCCGTCCTGCACGGAGACCGCCGGCGCTCCGGGGGCAGCGAAGATGTCGATCCCGCGCGCCGCGCGCGTTGCGGCATCCGAGCCGTAGCGCGCCCGCGCGGCAACGGGCAGCCGGCCCTGGCTCAGACCGGTCAGGGCGCTGACGAGGTCTTCCGGGATTCCCCCGATCAAGCGTGCGCGCATGAGCACCGAGTCGACGTACCAGTCCGCGTGGTTGTAGGCGTAGATCGCCTTGCGCAGGTCTTGATCGGCGCCCGCCGCCTTGAGATAGCGCGCCGCAGCGAAGATCGCGTCAACCGGGTTGTACGGATCCTTCCGACCGTCGGAGTTGGCATCGACCGCCCACGTCTTCCAGCTCGACGGAATGAACTGCATCCAACCCATCGCGCCGGCCGAGCTGACGTTCAGGTTGCGGCCATAGTCGGTCTCGATCTCGTTGATCGCCGCCAGGACCTCCCAGCGAATCCCGTACTGGATACCCGCCGCCTGATAGATCGACAGCAGGAAGGGTGGGATCTGGAACCTGTCGATGAAGAAGTTCGGGATCCGCGCCGGTGGCAGCCCCGACAGCGTCACCGCGGGCGCGGCCTGCGCTGCGGCGACCTCGACCTGCGGCTCGCTGGCCGCTGAGTCGGTGCCGTCGGCGCCACGGCGTCCGTTTGTGTCGCGCTGCGGCAGAGCGCACGAGCGCGTCGTATCGACTCGTAGGCATGCACTCGTGCTCGCCAGGGCCTCGTCGTGCGGCGCCCGCGTGGGCGCCGAGCTCGGGCTGCCCTCGGGCGCTACCGGCCAGAACGCGGCCGGCCCTCCGGACGGCCCGGACTGCGGCGTCGCAGCCGGCCCTCCGGACGGCGGGGCAGCCGGCGCCTCCGTGGTCGGGGTCGCGCCAGCGTCCGTCGGCGCAGCGGCGGGCTGCGAGACCGGATCGATGGGCGCGGTCACGGCCGCCGGGCCTGGTGCAGAGCCGGACGGGCCGGGAGCGGGAGCGGGAGCACCGTCGGCGACCGGAGCGACGTCAGCGGTGCTGTTGGCGGCGGGTGGCGCCGCCTCTCCGGCGGCCGCGAAGGCGATCCCCGCGCGCGGCATCACTGTTGCGGGCGCGGCAGCGCAGAGCAAGCTTCCGCCCATGACAGCGATCGTGAGCTTCGTAGCGCAGGCGCACGCCGTCAGCCGCCGGCTAGGCGTCGCGTCGTTGCTTGTCGCAGGGGTCGACTTCATCAGCAGACGGTCTTCGGCGCGGCATTGCCAGGCCTTCGCGCAGGCGCCCAGCGGCGGCCAGGCTACCGGACCGACTGACCGGAATGTTGGCTCGTGCCCACGGCACGTGGCGAAACCCTCGACGTCTACCTCGACTTCAGCGTCAGTGTCACCGGCGCCTCACTGCCAAACGAGCGGCATACGTAGGCTTTCCGGATGAGCGACGTCGACGCCCTTCATACCGCCGAGCATCGCGCGCTGCGCGAGCTGTACGTCATGGCTCGCAAGCTGCGCGATCACTGGCGCGCCCTCGGCGGGCGCATCCAGACGAGCGCGCCGCACCAAGCCGCGTTGCTGCGCGACGGATCGGATGTCGCCCGCGGGCTCATCGGCGAGCTGATCGACATCACGCCGGCCCGCGGGCTGCACGGCCAGCCGGCAGCGGAGGGCCTCGGCGCGCGGCTGGCGTCGATGCACAGCGCACTGCTCGACACGGCGCTCGAAGTCAACCAGGCGCTGCGCTTCGCGGCGCTCGAGTTCGCCCACGTCGTGACGCTGCTCGACTACGCCGCGCAGCTCGCCGCGCGCCGCGGAGATCAGGAGCTCGAAGCGTTCCTTACGGGCTGGGCCGAGCGGATGCGCGAGCACGAAGCCGCGATCCGCGCAGCAGCGGTGTCGCTTGCCAAGGATCCCGACACGGCCGTCGAGGCGGCTGCGCCCGGGATCGCGGGGCGCGCGGGCCACGGGCTGGCAACGGCCGCGGGCACGATCGGCGAGTGGATCGACGGCCGCGCCGCACGCTGACGAGACCGCGGCTGGGGTGGATCACCCGAAGCCGCTGCGAGACTCGGCAGATCGGGCTCACCGGCACAGCCCGTATACGGTGCCGGCGACGACCTCACCCGCGACGCCGTCGGTCAGCGGGCTCGCCATCACGAGCACGGATCGCTTGCCCGACGCCCTGCGGTCGAGCATGGTCGCGCCGAGATCGCCGTCCGCTCCACCGGTGCGCCAGCTCTTGCCCTTCGGACAGGTCATCCGCATCGCCGCGAAGGCGGATTCGCCACCGCGTATGAACGTCACGACGCGTGCGACCGCGACGTAGCCCTTTGGCAGCGACATGCCCGCGCGGGCCTTCGCGACGCCCGCGAAGTCGATCGGGCTGTTCTGCGGCGCGGCGATCAGCGTGCGCGGGGAGACGGTGATCGTCGTGTCAGCTGCCGCGTCGGCGAGCGCCACACCGCCACCCGCGGCGAGCGTCGTGACGGCAACGAGCGTGGCCGCGATGGCGCGGCGCGAACGATTGCGGGTCATGGGATCCAGTCCTTTGGGTTGACGACATGCAGATCGTGAACCGCGGAGCCCTCGCGTTGGCGCACCCTTGGTGGAAACAGCGCACACCCTGATGCGTCTGCATTCTCTGCTCGACCTACGCAGCGCGGCCCGGCCGGGGCATCCGGCGGGCCGCGCTGAGGTCGAGGCGTGGCTCAGGTCAGGACGTCTTACACAGCGCGTAGACGCTCGCCTTGGCGCCGTTGGCGTCGGTGTTGGGGCGGGGGTAGAAGTGCACGCGAATCGTGCGATGGAAGTAATCGCTGCCCTTGGAGACGGCGAACGAGATCTTCGCGCCCTCCTGCTGGCCGAGACCGACGTGCTTCGCTCCAGGGCCGCACTTCAGCGTGATGTTCGCGTTGCTGGCACCGTGCATCGTGACCAGCCAGCGGCGCAACTCGGTGCCCTTACGGATCGTCGCGCCCTGGTGCAGGTGGTTGCCGGCGACGTCGATCGGCGTCTTCTGTCCGGCCTTGATGATCGTCAGCGGACCGAGCGTGGGGGCCTGCGCGGCGGTCGCCGTCCCGGCGATGACGAGCGAGGCGAGGACGCTTGTGATGAGGATCTTGCGCAACATGAAGGTCTCCTTGAACGGTTGAGATCGACGTGTCCTCATCCTGGCTGGCTGGCCAGCAGCTTCACGCAACCCTAGGTGTAGAGGTAGCCCACCTGCCTCCCGCGCTGCCCCAAGCTAGGCCGCGTCGATGCGGTCGTCCGACCGCTCGATGTCGGCGCGCAGCGTGCGCAGCGCCTGGCGGATGACCCGCGACACCTGCATCTGCGAGACGCCGACGATCTTGGAGATCTCTGTCTGCGTGAGATCCTCGGCGAAGCGCAGGCGCAGCACCTCCCGATCACGTTCGGACAGCACGCCGAAGGCATCGTCGAGCAGGACCCGCATCTCCGCACGACCTATTTCCGGGTCGCCGGCGCCGATCGAATCGGCGAGCGTCACATCCTCCCCCGTCGGCTCGTCGAGTGACCGCGTCCGCCGCGCCTCCTGGCTCTGAATCGTGATCAGCACCTCCTCGAAGGGCTTGTCGACGTGGTCGGCGAGCTCTTGCACCGTCGGTGAGCGACCCAGTCGCGTCGTCAGCTCGTCGCGCGCCTTGGCCAGCTCGATCTGTAGCTCCTGCATCCCGCGGGGAACCCGCATCGCCCATGTCTTGTCGCGGAAGTGGCGCTTGATCTCGCCCAGGACGGTCGGCGTCGCGTACGAGGAGAAGCGCACGTCGCGACTGAGATCGAAGCCCTCGATCGCTTTCATGATCCCGACGCACGCGACCTGCACCAGATCGTCGAGTGGCTCTCCGCGGCCGGAGTAGCGACCCGCGAGCGCGCGTGCCAGCGGCACCATCTCCTCGGCCAGCGCGTCGCGGGCGCGGACGTCGCCGCCGTCGTGGTAGCGCCGCAGCAGCTCGCGCTCGCGTTCCGCCCGATCGGCGCCGGCGCTCATCCCTCGGGTCTCGCTCATACCAGACGACAGCCTCGCACACACGCCGCCTAGAAAGGACTCCGCTTTCGAGGCATCCGCTTGGCGGCCAGCACGCTGAGAGCTCTCGGGCTCACAGCTGGCCGAGATCCTCACAGACAGTGAGCGCCCGCGGAGGGTGCTCGCACTGACGGGCACGCCGCTATCAGCAGCCGCGCGGCTGGTTGGGACTCGGACCTCAGCCCTGCTCGAGCGGTGCCATCGTCAGGCCCGCGCACTGCAGCTGATCCCAATACAGCTCGGCCGGCTCGCGGTGGCCGCTCCAGACGATCGCAAGGCCGCTGCGATGGATCTGGTTGGCGATGCTGTAGCCGCGGTCGACGTCGATGCCAGGGATGTAGCGCGCGAGCGCGTACGCGACACCGTCGAAGGTGTTGTGGTCGTCATTGCGGACGATGACGCGCCAGCGCCCGCCAAGCCCGCTGCCGGGACCGGCGGTCCGCGGTTTCTCGATCGTCTGGCTCACGGCCCACAAGGATACGAACGCTCAGCCGTTCTTTCCAGCCTTTTGCAGGAAGCGGTCGATCCCCAGCCACTGGTCGTCGGGCGGCATCGCCTGCGCGAACGACTCGGCGCCGCGATCGTCGAGCGACGCTCGGAACTCGGCGCGCAGCTCGGCTGCGTAGCCCGCGCGATCGAGGCTGCGCGCGCGGTCGCTCCAATGCGTGAGCGCGGAGCGCAACCGCTCGAGGTGCTCGGCCACGTCGGAGTAGTCGCCGAAATGCGTGATCGCGAGCGCCGTCGGCTCCCATGCCTCGATCGTGTCGAGCGATGCCCGCCAGGCGTCGAGGTCGAAGTCCGGGGGCGGCGTCGGCGGCAGGAGCAGGTCGCCTGCCGGCAGCCGCACGCCGCAGGTGTCGCCGGCGAACACCCAACCGCTGTCACTGTGACGGTACGAAACGTGATGTGAGGCGTGGCCGGGCGTGTAGGCCACGTCCCATCCGTCCTGGCTCTCGCCGCCGCGCAGCACGCGCAGGTTGCGCTCTGGGATCGGCACGACCTCGCCCCATAGTCGTTCGAACTCGTCGCCGTACAGGCGCTTGGCAGACGCGACCAGGCGCGTCGGGTCGGCGAGGTGGCGGGCGCCGCGCTCGTGCACCCAGACCTCCAGGTCGGGCCACTCGCGCACGAGCGCGCCGGCCGCGCCCGCGTGGTCGAAGTGGATGTGCGTCAGCAGCAGGGCGCGCGGGCGCTCGCCGCCGAGCGCGTCGAGCAGTGTGTCCAGACTGGACTCCGGGCCGGGGTCGACGATGACGTCGTCGACGTGCCACGCGCAGATCACGTGTTTCAGGCCCTGGTGGTGGACATCGATCGCGCGCACCGACCGGAAGCTACCCGGTTAGCCTGAATCCACCGGCTTACCCCTGCGCGAACCGAAAGCGACCGGATGGGTCGTAACGGGCCTTGATCGCCTTCAGCCGCGCGAGGTTCGCGCCGAAGTATGCGTGCTCCCAGTCGGCAAGCTCCGGATCGATGTAGTTCTGGTAGGCGAAGCCGGACGCGCACGGCCGCATGACGGCGTGGATCTCGCGCACCCACTGCGCGCAGGCGGCGGCCATGTCCGGCGGGTCGCTCGCACCCCAGAAGCTCAGATACGCGCAATGGAAGCGATGCTCGCGGTGGACGAACGCCGTGGCGCCCGGCTTGCGCCGGTTGACGGCGGCGCCGAGCGCGTCGAGCTGCACCCCGCCCTCGTGCCCGCTCCCGCCGACGCCGGGCCAGCGCTCGATCTGCGCGACGAGCGCGGCGATCGACTGCGCGGGCAGAAGCTCGTCGAAGAAGTCCGAGCGCTGGTAGTTCGGGAAGCGCGGCGAATCGGCGATGACGGGAACGCCGTCGCGCAGCGTGACGCTGTCCGGCAGCGCTGCCTGAGCGAACGTCCGGCGCCGCAGCGTCTGGCTCGCGGGCCCCGCGGCAGCGAGCGGGGCGAGCAGCTCGCGCAGTGCTACCTCGCTGCCATACCAGTGGCCGGAGGCCGTCAGCGTGAGCCTGCCGTCCGGCAGCCGCAGCGCGCGCAGGCGCCCGTAGGAGAGGGTGACGGGCGCGCCGGGCAGCGTCCGCTGCCAGGCGTCGATCGCGGCGGGCGCCTGCGTCCAGGGGTAGGACAGCGTGAACGCGATCGGATCAGCGGGCGCGTCGCGGACGGCGAAGTCCAGCTGCGTGACGATCCCGACCCCTGCCCCGCCACCGCGCAGCGCCCAGAAGAGGTCTGCGCGACGGTCCTCCGAGCAGCGCACGATGCGACCGTCGGCCAGCACGACCGTGGCGGCGCGCAGGCTGTCGGCCGTGATGCCGTAGCGGCGCATGAGGCGCCCGAAGCCGCCGCCGATCGTCAGGCCGGCGATCCCGACCGTCGGGCAGGTGCCGACCGCCAGCGCGCGGCCATGGGCGAGGACGAGGCCGCCGTAGACGTCGAGCACGCTCGCACCGCCGCCGATCCGCACCAGCGGCCGTCCCAAATCGAGCGTGACGCCGTCGATTCGCGAGACATCCGCGACGATCCCGCCCGGCGCGTTGCAGTAGCCGGCGAACGAATGGCGCCCACCGCGACCCGCGACGGGCCAGCCCCGCGAGCGAGCGAAGCGCACGACCTGCGAAACGTCGGCGGACGTCTCACAGAACGCGATCGCGCGCGGCTCGACATGCAGGCGCGGGTTCCACAGCGCGCGAGCCGCAACCCAATCCCCGTCGAGCGGCGTGACGAGCGTGCCGCGCAAGCGCCGGCGCAGCTCGGCGATCGTCGCTGCCGGCGCGGGGCCGGCCAGCAGCGCGGGCGCGCTCCCGACAAGGAGCG
>JAWVGJ010000134.1:0-61477 GCA_033855115.1 Solirubrobacteraceae bacterium
TATGTGTCGGCCCACGCCGCCGTCACCAAGGCCGCGTGAGGCGTTCGCCCGGGCGTCGGGGTCCAGCCGCCGCTCGGGCCCACGCAGGTTGCGCGAGGTGCTGACCGTTACACGGCCAGCAGACAGAACAGCGTCAACGGCGGGACTCACCCGCCATACGGTCTAGGCCCCCTCTGGGGTATCCAAACGACACGCCCCCGGCCGAACCTAGAGCACCCCGGCCGCGCGCAGCCATGCCCACAGCCGGTCCTGATCGACGATCTCGACATCCAGCTTCGCTGCCTTGTCGGTCTTCGCCGCGCCGACGTTGGCGCCGGCGAGCAGGAACCGCGTGCTCGCGCTGACCGCGGACGCGGGGCTGGCCCCGGCCTGCTCGACCAGGCGCGTGAGGTCCGGGCGGCTGATCTTCGCTCCGGTCATGCCGTGTGTGAAGGCGCCGGTCACCACGACCGTCGCGCCCTTGAGCGGCGTATCCCTCGCCGTGGCCACGTCGACCGGCCGGTCCTCCTCGAGGACGTCGAGCAGGACGCCGAGCTCGCGCAGCTCGCCGATCTCGGCCTGGATCTCGTCGCGCGCGAAGAACGACACGAGCGATTCGGCGACCTTGGGGCCGATGTCGCGGATCGCGACGAGCTCGTCGGCGGACGCCGCCATCAGGTCCTCGATGCGCTCGTAGCCCGCTAGGCAGAGGCGCTTGGCGGTGCCGTCGGAGGCCATCGGGATGGCAAGCCCGATCAGCGCGCGCCGCAGGCCGAGGCCCTTGGAGCCCTCGATCGAGCCGACGACGTTGCGGGCCGAGACCTCGCCCATGCGCTCGTAGCCGATCAGCTGCTCGGTCGTCAGGCGGTAGAAGTCGCTGCGCCGGCGCAGCACGCCGTCATCGGCTAGCCGCTCGATCCAGACGCCGCCGACGCCCTCCTTGTCGGCGGCCGCGCGCGAGGCCCAGTGCATGAGCCGCCGGGTGGCCTGCGCGGGGCACTGCAGGTTCAGGCACCAGCGCTCCTCCCCCGTCCCCCGGATCTCCAGCTCCGAGCCGCATGACGGGCAGTGGCTCGGCGGGACGATCTCGCGCTCGCTGCCGTCGCGGTCGGCGACGATCGCGCGGCCGGCGAACGGAATGACGTCGCCGCGGCGGACGACCGCGACGGTGTCGCCGATGCGCAGGTCGCGCTCGCGGATCAGGCGCGGGTTGTGCAACGTGATGTTCTCGACCGTGACGCCGCCGACGAAGACCGGCGCCACCCGTGCCCGCGGCGGCACCCGGCCGACCTTGCCGACCGGCCACTGCACCGCCAGCAGCTTCGTCGTGCGCTCCTCGGGCGGGAACTTGAATGCGACGGCGCCGCGCGGCTCGGCGGAGTTGAATCCCGCCGCGTCGAAGGCGGCCGGCTCGTGCAGGCGCACGACGGCGCCGTCGGTTTCGTAGTCGAGCGCCAGGCGCCGCTCGCCGATGTGCTGGATCGCCGCCACGACCTCGTCGCCGTCGGCGCACACGACCGTAGCGGCCTCGTCGATCCCGTCGAGCTCGGCGATCTCGATCGGCGTGCCGTCACGGTCGGCGCCGAAGGCGAAGAAGCGCAGCAGCCGGCCCGCGGCGGCGGCCGCCTCCGGATCTTTCTGCATCAGCGTCCCGGCTGCGCCGCTGCGCGGGTTGGTCAGCGTCCTGTCCGGGTGCGCGCCGTTGTAGGCCCGCCACGTCGAGCGCTGCATGACCGCCTCGCCGCGCACCTCGACGCGCCCTCGGACGCCGACCTTGAGCGGCAGCTCCGGGATCACGTGGCGCACCTTGTCGGTGACGAGCTCGCCGATCTCTCCGGTTCCGCGCGTCGCGACATAGTCAAGTGCGCCGTCGGCGTAGACGATGCTCAGCGAGAGGCCGTCGAGCTTCTCGGAGACCCGGAAGACCTGGCCGGCGAAGCGGTCGCAGAACGCCTGCACCTGCTCCTCGGTCGTCGCCTTGGCGAGCGACAGCATCGGGCGCGCATGGCGGATCGTCGGCCCGGTCAGCTGCGCGGGCGCGTTGACCTTCCCGAGCGGGCTGTCCGCGGGCTCGAGCTGCGGGTGCTCGGCGACCAGCGCGGCGAGCTCGTCCTTCAGCGCGTCGAACTCCGCGTCGGGCAGCGGCGAGTCGCCCGTCCCGTAGTAGAGGTCGTTAAGTCGCCGGACCTCGGCCGCCAGCTCGTCGATGCGGCGCCGCACGGCGCTCAGGTCCGGTGGGATGGACACCGGCTTCATCTTCGGGGATTCGCGGATCGGGCGGCGCCGCCGTCAGGCGGCGACCAGCAGGCCGGTCAGATACAGCGCCGCGATGCCGGCCAGGATCCCGCCGACGCTGAGCGGGTGCAGCATCCGGCCGGCGGCGTCGCGGATCGTCGGCGCGAGCTGGACGATGACCTGGACGATTGCGCCGATGCCGAGGCCAAGCATGAACGTCGACAGCTCGGCGTTGTTGACGGAGGCGCCGATCACCGCGCCGAGGATCGCCGGCCCGCCTGCGATCAGGCCCAGCAGCAGCAGCCGCGGCAGCGAGGGACACTCTCCGCCGCGGGCGAACGGTGCCACGATCGCGAAGCCCTCCGTCGTGTTGTGGGCCGCGAAGCCGATCACGAGGAAGGCGCCGAGCGCGAGCTCGCCGATCGCGTAGGCGGAGCCGATCGCCAGGCCCTCCCCCAGGTTGTGCAGGCCGATCCCGATCGCCACGAGCAGCGCCAGGCGCGATGCGTCGGCGGCCGCGGCCCGTGCGTCCGCGCGCCGTCCCGACAGGTGGCGGTCGAGCGCGACGAGGCTGAGATAGGCCAGCGCGGCACCCAGGAAGAGGAGCTTCAGTCCGCCGAACGCGCCGGGGTTCTCCGCGGCCAGCGCGCTTCCCTCGATGTAGGCATCGACCGCCAGAAAGCCGAGCAGCCCGATCGTGAACCCCATGAAGGCGGTGAACCAGCGCGCCCGCATACCGCTCAGGAACGGCAGGAACAGCATCCCGAGGATCACCGGAACGACGCCGACGTACGTGCCCAGCAGCGCCATCGTCGCGTAGAACTTGCCGCCCGCCGACGGCGTCTGCACGGTCACGGGAATCTCGTGCTCGATCGCCACGCCGGTCGAGGTGATGATCGCGATCAGCGCCGGCGAGCCCTCCTGCCACGGATATCTCAGCGTGAGTTTCGCGCTCTTCAGGCGTCCGATCTCGCGCGCGCTTGCATCGAAGTCCACGTAGACGTCGTTGACGAACACCTGCCCGACGGTCACCGCGTCGGGCCCCGTGTTGCGCACCGTGAGCTCGATCGTGCCTGGCTTGAGCACCGTGTGCTCGAATGCGAGCTCTTCGATCGGCGGCCCCGTCCGCTCCGGCAGCGTGTTGCCGCCGAACAGCGCGAGCGCCGCGAGCGCGGCCGCGATCAGGACCAGCGGCACGACCGCGAGGAGCCAGCGCGGGATCCCCGCAGCCGGCGCAGCATGATCGGAGGCCTCCATCACTTCACCTCGAAGAACCCCATCCAGCCGAGATCGGCGAACTCCGTCTTGTGCGAGTGGAACATGTACATCCCGGTGTGCGGGAAGCGCAGCTCGAGGATCCCCCGCTGGCCCTGGCCGAGCACGATCGTGTCGGTGAACTCCGTCGGCTCCAGGCGCGTGCCGGTCGGGAAGTAGTCAAAGAAGTTCGCGTGCAGGTGAAACGAGTTGATCGGATCGAACTCGAGGATGTTGACGAGATAGATACGCACGAGCTGGTCGCGCTTGACCTGGATCGGCTCGTTGGCGTAGTGGAATGCGACCGTGTTGACGGCGTAGACCTGGTTGCCGGCGAAGTCAAACGTCGTGTTGAAGCCGTTGAGCTGCATCATCATCTCGTCGGCTTCGGCGCGCCCCTGCTTCGGATCGATGATGAACGTCCCATACATGCCGCGCGCGATGTGCTCGGCGAGCGGCCCGACGTGACAGTGGTAGAGGTGCACGCCGAACGGCGTCGCGTCGAACTCGTAGGTGAAGATGTCGCCCGGCTGAATGATTCCGCGGCCGACGTCGGGCACGCCGTCCATCTCCGCCGGGTGGATGCCGTGGAAGTGCATCGTATGCGGGTGGGCGGACCCGTTGGCGAACTTCACCCGCAGCAGCTCCCCCTCGCGCGCGCGCAGCGTCGGCCCAGGAATCCGGTCGTTGAACGTCCATGCCGGGTACTTGATCCCGGGCGCGATCTCCACCTCCTTGTCGGCGGCGTAGATCTCCCACTCGCGCAGCACGCGCCCGCTGGCCAACCGGCGTGTCTTGCCGTAGTCGAAGTCGCGCAGGATGTCGGTGGGGTTAAAGCGGTTGGCCTTGTGGTCGACGGTCTCGCCCTTGCGGAACGTTGCCCCGCTCGCGCCGCCGCCATGACCGCTGCTGTGCGCCATCGCCTGCGGCCCGGCCGCCGCGGCAGTCGGCGTGCCGGCGCCGAGCGCGGCATGGACGCCGTCGTGCGGGACGGTGTCGTGCAGCAGCGCGACAGCCGGCGCCGCGGCAAGGCCGCTGGCGATGAGCCTCCGTCGTGTAAGTCGCCTCACGACCGAGATTATGGCATGGCATAATCAGTTGTTCAACAGCTTCAAACCAGTGTGCGCAGGGTTGGTCTCACCCGGCTTTGCACCAAGGGGCATGAAGGTCGCCAAGCCCAAGGTCGCCTGCGGGGTAGCAGCTCACGCTCACCCGCGCCAGTACGTACAGCTCCTCGCGCTGCACCGCGCTGGCGAGCACAGCACCGCGGGGCCCTGTGACCTCTTCGGCGTGACATGCTCGACGGCGTACCGCGCGCTTGAGCGCGACGGTCGGGCGACAGCGCGAAGTCGTCGCCGCGGGCACCGCGTACAGCAAGCGCCGGTAGCCGATCCCAGACCGAACGACCTCCGGGGTGCCCGACTGCGGATCGGCCAGACCCTCAACAAGCGTTGAAGCACAAGGTAACTTGTCGTGGTGGGCGTGGATCTGGTCATCGCGACGGTGCCCGCAAGCACGGCGTCAGCGACGAGGACATCCGGCGAGCCTATGACAGCCAATCCGCGTCTTTGAGTTCGACGGGGGCTTCACGCTGACCATCGGAGCCAACCACGCCGCGATCATCTACAAGATCGGGGATGTCGACGGTGTCCCGGCTCCAGTCGTCGTGCACGCCATGAAGGCCCGCGACAAATTCCTGAGGTGATCGACGTGCACGCACCGTTCAAGACATCCTTGATTACGCTGACGAGCTGGCTCGACGCTTCGAGGCCTACGAACCCGCAGCTGAGGATGAGCGCGATGCCGCAGTCTTCGCGGCCCTCCGCGATGCCGCCGTGTCACGGTCCACCGCCGAACGGTCGATCAGGACCGCTGTCGACGACGCCCGCGCTCACGGGTATTCGTGGGCGTTCATCGGCTCCCTGCTCGGCACCTCCGGCGAGGCGGCCCGGCAGCGGTACGGCGCCTAAAAGGAGGCGTAGCGGCCTCCGGTGCGCCCCGTTTGAGGATCGGCTGCTTGCGGAATACATGGAAGCCAGGTTGGCGTGCTTGGCTATGATGGCGCTATGAGTTCGGGCGACAACGAGCTGTCGGTCAGCCAGGCGCGCGACCACTTTTCGGATGCGGTCAATCGAGCGGCGTTTGGCGGCGAGATCACCTACGTCACCCGCGGCCGCGGGCGTCAGCGCGCCGCCGCGATCGTGCCCGCCGAGCTCGTTGAGCGATACGAGGAGATGATTGACCGCGAGGACGGACAAATCGCCGCGGAGCGGCTGGCTGATATCGAGGCCGGCGGTGCGACGGCGGTGTCGAGCGCTGAGGTGACTCGGGCGCTTGCAAAGTGAGCGACTCCGGGCCGTACGTCGTCAAGTACGACCCGCGAGCGGTGAAGGAGCTCATGAAGCTCGATAAGCCGGTTGCCCGTCGAATTGCCAAGAGCATCGATGGCCTCGGCGTGGAACCGCGACCGCGCGGCGCTCGACCGCTCGTCGGCTATCCAGGCCTGTGGCGCATCCGGATCGGTGACTACCGTGTCGTCTACGCGGTCAAGGACGCCGACCTCGTGGTCCTCGCGCTGCGAGTCGCCCATCGCAGCGACATCTACAGAAACCTCTGATCGCCAACGGCCCTAGCGGAGCTCCCGCTCCTCTACCACGTCCCGCACGGGATCGTCTTGCGGGGCCTCGACGGCTCGACCTGACCCGGGCAATGCCTTCAGACGCGGGTGTTGATCCGTAGCGGCAGCGCCTTGACGAACGCGCGCTGCGCCACACCGTCGACGGACCGGCCGCCTCTGCGTTGTCCGACGGAACCTAAGGTCAGGTGGCGAACCGTCGGACCGCGGTGGTTGACTGACTGCATGAGCTGGCACGACTTGCCCAAGCCCGACGGAGTGGGAGACATCACCGAGTCCGAGGACGGCTTCGAGGTGCCGGTCTCCATCCCGAGCGACGAGGACGGCTACTTCGGGCGCGAGTGTCCGTCCTGCGAGGGCCCGTTCAAGATGCGCGGCGACGAGTACGAGGCGCTGCTTGATGAGATCGAGCTCACCTGCCCTTACTGCGGCCACCAGGAGGATCACAGCGCGTTCACGAGCGCCGCCCAGCACGTGCGCGCGATGGCCGCCGCAGAAGGCCTCGTCGAGCAGTGGATCCACGGGCAGATGAACGACATCCTCGGAAGCACGTTCGGGCGGCGCTCATCTCACCCCCGGCGGCGCGACTCGTTCATCAGCATCGAGACCAGCTACACGCCGGGGGCACCGCCGCCCGTCCGCGAGCTGCCCGAAGCCCTCGAAGAGCGGACGCGACGCGTTGTCGAGTGCTCAAGCTGCGCCAACCACCACGTTCTACAGCGCCAGCTCGTTCTGCCCTGTCTGTGGGCCGCGGCCGGCCGGCGAGAAGGTGCTCGAAGCCGTCACGGCCGCGCGTGAGGCGCTCGCCGTCGAAGACCGGCTCGGAGAAAACGAGCGCGAGACGCTGCGTGCCGCCGGCGTGTTCGAGCGCTTCGCGGTCGACGCGATCGAGTCGGTCGTCAGCCTGTTCGAGATCTTCGCCCGCGAGCAGTTCTCGCAGCGCGCGGCGGACGCGCAGCAGCACACGAAGGGCAAGGGCAACCTCTTCCAGCGCCTCGACGACACCGCCGCGCTATTCGCCGAGCTCACCGACGTGGACCTCGTCGAACTCGCAGGCGACGAACGCTGGCAGCGGCTCAAGCGGACGTTCGCCCGCCGCCATGTCCTCACACACACCGGCGGGACCATCGACGAGAAGTTCCTTAATCAGGTGCCCGACAGCGGGCTCAAGGTGGGCCAGCGCCTCGTATTGCGCCGCACCGACGCCGCCCTTGCGCTCGACGACCTCGAAGCGGTCGTTCACGCCCTTGCCGGTGTCTGACGTCCTTCCGATATGCGTCGGCCGAATTCGGCGCGATTGCCACAGCGCTATCGCTTTGGACGAACGCAGCAGCGTGAAGCCACCGGACGGCAGTGACGGGTTCGTAAGGCGACACTGCGTCCTCCTGATGGCGGACTGCTGCTGTTCGTCCCAAGCCGCGGTGACCGGTGGCGTAGGCAGCCACGGGTCAACGCGAACTGGTCCTCGTCGCTCTCCGGCGCTATTCGCCTTCACGACTGGTGAACGGGTCCTGAAGCGACCCGGGCGCAAAAAGCTCGACTTGCTCGACACTGTGCTGGAGGCCGTTCAGTGTTCGTACTTGGGTGTCAATCGCAGCAGTTGTCGCATGGTGCGTCGGCTCCACCGCCTCCACGCGAAGCTCGCCATCGACACGCACGTGCGCCGGACGCCGAAAGTCGAAGTCCGTGTCGGTCGCCCACCGACCGGTCGCGATCAGACGCGGCCGCCATAGGGGCAGCGGGCGGGCATACGCGCCACTTGGGGTAGCGCCATCATCCGCTCGAAATCCAACGCTTAGTATTTGTCGCCATTGACGCCCACGAGGGTTGTGGGTCCTGCCGGGTCGCGCTCGTAGCTGATTTCTTTTCGTAGTACGCTAAGTGCGGTGGAGATCCACGAGTCGGCGCGAAAGCACGGTGTCGTCGACGAGGACATCCATCACGCCATCGACCATGCGCTCGCTATCGAAGACGCCGGCGAAGATCCCGACCGCTGGCTGGTCGTCGGGCCCGATCAGGCCGGCAACCTCTTGGAGGTGGTTGTCCTGATGACCGTCGAGGACACTCAGCTCGTGATCCACGCGATGCCTATCCGGGCCAAGTTCAGGAGGCTGCTCGAGCCATGACCGACGAACGCGTCTACGGTCACACCCGTTCGGGTCAGCCGATCACCGACACGGACATCCAGGCGCTCGCCGCTGAGGCCGAGGCGGGCTATGACGTCGATCGCCTGATCGAGCGGCGCCCCAAGCGCGGTCGGCCTGCGCTGGGCTCCTCGCCGGCGAGCGTTGAGTCTGTTCGCCTTGACCCCGAGTTGCGCCTGGAGCTCTTGCAGCGGGCGCGGTCGGAGGGAACCACAACGTCGGAGATCATTCGCGAAGCGCTTCGGCGCTTTCTGCGAGCCGCCTGACCAGCCTTCTGTCTTGCCGCTTGCGGTGGCGGCTAACTGCTCTTTGTCGCCGCTGAACCGCCGAACGTGGCGACAAACCGGGTCCGTGAGCCGGCGCTAAGGAGCTTCCGCCGCGGCGACAAATAGGCTCGCCGGCCTGATGAGCGACGCGGTCGAGCTCGCCGAGGTGCCGCAGCTGTTCGAGCGCTGGCTCGCTGGCCGGCCGCTCGCGGACCGCTCGCGGCGGGAGTACGCGCGCAACGTGCGCGCGTACTGCGCGTGGCTCGCGACGACGTCCGACCGCGCTGGTTGGCAGGGTGATCCGCTGGTCGATCCGCTCGCGCGCGATCACGCCGCCCGGGACTTTCGTCGCTGGCTGCAGGTCGAGCGGCGCGCAGCCGCGTCGACGGTCAACCTCGCGCTCGCATCGCTCGATGCGCTGTATCGCTGCCTCGGGCTGGGGCGCCCGCATGTGCGGCGCGACAAGCCGACGCTAGCGGCGCCGCGCGCGCTGGACGAGGCCGCGCAGCGGCGGCTGCTGCGCGCCGCCGACAACGCTCCCGTGCGTTCGCGCGCGCTGGTGGTGCTAATGCTGTTCACCGCGCTGCGGATCTCCGAAGCGGTCGCGCTCGACGTCGACGACGTCAGGATCCTCACGCGCAAGGGCGTGCTCGTCGTCCTGGGCAAGGGCGAGGTCCGGCGAGAGGTCCCGCTGAACGCGCTCGTGCGTCAGGTCCTCGACGAATGGCTTGAGCAACGCAAGAAGGTCGCGGCCGAGGGCGAGCGGGCGTTGTTTGTGAGTCGGACCGGCGGCCGGCTGTCGGCGCGCTCGGCGGACCGCGACGTCCGGCTCGTCGCCGCCGGCGCGGGCCTCGAGCTGTCGGCGCACACGCTCCGTCATACGTGCCTGACCGGTCTGGTGCGTCGCGGCAACGACCTGGTGATCGTCGCCGAGCTCGCGGGCCATCAGAAGCTCGAGACGACACGGCGATACACGCTGCCGTCGGCCGCCGATCGTCAGCGCGCCGTCGACGATCTGCAGATCGACTTCTGACCGCGAGGGAGGCTGAGAGTGGGGTATCCGAACGACGCGGAGCGCCGGCGCCTTGAGCGCTTTCCGGACCGCATCGCCGTCGAGGATCTGCGCGCGTGCTTCGCGCTCTCGGACCGCGATCGCGTCGTGATCTTCGAGCAGCGCGGGCCCGAGAACCGCCTCGGGCTCGCCGTGTCGCTGTGCGCTCTGCGGTTCTTGGGGTTCGTGCCCGATCACATCGCGTCCATCCCCGACGAGGCCCTCGAGTTTGTCGCGGGCCAGGTCGACGCGGCGACGCACGAGCTGCTGGCCTACGGGACGCGGGCGCAGACGCGCAGCGATCACCTGCAGATCGCGCTGACGCATCTCGCGTGGCGTCGCATGCACGACGCCGGCCGCGCGCAGCTCGCGGTCTGGCTCGTGGAGCGCGCGGTCGAGCACGACTCGCCGGCGACGCTGCTGGTCCTCGTCGCCGAGCATCTGCGCGCCCGCTGCGTGCTGCGCCCGCCGATCGACACGCTCGCACGGATGATTGCGACCGCGCGCGCCAACGCGCACCGCCACGTCTAGCAGCTGCTCGACGGCCAGCTCGCGCCCGAGCGTCGCCGCCAGCTCGACACGCTGCTCGACGCAGCGGACGGGCAGACCAGCGGTGTGGCGGAGCTGCGCCGCCGCGCCGCACGAACCGGCGTCAAGGAGCTGCTCGGCCAAGTGCAGGGCTACCGCCGACTTGTCGCGCTCGGCGCCTCGGACATCGACATCTGCGCCCTGCCTCCAGCGCGCCGCTGCGCGCTGGAGGCGCTCGGGCGCCGCATGACCGCTCAGCAGCTGCGGCGCCTGGAGCCCGCGCGACGCCACCCGCTCATGCTGGTGCTGCTCCACGCGCTCGTGATCGAGCGCGGCGACGAGCTGCTGGACCAGCTCGACAAGCTGCTGCGTCTGACCGACGGGCGCGCACGGCGCCGTGTCGACGAGCAGCGCCGCAAGACCGCCCGCCAACGCGACGAGCTCGCAGCCCTCGGGCGCCAGCTCTCGCTGATCCTGCTCGAGTGCGCCGCGACCGGGGAGCTGCCAATGGACCGCGTCCGCCACGAGGTTGGTCTTGATCGTCTGCATGCCGCGGCCGCGATCAAGCCGGGTGAGCTGCCGCCAATCGACGAGCAGCAGCTCGACAAGGTCCGCGGCAGCTACAGCCACCTGCGCCCGGCGATGCATGCCGTCCTGGAGACGGTCGTGCTGCGTGGCGCGACGAACGCTGACGATGGGCTGCTCGCCACGCTGAAACGACTGCGCGACGCGCGCGACCGGTTCGTCGACGAGCCCGTCGAGCTGCTGCCGAAGACCTGGCGGGCGTGGGTGCTCGACGACGACGGCCGCGTGCAGCGCACCCGCTACGAGCTCGGGCTGTGGTTCGTCGCACGCGACGCGCTGCGGGCCGGGCGCCTGTACCGGCCCGTCGGGCGTCGCTACGCCGACCCTGCCGGGTTCCTTATGCCCGCCGAGCGCTGGCAGGCCGAACGCCGGGAGCTCACGGTGACGTTCGGCCGCACGCTGGACCCCGCCGAGCGCCTACGCGAGCTCGAAGCCGATCAGCACCGCGCGCTCACCTCGCTCCAGGCCGCGGTCGATGCGGGCGATGGAGTGCGGCTTGTCGGCGATCGCCTCGAGCTGTCGCCACCCGACGCGCTCGACGAGTCCCCGGCCGCCGTCCGGCTGCGCGCTCAGCTCGATCGCCTCACCCCGCGGATCGACATCCCCGACCTGCTCGCCGAGGTCGAGCAGTGGACCGGTTTCACCGGCCACCTGACCCACGCCGCCGGCTCGACGCCACGCATGGCCGACCTGCAGCAGCACCTGCACGCCGCGCTCCTGGCGAGCGGGCTGAACCTCGGGCCGACACGGATGGCGGAGTGCTGCTCGCTGACCTACCGCCAGCTCGCATGGGCGACGGAGTGGTATCTCGGCGACGAGCAGCTACAGGCCGCCAACGACATCCTCGTCGACTACCTGCACCAGCTGCAGCTCGCCGCGCACTGGGGCACCGGCCGCTTCTCAAGCAGTGACGGACAGCGCTCCGCGGTTCGTGGACGGGCGGCCGGCGCGGACGCGATGGCCCGCGAGTTCGGGTTTCGGCGCGGCGTGCTGAATCTCGTCAACTGGGTCTCAGACCAGTACAGCCAGTACGGCACGAAGGTCGTGTCCGTCGCCGAACGCGAAGCGATCCACACGCTCGAGGCGATCCTGCATACCCAGCTGCCGATCGTCGAGCACACGACCGACACCCACGGCGCCACCGAGCTCGTCTTCGCGCTCTTCGACCTTCTAGGCCTGCGGTTCATCCCACGCCTCAGGGACGCCGGCGACCTGCTCCTGTATCGCCTCGGTGCGCCCACCGGCCTGCCCGTCGACGCGGTGCTGCGCGCCCGTGCGCGACCGCAGCGCATCCGTGAGCACTACGACGACCTGCTCCGCACGGCCGCGTCGCTGAAGCGCGGATGGGTCCCGGCGAGCCTGCTGATCTCGCGGCTGAAGACGCGACGCCACAATCGCCGCTCGCGGCAGCGCTCGGCGAGTACGGCCGGATCGTTCGCACCAACTTTCTGCTCGTCTACTGCGCGGACCCCGCCGAGCGCGCCCGCATCGCGGGCCAACTCAACAAGGGTGAAACGCTGCACGCGCTGCGCCGCCACCTTGTCATCGGCTCACGCGCGCAGATCCCCGCCGACGAAGACGACCACCGCCGCCACGCCCTCTGCCTACAGATCCTCGTCAACGCCGTTCAGGTCTGGAACGCGCGCTATATGACCGCCTCGATCGACCACCTCCAAGCCACCAGGCCCGACGTCGTCGCCGACGAATCAGCGGTCGCGCGCGTTGCTCCGGTCGCGCACGCGCACGTGAACTCGCTCGGCCGCTACGACCTGCATCGCCAACCGCCGTCGGCGGGACATCTGCGACCGCTACGACGCGCCGATGAGGACAGCGAGCCCGCGCTCCCGTCGCCACCACTCGGGGTCAGTGGCGACAAACACTAAGCGTTGGATTTCGCGCCGATGATGGCGCTACCCCCACTTGTCAGAGCTTCCAGATCCTCGTCAGGCAGCCCGCTCTCCCGCAGGATGCTCCTGCGAATGTGGAACGCAGCACGGTCGAAGATCTCGTCAACCAGACGACGCGCTTGCCCAAAGTCGAGGTAGCCGTGCTCGATCCGTTGCTGGCCTCGCGGAGCGCGCGATGCACATCCTCGTCGTCGGCGAAGACCTCGCGACGGCGGAGGACGCCATAGACGTCTGCGTCATGCGGCTCGTCCCGGCCCGGCCGTGGCTGTACTCCGAGTTCCACGCCGAGCGCTGACAGCGAGTCGACTTCCGTCTCTTCTCTAGCACGGTCCGCGATAACCACGGTCAAACTCTCGACGGCCATCCAAAGATGCAGCAAGGCGTGAACAGACGCAGCGGGCTCCGTTCGCCGAAGCGCCTCGCCATAGTTCTCCGCCGCTCGTAACAGGCGGGTCTCGCGAGGATGTACTCCGAGCACCGCAATGAGTTCCAGCGTCCGTTCGACGTCGATCAAGCGCCGCGCGGCCTGCGGGTCGCTGCCCAGCAAACGCAACGCGATAAACCGACCGCCTGCTCGTGGTTCGTAGACAGCCTCGAGATGCGGCTGAAACACCGCCGCGTTGGCCGAGAGTGCGATTAGTTGAAGGTTCCGTCTACCGGAGTTCGTCAGCGGTACCGTGGCAGCTTCGAGACTGTCTGCGTCGCCGCGCACATGACACACGAGCTCGCCTGAGCCGTCCGACTCGTAGTCGGTCTCATAGTTGATGAAGTCGAGCGGGACTGTCGAATCAGCGGCTGCTATGAGGCCCAAGATCGTGTCCGCCGGCAGACATGCCGCGGACACGGCCCGCTGAACGGAGTCGTACGACACAACAACATGATGCATGGCGCTCCGGCAGTAATTCGCGTCGCATTCGCCGGTGTGCCTAGAAGGAGGTCTTCGTCGGCATCTGTTGCCAGGCGCGCTGCTCCCCCATGCGATGCGGCAGTCGCGGCGCCTCTCGCGGGGGGCCCTCGACGAATCGGCGCTGTCGCACGTGGGCGCTGAGCACCGAAAGCCGAACCTCCAACCGGCACACGCGTCGGGCAGCTTACGACCGACGAAACCCATCAGGGCCCGGAGACCGGCTGTCCCGTACGACCAGTTCGGTGAGCCGTCCCGATGACGGGGGCTATGCGGCTACGCGGCGGACGCCAGGCTTGAACATCGGCTACGCCCGCGTGTCAACCGACCAGCAGGATCTCACCGCCCAACGCGATGGCCTTTGCAGCGTTCGGCGTGGCGCCCGGGCGCATCTACGTCGACCACGACCTGACTGGCACCAATCGATCGTCCCGACCTGCACCAGGCGCTCGTGGCGTGCCGCGCCGGGACACAGTCTCGTAACGAAGCTCGATCGGCTCACGCGCTCGCTCCCGATGCCCGTGCGATCGCCGACGTACTCACACGCAGCGCGCGGTCAAGATCAACCTCGGCGGATCGGTGCACGACCCAGCCGATCCTGTGGGCCGGCTGCTGTTCAAGTCCTGGCGATGGTCGCGGAGTTCGAGTCCGAGCTGATCCGGATGCGCACCCGCGAGGGCATGAAGGTCGCCCAGACCAAAGGGCGCCCGCGCGGCAAGCCACCCAAGCTCAGCCCGACGCAGGCAGCGCACCTCGTCAAGCTGTACCGCGCCGGCGAGCACACCATCAGCAAACTCGAGGAGCTGTCCCCGTCACGCGCCACGATCTAGCGCGCAGGCGGACAAATCGCGCTCGCGCCGGCCGGCGACACGGCAAACGTAGCCCCATCCGCCGACGTCACCTTGCCCTGGTGACACGGGGCCCCCGAGCACCGGGCCGCCTATCGCGCGGAGGAGCGGATCCGCACCGACCTGATGACGACCGGGTCGATCGGCATCTCGGTCGACGGATCGGTCGGCACCGCCGCGATCCGGTGCACGATCTTCCTGCCGCCGATGACCGTGCCCAGGAGCGCGTAGTCGGGCGGCAGCTGCGCCTGCTGGGCGGTGACGATGAAGAACTGGCTGCCGGACGTGCCGGGCTGCTCGGTCTGCGTCTTCGCCATCGCGACCACGTACCGGCGGTACTTCGTCTTGCGCGGCGGCGCCTCGACGACGCTGTACCCCGGTCCACCGTTGCCCGTGCCCAGCGGATCGCCGCCCTGGATGACGTAGTCGTTGCCGCCGGGCTTGGCGATGCGGTGAAACGTCAGGCCGTCGAAGAACCGGTTGCGCGCCAGGCCCGCGAACGAGGCCGTCGTCTTCGGCGCGCTGCGGACGGCGAGACGGATGCGGATCGTGCCGCAGTTCGTTTTCATGACCGCGATGTACGTCCGCTTCGGATTCAGGCGCCGGCGCGAGCGCCGGCGGTCGGCGTCGGTCGCGGCCTGCGGCGCGGCGACCGCCTTGCACCCGTCGCGCGTGGAGCGCGGCTGGACGGCGGCGGTCGTCGTCCTCGCGGGCGTGGACGCGGTCGTCGCGCTCGTCGCGGTCGTCTGCTTGTCGCCGACCTTCCCGTCGTCCTTGCCGCAGGCGACGAGCACGAGGCACGCGAACAGGATCACGATCAGGACGTTGGCGCGCCGCACGTCGCAAGCGTAGTGGCCGAGCGAGACGTCGTGGTCGGTTTCGCACGACGTCGCGCGCGGGGTCGTCAAACTCCCCGCCGTGCCCGTCAGCCCTCTCGTCGCTCGCTACGACCACATCCTGCTCGACCTCGACGGCTGCGTCTGGGTGGGCGAGGAGGCGACGCCGGGCGCGGTCGAGGCCGTCGCGGCCCTGCGCGCCGCCGGCAAGGGCGTGGCGTTCGTCACCAACGATGCGCGCCTGGCCGGCGAGGAGTTCGTGCGCAAGCTCTGGCGACTGGGGTTCCAGGCCTCGCTGGAGGAGGTCGTGACCGTCGGGGGTGCGCTGCAGTTCCTCCTGGCGGAGCAGTTCTCCGGCTCGACCGCCGTCGTCATCGGCTCCGTCGCCGTCCACCGCCACGTCGAGGCTGCCGGCCTGCGGATCCTCAACGCGACGACGTTCGCAAGCCGCGCCGACGTCGTCGTGGTGGCCGGTCACGAGCGCTTTAACTACGCCGAGTTGCGCGACGCGACGCAAGCCGGGCTGCGCGGTGCGTTCCTGCTCGGCGCCAACCGCGACGCGACCTTTCCGATGGCCGACGGTCCCTGGCCCGGATCGGGCGCGATCCTCGCGGCCGTCGAGACCGCGTGCGGGCGCTCCGGCGTCACCGTCGGCAAGCCCGAGGCGGCCCTCCTGCAGACCGCGCTGGATCGGCTCGGGCCGGGTCGCGCGCTGATGGTCGGCGACCGCGTCGACGCCGACCTCGGCGGCGCCCATGCGGCCGGGATCGACGGGGCGATCGTCCTCACCGGAATGTCGGATCGCGAGCAGGCCGAGGCCGCGTCGCAGCCGAGCGCCGTCGGCATCGCCGCGCGGTTGGAGACGCTTGTCCTCGCATGAGGCCGGATCCGGGCGCCGGCCGAGGCTCAGCGCCAACCCGCACGGCTGCAATCCTGCGGGCGTCGTGCTGCCAGTCAAGATCGCGATCGCGCGCGCTGCCGGGTCCCTCTCGCGCCGCAGCGGCCGCGGCGCCACGAGCCTGCCGGGAAAGCTGCTCATGCGGATGGAGCCGCGCGCGATCGAGCGCCTGTCAAGCCGCCTGCGTGACGGCAGCGCGGTCATCTCGGCAACCAACGGCAAGACGACGACCGCCGCGATGGTGGCGGCGATCCTGGATCGCAACGGTACGCGCCTGGTCCACAACCGCGCCGGCGCGAACATGGCCGGCGGCGTTGCGACCGCTCTGCTCGGCGCGGCCCGCGGGGACACGATCGACGGCGACGTCGGGCTGTTCGAAGTCGACGAGTTCTGGCTGGGCCGCGTCGTCGCGCAGGTCCAGCCGCGGGCGCTGCTGCTTGCGAACCTCTTTCGCGACCAGCTCGACCGTTACGGCGAGCTCGAGACGATCGCCGACCGCTGGGCGGCGACGGTCACCGCCGCGCCGGGCACGCACCTCGTGCTGAACGCCGACGACCCGCTCGTCGCCGACCTCGGGCGCGAGCGGACGGGCGGGTCCTTGTTGACGTACTTTGGCGTCCAGGACGACGGGGTGGCGTTGGGCGGGCTCGCCCACGCGTCGGACTCCAAGCACTGCCGTCGCTGCGGTGCGCCGTACGTCTACGACGCGATCTACATGGGCCATCTCGGGCGTTACCACTGCCCCAACGGTCACGCTCGCCGTCCCGACCCCGACGTGTCGGCGAGTGCGGTCGTGCTCGACGGCACCCGCGGGGCGCGATTTGAGCTGACCGTCGCGGGCGAGCGCACGGCGGTCGCCCTCCCCCTGCCCGGCCTTTACAACGTCTACAACGCGCTGGCGGCGGCGGCCCTGACGCGCGCGCTCGGCGTCGCGCTGCCCGACATCGTCGCCGGCCTGGAGGCGACGAAGGCCGCGTTCGGCCGCGCCGAGACGGTGCAGATCGGCGGCCGCGACCTCGCGATCCTGCTCGTCAAGAACCCGGCCGGCGCGAACGAGGTGCTGCGCACGCTCGCGCTCGACGACGGCGACCACGACGTCCTCGCGGTGCTCAACGACCGCACCGCCGACGGGCGCGACGTCTCGTGGATCTGGGACGCCGACTTCGAGGTCATCGCCGGCCGCGTGCGGCGCGTCACCTGCAGCGGCACGCGTGCCGCGGAGCTCGCGCTGCGACTGAAGTACGCGGGCGTGCCAACCGATCGCCTGCATGTCGTGCCCGCCCTCGATCGCGGGCTGGATGCGGCGCTCGACGCCGGAAAGGGACGGCTCGTCGCGCTGCCGACCTACACGGCGATGCTGGCGCTGCGTCAGCTGCTCGTCGCGCGCGGTGCCGCACCGGAGTCGTTCGGATGACAGCGCGTCATCGCTCGACGATGTCCGCGGCGGCCCCGCGAGGTGGCTGCCAGCGATGAGCCACATCATCTGGCACGACGTGGAGTGCGGTCGCTACGACGCCGACTTTGCCCTCTGGCGTGAACTGGCCGCGGCTGCGCACGGTCCGGTGCTCGACGTCGGCGCGGGCACGGGGCGCGTGACGGTCGACCTCGCGCTGCGCGGCCACGAGGTCGTCGCGCTGGACATCGATCCGCAGCTGCTCGAGGAGCTGCGGCAGCGCGCTACCGGCCTGCGGGTTCAGACCGCGGTCGGGGACGCGCGCTCGTTCTCACTGCCGGGACGGACCTTCCCGCTGATCATCGCGCCGATGCAGACCGTGCAGCTGCTCGGCGCAGCGGGGCGAACGTCGTTCCTGCGCGCGGCCCGCGCGCATCTCGCGCCCGGCGGCCTCGTCGCCTGTGCATTGGCGGACGCCTTCGACACGTTCGATGGCGAGCACGTGTTCCTGCCGCTGCCCGACGTGCTCGTCGTTGACGGCATGCGCTACACAAGCCAGCCCGTCGCATTGCGCGACCAGGGCACGCGGGTGGCGGTCGAGCGCATCCGCGAGACGGTGAGCGCCGACGGCAGCCGCACGGCGAGCGACAACGTCATCCACCTCGATCGCGTCGATCGGCGCGTCATCGAGGCCGAGGCGGCCGCCGCCGGGCTGCGTCCGGTCAGCCCGCGCTGGATCGCCGAGACCGAGGAGCACGTCGGCTCGATCGTGGTGATGCTCCGTGGCTGACGGCCTGCCTTACCTGCGCGTCTGCGCGCTGTATCCGGATCTCATGAACATCTACGCCGACCGCGGCAACCTGCTCATGCTCGAGCGCCGCTGCGGCTGGCGCGGGATTGGCTTCTCGCTGACCGCAGCGGGTCTCGGCGAAGCGATCGACCCCGACGCGCACGATCTCTTCTACCTCGGCGGCGGCCAGGATCGCGACCAGCGGCTGTGTGCGCTCGATCTCGTCGAGGTCAAGCGCGACGCGCTGCATGCGGCCGCGGCGCGCGGCGCGATCGTGCTGGCGGTCTGTGGCGGATATCAGCTGCTCGGCCATCGCTATGCGCTCGGCGACGAGGAGATGCCCGGCATCGGGCTGGTCGATCTGGAGACGGTGCGCCGCGATGGCCCGCGGCTGATCGGCAACGTCGCGATCGAAGTCGAGCTGGATGACGATCCCAGCCAGCCTCGCCGGGTGCTGGCGGGCTTTGAGAACCACGCCGGGCGCACCTATCTCGGCGGCGGCGACGCGCCGCTCGGCCGCGTCCTGAAGGGCCATGGCAACAGCGGCAACTCGGGCTTCGAAGGCGTCCGCCGCGACGGCGTCATCGGCACCTATCTGCACGGGCCGCTGCTGCCCAAGAACGCGTGGTTCGCCGACTGGCTGATCCGCCGCGCGCTCGGCCTGGATCGGCTCGAGCCGCTGGACGACAGGCTCGAGGACGCGGCGCACGCGCAGGCGCGGCGGGCGGCCGGGGTGTGAGCGAGGCCGCGGTCCGGCCTACGCCGTCACCGACAGCGTCCCCAGATCGACCTCGTGCGTGTGCAGGTCGGCGATCGCCCACTGGCCGTCCGCCAGGCTGCCGGGCGAGACGATCTGCGTGCGTCCGATCAGCTGGCTGCCGGGCTCGCCGGCGCAGACGGCGAGGCGCGGCCGGTACGTGGCGATCAGCTCGGCGACCTCCTCGCTGCCGCCGATCCCGCGGCCCTTGTGCGCGGGCGCGGACCAGAACATCAGCACGAGCTGGTGCTCGTCGAGCTCGCGGACGAGCTTGAGGCGGTACTCCGCCTCCCAGCGCGGGTAGCTCAGGCGCTCGATCTCCTCGCGCGGCGCATGCGGGTCGTCGCTGATCTCCCCGCCGATGCCGGCGAACAGGACGTGGCCGTCGGCGAACGCAACCGTTCCGTGCAGGCCGTGAAGGAACGGGAAGACGACCTCCATGTTGTGCGCCTCGCGCAGATAGCCGGCCACCGGGGCGTCTGCGGGGCCGGGCACCCAGAAGCTCGGCAGTCCCGTCTTGCCCAGCGCCGTGAAGATCGCGCGGTATTCCCCGCTGTCACCGTCGGCAGTGAGATCGCCGACCAGCGCGATCGCCTGGGCGTCGTGCTCGCCTGCGACATCTGCGAGGCGGGCGACGGCGTCCCCGTCGCCGCGGGGATCGCCGGCGCAGAGCACTCGTGTCACCCGTCGTCCCATGATCTTCGCTCCTGTCTGCGTGAACGTGATTTCAGAGTTCGGTAGGTCGCTCCGCGCTCGCGTCCAGGCCGCCGTGGACGCCGTTGTCGCGCCGGGTAGCATCGGTGGCGTGCAGGCTGGTCTCGAAGGCTCCTCCGCCGAGCCGCTGGAGTTTCGCGACGCGACGAAGCGCTATCCCGGTAGCCCGACCCCGGCCGTCGACGGCCTGACGCTCGAGGTCGCCGCGGGCGAGATCTGCGTCCTCGTCGGTCCGTCGGGCTGCGGCAAGACGACCGCGATGCGGATGGTCAACCGGATGATCGACATCACCTCGGGCGACATCCTGCTCGGCGGGCGCAGCGTCAAGGACCGCAAGCCGGCCGAGCTGCGCCGCCACATCGGCTACGTCATCCAACAGATCGGCCTCTTTCCCCACCGCACGATCGCCGACAACGTCGCCACCGTTCCGAAGCTGCTGGGCTGGGACAAGCGTCGAATCGTCGAGCGCGTGGACGAGTTGCTCGAGCTCGTCGGCCTCGATCCGCACGAGATGCGCGACCGCTATCCCAGCCAGCTGTCCGGTGGTCAGCGCCAGCGCGTCGGGGTCGCCCGCGCCCTCGCCGTCGACCCGCCGGTGATGCTCATGGACGAGCCGTTCGGCGCGATCGACCCGATCAATCGCGAGCGACTGCAGAATGAGTTCCTGCGCCTCCAGGCCGAGCTGCGCAAGACGATCATCTTCGTCACCCACGACATCGACGAGGCAATCAAGATGGGCGATCGGATCGCCATCATGCAGACGGGCGGCAGGCTCGCGCAATACGCCCCGCCGGCAGAGCTGCTGATGGCCCCGGCGAACGAGTTCGTCGAGGACTTCGTCGGCGCCGACCGGGCGCTGAAGCGCCTGGCGTTGCAGCGCGTCCGCGACATCGACCTGTGGACGGTCGCCACGTGCCGCATCGGCGAGCCGGTGGCTGAGGTCCGCGCCCGCCTCGAAGACGCCGATCTGGACTTTCCGCTGCTCGTCGACGAGCAGCACCGGCCGATCGGCTGGCTCAGCGAGCGCGCGCTCACCGGCGAACGGGTGCGCGAGGAGCTGCGCTCGCGCGCCGACCCGATCGTCGAGCTCGACGACATCCTGCGCGATGCGCTGTCGGACCTGCTCGCGCGAGACTCGATGTACGGGCCCGTCGTCGATGCGGACGGGCGCACGGTCGGCGTGCTCTCGATCCAGGTCATCTCGCACGCCGTCGGCGGCCGCGGCGCCGCCGAGGTCGCGAGCGCGGCCGACCGCGCGCCATGAGCCTCCCGCTCACGATCATCGCCCAGGGCGGCGGATTCGTCCGCAGCCGGGCGGGCGAGACCGGCTGCCCGGGCAACGACGGAATCTGCCTGAACTGGATCCTGGACCACCTCGACCGCTACCAGACCCCGTTCATCGAGCACGTCTACATCAGCGTCGTTCCGGTCGCGATCGGCTTCGCGATCGCGCTGAGCCTTGGCCTGCTCGCCCATCGCCTGCGCTGGCTGATCACGCCGCTGACCGGTTTGACCAGCGCGCTGTACACGGTCCCGAGCATCGCGGCGTTTCTGCTGCTGCTGCCGGTGACCGGCCGCGGCAACGACACCGCGATCGTCGCCCTGACCGCGTACACGCTCGTGATCATCTTCCGCAACGTCATCACCGGGCTGGCCGGAGTGCCCAAGGACTCGATCGACGCGGCGCGCGGGATGGGCCTGACGAGCCGCCAGCTGCTGTTCGGAGTCGAGCTGCCGCTGGCGCTGCCCGAGATCCTCGCCGGGCTGCGGATCGCGGCGGCCACGACCGTCGGCCTCGCCGCGTTCGCCTACCTCGCCGGCGCCGGGGGTCTCGGGCGCAACATCGATTCGAACATCACCTTCAAGGGCAACGTGCTGGTCTGCGGCGTGCTGCTGACGCTGCTGGCGGCCGCGCTGGACCTCACCGTGCTGACCTTCCAGCGCTTCGTGACACCCTGGCGGCGGGCGGCGTCCTCATGACCCCGCCTCTGGCGTCGATCCTCACGACGTTCCGCGACGCCGTGCAGTTCATCTTCGAGCAGCGCGAGTCCGGTGCGGGCACCGTTCGGGTCGGCGGCCTGCAGGAGGTCGGCCACCTGGCGGCCAACCACTTCGCCGTCTCCTTCCTCGCCGTGGCGATCGCACTCGCCGTCTCGGTGCCGATCGGACTGTGGCTTGGTCACCTCGGACGCGCCGAGTTCCTCGCGATCGGCGTGGCGAACATCGGCCGTGCCGTGCCGGCGCTGGCGATCATCGCCTTCTTCGTCGCGTTCCTGGGGACGGGCTTCACGAACATCACGTTCGCGCTGACGCTGCTGGCGATCCCGCCGATCCTCACCAACACGTACGTGGGGATGCGCCAGGTCGACCCCGAGCTCGTCGACGCCGCGCGCGGGCAGGGGCTCAGCGAGTTTCAGGTTGTGCGTCAGGTCGAGCTGCCGCTCGCGCTGGCCACGATGTTCGGCGGCGTGCGCTTATCGGCGGTCACGGTCCTCGCCACGGCGACCATCGCCCCGCGCGCGGGCCTGGACACCCTCGGCACGCCGATCCTCTCACCAGAGGTCTACGGCGAGGCGGGTCAGATCGGTGCCGCTATCGTCGTCGCCGTGCTGACGCTGACCACCGATGCCGGATTTGCTCTCGTGCAACGGCTCGTCACACCGAAGGGGCTGAAGGTTGCCGGTCGCGGAGGTGGCCCGTCCCGTACCTGGCCGATGTCCATAAGGAGAGTGCAGCTCCGATGAACCGCAGCCCCATCCGCATCCTGTTCGCCGTCATGACCGTCATCGCGCTCGGCGTCGTCATCGCCGCGTGCGGCAGCGACAAAAGCAGCTCGACGCCGGCCGCTACGACCACGCAATCCGCAGGCAGCGGCGCGATCTCGGCTTCAGAGAAGACGGCCAACAAGATCCAGCCGGTGCAGGGAGCCTCGAGCGTCTCGCTGACGGTGGGGTCCAAGAACTTCCCCGAGCAGTACATCCTTGGCGAGATCTATGCGCAGGCCCTGCAGGCGGCCGGTTACAAGGTCAAGAAGGACCTCGACCTCGGTCCCGAGCTCGTCGCCTACAAGGCACTGCGCCAAGGTACGGTCGACGCCTATCCGGAGTACACCGGAACGGCGCTGACAGCGTTCTTCAAGGTCAAGATCAAGGACGTCCCGAAGGATTCCAAGCAGGCCTACCAAGACGCCAAGGCCGGCTATGCGAAGGTCGGCATCACGGCGTTTTCACCGACGCCGTTCGAGAACAGCTACCGGCTCGGGATGACCAAGAAGAAGGCCGCCGAGCTCGGCAACCCGACGAAGATCTCCGACCTCAAGGGCAAGTCGCAGGACATGGTCGTCAACGGCTTTCCCGCCTGCCGTCAGCGCATCGACTGCCTGCTCGGCGTCGAGCAGGGCTACGGCCTGAAGTTCAAGAAGTTCCTGCCGGGCGAGAACAAGTTCCAGATCCTCGACAACGGCGACGCCGACGTCGCGTTCGTGTTCACGACCGACGGGCCGCTTTCGTCGGGCAAATACGTCGTCCTCGACGACGACAAGTCGATCTTCCCGCCCTACAACATCTCCTTCACGATGCGCGACAGCGCGGCGAAGAAGCTCGGAGCTTCCGGTCAGAAGGTCATCAGCGATGTGCAGAAGTACATGACCGTGCCGATCATGCAAGAGCTCAACGCGCGCTTTGACATCGACAAGGAAGAGGCGGCGACGATCGCGGCGGACTACCTGAAGAACTTCGGGTTCGTCGCGACGTAGGCGTGTTTGCCCCCGCGACGGCCTGTCCGGCGCGGGGGCTAGGGTCCCGACATGTACGCGACTGCCGAGCCCGTGGAGCAACTCGACGTCAGACTGCTGCACCCTGACGCAAGAGCACCGGAACGCTCGCGCGAGGGTGATGCAGGCTATGACCTGCGCTGCCTGGAGGGGTTCGTATTGGAGCCGGGCGCGCGGTTGCTCGTGTCGACGGGCGTCGCGATCGCGCTGCCCGACGGCGTGGCGGGGCTCGTCCTGCCGCGATCGGGGCTCGCGATCCGCCACGGCGTCACGACGCTCAACGCGCCGGGCCTCGTCGATCCGACCTATCGCGGCGAGGTCAAGGTCATCCTGCACAACGCGGGAGCCGGACCCTACGAGGCGCGCGCGGGCGACCGCATCGCGCAGCTGCTGCTGGTGGCGTACCGGTCTCCGTCGACGCGCGTTGTCGACGAGCTGGCCCCGTCGGCGGACGGCCGCGCCGACAGCGGCTTCGGATCCTCAGGGCGCTGACGCGCGCGGCACGGCGCCGCGCCCGCGCCGGAGCGCTGCCTGTCTACGCTGCCGTCGAGTTGACCGAGAAGCGCGCGTAGCGCTCGGCCAGCGTCGCCGGGATGCGGGCGCGGACGCGGACGCCGTCGGCGGTGTCGGTGCGCTCCAGATCGCCCGCCGCGTCGTGCAGCTCCGCCAGGCGCGCGCCCTCCTCGTAAGGCAGCAGTAGGTCGACCGAGCGCATCGAGCGACGGAACTCCTCCTCGATCCGGTCGCCGAGCTCGTCCAGGCCCTCTCCCGTGGCGGCGGAGATCAGGACGCCGTCGGGATGGGTCAGCGCCAGCTCGTCGCGCCGCTCGGCATCCAGCGCATCGGCCTTATTGAGCACGAGCACGCGCGGACGCTCGCCGGCTCCGACGGCCTCGAGTGTCTCGTCGACCGCACGCAGCATCGCGATCAGGTCATCCTCGCTCACCGACGCGTCGACGACGTGCAAGACGAGATCGGCCTCGCGCGTCTCGTGCAGCGTCGCGGCGAACGCGTCGACGACCTGATGGGGCAGCTTGCGGATGAATCCGACGGTGTCGCTCAGCAGGTAGGGGCGGCCGTTCACGCGCAGCTCGCGCGTTGTCGGATCGAGCGTATGGAAGAGCCGGTCGCGGACGCCGACCTCGGCGCCGGTGAGGCGGTTGAGCAGCGTCGACTTGCCCGCGTTCGTGTAGCCCGCCAGCGCGATCTGAGGAAGGTGCGCGCGCTCGCGCTCCGCGCGCATGACCGCGCGCGAGGACGACACGCCCTGCAGCCGGCGGCGCAGCGCCGTGATCCGGTTGCGCGCCAGCCGGCGGTCGGTCTCGATCTGCGACTCGCCGGGTCCGCGGGCGCCGATGCCGGGCTGGGCGGCGCTCGCACCGAGGCGCTCGAGATGCGTCCACAGGCCGCGCATCCGGGCCATGTTGTATTCGAGCTGGGCGAGCTCCACCTGCAGCTTGCCCTCCGCGCTGTGGGCGTGCCCGGCGAAGATGTCCAGGATGATCGTCGTGCGGTCGACGACCGGCATGCCGAGCTCCTGCTCGAGGTTGCGCTCCTGGCGCGGGCTCAGCTCGTCGTCGCAGGCGATGACGTTCGCGTCGGCGTCCTTCGCCGCCTGTTTGACCTCCAGCAGCTTGCCCGGTCCGAGGTATGTGTTCGGATGCGCTTGCTCGCGGTGCTGGACGATCTGACCCACGACCGCGACGCCGGCCGTGCGCAGGAGCTCGTGCAGCTCGCCCAGATCGTCGCCCTGTTCGAGCGCGGCGATGCACAACGCGCGCTGCTTGGCGCGCCCTGCTCCAGCTTCGGTGCCGGCTTGGGGCTCACCGACGCGGCCCTGACGAGTTCGTTGCACAGACCCAGTCTAGTGGCCCCCGCGGCGTCCCGGGCACCGCGCTGAGGCTGGTTGCGCGGTGTCCTGGCCTCATACCGGCCACCCGCGGGATCAGGGCGCGGCCAGGTAGGTCAGCGCTTGATCGACGGGGCTGGGGAGCCCGAGGTGGTAGCCCTGTGCGTAGTCGACGCCGAGCTGCTTGAGGCAGTCGACGGTGGGGTCGTCGCCGACGAACTCGGCGATCGTGCGCGTGCCGAGGCCATGCGCGATCGTGACGACCGCCTCGACCATGAGCTGGTCGCTGGGGGTGGCACAGAGGTTGCTGATGAACTCGCCGTCGATCTTGACGTAGTCGAACTGGAGGTGCTTGAGGTAGTAGAGGGAGGCAAACCCGGCACCGAAGTCGTCCAGTGCCAGCTTGCACCCCAGCGCGCGCAGCTGTTGGGCCAGGCAGCACGCGCGATCGATGTGCTTGATGTCGGCGGTTTCGGTGATCTCGAGGACGAGGCGGTCGGGCCCTATCGGGTATCTGGACAGCAGCGCTGCGAGGTGCGAGGCGAGCTCGGGATCGTTCATCGTCGTGCCGGACACGTTGACGCTGAGCACCAGGTCGCTGCCGGCAGCGTGGCTGTCGTGGAGGTGACGCACCGCACGCTCGAGCACCCAGCGGTCGATCTGCTCGATGAGCCCGAAGCGCTCCGCGTTGTCGAGGAAGCTGCCGGGCCGGATCAGGTCGCCTTGGTCGTCGGGCAGGCGCAACAACAGCTCAAACCAGGCGGTGTCGTCGGAGCCGATCGCCATGATCGGCTGAGCGTGCAGCACGAACCTGTCGTCCCGGATCGCCCGGCGCAGGCGCTCGTTCCAGCTTTGGCGCATCGACATGAGGTTGCGACGGCCTTGGGCGCGGTCGTAGACGGCGTGGCGGTCCTTGCCCGCCTTCTTGGCGTCGTACATCGCGATGTCCGCCTCGACGACGAGCTCGTCGGCGGTCAGCTCCTGGTCACCGCGAAACAGGGCGATGCCGATCGAACTCGAGACGTGGGCGCGGCGGCCGTCACGGCTTAGGCCGTTGCGTCGCAGGGTCGAGAGCAGTTTTTCCACGACGATCACCGCCGAGGATTCGTCGCAACGCGGCAGCAGCACCGCGAACTCGTCGCCTCCCATGCGGGCGAGGGTGTCGGTCTCGCGTATGGCGCGGCTCAGCAGTCTGGCAACGCGGATGATCAGCTCGTCGCCGGCAGCATGCCCGAGGGTGTCGTTGACGAACTTGAAGCCGTCAAGGTCGAGGAATACCACGGCGCCGGCCTCCTCGAATCGCTTGGCGTGGCGCAACGTGCGCTCGAGCTCCTCGGTGAAGCGCCGCCGGTTGAACAGGCCGGTCAGGGCGTCGTGGTCGGCGAGATGCTGCAGCTGATCCTCGGCCTGCTTGCGATCGGAGATGTCGATGACGTGCGTGACGGCCAGCCGCTGCTCTCCGTCGTCAGTGAGGAGCGCCGCGCTGATCAGCACCCAGACGGGATGTCCGTCGCGCGGCATGAAGCGCCGCTCGAACTCGACGTGCCCGCTGTCGCCGTCGGTCAGCTCCGTGAGATTGGCGTAGATGTCGGCGTGATCGTCGGGATTCATCAGTGAGCTGATCGGCACGCCGGTGAGCTCCTCGACGCTGCGACCGAGGATGCCGGCCAGTGCCGGGTTGACCTGCAGCAGCCGGCCCGGATCCCGGGGATCGAGCGACAGCAGACAGACGCCGATCGGTGCGCGGTCAAACGCCGTGCGGAAGCGCTGCTCGGCGTCGCGCAACGCGGTCTCCATTTCCATGCGCTCGGTCATGTCGCGCGCGGACGCGTACAGCAACGGCTCGTCGGGTGGAAGGATCGCGTTCCAGTCCAGCCAGCGGTAGGTGCCGTCCTTGGCTTGGTAGCGGTTGACGAGGCTGAAGCTGACGCTGCCGTCGGCGAGCCGCTCTATCTCGCGTGGCGTGGCGGCGCGGTCGTCGGGATGAACCATTTCGATGCTCGGGCGCGTCAAGAACTCCTCCGGGCTCCACCCGAGGATGTGCTCGAGGGCGGGGTTGACGCTGTTGAAGTAGCCGTCCAAGCCCACGGCGACCGTCAAATCTCGCGAGAGATCGAAGTAGCGGCTGCTGCGTCGCAGCTGCGCCTCGAGCAGTTTCTGGTGGGTGATGTCGCGAGAGATCGACGACGCGCCCACCAGGTGGCCATCGCTGTTGTAGACCAGCGAGATCCGCATCGACACATCGATCGCCTGGCCGCCCTTGGCGAAGCGCACCGTTTCCAGCGCATCGACGCGCTCCCCACGCTTGATCTGCGCCAGAACCTGCGCCAGCTCGTCCTGGCGCTCGGGCGCCAGGAGCACGGCGATCGGCTGCCCGACCGCCTCCTCGGCGCTATAGCCGAACAGCGCTTGCGCGCCCCGATTCCAGCTTTCGATCACGCCGTCCAGCGTCTCGGCCACGATCGCATCCTCGGAGAAGTCCACCAGCGCCGCTCGTCCTCGTGCCTCCTCGGCCGCCTTTTCGTCGGTCACGTCCTGGCCGGTGCCGAGCATCCGCGACGGCCGCCCGGCATCGTCGGTGATCACTTCGCCGCGAGCGGTGACCACGCGGATCGAGCCGTCTGGTCGCACGACGCGATGCTCGAGGGCGTACGGCTGCCGGCTCTCGCACGCCGTCCGCACCGTCGCACGCATCCGAGCGCGATCGTCGGGATCAAGGAACGCCAAGAACTCCTGGAAGCTGCGCTGGCGACCGGGCTCGACGCCGTAGATGCGACACAGCTCCTCGGACCACTCGATCGTGTCCGCGCCGATGTCCCACTCCCAGCTACCGAACCCGCCCACCGACTGCGCCTCGAGCAGTTGACGCCGCTGGCGCTCGAGCAGCTCCTCGGATGCCTTGCGTGCCGAGATGTCACGCACGAACACGTTAAAGCAGTAGCCGTCGTCCGTCTCGAGCGGAGAGATCGTCAGTTCGATCGGGAACTCGCGCCCGTCGCGACGCAGCGCCGTCAGCTCGAGCCGGTTGCCTGCCAGCGCCGGGTCTTGACCTGTATCCAGGAACCGCTGGACGCCACTACGAATTGGCTCGCGATCGCCTTCGCAGATCACCGTCGCGGCCAGCTCGCGCCCCAGCACGTCGTGTCGCGGCCATCCAAAACTGGCCTCTGCCTGGGGATTGCAGTCGGTGATCAGCCCGCGTGCGTCAATCGAGATGAAGGCGTCGTGCGCCGTCTGAAGGATCTGGCGGGTCTGGCGCTCGCTTGCCTCCAGCGCAGCCTCGGCCGCCTTACGCTGCGTGACGTCGCGCGCGGAGGCGTAGATCAGCCCCTCCTCGACGATCGCCATCGCCGTCCAATCGATCCAGCGCCAGCCGCCGTCCTTGGTCGCGTAGCGGCTGACGAAGTCAACCAAAATACCGCCCCGGTCGAGGCTGGCACGCTCCTGCTCGGTGATCTCGCGGTCGTCGGGATGCACGAAGTCCATGAACGGACGCGAGAGCAGCTCCGCCTCGCTCCAGCCAAGCGTCTCTGTCCACGCCGCGTTGAGCTGCTTGAGGAAGCCGTCAAAGCCCGCCGTGCAGACCAAGTCACGGGACAGCTCGAAATAGCGAGAGCTGCGTCTGAGCTTCGCCTCGACATCGCGTCGCGCGGCCTCGTTGCGATCAAGCCAGCGGGCGAAATACCACAACAACCCTGCGATGAGCCCGATCGCAGCGACGGTCAGCAGCCGGAGCCCGAACGTGGTCCCGTACAGCTCCTGCTGCACGCCTTGCCAGCTCAAGAAGCCCAGCACCATCAGAACCGCGATTGCCGCTGGGAGAAGGCGGCGGATCACCGATCCGCCCGGCCCATCGCTTGTCAACACGCTCTACTCCCTCGTTCGTCAGCACACCACGGCGCCGTCGTGGCCTTGGGCAGCCAGCGTTCTCGTCTCACAGCAGCGCGTCGTCCGCGCTCGTTGAGCTCTTCGTCGAGCCGTGAACTCGCGGCTCTCTTCGTAACCAATGGCGCACATCGGGTTGATGCTCGCGCGCGCCGCTCCGTGGCTCGGCTGGGTTTCGCATGACCCATCCTGTCGTCCGCGCTCTATGGCTTAACCCGGGCAGAGAGCGAAATGAGAACCCGGAAACGTCGTGTAAATATGACGTTAGCAGCCGCACGAAACAGCGACTAACCGACACCTACGCCCTGGCACTTGACGGCGTCGGCGCCGCCTGTCGCGTCGGGCTTGCGGGCCGGGCTGGCGATCACGTGGCTTGCACGACACCGAGCAGCCGCTGCACCAGCGCCTCGAGCGGGATGCCCTTCTGCAGGACTGCCGTTGCGCCGGCCTCCAGCGCCGTGCGCTGATCGCGGACGTCGCTCAGGCCGCTGAGGACGACGATCTCGCCGGACGGATGCAGGTAACGCAGTCGCCGGCAGGCGGTGGCGCCGCTGACGCCGCCGCGCAGCAGCCAGTCGAGAACGATCAGATCAAAGCACGTGTCACCGACCGCGACGTAGGCGTCGGTCGCGGTCGTGGCCGTGCGGACGCGGAAGCCTGCGCGCGTCAGGCCCCGTTCAAGTGAGCGACTGAGCGCGGCGTCGTCGCCGATCACGAGCACCGACGGCTTGGTGTCCCTCGCGGTCGGCGTGGACATAGTTCCCGTCGCGACCTCGTCGAGCAGTGCGGCGACCACCTTCGGATCGAACTGCGTGCCCGCGTGGTAGCGCAGGCCGCGCAGGGCGGCGGCCATCGGCATCGCCTTGCGGTAGGGCCGGGCGCTCGTCATCGCGTGCAACGCATCGCAGGCCAGGACGATCCGGCTGGCCACGGGTATCTGGTCGCCGGCCAACCCGTCGGGATAGCCGCTGCCGTCCCAGCACTCGTGCTCGGCACATATCGCCGGCGCCAGGTGCGAGAGCGACGTGACCGAGGCGACGATCTGCGCGCCGATCGCCGGATGGCCCCGCATCGTCTGCCATTCGGCCTCGTCCAGCGGGCCTTCCTTCTGCAGAATGTCGTCGGGGATGCCGATCTTTCCGACGTCGTGCAAGAGCGCAACGTGCTCGATCGCGGAGATCTCCTCCGAACGCAGGTCGAGGCGGCGCGCCACCCTGACCGCGAGTGACACCGTTGCCTCGGAGTGCGTGCCGGTGTGGCGGTCGCGGGCGTCGAGGGCGGCGCGAAGCGCCCGCACTCCCGCCGCCTCGTCTTCGGTCCGGCGACTGTCGCTCCGCGCCTCGGCGGCACGCTCTGAGTCGCCCGCCGCGTACGGGGCGAGCGGTACGACGTGCAACGCAACCGCGAATTCGCCGCCGTCGCGGTCGATCGCTGACAGCTCCACCACGCGCCCGGAGTCCGGCGCAGCACCGCCGCCGATGAAGCGATGCACGTCGCGCCAGTGGTCGCCTCGCAACCGCTGCGGGACGATCGTCTCAGAGAGCGCCCGGCCCAGCACCTCGCCGCGCGTCCACCCGAAGAGCACGACCGCCGCGGGATTCCAGTCGGTGATGCGACCGTCGCCGTCGATCGCCACGTACGCGTCGCGCGTCGCGTCGACGACCAAGCGCAGCAGCGTGGCGTCAGGACCTTCCGGCGACCCGGTCTCGTGGCTCATGTCTCGGGCGTCCGTTGTCACTCATCAAGGCGACCGTCGTGCACATGCCGTGACAGCCGTGGCGGAGGTGAACTCGGAGGGCCGATCCACCGGTCGCGGGGCATTTCGCCATTCCAGCGTACGCCTGTCCTCTCTCCACGGCAAACCCGCGGCTTCCGCAGATAACACCTCGCGCCAGAGTTACGGGTAACGGCTCGAGTGGCGCAGCCCGGTCAGCCCGCTCAGCCCGCGAGCTTGCCGAGCCGGTCCACGGCCTCCAGCAGCCGGTCGTCCGGCATCGTCAGCGAAATGCGGAAGAAGCCCTCGCCGTTGGGGCCGTAGGCACCGCCCGGCGAGATCACGACGCCGGCGTTCTCGAGCACGTGCTCGCAATACGATGCGGCGTTCTCGAAGCCGGCCGGCACCGGCGCCCAGATGTAGATCGTTCCCTTGGGCGGTGTCACGTCGACCCCGATCGACCGAAGGGCGTCCACGACGAGGTCGCGGCGGCGCGCATAGAGCGCGTTCATCTCGCGCTTGTCGCCGTCGGTGTCGGGGCTCAGTGCGGCGATGCCGGCGAGCTGGACGGCCTCGAACAACCCCGAGTCGATGTTCGTCTTCAGACGCCAGTAGTGCTCGATCGCCTCGGCGTTGCCGACGATCGCCGCGCACCGCCAGCCGGTCATGTTGTAGCCCTTGGACCAGCTGAAGACCTCTACGCCGACGTCCTTGGCGCCAGCCGTCGCGAGGAATGACGGCGCGCGATAGCCGTCGTACGTCGTCTCCGAGTAGGCGTTGTCGTGCACGGCGAGTATGTCGGTGCCGGCCACGTACTCGACGACGTCTTCGAAGAAGCCCGGCCGGACGATGGCGCCCGTGGGGTTGTTCGGATAGTTGAAGAACATGAGCTTCGCGCGCGACCGGTCCGTGTCTGAGATTGCGGTCAGATCCGGGGTGAAGCCACGCTCGGGCAGTAGCGGCATCAGCACCGGCTCGCCGCCGGCCATCAGCGGGCCGCCCGTGTAGACCGGGTAGCCGGGATCGGAGGAGAGCGCGGCATCGCCGGGATCCAGGAAGGCCAGGTTGAGGTTGAAGATGCACTCCTTGGCTCCGATAGCGGGCATGATCTCGGTCGCCGGATCGAGTTCGACGTCGAAGCGGCGCATGTAGAAGTCCGCGACAGCCTCGCGGAAGTCCTGGCGACCGCGGTTGGATGGGTAGCGGTGCGTCTCGGGCTCGGTCACTGCCTCCTGCATCGCATCGACGATGACCGCGGCCGTCGGCCGGTCGGGATCACCGATGCCCAGCGAGATGACGTCCACGCCCGCCGCGCGCTTGGCCGCGATCTTTCGCTCGAGCTCGGCGAACAGATAGGGCGGGATGAGATCGAGACGGCGGCTGGGCTTCACAGGTCCTCCAGTGCTGAGCAGAAGTCGTCGGCCAGCTCGCCACGGTAGACCGGGGTGGCGGGGCCGCTGAGGTTGAAGTGCAGGTCTTCGCCGACCTCGACCACCAGCTCGCCGCCGTCGAGGCGGACGGTCACGGGTGAGTCGCCGCCGCGCAGCACGTAGGCGATGGCGGCGCCGCTGGCGCCTGTCCCGGAGGACATCGTCTCCCCCACGCCGCGCTCGAAGATCCGCGCGCGGATGACACCCGGCTCGAGCTCGGCGAACCAGCTGACGTTCGTGCGGTTGGGAAACAGCTCGTGGTGCTCGATGCCGGGCCCGATCAACGCGAGGTCGAGCTGCTCGAGCTCGTCGAGGGCCGGATGGTGGATCACGCACTGCGGGTTGCCGACCTGCACGTGCTGGAAGCGCCACACGCCGCCGCCGGCCTCGAGCGAGCCGGTGCCGTCCGCACTGCCGGACGGGAAGTCCTCGGAGCGCGTGCGGGCGCGCCCCATGTCCAGCGTGCACGTATCCGGTCCGGTGATGTGCGGGCGAATCTCGCCGGCCGCGGTCTGGATCGAGAAGCGGTCGGCGTCAGTCCAGCCGTTGCGGCGCAGGTACATGACGGCCTCGCGCGCCCCGTTGCCCGACAGCCCCGATTCGGACCCGTCGGGATTGAAGATCCGCAGGCGCGCGACGAAGCCCTCCTCGTCTGCCTCGGAGAGCAGCAGGATCCCATCCGAGCCGACGCCGGTGTGGACGTCGCAGATGCGCCGAATGCGCTCCGGCTCGAGCTCGAAGGGCAGATCGCGCTGCTCGAAGATGAGGTAGTCGTTCCCCAGCGCCTGCCACTTCTCGAATGCGATTGCGGTCATGCGGGCGCGAGTCTATGGAGACGGTGACCTCGGCCTCGGTCCGTGTGGTCGTGGCGCGTCGCATCAGCGCAGCAGCCGCTCCGCAACGAGCTCCGGGGTGTGCTCGGTCATATTGAGGACGGTCACATCGGGCAGCTTGCGCATCCACGTGAGCTGCCGGCGAGCGTAGTTGCGCGTGCGTCGTTTCATGGCGTCGATGTCGCCGGCCAGCAGCTCGTCGAAACCAAGCGCGGCGCGAGCCGTCTCCGACGCGCCGGCGGCGTGCGCTCGGCGAACCTCCTCGAGGGCGCCACGCTGCACCATCGCGTCGACCCGCGCCTCGATCCGTGCATAGAGCTCGTCGCGGTCGCGGATCAGGCCGGCGAGCCGCGTCGGATGGCGGGTGTCAGCTGTCCACAGGCGGTTCGGGCCCTGGGAGGACTCGAGCGCGCCCTGGTCGTGCAACTCGAGCGCCCGCACGACGCGGTGGCGGTCGCGAGGCTCGATCGCCCCAGCCGCCCAGGGCGCGAGCAGCGTGAGTTGGGCGTGCAGCGCCTCGGGCCCGCGGGCGCGCAGCTCGGCCTCCCAGTGCTCTCGCACGCCCTCGGGCGGCGGCGGCCTGAGCTCGAGTTGCGCGAGCGCGGCACGGAGATACAGGCCCGTGCCGCCGACGACGATCGGCGTCGCGCCCTCAGCGAGCAGTCCGTCGATCTCGGCATGAGCGAGCGTTGCGTACTCGCCGACGGAGAAGCGCGTGTCGACGGGCACGAATGAGATCAGACGGTGCTCGAGGCGTGCACGCTCCGCTCGCTGCGGAACGCCCGTCAGGATCTCCAGTCCGCGGTAGACCTGCAACGCGTCGGCCGATACGGCGACCGGCCGCTCACCACGCGCACGCAGCTCGTCCGCGAGCGCGATGGCGACTTCGGTCTTGCCGACGGCGGTCGGTCCGAAGACGGCGATGACGTGCTTGGTCACCGCGCCAGTATCCGTCGGTGGGGCCTGGACGGCGCGGCGGCCGCGCCGCGGCGCCAGCGTCCGGTTGGCCGCCAGGCGCAACCGCGCCGCGGCGCCAGCGTCCGGTCGGCCGCCAGGCGCAACCGCGCCGCCGGGGCGCAGCGTCCGGTCGGCCCGCGAGACGCAACCGCGCCGCCGGGGCGCAGCGTCCGGGTTGGTCCGCGAGACGCAACCGCGCCGCCGGGGCGCAGCGAACCCGGCAGCGCCCGGCGCGACGCGCCGCCGGAGCCTCCGGCGAGCTCGGCCGGGTCCCGCGCAACCGCGCCGCCGGGGCCTCCGGTGCCCGGCGGCGGAGTTCGTCTGGCGAGACCTGGGCGAGCGAGTATCGTCCGAAGACGATGAGCGTCCGCATCGCGTGTGCCCTGTCGACCGCGTCCGATCCGCGGTCCGGGGCGATCGAGGCGGCTGCGAAGGTGGCCGCCGAGCTGGCCGGAGCGAGCATCGATCTTGCCGTCGTGTTCGCGTCCGGGGCGCATCTCGCGGCGCCCGAAGCGACGCTCGAGGGCGTCCACGACGCGCTCCAGCCCGACGTGCTGATTGGTTGCGGAGCCGGCGGCGTGATCGGCGACGGCCGCGAGATCGAAGGCGGCACCGCCGTCGCGGTGTGGGCGGCGGCGTTCGAGGGCGGGATCGTCTCGACGTTTCACGCGGAGGTCACGGAGGTCGACGACGGCGTGGCGATCGCCGGGGTGCCTGACCTGCAGGGTGCGGGTGGCGCGATCCTGCTCCCTGACCCGTACTCGTTTCCGACCGATGCGGTCCTCGCAGAGATCGCCGATCGCGCGCCGGGTGTGCCGGTCCTCGGTGGGGTCTCGAGCGCCCGCACGATCCGTGGCGACGCGGCGCTGTTCCTCGGCGAGCGCGTCGTCGGCGGGGGCGCTGTCGGTGTGCGCTTCGACGGCGTGGAGCTCCTGCCGTGCGTCTCTCAGGGCGCGACCCCGCTGGGTCCCAAGCTGACGATCACCTCCGCCGACGGTCGTCTGATCAAGAAGCTCGCTGACCGCCCCGCGCTGGGCGCGCTGCGCGCGGTGCTCGACCGCCTCACCGACGCGGAGCGCGAGACCCTCGCCGAGGGCATGCTGCTCGGGATCGTCGTCGACCGGGGAGATTCCGACGACCGTCAGGGCGACTTTCTCGTGCGTAGCGTCCTTGCCGGAGATCCCGAGACCGGGACGATCGCGGTCGGGGCGCCGATCGAGGAGGGCCAGGTCGTGCGCGTGCATGCCCGCGATGCCGCCTCGGCAGACCGCGACCTGCACGAGGCACTCGGCCTGCGACGCATGGCGCTGGGATCCGATGTCGCGGCGGGCGCGCTGATGTTTACGTGCAACGGGCGCGGTCGCGGGATGTTCGGCATCTCCGACCATGATGCGTCGACGCTCACGAGCGAGCTTGGCCCGATCCCGACGGCCGGGTTCTTCGCGGCCGGCGAGATTGGCCCGGTCGGCGGCGAGAGCTTCTTACACGGCTTCACCGCAACCGTGGCGGTCTTCGCTTCGTGAACATGGCAGTCTTGCGGCGGTGAACGTCGGGGGAAAGACCGTCCTGCTGACTGGCGCCAGCGGCGGGCTTGGCCGCGCCATCGCGCACCGACTCACGGCCGCAGGCGCGCACGTGGTCCTGTCGGGCAGGCGCGGTGATGTACTCGCTGAGCTCGCGAGCGAGATCGGCGGCGAGGTCGCGCCGGCCGATCTGTCCGACGCGGCAGCCGTCCGGGAGCTGGCTGCGGCACACGCGGACGTCGACATCCTGGTCGCCAACGCAGGGCTGCCCGGTTCGGGTCGCTTGGAGACGTTCACCGAGGAGCAGATCGAGCGTGCGTTGCGCGTCAACCTGCACGCGCCGATCTTGCTGGCCCACGCGCTGACGCCGCGGATGGTCAAGCGCGGCTCGGGCCACGTCGTCTTCATGTCCTCGCTGAACGGCAAGGCTCCGCCGGCCGGCACCGCGATCTACAGCGCCACGAAGTTCGGCCTGCGCGGCTTCGCCGGCGCGCTGCGCTCCGATCTCCACGGGACGGGCGTCGGCGTGTCGACCATCTTCCCGGGATTCATACGCGACGCCGGGATGTTCGCCGACGCCGACGTCAAACTCCCCTTCTACGCCGGCGGCACGAAGTCGCCCGAACAGGTCGCCGAGGCGACCCTGCGCGCCATCGAGCGCAACCGCGGCGAGGTCGACGTCGCGCCGGTCGGGCTGAAGGTCGGCTCGGCGATCAGCGGCATCGCGCCGGAGCTCTCGGCGACCGTGACACGCAAGCTGGGCGGGCACAAGCTCGCCGCCGAGTTCGAGCAAGCGCAAAAGGACAAGCGTTAGCGCGCCGCAGCGGCGCGTCAGAACAACGACGTCTGTTCCTCGGCAGGCAGCCCTGGCTCCACCTTCTCGTGCTTCGCACGCTCTCGATCCTCCAGCCTGAAACGGCTCGGCGGCGGAATTCCCGGTCGCCGCAACAACCCTGCCAGGCGCCGGCGCTCCTGGACCGGAGCGTAGGCGCCGCGGGCGTAGAGGCGCTCGTACATCTCGACAAGGTCGGGACGGTAGGACCGCAGCCACCCGAAGAACAGTTCCTTCACCGGCCCGCGCAAGTGCAGCGCGATCCCGCCGATCCCCGTCGCGCCCGCCTCCGCGGCGGCCTCGAGCAGCGGCTCGACCTGCTCAGGCGCGTCGTTGATGCCCGGCATCAGCGGTGCGACGAGGACGCCGGTCGGAATCCCGGCCCGGTTGAGCTCGGCCACCGCCTCCAGCCGCGCCTTCGGGTGCGGCGTGTGCGGCTCGGTCGCGCGCCAGGCCTTCGCATCAAGCGTCGGGATCGACAGGTTCGCGTGGATCTGCGTCACCGCCGCGATCTCCTTCATGAGATCGAGGTCGCGCAGCAGCAGCGGCGACTTCGTCAAGATCGAGCACGGGTTGCGCGCGTCACGCATCGCCTCCCAGATCCCCGGCATGAGCTTGTAGCGCGACTCGACCCACTGGTAGGGATCGGTGTTCGTCCCCATCGCGACGTGCTCACCCTGCCAGGACGGCCGCGCGAGTTCCGCCCGAACGACCTCGGGGGCGTTGACCTTCACCACGATCTCCCGCTCGAAGTCGCGGCCGGCGTCGAAATCGAGGTACATGTGCGTCGGCCGGGCGAAGCAGTTGTGGCTGACGACCCCATTTGCGATGAAGTCGCCCGTGCCCGTGGTGATGTCGTACAAGCGCATTGCCGTCCCGAGCGGCTCGATCGACGCGATAGCCGTACGCCCATCGGACTCCAGCGCCATGCCTTCGATGTCCAGCTTGCGGCGAATCGCCGGATCGACGAGATGGAAGAAGCGCAGGCGCTCTCGCAGCCCTCCGCTGAGGCGCACGGCGCAGCCCCCGGTCAGATCGTGCTCCGCCAACGCCATCCGGAACCCGAACGCATCCATGCAGGACTCGATCCACGGCAGGATCGTTTCGTCCAAGTTGCTGATCCGGATGCCGCCGTCCACCGAGCCTTCGGCGTCGAATACACCGGCCAGGAATCCCTTGCGCCACTCGTCGCTCGGACTGAGCGGCCACGGTGTCGCCTCGAAAACGCGCTCACACGTCGATTCGGCGTGTGTCCTGACCGCGCGGAGCGCCAACGCTGCCGCCGGCGCGTTGGAGGTCAAGCCGAAGGCGCCGTCGCCGCGAGGCATCCCGCGCCGATAGCCCCGCTCGTAATCCTTCGAATGCTGTGGGCCGGCCACGAAGCCGCCGCTTCCGACAAGCGATTCGCCGAGGGCCAGATGAGGCCGCAGATCGCGTCCTTGGCGCGATCCCGTCACGTGCCTCCAGCCGCCCTGTGTGAGGAAGCGGTGATCGCCGCTGGCGACCAACTCGGTCCCGTCCTCGAGCACGAGCCTGAACGCCGGCTTGACCGTCGACCACTGCGCCCGCACGCGGGTTCGGACGTATCGCCGGCACGCCCCGTCCCGTTCGGTGCCGTAGATCTCATCGCCGACGCGGAGCTTCGCGATCGGCTTATGCGAACCGTCGGCCACGAGGATCGGCGTGTCACCCTCGATGCAGTACAGGCAGGCGTGCGAGCACCCTCGATAGGGGTTGATCGTCCACCGAAACGGCATCTGCGAGGCCTTGGGTACCTTGTTCAGAACCGACTTCGCGTGCACCTCGTAGAAGCGCACGTCAAGCGCCTCCGGAGCGTCGAAGCGCCGCACGACCGCAGGGTCGCGGTAACCCGGAAGCCGCGTGCCGGCGTCCTCTTCAATCGTCAAGTTGTCCCAGCGCACGAACGCATGTTCGCACATCCGGCGGACGTCACGGGTAGCGTCCCGGACCGTCCTCCTCTACGACCCCGACGCCATCAAGCTCGAAATCGTGCACCGACCATCGGGCGGGGATGTCAACGCGCGGTGGCAGACGCCGCGAGCGACGTCGCGCCGGCGAGCGTCTGGCTCGTCGCGGTGGCGATACGCACCGGGACGATCTCTCCCCGCTGCGCCACCCCGTCGAAGTTCACCGTCTTGTTGTGGCGCGAGCGGCCGCGCAGCTTGGACGGATCGGTCCGTGACGTGCCCTCCACGAGCACCTCGAGCTCGCGCCCGACGAAGCGCTGCGCGCGCTCGTTCGCGCGGCGCTGGACGACCTCCACGAGGCGCTGCATCCGCTCGACCTTCATCTCGTGTGCGACGAGGCCCTCGGTGATCGCGCCCGCCTCGGTGCCGCGCCGCGGCGAGAAGACGAATGTGAACGCTGCGTCGTAGCCGACCTGCTCGCAGAGCTCGAGGGTCTCGGCGAAGTCCGCCTCCGTCTCGCCCGGAAAGCCGACGATGATGTCCGTCGTGATCGCCGCGTCGGGGACGTGCTCGCGGATCAGCGCAACGCGGTCCAGGTACCGCTCGCGCGTATAGGTCCGGCGCATGGCCTTGAGAATCCGCGACGAGCCGGATTGCAACGGCAGGTGAATGTGCTCGCAGACGGAGGCCAGCTCGGCATGGGCGCGGATGACGTCCTCGCGCATGTCCTTGGGGTGCGGGCTCGTGTAGCGGATGCGCTCGATGCCCTCGATCGCATCGAGCTCGTACAGGAGCTCGGCGAAGCTGACGCGCTCCGGCCGCAGGTCACGGCCGTAGGAGTTGACGTTCTGACCCAGCAGCGTCACCTCGCGGACACCCTCCGCGGCGAGCGCCTGCACCTCGTCGACGAGCTCCTGGGCGGGCCGGCTGACCTCGCGCCCGCGCGTGGAGGGCACGATGCAGTACGAGCAGCGGCAGTTGCAGCCAACCGAAATCTGCACCCAAGCCTGAAACTCGCGGGCGCGCTTTCCGGGCAGGTGGCCCGTGAATCCCTCGAACTCGAAGAAGCCCTGCGCCGTCAGCGAATCGGAGGTGAGGAATTCGGCCAGCTTGTGTACCTGCCCCGGGCCGAACGCGACATCGACGAACGGAAAGCGCGAAAAGACCTCCTCCTTGACCGATTGCGCCCAGCAGCCGCCAACGCCGATGATCCGCTCGGGATCGCGCGCCTTGAGCCCCTTCGCCTGCTGCAGGTGGGCGACGAAGCGGCTGTCGGCCTTTTCGCGGATCGAGCACGTGTTGAAGAGGATGATGTCGGCCTCCTCGGACACGGGCGCCTCGATGTAGCCGAGCGACTCGAGCATGCCCTTCATCCGCTCGGAGTCGTGCTCGTTCATCTGGCAGCCGAATGTCGTGACGTGATAGCGCTTCATCGCCCCGCCAACGGTAGCGACGGACCGCGCGATCCGTTGAGCCAGTCAGATGTGAGCCCGCGGCAGGCTGAGCCGCACTCGGACGAATGGTCGTTTTTCGGCGCCCGCGGCTCGCGAGACGCCGATGAACGGTCGATCTCAGCACAGTCCTCGGGCGGCCACCAGGACGCGCACCCATTCAGACCAGCGAGCTCACCACAGCCGAGATCAACGGACGGTACGGGTTCCTCCCGTCGTTCTTCGCCCCTGCGCTGATTGCGCCGGCGGTGCTGGAGCAGTTGTGGCGCCAGACGCTCGCGGCCTACCTCGACAACCCGCTCCCCGCTCGCTTGAAGGAGCGGTTGTTCGCCCAGCTCTCGCGCCTGCGCTCGTGTGCGTACTTCGTCGTATGCCACAGCTGTCAGCTGCGGGAGCTGGGGCTGTCGGGGCGCGAGGTCTTCGATTTACTCGAACCGCTGCCGGGGACCGATCCCTTCAGCGCCGCACCCTTGCTCGGCAGCCCCGCGCCGCTCCGGCAGTTGCCGCACGACGGGTCCCAGGAGGCGCGGATCGTCGCTCTCGCAACGCACGCGTTCTTGAAGGACGACCTGGCCGAGGCGTGCCTCGCCGAGCTGCGTGGGTTGCTGCACCAGACCGACTACGCGTGGCTCGTCATCTTGCTCTCGCATGTCGGCAGCTGCCACGATTGGGTGCAGGCGCATCCCGAGATCGAGTATCGGGAGGACGGGCGCGTCCTGCGCCACCTGGACGGGATCGTTTGCGAGGAGCCACGTCTCAGCGAGATCTTCGACGGCCGCAGCCGGGCGAGCACGCTGGCCCGCCGCGATCACCTCTCGGCGCTCGTCGACTCGGCCGAGGACGCGATCATCGGCGAGACGCTCGAGGGGACCATCATCAGTTGGAATCGCGCTGCCGAGCGGCTGTACGGCTACAGCGCCGAGATGGTCCACGGGATGTCGATCGCGATGCTCGTGCCCGCCGACCGTAGCGACGAGGCGGCAGCCATCAGGGAGCGCATCAAGCGCGGCGAAGGCGGCGATCAGATCGACACGGTGCGCGTGGGCATCGACGGGAATCGCTTGGATGTGTCGCTCACGGTGTCACCGGTACGCAACGCCGCTGGCATCCTCACCGGCGCCTCGTCGATCGCTCGCTACGTCGGCGAGCGCAAGCTGCGAGAGCGATACCAGACGACCATGCACCATGCCACGCGCGTGCTCGCCCAGCGAGGAACGATCGACGAGACGCTGTCGGCGGTGCTGCGGGTGATCGGGGAGGGCATGGGGTGGGCCGTAGGGTCGGCGTGGATGCCGACCCGCCAGGGGCTCGACGCGCAACTGCGCTGCGCGGCGTTCTGGCACGCCGCCGAGTTGGACGGTGCGTCGTTCGAGACCGCAAGCAGGCAGCTGCGGCTGAATGCCGGTGAAGGCCTGCCCGGACGCGTATGGGAGACCGGTCACGCGCGCTGGGTGCCCGACGTTACGGCCGAGCCGCACTCCCGGCGCGCCGACGAAGCGCAGCAGGATGGCCTGCACACCTGCTACCTGTTGCCCGTCCACGGCCGGATTCAGGTCGTGGCGGTGATCGAGTTTCTCAGCGCCGAGATCCGTCCCCCCGACCCGATCGCGCTCGAGATGCTCAACCGGCTCGCGGGCCAGATCAGCGAGTTTCTACAACCAAGGGCGGCCGCTGAGACGGGGCTTGCGGCGAGCACCGGGTAGCTCGCCCGACGCCCGTCGAGACGGATTCCTACTTGGCGAACTCGACCGCGCGCGACTCGCGGATGACCGTGACCTTGATCTGACCGGGGTACTCGAGCTCGCGCTCGATCTCGCGTGCGATCTCGCGCGAGAGCAGCATCGCGGCGTCGTCGTCGACGGTCGTCGGCGAGACGATGACGCGGATCTCGCGCCCGGCCTGCATCGCATAGACCTTGTCGACGCCGTCGTGGCGGTCGGCGATGTGCTCGAGCTCGCGCAGGCGCTTGACGTAGGACTCCAGCGACTCCCCGCGCGCGCCGGGTCGCGCCCCGGAGAGCGCGTCGGCTGCCTGGACGATCACGGCCTCGATCGTCTGCGGCTCGACCTCGTTGTGGTGGGCCTCCATCGCATGAGCGACGGCCTCGGACTCGCCGTGACGGCGAGCGAGGTCGCCGCCGACGAGCGCATGCGGCCCCTCGACCTCGTGCGACACGGCCTTGCCGATGTCGTGCAGCAGCGCGGCACGGGCGGCCATCTTCGGGCTCGCGCCGAGCTCCTCGGCCATCATCGCGGCGAGCTGTGCGCACTCGACCGAGTGCGACAGGACGTTCTGGCCGTAGCTTGTACGGAATTTCAGGCGCCCGAGCGTCTTGATGATCTCGGCATCGAGCCCCTGCACGCCGGACTCGAAGGCGGCGTCTTCCCCGGCCTGCACGAGATGCGACTCGAGTTCGGACTTCGCCTGGTAGTACGCCTCCTCGATGCGCGCCGGATGAATGCGGCCGTCGGTGAGCAGCTTCTCGAGCGTCATCCGTGCGATCTCACGGCGTACGCCGTCAAACGCCGACAAGACGACCGCGCTTGGCGTGTCGTCGATGATGACGTCGACGCCCGTGATGTTCTCGAGCGCCCGGATGTTGCGCCCCTCGCGACCGATGATGCGGCCCTTCATATCGTCGGACGGCAATTGCACCACGGAGACCGTCGTCTCGGCGGCGTGGCTGGCAGCGAGGCGCTGCATCGCGACGGAAAGGATCGAGCGCACGCGCCGCTCGGCGTCGCGCTTGGTCTCCTCCTCGATCTCGCGGATGTGGCGCGCGCTCTCGTGGCGGACCTGGTCGGTGATCTCGGTCATCAACCGCTCCTTGGCCTGTCCGGCGCTGAGCCCCGAGATCTGCTCCAGTGCCTGCTCATGCTCCCGCCGGCGGCGCGCGAGCTGTTCGCGCTCGGCCTCCAGCGCGCGCGTTTGATCGTCGAGCTCGCGGGCTCGGCGGTCGAGCTCCTCGGCGCGGACGTTGACGCGCTCCTCCGCGCGGGCGAGCTCCTCGCGGCTGCTCGGCATATCATCGGAAGCGGACGGTTGGCGCTGATGGCGGCCGAACGCCAACGCAATCGCGCCCGCGAGGATCGCAGCCGCCACGATCAGTTCCATGTGCCGTTCCTCTCCTCGTGCGTCCCGGGCTGACGTCTCCGGGGTCGCGCGGTTGCCGTCGATATCAGAGTCGGACCGGGCTCACGGCGGGCAGTCGCAGGCGGCGCGTTGCGCCGTACTTCAGAAGAACGGATGAACTGGGGTTGAAGGAGTCTGATGTGGGCGGATCGTCGCCCAGGTGCTGGTGCCTCTTGGTGCCGTCGTAGAAGCTGCCTGGGTGTTCAGGGATGCTTGGTTGCTATGTTCGGTTACCCTCGCGGGCTCGGTCTGACCCCACGATGATAGGACCGCCGCGCGAGCGGCACAACCGCCCGGTATCCGGTGCAAGAACGGTCAGGTTGCGCTTGCGCCCTCGAACGCCCGCACGGCGTCGTAGGCAAGCTCGAGGTCGTAGCCCTTGCGTACCAGCAGTCCGAGCGCGCGCTCGCGCTCCCGATCGGCCGCCGGAAGCTCACGGTAGCGCCGGCGAAGTAGGACCACCGCGGCGTCGAGCTCGTCGGCGCGATCACGCGCGCTCAGCGCGATCGCAACGAGGTCGCCGTCAACGCCGGCCGCAAGCAACTTGCGCTCGATGCGCTGCGGTCCCCATCCGTCCAACGAGCGCCGGTCCTCGGCGAAGACGCGGGCGTAGCGCGCGTCATCGAGAGAGCCTTGGCGCACCAGCTCCTGCACCGCCGCGTCGATCGTCGCCTCCTGCACCTCGCGCCCCGCCAAGTGCCGGCGCAGTTCGGCCTCGGTGCGGTCGCGCTTGGCCAGGTGGCGATAGCCAATCTCGAGTGCTTGCTCGAGGGCGGCGTGCGGATCTTCGTGGTCGCTCACGCTCCTGATCTACGCGACCTCGACGACGCCCGGCATCACCGACACCGGCGACACCTCGTCGTCGCGGTCGATCGGCGCCACGAGGTCGTCGCCGATGCCAAGCGCCGCGTAGACCTTGGCCTCGATCTCCTTGGCGATCTCCTGGTGCGCGTCGAGAAACCCCTTGGCGTTGTTGCGCCCCTGGCCCAGGCGCTCACCGGCGTAGGAGAAGAACGAGCCCGACTTGTCGACGACGTTGTGCTCGATGCCGAGATCGAGCAGGCAGCCCGATGTCGAGATCCCCTTGCCGAACTCGATGTCGAACTCGGCCTGTCGAAACGGCGCTGCCACCTTGTTCTTGACGACCTTGACGCGCACGCGGTTGCCGACTGCCTCGGTCCCGTCCTTGAGGGTCTCGATGCGGCGGATGTCCAGGCGCTGGGAGGCATAGAACTTCAGTGCGCGACCGCCGGGCTGCGTCTCGGGCGAGCCAAACATCACGCCGACCTTCTCGCGGATCTGGTTTGTGAACAGGCACAGCGTCTGGGTGCGGTTGAGGTTCCCGGCGAGCTTGCGCATCGCCTGGCTCATCATCCGTGCCTGCAGGCCGACGGTCGTGTCGCCCATCTGACCTTCGAGCTCCGATCGCGGCGTCAGTGCGGCGACGGAGTCGATCGCGACGAGGTCGACGGCGCCGGAGCGCACGAGCATGTCGCAGACCTCGAGCGCCTGCTCGCCGTAGTCGGGCTGGGAGACGAGCAACTCGTCGATGTCGACGCCGATCTCGCGCGCGTACAGCGGATCCATCGCGTGCTCGGCGTCGATGAAGGCGCAGATGCCGCCGAGCTTCTGTGTCTCGGCGAGGACGTGGTAGACGAGCGTCGTCTTGCCCGATGACTCCGGGCCGAAGACCTCGACGATGCGTCCTCGTGGCATGCCGCCGATCCCGAGCGCGAGATCGAGCGACAGGGCGCCGGTCGGGATCGCGTTGACCTTCACCTGCGCGCCTTCGTCGCCCATGCGCATGATCGTGCCCTTGCCGAACTCGCGCTCGATCTGCGTCAGCGCGCCCTTGAGGGCGTCGTTGCGGGCCTTGGCGGCCTTTTCGGTATCGGTGAGAGCCATGGGTACGGAAGCCTTTCTGCACTGGGAAGAACAGCGCACGGTACGGGCCGGATCGGACAGAACTCCAGGCTGAGCCTGCGGTCTACCGGAGGCTAGGCGAGCCGTCTGCAACGGCGCTACGCCGCTTCGTTACGAATCTGCGCAGCGTTCGCGCAAGACTTGTGGACCGGCGCGTCGACGAGATCGCACTGCGCGATCCCCGGCCTATGCATTAGGGTCGCCTAACTATGAGTTCGGGCTCCCTAACACAGCCGCGCGTGCGCGCGCTCGCGATCAGCCTCATCCTGGCCGCCGCGCTGACGATAACCGCCTGTCTCGGCATCGGCGATCACGAAGGCGGCAAGCGCACCCGCACGTTCTACATCGCGGCCGACGAGGTCTCGTGGGACTACGCGCCGCAACACCGCAACCGCATCACGGGACACGCATTCGGCCCGCGGGAGAACGTGTTCGTCAAGCGCGGACCGGACCGGATCGGCTCGATCTATCGCAAGTCCGTCTACCGCCGGTACACGGACGCGAGCTTCACGAAGCTCGTGCCGCGCGGACGCAAGTGGGCGCATCTCGGCTTTCTCGGGCCGACGATTCACGCCGAGGTCGGCGACACGATCCGCGTCGTCTTCAAAAACAACACGCGCTACGCCGCGAGCATCCATCCGCATGGCGTCTTCTACGAGAAGTCGGCCGAAGGGGCGCCGTACGCCGATGGCACGAGCGGCCGCGACAAGGCCGACGACATGGTCCGCACCGGCAAGACCCACACCTACATATGGAAGGTGCCCGAGCGCGCCGGCCCCGCCGGCCACGACGAGAGCTCCGTCGCCTGGATGTACCACGGCCACGTCAACGAGGTGGCCGACACGTACAGCGGCCTCATGGGCACGATCATCATCACCCGCGCGGGCGAGGCGCGACCGGACGGCACGCCGAAGGACGTCGACCGCGAGTTCGTCGCGACGTACTGGGTCGTCGACGAGAACCAGAGCCGCTACCTCGCTCGCAACGTGCGCCGCTACGCCCGCCGGCCGCGCTCGGTGAACATCGACGACGAGGCATTCGCCGAGAGCAACCTCATGCACTCGATCAACGGCTACGTCTACGCCAACGGGCCCGGCTTCCGGATGCGCAAGGGCGAGCGCGTGCGCTGGTACGTGATGGGCATGGGCTCCGAAGTGGACCTGCACACGCCGCACTGGCACGGCAATACCGTCACCGCGCCGATGCGCACCGACGTGGTGTCGGTGCTACCCGCGACGATGGTGACGGCGGACATGCAGCCCGACGACCCTGGCAGGTGGCTCTTTCATTGCCATATCGCAGACCACATCACGGCGGGAATGCAGTCGCTGTATGACGTCAAGCCGGATCGCGGCTCGTAGGCCCGAACGCCCGTTGCGGTCAGTGGTCTTGGCGGGGGCGGTGCCGTGGCAGCGGGACGGTGTGCTCGCCCGCAGGTGGTCCGACTTGATCACTCAGCGATGATGACGGCCACTCCGACCGTGTCGTAGGTGGCCTTGGCACGGGCGTCGCGCGTGGCCAGGTCGGCACCATGCTCAAGGGCCGCGAGCGCCACGAGCGCGTCGTAGACGGCGCCGCCGGCGATCCCCAACCGGCTGAGTACCTCCGGGATGCGCCCGGTCACGTCCGGCCCCAGGAGCAGAGGCGCGACGAAGCGCTCGGCGAGCAGTCGGGCCGCGTCGGTTGGCGCCAGCCGCAGATCACCGGGCAATCGCGTGAGGACGGAGTAGGTCTCCGCGACCGCGTGTCCGCTCAGCGCGACTTCCTGCCCACTCCACCAGCGAGTGACCGCGGCGTGCGCCCGGTGGGTGGCGACGAGGAGCGGAATCGCGACGCTCGTGTCCAGCGCGATCGCCGTCAACGGCGTCCTGTGTCGATCAGTCCGAAGACCACGTCGTCGTCGATCGCGGTGTCCCCGGTAGCGACCAGCACTCCACCCTCGTCGACCAGCCGAGCTGTGCGCCCAGTGGGGAGCAGTTGCAGCCCGGCGCCATAGCGAGAGATGTCCACAGTCGACCCCGGGGTGAGACCGAGTGCATCGCGCAACGGCTTCGGTACCACGATCCGGCCGACCGAGTCGATCGAGACCCTCATTGGGAGTAGGCTACCAGTTGTCTCCCAATTTCGCCCAACCTCAGCCCGTCAGCGGCGGGGTGGGTGAGCCCCGCGCCGTCTCCCGACATTACGAGCGCAGCCGGCGCGAGCGTCCTGTGCGCCGATCAGTCATCGCGAATATCTCGCCGTGTGCTCGGCGAGTCGCCACGACGCCACGCGGCTCGGTGCTGTGCCTTTAGGGATGAACATGGTCGAGATCTGGGTCTCGCTCAGCGCCCGAGCCCTCGGTCTCGTAGCGCCCCCGGCGGCTCGTCAGCCTGGCTCGGAGTCGAGCGCCGTGCGCGCCAGCGCCTCGTAGCGCGCGCCGCCCGGACCGGTATACGAGCGATAAAGCGTCACCGCGGTCGCGGGGAACTCAAGCGCCGGCGGCTGGAGCGGCTGCGCAGTGCGCACGCTCGTGCCGCGGCGCACGCGGCCGACCGTGACGTGTGCTTGAAAGGCCCGCCGCTCCGGTTTGAAGCCGATCGCGTCGGTGAGCGCGACGGACAGATCGCGTTGCAACTCGGCTAGCGCGGGTTCGTGCTGCAGCCCGATCGCCAGCACGCCGGGGCGTCGCGGCGGCAGCCACAGCGCGCCCGCCGTCCGCAAGGTGCCAACGGGTCGTGCGACCGTGGCCAGCACGGCGCCCGCGGCGGGGGCGTCTCGCTGACCGCACATCCCAAGGAACGCGAGCGTGACGTGCAGGTTCTCCGCCGGCACCCGCCGGACCTCGACCGGCGCGGCCTCGTCAGTCCAGGCCGTCAGCGACGATCGCGCCGCGGCCGGGATGTCGACGGCGACGAACAGCCGCAGGCGCTCGCTCACAGCCGCAGCGAGGCGTTCATCCCGAGCCCGACAACAGCAGCCGCCGCACCAGGTGCATGGCCACCGTCGTGGAGCGGTCGCGCACGTCGGCCCGCGTGCCCGGCAGCGTCACAGAGCGCGTGAGGCGGCGCCCGTCGCGGTGGCTCACCGACAGCCACACCAACCCCACCGGTTTCTCGTCAGACCCCCCGCCGGGGCCGGCGATTCCCGTAACGCCCACGCCGACGTCGGCCTCCAGCCGACGGCGCGCGCCGTCAGCCAAGGCCACCGCCACCTCCTCCGACACCGCCCCGTGCGCTGCGATCAGCACCGGGTCGACGCCCGCCAGCGCGATCTTCGCCTCGTCGGAGTACACGACCAGGCCGCCGAGCAGGACCTCCGAGGCTCCCGCCCGCTCGGTCAGTCGGGCGGCGAGCAGCCCGCCGGTGCAGGATTCCGCGACGGCGATCGTCTCGCGCGCACGCGACAGCAATGCGAAGACCTGCTCGTCCACCGTCGTCCCGTCATCGGAGAACAGCGTCCCGGCGTGGCGATCGCGAACGAACGCGGCGAGCTCCTCGTAGAGATCCGCATCGCCTGGCTCGTACCGGACGACCACCTCGACCTCGCCGCGGCGCAGGCAGGTCGTGATCTCCAGCGGCTCGAGTTCGATCCCAGCCTGCGCAGCCGCCCGTAGCGTCGCCGCGATCTCGGACTCGGGGATGCCGAACAGTCGCAGCATCGAGCGCCGGTACTCCACCGCGTCGCGCAGCGCGGCCCGCAAGGCGGGGCTCTCCGCAAGCGCCGCCCGCCACATCGGCTGAAGCTCGCGCGGCGGCCCGGGCAACACGACGACGGTCGGGCCGTCGACACCATCGGCGGGCGCGACGACGAGGCCGGGCGCCGTCCCGACCGGTTCGAGGATCTCGGCGCCCTCGGGGATGACGGCCTGCTTGCGGTTCGACACAAGCACGGCCTCGGGATCAAGGTCGGGCCAGCGCGACATCAGCGGGCGCAGGATCTCCCGGACGCGTCCCTCCAGCGCCTCGTCCAGCACCATCTCCCGACCCTGGAAACGTCCCACGACCGCGGCCGTGAGGTCGTCCGCCGTCGGGCCCAGGCCGCCGCTCGTCACGACGAGCGCGACGCCCTCGGACGCCAGAAACCGCAGCGCCGTCAAGATGTCCTCGGGCCGGTCGCCGACGACGGCGATCGCGATCACGTCGACCCCGAGCTCGAGCAGCCGGTCCGACAGCCACGGCCCGTTGCGATCTGAGACGCGACCGGTCAGCACCTCGGTCCCGGTGACGACGATGCCCGCCCGAACGCTCACGGCAAGCGAAGACCTGTCGTGGTCGAACAGACCATCGGGAAGCGAGGACGCACCGTCACCGGCAGACTGGCCGCTTGCTCGCCGACAGCGGCTGGCGACCGCGCCTGGGCGTGATCTCGACGCCGATCGGGTTCGGCGACGGTGCGAGCGACTTCGTCTTGCCGTTGATGCGCAGCTTCAGGGCGTTGTTGCCGACGGTCAGGCGAAAGCGCTTGGAGCTGTACTGCGCCGTGCGGTCGCCCGGCTGCAACTCGGCGCCGTTGATCAGCGTCCGGTCGCCGGCCTTCAGGCAGACGTACACCGGACCGGTCGCCTCGATGCCCAGCTTGACCTTCTGCGGGCGCTTGCGTGCCGGAGTCGCCGACGCGACCGCGGGCGTCGTCGCCGGGCGCGTGACCGTCGCGGGGTTCGTCGCGGCCTGCTGCGCCGAGTTATCGGGGTTCGGATCGAGCAGGTACAGCGCGAACAGCAGCCCGGCGACGATCAGCCCGATGACGACGCCACGCGGGACGACCGGGCCCTGGCGGCGGCGTTCGCGTCCGGGCGCGGCGACGTTGATCGGTTGAAGCTCCACCTCGCTCAGTCGCTCGTGGCGCAGCTTGTACTCGTCGACGAGCAGCTTGGCGTCGAGGTCCAGCGCCTCGGCGTATGTGCGCAGGAAGCTCTTGACATACGTCGGGCCGGGCAGGAGGTCCCACTCCTCGTTCTCCAGTGCGCGCAGGTACTTCGCACGGATCTTCGTCTGCGCCTCGATCTCCGAGACGTCGATCCTTGCGCGCATCCGTGCGTCACGCAGAGCTGCCCCGATGTCCGGCATGGGCCAGAGGCTACTCGCGGACCGGTGCGGGCTCGGATGACTCCGGCTCGAACTCGGCCGCCGGGGCGGGAGCGATCGCTTCTCCGCGCTCGCGCAGGTTGGCGATGAAGCGCTCGACATCGGCGGGCGCGACGAGCACCTGGCGCGGCTTGGAGCCCTCGTAGCCGGAGATGACGCTGCGCCGCTCGAGCATGTCGATCAGCCGCCCGGCGCGCGTGTAGCCGAGCCGCAGCCGGCGCTGGAGCATCGACGTCGACGCGGTCCCCATCTCGACGACGAGCCGGATCGCGTCCTCCAGCAACGCGTCCTCGTCGGGGCTGAAGCCGTCGTCGGCCTCGCCCGCATCCGCGTCGGCGTCGCTGTGCACCTCGTCGAGCAGATCCTCGCGCAGCTCGGGTTCGCCCTGGCGGCGCCAGAACGTCGTCAGCGCCTCGATCTGCGGCTCGTCGATGTAGGCGCCTTGGATGCGCTGCAGCCGCGAGGAGCCGACCGGCGAGAAGAGCATGTCGCCCTGGCCGAGCAGCGACTCGGCGCCGTTCTGGTCGAGGATCACCCGCGAGTCCGTCTGCGATGAGACCGAAAACGCGATCCGCGACGGGACGTTGGCCTTGATCATGCCGGTGATGACGTCCACGCGTGGGGATTGCGTGGCGAGCACGAGGTGGATGCCGACCGCACGCGCCTTCTGGGCGAGGCGGATGATCGAGTCCTCGACGTCGGCGGGCGCGACCATCATGAGGTCGGCGAGCTCGTCGATGACGCACAGGATGTAGGGCAGTGGCGGGTCGCCGCGCTTGGCTCGCGCGCGGTTGAGCTCGATCAGCGAGCGCGTCTTGGCCAGCGACATGATCGAGTAGCGCTGTTCCATCTCGCGGACGAGGTTCTGCAGCGCGTTGGCAGCCATCCGCGGGCTCGTGATGACCGGCGTGAGCAGGTGCGGGATCGACTCGTAGTGGTTGAGCTCGACCTGCTTGGGGTCGATCAAGACGAGCCGCAGCTCGTGCGGCGTCGCACGCAGCAGGACGCTCGAGAGCATCGCGTTGATCGCGCCCGACTTGCCCGCGCCGGTGGTGCCGGCGACGAGCAGATGGGGCATCTTCGTGAGGTCGGCGCCGATCGCCTTGCCGGCGACGTCCTTGCCGAGCCAGACCGTCAGCGGCGACCAGCCGGCCGGCGCATCCTGAAAGACGTCGCCGAGCTGCACGATGCGGCGCAGCAGGTTGGGGACCTCGACGCCGACCGCCGTCTTGCCGGGAATCGGCGCGAGGATGCGGATGTCGGTTGCGGCCAGCGCGTAGGCGAGGTCGTCCTTGAGCTGGGCGACCTTGCTCATCTTGATGCCCGGGGCGAGGCGCAGCTCGAAGCGAGTGATGTGGGGCCCGGCGACCGTGCCGACGACCTTCGATTGGACGCCGAAGTGTCCGAGCGCCTCGATCAGCCGAGCCGCGGTCTTCTCCTGCCCGGCGGTGTCGGGGCGCGACTGCTCCGCGGTCGAGCGCCGCAGCAGCTCGGGCGGAGGCAGGCGCCATTCGAAGCCGGGATCGTCGGTGACCGAGCCGCGCAGGCGTCCCTGCGGCGTCAGGTCCGCGGCGGTCGGCACGGGCGGCTCGCGTTTGAGGATCTCCGTGGGGTCGGGCAGCTCCGGCGGCTCGTCGACCAGATCGAGCGGATCGGCGCTGGCCGCGGCCTCCGGCTCGGGCTCGGGCACGGGCTCTCCGTAGAGGTCGGGATAGCGCGTGGCGCCGTCCAGCGACGGCGCCTCGACGTGGGTGGCGCGCACCACGACCTCGCTGTCCGGTGGCTCCGGGGGATGCATCGGGGGCTCCGGCGGCGCCGGCGCGGTCTGAGGCGGCTGCGGTTGCGGGGCATCGACGAACCCGACGCCATCCGGCGCGAGCGCAGCCGGACCTCGCCGGGCGGGCACGGCCCGGCCGATCGCTCGCGTGGTGTCCGCGAGGCCCGAGCCGGTCGCCCGCAGGATGCCCGCCACAGACGCCCCGGTCAACAGCAGGACCGCGGCGACGAAGAGAAACACGGCGAGGATGTGCGCGCCGATCGTCGACACGGCGGTCGCGGTCGCGTACAGCAGGGCGTCGCCGACGATCCCGCCGCGCGCCTCGAAGAAGGGGACGTTCCAGTAGCCGCTTCGTACACCCGGCGGTCCGAGCCCGAAGGTGCCGGCGGCGAGCGCGAGCGTCAGCGCCATGAACAGGCACAGCGCGCCAGATCGAAACGGCCGGACAGCCGGCAGCACCGGGCGCAGTACGAGAATCGCACCGGCCGCGACAATCGACATCGGCACGGCGTACGCGACCTGCCCGACGACATAGGCGAGGCCGCGGGTCGCCGCACCGCCGGCGGCGCCGCCTTCCCAGCCGAGGTACACGGGGAAGGCGAGAAAGACTCCGATCGCAACGAGACCCAGCCCGACGATGTCCAGGTGTCGCTGCTCGAGCAGCGGCAGCCGCACGGCGCCCGGAGCCAGCCGCCGCGCGCGGGCGCGCGGCTTGGGCTTGGCCGTGGACGGCTTGGTCGCCGGTTTGCGGCTGGGTGCGGGCTTGCGGGCAGGGGCCATGGTGCGCGCCCTCCCATTTCGACGGTGGCCGCCCCGGCTCCTGCTTGGCTGCAACATGCGGATGTGTTTCGCGCCGCCCCCCCACGTTCCGGACGGCCGAGCTTCATCTCGTATTAACCCGCGGTTCAGCGTCCTGCCTACGCTGGTGAGGTCATGTCGGAACGTCCCCCCCGCGTGCTGGTCGTCGAAGACGATCAGGAGATCGCACAGGTTCTGTTGCGGTCGTTGCGCATGGAGGGCTACGAGGCGCGCGCAAGCTACGACGGCGAGGTGGCGCTCGCCGACGCTCGCGAGTTCACGCCCGACCTCGTCATCCTCGATCTCGGCCTTCCGAAGATCGACGGCATCGACGTCGCGCGCACGCTGCGCAAGGACGGCGACGTCCCGATCCTCATGCTGACCGCGCGCGACGCGGTCGAGTCGCGCGTCGAGGGTCTGGACGCCGGTGCCGACGACTATCTCGTCAAGCCGTTCGAGCGCCAGGAGCTGCTCGCGCGGCTGCGGGCGCTGCTGCGCCGCCGGCCGCCGCGCGGGAGCGCCTCGCTCGTCGTCGGCGACCTGCAGCTCAACCCCGACACGCACGAGGTGCGCCGCGACCAGCGCGAGATCGAGCTGACCCAGCGCGAGTTCGAGCTGCTGGAGTACCTCATGCGCAACGAGCGCATCGTGGTCCCGCGCCAGCGGCTGCTCGAGGAGGTCTGGGGATACGATCCGTTCGCCACGACGAACACCATCGAGGTCTTCGTATCGAACCTGAGAAGGAAGCTGGAAGCCGGCGATGAGCCGCGACTCCTTCATACGATCCGCGGGGCGGGCTACGTTCTCCGCGCCTAGGCAGGTTCCGATCCGCTGGCGGCTGGCCGGCGGCTCGGCACTGCTGACGCTCGTGATCCTGTGCGGGTTCGCGGGCGCGGTCGGCGGCCTGACCTCCAAGCGCATCCACGAGGACTTCGACCGCGAGGTCGCAAGTGCCGCCGGCGAGCTCGCTGCGAGCGTGACCTCCGACGGCCCCGCCTACGACCAGCGCACGGGCCGGACCTATCTCGACGGCCTGCGGCCCGACCTGAACAGCTTCACGCCCGGCAGCGGCGCGATCATCCGGATCGTCAACGGCCAGGGCGTCGAGCTCAACAGCACGCGGTTGAGCAAGAACTTCGGCGCGCCGACGCCCGACAAGTCCGTCGAGAAGCAGGGCTACCGCGTCGTGACGCGCCCGCTGCGCCAGGGGCTGGGCCAGCTGCCGCTGCTGTCGCGCTACTACGTCCAGTACGCGCGTCCGCTGGCGCCGGTCGAGGACACGGTCGGGCGCCTGCGGCTCTTCCTCGTCATCGGCGTGCTGAGCGGCGCCGGATTGGCGCTGCTCGCCGGGCTGATGGTCGCACGCCGCGCGATGGCGCCGATCACCGAGCTGACGCTCGCGGCGCGCAAGATCGAGAAGACGCGCGACCCCGCCGAACGGATCCCCGAGGTCGAGGCCGACGACGAGGTCGCCGAGCTCGCGCGTACGCTGCAGGAGATGCTGCAGTCCCTCGACGAGTCGCGCTCGGAGACCGAGGCCGCGCTCCTGCGCCAGCGCGAGTTCGTCGCCGACGCGTCGCATGAGCTGCGCACGCCGCTGACGAGCGTGCTCGCGAACCTCGAGCTGCTGGCGGAGAGCCTGGATGGCGAGCAGCGCGAGGCCGCCGACTCCGCCCTGCGCTCCTCGCGTCGCATGCGCCGGCTCGTCGCCGACCTCCTGCTGCTGGCACGCCACGACGCCGCGCGACAGGCGCCGCACTCGCCGACGGACATCGGCCAGGTGCTCGTCGAGGCAGCCGCCGAGATCGGCGTCATCGCCGATGGCCACGAGCTGTCGATCGAGGCCAGGAGGGCGATCGTCGACGGCGCTCGCGACGAGCTGCACCGCCTGGCGCTCAACCTGATGGAGAACGCGATCCGCCACACGCCGGAGGGCACGCAGGTGCGAGCGGCCGTCGAACGCGTCGACGGCGTCGTCCGGCTGATCGTCGAGGACAACGGACCGGGCATACCCGAGGATCTGCGCGACCGCGTCTTCGAGCGCTTCGTCCGCGGCGCCGGCGATCGCGGCGGCTCGTCCGGTCTGGGGCTGTCGATCGTGCATGCGGTGACCGAGTCACACGGCGGGCGCGTGACGATCAAGTCGCCGACGTCCAACGGAGCGACGCCCCCGTGCGGCACGCGTTTCGAGGTCACGCTGCCGCTGAGCGACAAGCACTCCGCCGCGCCCGCCGCCTGACGCTCCGCGCGCGGTCCGTCAAACTTCGACGACGACCGGCAGCACCATCGGGCGACGCTTGAGCCGGTCGTACACGAACGCCGCGAGGTCGTCGTGGAGGATCTCCTGGAGCAGGTCGATCTCCCGGATCTCTTCCCGCGCCGCTCGCTCGAGCGACGCCTCGACCGTGTTGCGCAGCTCGTCGAGCAGCTTGTCGGCTTCGTCGGCGAACGGCACTCCGCGGAAGATGACCTCAGGCTCGGCGACCGACGATCCGTCCTGCTCGGAGATCGTCGCGACGACGACGAAGATGCCGTCCGCCGACAGCATCCGCCGGTCGCGCAGCGCGACGTCGGTCACGTCGCCGATGTCGACGCCGTCGACGAAGATCATCCCGGACTGCTCTTTGGCGCCCCAGCGCGCGCCCTTGGCATCGAGCTCCAGCGGCAGCCCGTTCTCACCCTTGAAGATCGCGTCCGGCGAGATGCCGACGGCCTCGGCGAGCTTGGCGTGCAGGTGAATGCGCTTGTGGTCGCCGTGGAAGGGCATCACGTGGCGTGGCCGCGTGAGGTTGAGCATGAGCTTGATCTCCTCCTGATAGCCGTGGCCGGAGGCGTGGATCGGCGCGTCCCGCGTCGTGATGACGTCGCAACCGATGTGGTAGAGACGGTCGATCGTCTCGTTGACGGCGCGCTCGTTGCCGGGGATCGGCGTCGCGCTGAAGACCACGGTGTCGCCGGAGTGCAGCTCGATCTGCGGGTGGTCGCGGTGCGCCATGCGGCGCAGCGCGCTGAGCGGCTCGCCCTGCGACCCGGTCGAGATGATGACGAGGCGGTGATCGGGGAAGTCGGAGATCTCGCGCGGACCGATCAGGATCCCCGCGGGCATCTGGATGTGCCCCAGCGAGCGGCCGATGTTCGTGTTCTTGCGCATCGAACGTCCGACGAGGCAGACCTTGCGGTCCAGCGCAGCGGCGGCGTCGACGACCTGCTGCACGCGATGGATGTTCGAGGCGAACGACGTCACGATGATCCGCCCCTTGCAACGGCTGAAGACGTTCTGGAGGTTCGGCCCCGCGACCTTCTCGCTCGGGGCGAAGCCGGGCCGGTCGGCATTCGTCGAGTCCCCGCACAGCAACAGCAAGCCGTCGCGGCCGAACTCGGCCAGGCGCGTGACATCCGCCGGAATGCCGTCGACCGGCGTCTGGTCGAACTTGTAGTCGCCGGTGACAAGCACGGTCCCGAGCTCGCACGTGAGCGCAACGGCGCTCGCGTCGGGGATCGAGTGCGTCATGTGGATCAGCTCGACATCAAACGGACCGCACTCGATGATCTCGCCATCCTTGACGTCCTGGACGTCGACGTCCTTGGCGAGGCGGTGCTCGTCGAGCTTGGAGCGCGCCATCGCCATCGTCAGCGGACCGCCGTAGACGGGCGGGGCATCGTCGACGCCGAGCTCGCGCAGGAGGAACGGCAGGCAGCCGAGATGGTCCTCGTGGCCGTGGGTGACGACGATCGCCTCGATGTCGCTGACACGGCCGCGCAGGTAGGCGAAGTCGGGGAGCACGAGGTCGATGCCCATCATCTCGGCGGTCGGGAAGCGCAGCCCGACATCGACGAGCACGATCCGGTCGTCGTACTCGATGACCGTCATGTTCTTGCCAATCTCTCCCAACCCGCCCAAGGGGAGAACGCGTAGCGGGCCGCTCAAGCCGACGCTCCCGCCAGTAGGCCGCGGCTTTCGAGCATCGCGCGGATCGTGTCGGTCTCCTGCTCGTCGGTCTCGACGTAGGGCAGCCGCGGCTTGCCCACGCCGAGGCCGAGGAGGTTGAGCGCGGCCTTCACGCACGCGGCCGGCGGCGCGACGCTCAGCGCGGCGAACACCGCTAGCAGGCTCTCGTGGATCGCCGCGCGCTCGCCGGGGTGGTCGACCATTTGCCGCATCTGCGGGCCGACGACGTGGCTGGCGACGAGGATCCCGCCGGCGCCACCCATGTCGAGCACGCGGCCGAGGATGTCGTCGTTGCCGGCGTAGATCTCAAGGCCGTCGACGGGCGCGAGGCTGCCGTCGTTGGCCTGCTTGACATACGCGATGTGGTCGAGCTGGGCGAGCTCTGCGAGCAGGTCGTTGGGGATGTCCGAGCCCGTGCGCTGGGGGATGTTGTAGAGCACGATTGGCCGGTCCGCGGCGGCGACGATCTCGCGGTAGTGGGCCAGGATGCCGCGCCGGTTGGGGCGGTTGTAGTACGGGTTGACCGACAGCAGCGCGTCAACGCCGAGCTCGCACGCGCGCTCGGTGAGATGGACCGCGTGGCGGGTGTCGTTGGAGCCGACGCCGGCGACGATCGTCGTGGCGTCGGGGCGCTCCTTGACCGCGAGCCGGACGACCGCGAGGTGCTCGTGGTCGTCGAGCGTCGACGCCTCGCCGGTCGTGCCGCAGACGACGAAGCCGTCTGACCCGTTGGCGGCGAGGTGATGCATGAGGTTGACGAACGCCTGCTCGTCGACGCGGCCGTCCGCGTCAAACGGCGTGATGATCGCGGTGAGGATCGCTCCGAGCGCCATGCGGCCAGTATCGCAGGCACGGCGGGCGCTCTGGTGGCGCTTGCGTGGCTCGGTTGGGTGTGGATCCGGGCTCAGGCAACCCGTGCCTTCACCATCCCCGGCGCCACGAAAGCCCGAGCAGCACGTCGCCGGTCCCGGCCGGCAGCGCGAATTCGGCACCCGACATCGGCTGCGATGACAGGTCAAGCTCTCATGCCAGACTGGGCCGGTGTCAGTCCACGAGCACGACGCGCCGCCGCCGCCGCGCGATGCCGCGGCGACCGATCTGAACGCAGAGGTCTGCAACGTGCGCTGGAGCGTTCCGGGCGGCGACTTCGCAGTCCTCGACGCCGTGTCCGACGAAGGCGAGCCGGTCGTGCTCGTCGGCTCGCTTGCCCATGTGCACGAGGGCGAATCCGTCGCAGTCGGCGGCGCCTGGCGTTGTCATCCACGCCACGGCTGGCAGTTCGACGTCCGCCGCGTGCGGATCCTCGAGCCGGTTTCCGACCATGCCGTGCGCGCGTACCTCGAGAGCGTCAAGCACGTCGGCCCGCGCGCCGCGGCCGTGCTCGTCGAGCGCTACGGCGCGGGCGAGGTGCTCGAGGCGATCGACCGCGATCCCGAGCGGGTCCTGCGCGGCGTTCCGGGCATCGGGCCGCGACGCCTGCCCGCCGCCGTCTCCTCGTGGCGAGACCAGCGTGAGCTGCGCGAGCTGCGGCTGTTCCTCGACACGCACGGTGTCGACGCCGCGGCCGCGGGACGGATCGCGCGCCATTTCGGCGCCGGGTCGATCGCGCGCCTGCAGCGCGAGCCCTACGCGATCTGCGAGCTCGACGGGATCGGCTTCGCAACCGCCGACGCGCTGGCGCGCGCGCTCGACACGCCACCCGACGCGCCCGATCGGCTGGCGGCCGGCGTCCTGCATGCGCTGACGCAGGCGCAGACCGACGGGCACTGCCATCTCCCCCGCGACGAGCTGATCGGGCGCGCCGGACGACTGCTCGGGGGTGGCGTCGACATCGTGGACGCGATCGACGCGCTTGCGGCCCGCGGCAGGGTCGTGATCGCGCAAGATTGCGTCGCAGAGGCGCGCCTGCACGCCGTCGAGCTGCGCCTGGCGGCGCATGTGCGACGGCTGTTGTGCGACGAGCCGGCGCTCGACCTTCGTGGGGTCCTGCCGCCGTCGAGCGGCCCGTTCGTCCCCAGCGAGGACCAGTGGCGCGGCGTGACGCAGGCGCTCGAGCACCGCCTCTCGATCCTGACCGGCGGCCCGGGCACCGGCAAGAGCGCCACGATGCGCGCGCTCGTCGAGCTGCTCAAGGCGCGCCGGCGCAGCGCGCGGTTGTGCGCCCCGACCGGCAAGGCGGCGCGGCGCCTGAGCGAGCTCACCGGCGCCGAGGCGACCACGATCCACCGCCTGCTGGAGTGGGCGCCCGACGAGGGCTTCACGCGCGACTCGCACCATCCGATCGAGGGCTGCGACGTGCTGATCGTCGACGAGGCGTCGATGCTCTCGGTGCACCTTGCCGAGGCACTGCTGGCAGCGGTCGGTACGGACACCCACGTGCTGCTGGTCGGTGATGTCGACCAACTCGCGCCGGTCGGCCCGGGACGCGTGCTCGAGGATCTGCTCGATTCGCAGGCCGTCGCCGCGACGCGGCTGACCGAGGTCTTCCGACAGGCCGCGCGGTCGATGATCGTCCGCGCCGCGCACGCGATCAACGCCGGCTCGCTGCCGCCGACCCAGCCCCGTCCCGAGGACGTGCGCGACTTTTTCGTCATCGAGCGCGCCGGCGCGCAGGCGATCTTCGACGAGATCTGCGACCTGGCGGCGGCGCGCCTTCCCGCGCACTACGACCTCGATCCTGCTGCCGACGTGCAGGTGCTCGCTCCCATGCATAAGGGCCCGCTCGGCATCGAGGCGCTGAACGCCGAGCTGCGGGCGCGCCTGAACCCCGACGGCGCGGCGATCGATGCAACGGCGCTGCGCGTCGGCGACAAGGTCATGCAGACGCGCAACTCCTACGAGCACGACGTCTTCAACGGCGAGCGCGGCGTGCTCGTGCACTACGACGACGAGCGCGACCGGGTGATGTTCGCCGGCGAGGATGGGCGCCGCGTGAACCTCCCGACCGAGGCGCTCGAGACATTCACGCTCGCCTACTCCGTGAGCGTGCACAAATCGCAGGGCTCGCAGGCGCGGGCGATCGTCGTGCCGGCCTTTCGCGGCCACCACATCATGCTCACGCGCAACCTCGTCTACACGGCGGTCACGCGCGCGCAGGAGGTCTGCGTCGTCGTCGGCGAGCGGGCCGCGCTGGCGATCGCCGTCAAGCGCCCGGACGCGCGACGGCGCCATACACGGCTGCGCGAGCTCGTGGCCAGCGGCTAGACAGTTCCTGCACGGTTCGTACGCGATTCGTGACAGACGCGTATTGGGCTCGACGTAGAGGCTTGGGAGAATGCCCGTATCGACGCCGCCGAGCGCCGCCGGGTGTTGGCGCGCTGGGTTAGGCGCAGAAGCGCCGCGCCGTGGCAGCTGCCCGACGTTCCTCCGGGTGAGCGATCACCTGGTCTTGCCGTACTCGTCGTGGAGGTTCCACCACTGGTAGGGCGGGGTCTGGGGGTAGCCGTGCGGCGAGTCCTCCCACTGCTCCTGGCGTCCGAGCGCGGTCATGTCGAGGTAGCTCCAGGTGCTGCCCATCGCCTCGTCGCCGCGGCTGTTGACGAAGTAGGTGCGGTAAATCCGATCGTCGTCTCGGACGAAGGCGTTGGTGCCATGCCACTCGTCAACGCCGAAGTCGGCGTCGAAGTCGTCCGTGATGGTGTACCACGGCATCTCCCAGCCCATCCGCGCCTTCCAGCGCTCGATGTCCGGCTGTGGCGCGCGCGAGACGAACGCCAGGGTGGTGTCGCGGGCGTTGAGATGGGCAAGGTGAGCGACCTGGTCGGCCAGAAACGAACAGCCGCCGCAGCCACGCTCAGGCCAGCCGGCGACGCCCGGCTCAAAGAAGAAGCGATACACGATCAGCTGGCGGCGCCCGTCGAACAGATCCAGCAGGCTTGCCGGACCGTCGGGCCCCTCGAAGCGGTAGTCCTTCTCCACGGCCAACCTCGGCATCCGGCGCCGCTCGGCGGCCAACGCGTCGCGGGCGCGCGTCAGCTTCTTCTCCTCCACCAGCAGTTCCTCACGGGCGGCCTCCCACTCCTGCGGCGAGACGATCGGCGGCTCCTGCACTGGAGATCTCCTCCTTCAGATACGTATCGATGACATCGAACGGAGCGAGCGAGCGCTGCTCTGTCGCTCGCACTATCAAGGCTCGACACAGCGCCGGAACTCATCGCTATGTACCCGCGGGTGTCGCGCTGCGGCGGCGGGGCGCGCCGCGAGAAAGCGCTCGATCTCGGTGGCGGGCGCGCAGCGCGCAGACACGCGCTTCGGTTCGGCCCGCCGCTCGTGCATCATTCGCCGTCGCGGCGCTTGCGCCAGCGGCGTCCGGGGTCGACGAGCGCCGGGTCGTCGGTCTTCAGCGCGTTCGTGAAGCGCTTGTCGACGCGCGGTGGGCCGTAGCGGTCGTCTTCCCACAGCGTGACGACGAGCAGCTCACGCGCGGCGCGATCGTGGCGGCAGACGAAGATCACGTTGCGATCGACGAGGTCGCGGATGTACCACGAGCCACGGGCCGCCTCGCCGGCTCCTGGCGGCGGCACCTCGCTGACCCGTCCGGCGCCCCACGCCTCGCTGACGCGGCTCGCGATCTCCGGGCGCGCGTCGAGCCCGCCGCGGCGCGCGCCCACGCGCTGGCGAAAGCGCTCCACGGCATGGTCGGTGACCGCGACGGTGACGCCCTCGCCCATGACAGCCGGTTCTACCGGAACAGCAGGTGCTCGAGGCCGATCAGCGGCGACTCCTCGAGCTCCCCGACGCGCCGGACGGCGAGCAGCACGCCGGGCATGAACGACTCGCGCGTGAGCGAGTCCTGGCGGATCGTCAGCGACTGGCCGACATCGCCCAAGATGACCTCCTGATGGGCGACGAGACCGGGCAGCCGCACGGAGTGGATGGGGACGTCGCCGTGCATCAGCTCGGCGGTCCGGGCCGCGGTGCCGCTCGGCGCGTCG
>JAWVGJ010000135.1:0-50347 GCA_033855115.1 Solirubrobacteraceae bacterium
CTGTCGCTGGTCTCCTCCCGCCCCCCATCGAACCGTGCATGCGGTTCTCCCGCACACGGCTCACCGACGTTCTTCACCGCCGGCATTCAGCGTCCCGAGCGCCACGGCCGGTTGGGGCGTGGCGCGACGATGGTTCCGTTGAGGCTAATCAGGCCGTAGCGGTCGGGCCGAGCATTGAGGATCTGCCGGCCGTAGCGCCAGGGCTGCTGATGGCGTTTTGCGATCAGCAGCGCCAAGCGCCGGTCCGCGTGGCGGATGATCTGGTCGAACTGGACAGTCGAGTTGCCGTAGCGGAAATAACCCGCCCAGCCGCGCAGAAACCGGTTGAGGTTCTGCACGATCTGCTCGACCGGCCAGCGCAAGCGGTCGCGGCCGGTGAGTTCTCGCACTCGGTCGCGGGCGCGTTGCATCGCCTGTCGTGAGGGCCAGCGAGCGAGGAAGCAGACGTGCCGAAACCGAGGGTCGCGGGCGCGCACCCAGCGGTGATGAAAGCCAAGGAAGTCCAACCCTTCGCCTCCTTCCGCGAGGTCAACGATCCGCGCCGGATTGGGCCTTGCGCCCAAGCCGGTGAAGACGGATCGCCGTCAACGCATCCAGCGCGCCGATGGCCTGCCTGCGGTTCTTGCACATCACGACGAGATCGTCGGCGTAGCGCACCAGGACCCCGTCGCCCACGTTCTGCCATCGCCGGTCGAGCCGGTGCAGGTAGACGTTGGCCAGCAGCGGCGAGATCACGCCGCCCTGAGGAGTCCCGACGTCACGACGCCTCACGACGCCGTGCTCCATCACCCCGGCGCGCAGCATGCCGCGAACCAGGATCAGGAGTTTGCGGTCGACGATCCGCTCCTCGATGGCCGCCATCAACCCATCGTGCGGGATCGCCTCAAAGCACGAGGCGATGTCCGTCTCGACCACCCACCGCCGGCCCCGCCACGCCTCATCAATGAGGACTTGGAGGGCGTCGTGCGCCGAGCGCCTGGCCGAAACCCGAACGAGCACGCCAGGAAGTCCGCTTCGAAGATCGGCTCGAGCACGATCCTCGCCGCGGCCTGCACGACACGATCACGAACCGCCGGGATCGACAACGGCCGCCGCTCACTGCCGCCGGGCTTCGGAATGAAGACCCGGCGAGCCGCGAGCGGACGGTAGCTGCCGTCGCTGAGGTCCGTGGCCAGTTCGTCGAGCATCCGGTCAACCCCGTGACATTCGACGTCGGTGATGGTCTGTCGGTCGATGCCGGCCGCGCCGCGGTTGCGGCGCACCAGCTCCCACGCGCGCTCCAGCACGTCTCTGCGGTGGACCTTGTCATGGAGCGCGTGGAACCGTCGCCCGGGATCGGCTTTGGCCGCCCGGTACAGCGTGCGTTGCAGGTCTCTGACCTTGTCTGCTTCAGCGGTTCTAGCCATTTGGCACTCGCCGGCCCTTCCCCGCACGTCACGCATGAACGAAGCAGCGGCCCTTCCCTCACCGGCGGTTGTTGAGTCAAGTAGCGTGTTGTGGTGTAGCTCGCTCGTCGGGGACGACGTCAGCTGCTCAGGCTGCGGCGGGGAGCTCGTCCACCTCCTCTGAGATCTGAGAGGGAGAGTCGTCTCGGTCCGTCCTGTCGCATAGGAGGATCTGTCGCATCGACTCTTCGGAGAGGTAGCGGCGACAGACGATCCACTCATCGTTTTGCTCGATCAGCAGCGCGCCGGCCAACCGGATCGCGGAGGTGTCGTTGGGGAAGATGCCGACGACGTCAGAGCGGCGGCCGATCTCGCGGTTGACGCGCTCCAGTGGGTTGGTGGAGCGCAGCTTGGTCCAGTGCTCGGGCGGGAACGCCATGAACGCCAGCAGGTCTTCCTCGGCGGCCTCGAGCAGCTCACAGACCTTCGGCGCGATCGACTGCAGCCGGGCGAGAACGTCGGTCAGGCGCCGGCGGGCTTCGTCGCGGTCGGTCGCGTTGAACACCTCGCGCAGCGCGGCGGACACCAGGCCGCGTTGAGCCGGTCGGCAGTGGCCGTGCATGTTGCGCACGAAGTGCACGCAGCAGCGCTGCCACGGCGCGTCGAGGACCCGCGCGATCGCTGCTTTGAGGCCTTCGTGATGATCGCTGATGACGAGTCGCAGACCGGCCAGGCCGCGGGCGCGGAGGCCGCGCAAAAACTCCGTCCAGAACGCCTCGGACTCGACCTCGCCGAGGTCCAGGCCGATCACCTCGCGCCGGCCGCTGTCGTGGACGGCGTAGGCGATCACCAGCGCTTTGGAGACGACGCGGCCACGGTCGCGAACCTTCAGATGCTTGGCGTCCAGCCAGAGGTACGGATAGGCGCCCTCCAGTGGCCGCGCCCGGAACTGCTCGACGTGATCGTCGAGGTCGCGGCACATCCGGCTGACGCGATCCTTGCTCATGCCCTGGATGCCGAGTTGCTCAACCAGCCGGTCGACCTTGCGCGTCGACACGCCGTTGACGTAGGCCTCCATCACCACGCTGACGATCGCCTGCTCGCAGCGCCGACGCGGCTCCAAAAACGACGGGAAGTACGCCGGACCTGACCTCGTCCTGGGGATCGCCAGGTCGATCTCACCGACCCTGGTCTCCCACGTCCGCTCGCGGTACCCGTTGAGATTCGTGACGCGCTCGGCGGACCGTTCGCCGCGGCCGGCGCCCGTCAACGTCGCGACCTCGGCCTCCATCAACTCCCGCACGACCAACCCGACCGCGTCACGCAGCAGGTCACCATGCTCGCCGGCCATCGCGCGTGCGACGACATCAGCAGGGGTCATCATCCGATCCTCGGTCATCGTGGTGCTCCTTGTTCATCGACTCCTGGAAGAGCCGACGAGCTTGGACACCACGGTGGTCGGACAGACCTACCGGGCGCCCGCTACACCACTTCTACCGACGTGACCTTGTGTTGTCCGCTCGGCTCAAGCAGTACTACGGCCGCCTCCGACGCCCTCCCGGCACCCGGCCACTTCCCGACTCACGCCGGTTATAGACCGCGACGCTCCGACCCCAGGACTTCCGCAGGCGGCCGGGCCGGGGAGGGCCTCCCCAGTTCCCGCCATCACCATCCGAACGTTCCGCACCCTCTACGCCGGGGAGTACATCGGGGCCGCAACTCCAGGATCTTCACCCCTTCCATGGCCTTCACCCAACGGGACGAGGCTCGGCTCTCCCACCTACACATTCACGACGCGGCAGGCTTCGCTTGACGCTACGGACCGCTCGGTCGCACACCCCCAAAGGATGCTTGACGCTGCGCTTCGACCCCGGGCGTTTCCCCCCAAAGCCGGCAGCCTGCTACCGGGCCACCTGGCAGCTACCCGGACCGGACCATCCCCGGCAGGCGACGACGAGCTTGTCGTTGAAATCACGATCTATCTATCTATCCATCGCCCTCCAACAGTGCGCACTCCCGCACCTTGTGTACAGGCAAACAGGACACGCACAGGCCGACTCTAACCGACGTGACTTCACTGCCAGCAATGCGCCTTATCGTGCTCGGATGAGCGAGGTCCAGGAGATCCGGGTTCACGCCGAGGTCGCCGAGGCGCTCGCGGAAGGGCGGCCCGTCGTCGCACTTGAGAGCGCGATCATCGCCCACGGCCTGCCGCGGCCAGAGAGCCTGCCGATCGCACGTGAGCTCGAGGAAGCGGTCCGCGCGGGCGGCGCGGTGCCTGCAACGATCGCCGTCGTCGACGGCGTGCCTCACGTCGGGCTCGGTGATGGCGCGCTGGAGCAGATCGCCGCGGGCGATGGCGTTCACAAGGCGAGCGTCCGCGACCTGGCAGTCGTCTGCGCCCGAGGCGCCACGGGGGCGACCACGGTCGCCGCGACGGCGCACCTTGCCGCGTTGGCTGGAATCGGCGTCGTCGCGACGGGCGGGCTTGGCGGGGTGCACCGCGGCGCGCGCGAAACCTGGGACGAGTCGGCCGACCTCGCGTGTCTTGCGCGTACGCAGATCGTCGTGGTGTGCGCGGGTGTCAAGTCGATCCTCGACGTCGGCGCGACGCTCGAGCGCCTCGAGACAGCGAGCGTGACGCTGCTCGGGTACCGCAGCGACCGGTTCGCCGGCTTCTATCTGTCTGACTCCGGCTTCCCGGTGCCGTGGCGCGTCGAGTCGGCGCAGGAGATCGCGCGGATCATGCGCGCACGCACGCACGTCGGCCATCATGGCGCGATCGTCGTCGCCAACCCGCTGTCCGCCGATGAACAGCTCGATCCCGAGCAGCATGATCGCGTGCTCGCCCGGGCTCTGGAGGCCGCCGAGGCGGCGAAGGTGGTCGGCAAGGACATCACGCCGTTCTTGCTGGAGTTCTTTCATCGTGAGACCGGCGGCACGAGCCTGCAGGTCAACGTACGACTTGTGCGCCGAAACGCGCACCTCGCGGCGCAGGTCGCGGCCGCGGCCATGAGCACCTTCTGTCCGGGCCGCCCACGACGAAACGACTCGCAGCGGCGCTGGGTCGACCGCCCCGGGACCGAAAACGACGCGATCCCTCGCGACGACGGACCTCCGCGGTGCCGTTACGTACCGCAGAACGTGCGGTAGGCGCCGAAGCTCGGCGGGGCCGGTGCGGTGTAGGGCTCCAGAGCGGGTCGTTCGTGAAACGGCTGGGCGACCACCTCGAGCAGTCGGCGAAACGGTTCTAGGTCGCCGGCGGTCGCCGCCACCAGCGCTTCCTCCACGTGGTGGTTGCGCGGGATGTAGACAGGATTGACGCGGTCCATCGCTTCCGCGATCGCGCGCGGGGCCGCCGCCTCGGACGACAGCCGTGCCCGCCAACGCTCGGACCACGCGTCGAAGGCGGAGGGTTCGTCGAACAGCGATCGCGCAGGTTCGGTGTCTCCGCGAGCTGACAGCGCGCGGAAGCACGAGGTGAAGTCGACGCCTTGTGCATGCAGCAGCGCCAGCAGGTCGTCGATCAACGCGCCATCCTCTGGCCGGCCGTCGGCCAGGCCCAACTTCGCACGCATCCCGTCGCTCCAGTAGGCGCGATAGCGGTCGGGGAACGACTGCAACACGCCGTCGGCGGCCGCGATTGCTGTGTCAGTCTCGACATCGAGCAGGGGCAGCAATGTCTCGGCCAACCGCGCGAGATTCCACTGCGCGATCGGCGGCTGGTTGGCGTATGCGTAGCGGCCGCCGTGATCGATCGAGCTGAACACGGTGGCGGGGTCGAAGGCGTCCATGAACGCGCACGGGCCGTAGTCGATGGTCTCGCCGGAGATCGTCATGTTGTCGGTGTTCATGACGCCGTGGATGAACCCGACGAGCATCCAACGAGCGATCAGCGACGCCTGCGTGTCGAGGACGGCCTCGAAGAACGCGAGGTACGGGTTCTCCGCTTCGACCGCGTGGGGGTGGTGCCGTGCGATCGCATAATCGGCGAGACGCCGCACGAGCGTCGGGTCGTCGTGCCGTGCGGCGTACTGGAACGTGCCGACGCGAACGTGACTCGCCGCGACACGCGTGAGCACCGCGCGCGGCAGCAGCGTCTCCCGCACGACCTGATCGCCGGTCGCCACGACAGCCAGCGCGCGGGTCGTGGGGATGCCGAGCGCGTGCATCGCCTCGCCGATCACATACTCGCGCAGCATCGGGCCGACGGCTGCCATCCCGTCACCACCGCGCGCGAACGGCGTGGGACCGGAGCCCTTAAGGTGCAGGTCGCGACGCCGGCCGTGGACGTCGAGCACCTCGCCGAGCAGGAGCGCTCGGCCGTCGCCGAGACGGGGCGAGTACCTACCGAACTGATGACCGGCGTACGCCTGCGCCACCGCCGGCGCGCCATCGCGCGTGGCGTTGCCGACGAGGACCGCGACACCGTCGGGTGCTCTGAGCGCATCGCCATCGACACCCAGCTCAGTGGCCAACTCCTCGTTGAGCGCCAACAGCCGCGGCGCCGGCACGGACGTCGCCTGCCATGGCACGTACAGACCTTCAAGCTCACGAACATAGGAGTTGTCGAACGCGAACAGCGGCCGGGCAGCGATGCTCATGAACTTCAGGCTAACGAGGCCGGTCGCCGGCCAGCCTAATGAAGCGGCTTGGCGGTCTCCGTCTGCGGCGTCTGCCGCCGAGCCGATGGCGCCGGCGGGGGCGGAGGGGCGGGCGGGGGCACGATGGCCGGCGGGGGCGGCGGGGGCGGCGGGGGCGGCGCGACCGGCGGCGGAACCACGGGTCGCGTCGGAGCCTTGGGGCGCTTCGGCGCGACGCCGAGGGATGGCAACGGCGTTGCCGCGACGAGCACGGATGCACGCGCGCCCGGCTGCGCTGTCGTCGGCGCGGTCTGCGTCGTGCGGACCGACGTGTTGCCGCGCTGACCGGTCGATGTGTGGGTCAGCCGCGCGATCGCGATCCCTGCGCCGAAACCTGCCAAGCACAGCAGCAATCCGAGTGTCAGAGGCCGGTTCATTTGGTGCTGTGCGCCAATGTACCGAACGGCGAACGTCCCGCTGGTCGGTGCGCCCAGGCTCGCGTCATCGCTGCGAATCGAGCCCATCCGCGCCGGCCAGCTGGCCGACTCGGCGGCCGCCGGCGAACTGCTGGGCGTAGTAGGGCTCGTCGAGGCTGGAGACCTTGACGACATCGCCGGTGTGCGGCGCGTGGAGGAATCGACCGTCGCCGAGGTACAGCCCCTCGTGATGGATATAGCCCGTGGCATCGCGAAAGAAGACGATGTCCCCGCTGAGCAGGGCCTCGCGGCCCACAGGATCGCCCACGAGGAACTGTTGATCGGTCACCCGCGGCAGCGCTACGCCAGCCTGCCCGTATGCGTACTGCACGAGCCCCGAGCAATCAAAGCCCGTCTCCGGCGTTGCGCCACCCCAGCGGTAGGGCTGGCCGAGATACCGTTCTGCGATCTGCACCGCACGCCCGGCCGCGGCGGAGTCGTCGGGGAGCTGCTGGGCGCTCGGATGCGCCGCCTCCAGGAGTCGCTGCGCCGCGTCGAGTCCTCCTTCGTCGCGTGCGTGAACCGCGTCCGGCCGCTCGACGGCTGCGCTGATCCACTGAGGCCAGGAGCTTGGGTCCTGACCATAGGCGCTGTCGCCGGCGGCGACGCGTTCGGCCCTGACCACCGCCGCACGATCGAGAAACCAGGCCAGCTGCAGATCGGGATCGTCGGCGAATCCCTGGTAGGGACCGCGATCCCATGCCTCGACGCTCATCTGAAAGTAGCCCGCCGCGTCCTGGTGGCCGGAGGGCTGATCGGTCAGCCTCGACTGAGAGAGAGCGGCCATGACCGGCAACTCCGCTGGGATGCCGGCGGCGGACGCTCGGCGCGCCATCCAGGCGGCGATCTGCGACCGCGAGTGCTCGTGGCCCGGCTGGGCGGCATGGCCGCGGTCGTGCGCGACCGGCTCGCGAGCCGGTGATACGGAGTCTCGACGCGCGTCTACGCGCCGCTCGGGTTCCGCCACCGGCAGGGCATGTGGCGCGACGGATGGGGCGGGCGATCGGCCGCCGCCGGCATGCTCCACGGGCAGGTCGATGCCGGCGTCCGGTCCGTGCGCCGCTGCCGAGCCTACGGCGAGCTCGACGAGGCCGATCGCCTCAGCCGCCACGGCAATCATCGCCCCGGCGAGACTCGACCGCGACTCGCGCACCTCGAGCGGGAACGTTCCGGGTACGCCTGCCGGGAGGTCGGCCGCGAGCTCGGGGAGGTCGAAGTCACGGTAGGCCTTGGCGGGACTGCGGTGAAACGCCGCGCGCGACAGCGGGTCAGCGAGCAGTGCCTCCAGCAGTGCGGCGGTCCGCTCATGCCGATCGAGCGCGCTCATCACGCCATCGCTCGCGGCCGCCGGAAGCGGCGCAGGACCGGGGCCGTGACGGCAGCGACGACCGGGAGGAGCACGAGCGCCCAGAAGCCCGCCAGCGCGGACCAGACCACGCCCTGCGGAGCAACCCGCAGCAGCTCATCCGCATACCGCAGTGACAGGAGGGCGACGAACCCCGCCGTCAGCAGCGACCAGATGATCGTCGCGGCGGCGTACCAGGCCACCGCTCGCGTGCCGGCCTCGCCGGCATCGCGACGACCCGAGACGAGCCGCTCGCGGGCCCGCCGGCGCAGGTTGGGCACCCGCAGCCAGTCGACGAGGATGTGGTACCCGTCGCGCTCGAGCAGTGGGTTGAGGTTCAGCAGCGCCCCGACGTACGCCGACAGCGCGATCTGAAACGCGATGTCGTGCGCAACGCCGCGCGGCAGGAGCGGGCAGGCAAGCGCGAACGCGCCGCCCACCGTCAGATCGGCGGCCGGCCCGGAGCCGCTGACGGCGATCCGACGCCGTCGCGGCTCGAAGAGCGCTTCGCTCGTGTCCACAAACGCGTACGGGAAGCCCAGCACGAACTTCACCCCGCAGCGACGGGTGCTGCGTCCGAAGGCGACGAGGGTCGACCCGTGCGCCAGCTCGTGCAGGAGCACGACGAGCAGCCGGCCGAGGATGAATACGACGGCGCCGAGGCCGAGGTGGCCCGTGACGACGAACGGGGTCGTGTCGTTGCGAACAGCCAGCGCGGCGAATGCGGCGGCGCCCGCCGTCGCGACGGTCGCGAGCGTCGCGAGTCCGGCGCGCGTGAACAGACGCCACCCGCCGCCTGCGTAGACACGCCGGAGGAGCGCACCGGCAGAGCGCATGCAGAACACGCGCGGCGTCAGGATGCGCTCCCGCCAACGCGGGCGCTGCGAGTTCCCGCCGCCGCCGAGCAGATCGCGATCGGCGAGCACGGCCAGCAGGCCGGCAAGCGCGGTGATCCCCGCCGGTCCGTACCGTCGCTCGGCCTCCTCTATCAACTCGGCCAGCGAACGCCCGCCGTCGATCAGGCGAAACAGCTGCGCCTCTACGTCCCCGAAACGCAGCGCCGCGCTGCCGCCGAGATCGCGAAGCACCCAGCGCTGGTCTGCCTCGGCGGCCTCCAGGCGCTTAAGCGCCCAGCCGGCACGAACGCTGGGGCGCGACTCGCCGGTCGGGAGCTGCATGCGTGGCTTCGCCGCCGCGACGCTCACCTGGGCGCTGCTCAAGCCGTCGCCGCCGAAGATCGTGCGGCCCGCCTCGGACGAGTCTCGTCGCCGCTCGACAGCCAGGCGCGAATCCCCGACGACGATCGCGGCGCCATCGTGCAGCTGCGCCGGACCATCGACGCGCTGCCCGTTCAGCCAGGTGCCGAACGCCGAGCCGGTGTCCTTCAGCACGGGGCCCTGATCGCCGCGTGGCTCCAGGATCGTGGCGTGCGCCCGCGAGACGCTCGGGTCGCTCAAGCGAATGCTGCTGCCCGGCGCCCGGCCGATCGTGACGGTCTTCGTCAGTGCCACGCGTGTCCCGTCCTCGAGGACCAGCTCCAGCGGAGGCGCCTCGTCAGCGAGCACGTGCCCGCACAGCGAGCACCACGAACGCTTGCGGCCGACGTAGCGCCTGCAACCGGGACAGAGCAACTTCCCCGATGAGGACTCCCGCTTGCGGATCGCGCCGGTGAACACAACTGCGACCGTAGTCTTCGCCGGCGCGGCGCTGAACTGGGATTGATCTGAGTTACATCTGGGCACGTCCGCGGTCACGTCACCGCGAGCGCTCCAAGCTCAGCCTGGGGCCTTGGCCGCAGCGCCGATCCGGGCGGCCGCGAGCGACACCGCCGCTTCGCTGCGGCCAACGTCGTACCGCTTCGCGTCGTACTCCTTCTTGCGATGCAGCCGCGCCTCCCGAGCCAGCGCGTCGTAGGCCCGCGCGGCGCGCTCGAGGTTGTCGCTCAAGATCGCAACCGCCGCCTGTTGACCGGCGGCGGGTGTCAGCCGATCGACCGTCGCTGCGGCCGTCCGGTAGGCCGATGCGATCGTCCTCGCCTCAGCGGACTGCCCGCGTGCCGTCGGGGCCGCGGCCATCCGCTTGCGCGCGCTCGCACGGATTTCGTTGAGCTGGGCGAACGCGCTCGCGAGACCGTCTGCGAAGCGTTTTGCGGCCACGCCGTCCGCGACAGAGGACGGGCTCATGACCGGCCGCGGAGGCGCGGGGTCGCGCTGGAATGCCAGGTAGCCACCGGCACCCGCGACGAGCGTCGCCGCGACCACCAGCGCCAGCATGTTGGCCGACCACCGAGGCTTCGGCGCCGCCGCGGGCACGTCCGGTAGCGGAATCTCGCGATGTGCCCGTCCGTAGTGCTCGGTCTGCTCGCGCACAGCGCGCGGCGCGAGCGTCGGCCCCTCCGCGTCCCGCGTTGCGCCGGCGCCGGTGGACCCGCCGGCGGCCGGCGCCACGTCGGGTTGATCGACCGGCGCGGGCCAGCGCGGCTGCTGAGGCTCAGGCGGCGTCAGAAAACGAGGCTGCTGAGGTTCCGGCGATGTCGGAAAGCGAGGCTGCTGAGGCTCCGGCGACGTCGGAGAACGAGGCTGCTGAGGCTCAGGCGGCGAAGGAGCCGGCGTCGGCACGTCACGCACGAGCAGCGGCGTCTCGCGGCGCCAGCGGTTTCCGAGCAGCTCGAGCGCGATCTCCTCGAGCGCGTCCAGCGCCACGGCCGCCGAGGCCGGGCGGTCCGCGGGGTCCTTCGCCAGGAGCTGCTCGATCCACAGGCAAAGCCGCGGGTCCAGGTCGGGCCGCAACGCTCGCGTATCCGGGAGCGGGTCGTTGACGTGCTGCCACATGATCGCGATCGGGCTGTCCCCGGAGCCGAACGGGACATCGCCGAAGAGCATCTCGAATGCCACGATGCCGACGGCGTACAGGTCGGTGGCGATGCTGATCGGCTTTCCCATCGCTTGCTCTGGCGCCATATAGATCGGAGTGCCGAGCGTCGATCCCGTGGCGGTGAGCGTGGCGCTCATGACGCTGTGCGCCTTGGCGATGCCGAAGTCCGCGATCTTGACGTGTCCGTCGGCGGTGACGAGGATGTTCTCGGGCTTGATGTCGCGGTGGACGATCTTGCGGGCCTCGGCGTGGCTGAGGGCCGAGAGCAGCCCTTGGAGCACACCGATCACCTGTCCGACGGTCAGGCCTTCGAGGTGCCCCCTCAGAGACCCGCGCTCGACGTGCTCCATCGCGATGTACGGTCGACCGGCGTGCTCGAAGTACTCGTAGACGGTCACGATGTTGGCGTGACTCAACGAACCGGCGAGGCGTGCCTCACGCAGGAATCGGGAGGCGAAGACGGGCGACTCGCCGGCCCCGAAGCGGTCGAGCTCCTTGAGCGCCACGTGCCGGTCGAGATCGGGCTGGCGGGCGAGATAGACCGTGGCCATGGCACCCTGCCCGATCTGATGCAGAATGTCGTAGCGGCCAACCGCACGGCCGCCCGTGCTCGGATCCGAGTTCATGGGGCCGTGACCATCCGCTCGATGCGCGACATGCTATAGGCGCTGCATGAGTGACTTCGCAGGGGTGCAGTACGGTGCAGCGCCATTCACTGTGCTCGGCGACTGCCATAAATCGAGGCAATGATGCACATCGTCTTCAGGACGAATGAAGGTGATCGCGAGCTGGAGGTCCAGCTGCGAAATCCTGACGCGACAGTCGATGATCTCCTGCGAGCCGTGCTGGGAAGGCCGGTCGCGGGATCCGTGGCGGTCGGCGACCGCGTCGTGCCGGCCTCGTGCCCGATCGTGGACTCGGGACTGCACGAGGGCGCCGTCCTCACCGCGCCGGACGACGGCGCCCGCAACGGCGCGGCGCCTGCGTCGCGCTTCGAGCTCGTCGTCGTGGCCGGCCGTGACGCCGGCCGCCGCTTCCCGCTCCCGGTAGGCCGCTCGCTGCTTGGTCGAGCGCCGCAGAACGCGATTGTCCTGGACGACGCGACGGTCTCGCGTCAGCACTGCATGATCGAGCTGGACGAGTCCGGCGCCGCCCGGGTCACCGACGCGGGCTCGGCCAACGGAACCTTCGCGGACGGCTCGCGAGTGGAGGGCGTCGCGGCTGTCGAGCTCGCCACCGGGAGCGTGATCGAGGTCGGAGCGTTCGCGCTCGCCATCCGCGCCGTCAGCGACGCCGACCGGCCTCGCAGCCTGGACTTCGGACGGCACTCCGGCCCGAACGGCACGCTGCCGTTCAACCGCCCACCGCGGCCTGCTCGGGCCGCGGCGCCAGCGCCGATCGGGGTGCCGAGCAAGCCGGGCGCGCCGCCGAAGCCGCATTTCAGCATTGCGTCCACGTTCGGTCCGCTGGTGATGGCCGGCGTGATGATCGCGATGACCGGAGACGCGCGCTACGCGATGTTCATGCTGCTCACGCCGATCATCGCGCTCGGGAGCTACGCCGAGTCGCGGCGCCGTGCCAGCCAGGGCGGCGCGCGATCCCACAGCGCCTTCCAGTCCGAGGTCGACGAGTTCACGCGCCTCGTCGACGACACCGGCGAGGCCGAGCGAGCACGATTGCGCGACCTCTGCCCCGATCCCGCCGAAGCGCTGCGCCGCGCCGCGCTCCCCAGCGTGCGCTTGTGGGAACGCCGCCCGCACCACGAGGATTTCCTGCGGCTGTTCGCGGGGCTCTCCGATCTGGCGTGGCAGCCGGAGGTCAAGAGCAGCGCCGCCGAGTTGCCCGACGAACTGGCCCAGAAGGTGCAGTCCAACACGCTTGCGGTTGCTCCCGTCTGCGTCGATCTCTCCGACGGCGGCGTGGTCGGCGTCGTGGGGGATCGCGCCGCGGCGCTTGCGACGGCACGGAGCCTGCTCTGCCAGGCGGCCGTGCACCACGGTCCCGCCGATCTGACGATCGGCGTGTTCGTCGATCCCGGCCGCGAGCCGGACTGGGACTGGTGCAAGTGGCTGCCGCACACGCGCGATCCCGGTGGCGGCGGGCGCTGGTTGTCGGGCACGCGCGAGCGCAGCGACGCGTTGCTGCGCCGGCTGAGCGGCGGCGGCGAGACCCGGACCGTGCTCGCCGTCGTCGATTCCGACGTCCTGACCGAAGGGCCGAACGCACCCGCCAGGGACCTGCTGCGCGCCGGCGCCGAAGGGCGCCACCGAGAGCCCTACCAGCCGCGGGCGGCGGTCGCCGGGATCGTCGTCGCCACGACGGCGGACCGGCTGCCGGCGGCGTGCAACACGGTCATCGAGGTCGAGAGTCCCAACGGCGACGCGACCGTCCGGCGGCCGGAGGAGGGGACGGCGGTGGCCGAGGTTCTCCTCGGAGGACTCGACGTGGCGCGTGCCCGCGCCTGCGCGCGCGATCTCGCGCGCTTCGAGGATCCAGAGCTCGAGCAGGTGGGCGGCGGCCTTCCCGACAGCGTGCGACTGCTGCCGCTGCTGGAACTGGAGCGGATCGACGCCGAGTCCGTGCGCAAGCGCTGGCGGCGCGCCGGGCGCGACCCCGGCGCGGTGGCGCCGCTCGGCGTGACGGAGAGCGGGGTCTTCAGCCTCGATCTGATCCGCGACGGGCCGCACGGGCTGATCGGCGGCACGACCGGATCGGGCAAGAGCGAGCTGCTGCGCAGCCTCGTCGCGGCGCTCGCGGCGCACACCGATCCGGCGCATCTGACGTTCATCCTGATGGATTACAAGGGCGGCGCGGCGTTCGACGAGTGCGCGCGGCTGCCGCATACGGTTGGCATGGTCACGGACCTCGACGAGGGGCTTGGCGAGCGAGCGCTCGAGGCGCTCGAGGCCGAGATCCGCTACCGCGAGCGGTTGCTGCGCAGCGCCGGTGCCGACAACCTGTCGCAGTACCTCGCGGGTGGTTCGGAGGAGCCGCTGCCGCGGCTGCTCGTCGTCATCGACGAGTTCGCGACGATGGCGGCGGACTTCCCCGAGTTCCTCACGTCCCTTGTGAGCGTCGCGCAGCGCGGCCGCACGCTCGGCGTGCACATGATCCTCGCGACGCAGCGCCCGTCGGGCGCGGTCAACGACAACATCCGCACGAACACAAACCTGCGCATCGCGCTGCGCGTGCAGGACGCCGACGACTCGGTCGACGTCATCGGCAGCCGCGACGCTGCGCAGCTCAGCCGCCACCGTCCCGGGCGAGCGTACATCCGGCTCGGACCGGGCGAAATCGTGCCGATCCAGACGGCCCTGGTGACCTGCGTGACGAACGAGGGCACGGACGCCGGGGTCGAGGTGGCGCCGTTTGCGTTCGGCGCAGGGCCTGCGGAGAGGCGGGCCGGCGGTGGCGGGAATGCGGTCGCCGGCTCCTCTGGCGACCCGCCGCGATCAGACCTGGCGCGGCTGGTCGACGCGGTCGTGGAGGCCAACGCCGCCGCGGGCATCGCGCCGGCGCGGCGGCCGTGGCCCGAGCCGCTGCCCGCGCAGCTCGACCTGGCGGACCTGATGGCGCCACCCGACACGGGCGCTAGGAGCCCCGGAGCGGGCCGCGGCAGCGCCGCCATGGCGCTCGCCGACCACCCCGGCGCGCAGACCCAATACCCCGTCGGTTGGGATCTCGACGAGGGCAACCTGCTGCTCTTCGGGATCCCCGGAAGCGGCACGACGACGACGCTCGCCAGCCTCGCGCTGAGCCTCGCCTGGACGCTGTCGCCAGACGAGTTGGAGCTGTACGCGTTCGACTACGGCGCCGGCGATCTTGCGCCGCTGGAAGGACTTGCGCACTGCGGGTCGGTCATCCTCGCCGGCGACCGTGAGCGCCAGATGCGCTTGATCCGTCACCTGCGCGCGCAGCTGGACCGGCGGCGCAGCGAGGGGGCGGATTCGGGTCCGAGGACGGTCGTCCTGATCGACAACCTCGCCGCGATGCGCGCCGAGTTCGACGACATCGAGGGCCTGGAGCTGATGGACGCGCTCACGCGCGTGTACGCCGACGGACGCGAGGCCGGGATCTGCTTCGCGGTGTCGGCCGACCGGCTGGGGACGGTCCCAGGTCCGTGGGCGGCGGTCACGACGCAGAAGTGGCTGTTCCGCCTCCCGGATCCCTACGACTACGTGTCGGCGGGCCTGGCACGCAGAAATGTTCCCGCGGCAACCGCAGGGCGGGCGGTGATGGCGCAGAGCGGGTTGCAGATCCAGGTCGGGCAGCCGACGCCGTCGGTGGCCGCCGTTGTGGCAACCGTCGCCGCGCGCTGGCCGGGGACGGCCAGCCGCGCGAGTCCGATCGCGGTTCTGCCTTCGGAGGTCTCGCTCGCCTCGCTGGGCGCGACAAGCCACGTCTCCAGCGAGCCATGGCGCATCCCGATCGGGGTCCGCGAGTCCGATCTGGCAATCGCCGAGCTCGTGCTCTACGAGGGCGAGCACGCGCTCGTCGCGGGCCCGGCACGCAGCGGCAAGAGCACCGCGCTGTCGACGATCGCCGAGTCGCTGCGCAGCGGCCAGGGCGGCGTGTACGTCGCTGCCACCGGCGGGCGCCGCTCCCCGCTGCACGATTGTTTGTTCGTCGAACGCTACGCCCGCGCCGGCGGCGAGGCCACGGCGATGTTCGCCTCCCTGCGCACCGTGACCGGTCCGATCGTCCTGCTCATCGACGACGCCGAGGACTTCGACGACGGCGACGGCGCGATCGCGGGTCTCCTGTCAGCCGCCCGCCCCGATCTGCACGTCATCGCCGCCGGGCGATCGGAGTCGCTGCGGTCGCTGTACGGGCACTGGACGAAGACGGTCGCGCGATCGAAGACGGGGCTGCTGCTGCGGCCGAACGTCGACTTCGACGGGGACCTGCTCGGGGCGGCGCTGCCGCGGCGGGCGCCCGTGCGGATGGTGGTCGGGCGAGGGTATGCGGTGAATAGCGGGGAGGTGGAGGTCGTGCAGGTGGCGGCGAGCCCGAGCTGAGACTGCATCTGCATCGCGACTGGGTCAGCCAGTGAGCTGGGCCAGGCGTTGCCCCGCATCGTGAGCGTCCTGCTTGAGACGGGCCAACTCCTCGGGCGTCGCCTGGTCGGCGTCTGCGACAAGGGCGAGATTCTCCTGAATGGACCGCAGCGCCTCCTGGACCACGGGGGTCGCGAGCAAGGCCTCCTCCGCCCCGGGGGCGCTGAAAGCCCGGTCGTCGTCGATCTGGCGCTGCGCGGCGTAGTCCGCTGCGTCGTAGATCTGTCGGGCGGCCCAACCAGCCTCTTGAGGGTCACCGGTCAGCCGCGTGCGCAACGCATATGCGACCGCCGCCGCTGCGTTCTGGCCGTAGGCTGCGTCCTCGACCCACCCCTCGTCCTCCTCGTCCGGCACGAGCGCTTCCGCGACCTCTTGCCAGCGCGCGAGATCCTCCGCCGCAGCCTCGGCAGCCACCGCCTCCCACGCGGCATCCAGCGCAGCCCGTAGTTGCGCCAAAGCTTCCTGATCGGTGCGCGCCGCATACCGCTCGTACAGCGGGAACAGCCGTTCCGCGGACGCCGCGGCGAATAGTGCTCGACCCTCCGGCGAGGCGTTTGACAGCCTGCCAACGAGCTCGGGTTCGTCGTAGTGAAGCACGGATGTACTCATCCTTCCTCGGTAGAGGCTAAAGCCAGGAGGCGCTGCGAGGGCCGGTGATCGTCGCCCCCGCATCCTCCAACATCGCTTGGCAGGGCCCGCAGATGTCGCGCGAGGTCCCGATGTCGCGCGGCGTGAGGCCACGCTGGGAGGCCTCGTGGAGCACGGTCTCCTCGGCGTGCGCATCCTTCAGCTTGGCGGTGACCTCTCCGTCTCGCGCCAGAGCCCTCTGCGCCGGGTCAAGGTCGCGCTTCGCGCCGGCCCCCAGAACGTCCACTCCCTCGTCCGTCCCGAGCACCGCGACGGTGCGCTGTTTCTGGGCGATCGGGTCCATCACCGATTTCAGCTCGTCAGCGCGCGCCGTCAGTCGCGCCGTCTCGTCGGCGTGTGAGGGCAAACGCCCCGCCCCGAGGCGCCCTCCGATCGCCCCCGGGGCTGCTCCTGTGAGCAGATCCTTGGCCATCCCACCGGGGTCGAAAGCATTTTGGCCGTGTATCCCGCGGTTGATGGCGCCTCCGACGACGTTCTCGACACCACCCGACACAGCTCCTCGACCGACGGAAGCAACCATGCTGGTGCCCTTGATCGCGGCACCCGCCGCCAACCCGGCGCCGCCGGCGAGTGCTCCAGTGGCCCCCGCAACGAGCACTTGCCCGATGTTCACCTCGCCCGTGGTGAACTTCTGGACTGCAATGTCGACGCCCGCATTCATCAGCCCGCCGCCGAGCACGACGCCGACAGGGCCGCCGAAGACCATGAGCGCGCCGCCGGCGACGACCATTGCTCCGGCCAGGATGTACTCCTTGTGCTCCGCGGCCCAGTCCCAACCCTTCTCGAAGATGTTCCGGTTCATCCGGTCGCGGTGCTCTTGCAGCTCGGCATCGGTGATCGGTCGCAGGCCGCGCGGGTCAGACAGACCAACCGGGTTGTTGCCGGCGTAGTGGTAGGTGTTGCCGGCCCAGGCCGTTCCAGGCAGGGCGGGCAGTGGGTCGGGCTGGAGGAATGAGCGGCTGGCGGGCTGATATGCGCGGTTGCGCAGCCACACCTGGCCGTCGAATTCCAACTCGCCGCGGTAGCCCAGCTGGAGGCCGCTGCCAGCGCCGGAGCCGTTCATCGCCGCCCCCCACGGGTCGCGTGCGCTGTCCCCGATCGTGCCTTGCCAGCCCGGCGCCAACCACTCGGCCGTGCTGTCGCCCACCAGCGCCCACGGTGCGCCGTGGCCGATGACCGCGCGCTCATCCATCCACGCCAGCGGCGAGTACGCGTCGGCGGTGTCCCACAGCAGCGGTGTCCCGTCGACCTCCGCCAACTCGCCGAGGGCGTCGACGGTGACGATGGTCGTGCGCTCGCCGCCCGTCCCGGGACCCGAGCTCTCGATGCGAGCGAGGCGACCGAGCTCGTCCCATCGCCACGTGCGGCTGAAGTCGTCGTCGGTCTCGCGGATGCGGCGACCGGCGCTGTCGTACTCGTACTTGGTAATCGCCGAGGCGCCCCGCCGGGCCAGCAGCTGACCCGCGGCGTCGTATTCGTACGTGGCCGTTCCCGCCCGCGAGGTCTCGCAGGCAAGCCGCCCGTTGGCGTCGTAGGAGAACGAGAACAGCCCGCTGGGGGTCTCGGCGGAGAGCATCTGGCCAGCGAGGTCGTACGAGAACCGCTCAGGGTCTCCGTCGATCGTCGCGGCGACGACACGCCCCACCGGGTCACGGGTCAGCTGCGCCGCGCGGCGCCTCCCGCCAGCCTCGAACTCGTACTCGACGAGGTCGCCGTCGTCGTAGCGCCAGCGAGCGCGCAGCCCTTCTGCCGTCGCAGCGACGAGCCGCCCTGCGGCGTCGCGCTCGAACGCGATCGCGCCGAGCGTCGGATGATGCTGGCCGGCGAGGAAGCCGCCGGCGTCGTAGCTGTACGCCGTCTCCGTCCCGTCCGGGTAGCCGAGCGCAGCACGCTCGCCGTTGTCGGTGTAGCGCCAGCGCATCACCAGTTCGCCCCGGCTGCGCTCCGCGAGCCGGCCGGCCTCATCCCAGCGCAACCTGTTCGGCCGCGCGCCCGGCTCGTCGATCGCGATCTCGCGTCCGAGTGCGTCGCGCTGGATCGTGATCGGGTCGCGGCCACGGGGCCCGAAGGAGCGCACGCGCCCGGACGGGTCGTAGGACCACTGCGTCGCACGGCCGGAGCCGTCGACGTGCTCCACCAGTCGCCCGGCCACGTCGTATGTCAGGGTCGTGACCCGGCCGAGCGGGTCGGTCTCGGCGACGAGCCTGCCGGCCGCATCGTAGCTTCGCGCGGTGACGCCGCCCAGGGGGTCGACGATCTCGGTCACCCAGCCGCGCTCGTTGTAGGCGTAGCGCGTCGTCGCGCCGTTGGCGTCGGTCGCGGCGACGAGGTGGCCGCCGGCGTCGTAGTCGAACAGGCGCTTGCCGGCCAGGCGATCGGTGATCGCGGTCGCGCGACCGGCCTCGTCGTAGACATAGCGCGTGACGCCGCGGCCCGGTGCCGACCACTCGCTGAGCCGGCCACCGGCGTCGTAGGTGAAGCGGGCGTGGTCGCCGGTCGGCTCGATCCGCTCCGTCAGCGCGCCGTCGGCGTCGTAGCGGTGCTCCCAGCGCCGGCCGGCGCCGTCGATCCGCGCGGCGATGCGCCCGCAGCGGTCGTACTCGAGCTCGTCGACGCGGCCCGACGGCGCCACCTCTCGGCGGACCTTGCCGCCCGCGGTGTACTCCAGTCGCGTGACCCCGCCGACCGGATCCAGGATCATCGTCCGCCTGCCGCAGAGGTCGTACTCGCAGCGCGCAATGGTGCCGTCGGGGCGGATGTGGGCGACCGCTCGGCCGAGCTCGTCGAACTCGAAGGCGCTCGACGTGAGCCCGTCGTCGAGCGCCGTCACCTGCCCCGCCGGGTCGACGGTCGCGGTGCAGCGCGTGCCGACAGGATCGATGCTGCCGACGAGGTTCCCGTTGGCGTCGTACTCGCGGCGCCAGGTCCCACCAACCGGGTCGGCGATCGTCGTGAGCCGCATGAGCGCGTCGTAGCCGTAACTCCACGACGCGCCGTCGGGTGCGACAACGCCGACGACGTTGCCGAAGACGTCGTAGCGCTGGGCGGTGACGTGGCCGAGCGCGTCCACGGATGCCGTTGGGCAGCCGTGCTCGCCGTAGCGGATCTCCTGCGCCGCCCCCGTCGGGTCGATCACGCGTGTGAGCCGGCCGGCGGCGGTGTACTCGTAGCGCCACTCGGCGCCGCTCGGATCGTGGCGCTCGACGAGCTGCCCTCGATCGTCGTAGAAGAATGCCGTGCGGCGGCCGAGCGGTGTGACGGCGGCGATGACGCGCCCGGCGCCGTCGCGCTCGAGGCGGGCGACGTTTCCGTCCGCGTCGACCGTGGCGACGATGTTGCCGTCGGGGTCGAACTCGAAGCGCAGCCGCACGCCGTCGGGATCGACGGCCTCGCGCACCAGGCCGTCGGCGACCGTCAGCCGGGTCACGCCGCCTTCGGGATCGATGATCTCGGCGGGGCTGCGCTCCGCGCCGGAGTAGCTCAGACGCGTAACCGCCCCGGTGGACGCGGCAACCTCCACGACCCGGTCGAGGTCGTCGTAGGCGAAGCTGAACGAGGCGCCGGTGGGAAGCACGCGGCGCGTCAGCCGCGCACGATCGTCCCACTCCTGGATGGTGACGGCCCCGCTGCGCTCGCTGATCGCGACGGGGTTGCCCCATTCGTCGTAGTTGAAGGAGGTCTGCTGCTCGTCGCCGTCGACGATCGCCAGCACACGCCCGGCGAGGTCGTGCACATACGTGTTCGGCGGACCGTCGTTAACGTCGCTCGTGACCGTCACCTGGCCGGGCAGGTAGGTGAAGGACGTGCGCCGCCCGAACGGTGAGAGCTGCTCGACCACGCGGCCATCGTCGTCGTAGGTGTTGACGACCTCGACGACGCCGTCCGCATCGGTGACGGAGACGATCCGCCCCTCCTCGTCGACCTCGTAGGAGCGGGCGCCGCCGTCACGCTCGGCTGCGACGAGGAAGCCGAGGTCGTCGTAGCGGTAGACGACGCGACGGCCGCCTGAGCATGCTGCCGCTGCGATGCGCTCGCCTTCCCATTCCAGGTCCACGCGCTTGCCGCCCGCATGCGTCAGCGCCACGAGCCGCCCCTCGCCGTCGTGCTCGATGCGCACCTCGGTGCCCGGTCCACGCTCGATGCGGACCGGGCGCCCCGCCGCGTCGAACTCCCACCGTCCACGGCCGCCGAACCAGTCCAGGGCCAGCCCGTTCTCGAGCGGTTGCACGAGCGCGTCTACGCCGACGATCCGGCCATACCCGGCTCCCATGCGAGGAAAGAACGCGCGCTGACCATCTGGCCCCTCGTAGTCGACGCCGTCCCGGCACGCGCGCAGGCGCGCGCTGGCCCAGGAGGACCAGCCAAGGCCGAACGCACCGGCGCGATCGGAGCGACTGTTGTAGATCCGTCCGAAGCTCAGGCCCTGGACAACGCCGTGGAACGGCAGATCGGTTTCGGGCTCGACGAAGTTGCCTGTGCCGGTGTTGACCGGGTCGTTGGCATACCCGGACGTCAGCGGCATGCCGAAGGCGACGGGGTCGTCGAAGGTGACCGAGCGCCGCTCGTCGGAGAGCCCCGCGCGGCGCAGGCTTGCCGCGATCGCGGCGTCCGGCAGTCGCACGAGCCCACCGCTGCCGCCGGCGGCGCGGAACGTCGCTGCGATCTCGGCGACCCAGCGCGCGTCCTCTTCGTTCAGGCCGACGTACTGCTCATAGCCCTTGAGCAGTGAGCCCGCGTCGAGGGTGCCCCACGTGCAGGTCTCGGCGAACTTCGCGTAGGCGGCTTTGGTGCTCGCGCCGTCAGTTCGCAACTCGCCGTCGGCCCCGCGGCTGCCGGAGGCGAAGCTTTCCAGGTTGGCGGGGCGCGCTGAGCTCGTCGGCATGGTGTTACTCCCTGCCCGCGGGATTGGGGGCGTCGGCGGTGAGGACTCGCTTGGACTTCGGGCCGTCTGGAGGCCGCGGCTTGCCGTCGTCGGCCCCAAAGGCCTCGGTTACGCCGTCGAAGCCAACCTCGAGCGAATTTCGGTTGTCACGGCGCTCCTGCCATGCCTTGAGGTCGCGCTCGTACTGCTTGGCGACCTCGCGCCGCTGCTGCTCTTCCCGCGCGAGTTGCGCGAGCTCCTGGACTTGCTTGGCCGCCAGCTCCATTGCATCGGCGAGACGGCCGGCGTCGGTCACGCAGACCGTCATCCGTGCGCCGAACTTCCCCTCGTACACACCGCGCCAGTCCGTCCGCGCCTTGCCGGCGAGCTCGGTCCGCCGGGAGCGCTGTGCGCGCAGAAGGCCCGCCCCGGCGTTAAGTCGGGCGACGAGCGCATCGGCCACCTCCCAATTAAAGGGAACTGGTTCGTGAATGGCTCCGAGGTCTTCCATCGTCTCGTGTGATATCCGCCGTCGTTACCGTTACGTGCCCGTGGTCACGCAGCGCCGCCGCCGGCCTGCATGATGTTCTGCGAGATCCTCTCCAGCTGGCTGCGCAGCTCCTCGAGCTCTTGCTTGGCCTTGTCCAGCGCGGACTTCGTCTCGGGCCACGTCTGGTCGCGGAACTGCTGGGCCAGCGGCCCGTCCCAGACCTCCGGGCTGGAGAGCGTCCTGCCCTGGCCGTCGAGCTTTGCGATCTGCTCGGTAAGCCCGCCGTTGATGATCGCCTGCACCTGCTGGATCGAGGTCTTTGCCTGCTCGGTTGACAGCACACGTCCGGCCATGTCGGTCTCCTTCGGGTCGGTGAGAATTGACTGCAACGACCGTAGATGGAGCAACCTGGCGGGCGTTCAGGAATTCATCTGGATCGCATCGGGGTGGCGGATGCGACCCGCGGGCGCAGGACGACGCCGAGGCTGCCGAGAGCCGGCCTCCTGGCCCCGGTAGGGACGCTTGACCTCTGTCTACGCTGGGTACGTGGTCCGCCACCGTTACATGGAGGCCGCCGTGCCTGGACGCGTGCTGATCGTCAAGCTCTACCGCCGCTCCGGCATGCTCACAATCGCGCTGATCGCAGCGTTCGCAGTCGCGGACGCTCAGGCCGCCGTCGTCGCGCTGCCGAGGGTCAGCGCCGAGACCGAGGAGATCCGTTCCGCGGGGCGCCCGGCGATGGTCTTGCATTCGCTGCTCGTGCGACGCGTCCACGGGAAGCTGACGGTGCGCTGCAACCGCTGCCGCCGCCTGGTCGGACTCATACGCGTCCGCCGCACCAGCCCCACGACCAAGCGCTACTCGGGCGTCAACTGGATCCTCCGCGGAGGCCGTGCCGTCAAGCTCACTGTCGTGCGCCGAGGCCGCATCGGCCGGTACCTGCTGCTCACCGCCAAGCGCCAGGACGGGCTGATGATTCTCGGCTACAAGGCAAGTGGGTGCCTGGACCGGCACCGAAACCGGGTCCTCTGCCCGCGCGATGTCCCGCCGGTACAACCCGGTCAGGTCGTGCCACCGCAAGAGACGCTCCAGCAGCCGACGCCACCGCCACCGCCGCAACCGGTCACGCCTGCGCCGCGGCCCGACCCGCCACCGCCGTGGAAGGCAGTCTCGCCCGCGCAGGACAAGGCTTCGGTGCTCTGCGGTGGAGTGGTCACCGTGGTCGGGGCCTACAACCCAGCCAAAGAGACGACCAACGGAAAAGCCTTGATCCGGGCCTGCCTGGTCTACTCCCGCAACCCGGCTGGGAACTACTACTACCAAGGCATGCTGGAGGTGAAGTACGACGAGTCCTGGCCGGGCGCGTCGGACCTGTTCAGCGGCAAGAGCATGTCGGCCATCAGCGGCACCCCGCAGGCAACCGGCGTCGCTGACTGCCCGCGCCTCAGCTGGTCCAACGGCGATCTGCTGTGGTGCTACTCCCCGACGAGGACCTTCGTCAAAGGACCCGGCGCGAAGCTCTACGCCAAAGGAGTCCTGATCGACGTCGCAGGGAACTGGCACCCCGTGTGGTCGCCAACGCTCACGACCGCGTGACATGGCCGGGGCCGTTCGCCGGCCGCGCCGGATGGGCCTGCCCGCCCCCGGTTACCGAGGGCGGGCCGGGGAACGATCGGCGATACGCCGCCTAGCCCGAGATGCGGTCGTAGCGAACCCAGCCCGTCGGCTGGCCCGGCGAGGTCACGGAGCGACCCATGTTCGAGCCGCGCTTGTTCCCCGAGCACTGCACGATCTTGCTGTCGCCCATGTACAGCACGACGTGTCCGATGCCCCGCGTCATGTTCGTCACCCCGTAGAAGATGAGATCACCGGGGTGATAGCCGCCGGGCGGCAGATTGCCCCAGCCGCGCGCGGCGTGGCCCGTCTTGAGCTTCACCGACGTATCGGTCGGCTTCAGCGGGCCCAGCTTGCCGTCGCCGGTCCATAGCGAGCCGGTGTACGTACCGGCGTCGATTCCGGCCTGAGCGACGGCCCAGCGAATGAACGACGAGCAGTCACAGCCCTGCTTGACGTTGCTCGGCGTCCCACGGCCCCGGGGCGGCTCGGTGGTCTGCATCTCCCTGACCGAAACATTCGTCGGCAGGCGATGGGGCATGGAGTACAGCCCGGCCCACCAGCTCACGTGGCGGTAGGCCCAGCCGAGGACCTTCTTGGACTGGTTCGAGGACGACGGCGGCTTCGCGCCCGGTGGCGGGAGCGCAGTCGCGGGCGGGTGCGGGGTAGGACGAGGCGCCGGGGCCGGCGCGGTCGAGCCCGGGGCATTGCACTCGGCCGGGTTGCTCGTCGCGCAGACGCGCATCGACGTGCCGCGCTCGTCGAAGCGATCGAGGTTCCAGAAAACGACGCCGCTCGGGGCGCAGATGTTCGTGGAGGCGTCGCCGGTGTAGTTGACGCCATCGAAGAAGCGGACACAGGTACCGGCGTCTATCGCGAGTGACGAGCGGCTGTTGTCCACGTCGCGGTTGGTCCCGTCGAAGTTGCGAAACGCCGCGAAGTTCGCGCGGTTGGGATCGCCCGTCTTCGGAACGATGACCGACGCGCCCTTGCAGTTGGCGTCCTTGAACAGCTGCACGCGCGCGAAGCCGGCCTTCGCGTTGCCGGCGCACCCCGCCGCCGAGCCCCCGAGCGCCGCCGCGACGTTGACAGCCAGCAACGCCACGACCGTCGTCCCCAGCACCGCGAAGCGTCCCCTCGGACGTCTGGACATCTCACCTCCATGCGGGTTAACCGGGGTTGCGTTGCTGGCGCGTCCGTGTCGGAAGACCCGCCGGCGCAGATGGGACATCAGTACCTCCTGGTTGTGGTAGCAGTCGCGCGACGTTCCTCATGAGGCGCAGCGCGACCGAGAACGAGACAAGTCTTTGACCGTTCGAAGGCCCGCCGATCAATATTTCATCCGAGCCACATCGAGGCTCGTTACGGCGACGCTGATCTGGCAGCGGGGCTAGGTGAGTGCGTGCGGAACGCCGGTCAAACCACACCAGCGTCGGAACACGGATCGCGGCTTCATGTGTATGCCGCCAGATCACCCGGGGTCGATGCGGCTTTGATCCGATCTCGATCGACGGGGCGGCTAGCGATGGCAGGCTGCAATTCAGCGAGCCCTTTGACAACCAATACCAGGGAGCAACGATGTCTCATCTCAGTCGATCACCGCGTTCGCGTTGCTGCGCGCGGCCGGCCGCGCTTGCGCTAGTCGCGATCACCACGCTGGCGGCCGCCGCGGGCCCCGCACACGCGAAGCCTCTGGGTCGTTGTGATGGCCCATGCCCGGAACCGCCGCCGTCGACACCGAGTTGCTCCAACAATCTGTCTCCTAGGCTGCCGTACAAGACCGCGCACGCCGACATCATCGCTCTCAACGGCGTCTTAAGCTGCTCGTCCGAGCCCTTTGACAGGGTGTACATCTATCTACAGCGGCAGCGTGCGTACGGCTGGCAAACGATGACCAAGAGGGACATCCCGGGCACGATCCTTGCCCCTTTCAATCGATGGACCTGGCGCAACTCGGTACCGTATGCGTGTCGCGAAACCGGTACTCATACCTTTAGAGTGCGGATCGTCGGCTATGAACGCGGGCGCCAGGTCATGGATAGGATCGGGCCCAGTTACGAGACCGAGTGCCCCGCGGCGCCCTCGCTGCACCCGACGCTCAAGCGCTGCGACAACAGCGACTGGATGACACGGGCGGGCGGCATCGGATCAGGAGCGGACTTCGTGGTCAGTCTGCAGCCGACCTTTCGAGCGCGCGTGTTCGGACGGGGCAGGAATATCGTGGGTAAGAGGTTCGTCGAATACATCTGGCGCGACCTCAATCGCTGCGTGCGGTTTCCCGACGATCTGCTGGCGTCCCAGCGCGAATCCCTGAACAAGCAGCTTGTGTGCCACGTCGAATACGCAGTCGCCCGCCCCGTCGGCGGCAATACATGGGACCTGGAAGCGAAGCGGTCAAACGTTCCGTGGCCCGCGGTGATCAACCCGACACACACATGTAACTGGGACTGATTACTCGCGGACGAACTCGCGTCGGCGACGCTGCTGACAAGCCGATCTCGTAACGCGGCCCGGCCGGGCCAGACTCCGGCCGGACCGCAACGATGCGGTCTCCAGCGCGATGCGGGACGCGACAAGGCAGCAGGATAGCCGGCAGGGGCGGGTAAGGTTGCACGGGTGGCCTTCGGTTGTGTTTTCAACGCCTTTGGACTGACGTGGATGCATCGTGTTCAGCGATTCGGCACTCGCGCAGGCGTCTTGGCGGCTTTACTGATCGCAGCGCTCGCCGTCGCCGACGCTGCGGCGGCCGTGGTCCCGCTGCCGAAAATCGATGCCACGACCAAGGAGATCCGGTCCGGTGGCCGTGCGGCAATCGTCGTGCGTACGCTGTTGGTGCGGCGCATCCATGGCGAGCTCACGGTGCGCTGCAACCGCTGCCGCCGTGTGGTCGGGCAGATCCGCATCCGCCGCCCGAGTTCCACGAGCAAGCGCTTCTCGGGTGTCAACTGGATCTTGCGCGGAGGCCGTGCCGTCAAGGTCACCGTCGTGCGGCGGGGCCGGATCGGCCGCTACCTGCTGCTCACCGCTCAGCGCCGGAACGGGCGCTTGGATCTCGCCTATAAGGAGAGCGGGTGCCTGAACCGCTTCCGAAACCGCGTCCTGTGTCCGCGCGGTACGCCGCCGCCGCAGCCCGACCAGGTCGTGCAGTCCACACCCGCGCCCACAGCCCCGGGCCCCGGCCCGGCGCCCGTGCCGCCCACCGGTCCCTCGGGGCCATCAGCGCCGCCGCCGCCGGCCGCGTCGACCAGCGACGCGTACCCCTGCCAATCGCCGGTCTCGATGTCGTGGTCGCCCGAGAAGGTGCAGCGCTGCCCGCTCGTCGACCCGTTGCCGCCCAACAACTGGGTACCGGTCTATACGAGGCCCGTCGCGCGCGGGGCCGGCGCGGCCAACCCGCCGCCAGCCGGCTGGCTGCACGGCATCGCGAATCAGTACTTCGTCTGCCAGCGCGAGTTCCCCGGGGTCGAGTACTACCACCCGCGCGGGTATCGCAACCGATGGTGGTCCTACACGCTGTCTGACGAAAACGTCTGGGGCTGGACGCCGCAGGTCTTCTTTCAGGGCGGCAAGGACGACGAGCCGGACAAGGGGCTCGCGATGTGCGGCCCCAACCACACGTGAGCGCGGCTCCTTCTAGCGCGCCGTCCAGCCCCCCGTCGTCCCCTTGTAGAGCCCCTCGCCGCCGAACACCATCCGTGCGCTGCGCAGCAGGATCCGCACGTCCAGGCGCCAGGACCGGTGCTCGATGTACCAGAGGTCGAGCTCGATGCGCTGCGCCCACGGAAGTGACGTGCGCCCGTTGACCTGCGCCCAGCCCGTGATCCCGGGACGGATCGCGAGGCGCCCGCGCTCACGTTCGGTGTACTGCGCGACCTGCGCCGGGATCGTCGGACGTGGGCCGACGATCGCCATCTCGCCGCGCAGGACGTTGACGAGGTTGGGCAGCTCGTCCAGCGACGTGCGCCGCAAAATCCTCCCGACGCGCGTGATGCGCGGGTCGCCGGCGTTCACGGCCATACCCGCGCCGACGAACTCCGCCCCGTCGACCATCGTCCGCAGCTTCAGCAGCTCGAACTCGCGGCCGTCGAGGCCGACCCGGCGCTGGCGATAGAACGCGCCGCCCGGCGACTCCAGCCGGATCGCGACGATCGCGAGCGCCAGCAACGGCGACGTGCCGGCGAGCAGGCTCGCGGAGACGGCGATGTCGAACGCGCGACGAAGCATCAGCGCGTCCCCTCGGCCGGCTCCCAGCCGGCCTGGGTGCCGTGGCGCAGCCAGTCCCACAGGCCCGCGGCGACCGAGGCCGTCGTCAGGACGTAGTAGCGGGCGACGAGCAGCGGACGCAGCGGGAGGAGCGGAGCCAGAAGCGCGCCCGCGATTAGGGCGATTTGCAGGGCAAACGCGCCGGCGTAGACGGGACTTCGCCCGACCAGCAGCGCGCTGGAGACCAGCGCCGCGAGATGCAGGAACGGCGCGCCGTAACGCAGCACCCGGTGCGAAGCGATCATGAGCGCGTAGAGCGGCGGGTAGCCGCGCGGCGACAGCAGCCCGCCGCGCAGGACGATCGGCCAGGCATGGCTCATCATCCGCCGCTTGCGTGCGAACTCGCCCTCGATCGACGGGACCATCTTCTCGGTCGCGCGGGCCGCCGGCACGTAGACCGCGCGCCAGCCGCGCTTGACCATGTTGAACGGGAAGGAGAGGTCATGGCCCATGATCGGGTCGACTTCGATGTAGGCATTGCGGCGGGTCGCGTAGATCGCCCCGTTGCCGGCGGTGATCGAGCCGAGCTTGGACTCCAGCGCTCGCAGCCCCATCTCGTAGCGCCAGTACAGGCCCTCCTGGTTATCGCCTCCGTCGGAGACGAAGCGCACCTGGCCGCACGCGTAGCCCACGGCCGGATCGTCGAAGGCGCCGACGAGCGTGCGCAGGGCGCCGGATTCCCAGGCGCTGTTGGCGTCGGAGAACGCGACGACGGCGCCGCGCGACTGTGCGACGGCGGCGTCCTGGGCGCGGATCTTGCCGCCGCGCGGAAGGTCGAGGACGAGGTCGGCGCCGGCCGCCCGCGCCTGCGCGACCGTGGCGTCGCTGCAGCCGTCGGCGGCCACCACGACCTGCAGGCGCTCGCGCGGGTAGTCGAGCGCGAGCGCGTTGGCGACCTTCGCGGCGATCACGGCCTGCTCGTCGTAGGCGGCGACGATCAGGCTGACCGTCGGCGGGTCGGTCCCTAGGCCGCCGCGCGCGGGGCGGGCCCGGCGCCGGGGCACGCGCACGAGCGCGGCGAGCAGGAGTGGATAGCCGAGCTGAGCGTAGACGAGCAGCCCGGCGGACAGCCAGAAGACGACGGCCCAGAAGCTCACGCCGCCATTGTCTCTGAGCGGGCGGCTAGCGCCCGCAGATGCGAGCGTCGGAGTTCAGCGCGACCGGGCTGCGGTAGCGGATGCCCGCGCCGTCATGGACCTCCACACGCGTGATCGACCGGCCGATGCGCTGCGCTCGCAGCCGCGCGTACACCGCGCCGACGTCGAACCTCAGGACGACCTGCTTGTCGCCGCCGATGCGGCGCGGGGCGAGACGGGCGTCGAGGCTCGTGCTCTTGCCGGCGAGAAAACGGACCGCGGTGATCGTCGCCGGCTTGGAAACCGTGTTGAGCACCGTGACGACGAGCGTCAGGCGGCGCACGCAGCCGGCCTTCGCGGGCGCTTCGGGATCGATGTACGCGGTGACCGCCATGGTCCCCGGGATGCCCTTCGGCGTCCTGAACGCGTACCAGGCCATCACGCCGCCGACGATGACGGTGAAGAGGGCGGCATAGAGGGCGATCCGGGTCATGTCAGGAGGCGAGCTGCTCGTACAGCTCGACGTGGCGTCGCGCGATCACGTCCCAGTCATAGGAGCGGTCAACTGCCAGGCGCGCTCCCGCGGCCAGACGTTCTCGAAAGCGCGGTTCGTCAATCAGACGCTGAAGCTCGGCGGCCAGCGCCGCGGGATCGTCGGGCTCGACGAGCACGGCGGCGCCGTGGGCCGCGACCTCCGGAAAGCCGCCGACCGCGGTTAGCAGCAGCGGCGAGCCGAACGCGAGCGCGGTGGCGAGGACGCCGGACTGGTCGATATCGCGGTAGGGCAGCACGACGAGATCAGCCCGGCGGAAGTACGACGCCACCTCCTCGTCCGGGACGAAGCGCGAGATCCAGCGCACCGACGGACCAGCGGTCTGGCGCAGCCTCGTGACGTCCATCCGCGGCATACCGACGATCCACAGCTCCGCCCCGGCGATCTCGCGCCACGCCTCCAGCAGTACGTCGACCCCCTTGTACGGGCGCAGCAGGCCGAAGAACAGCACGACCGGCTTGCGGACGGCCGCAAGCTCGCTCGGCAGCGGCCGTTCGCCCGGCACATCGGTGAGATGGTGAAACGCTCCGTGGGGGATGACGTGGACCTTCTCGAAGGGGATGCCGAGCCCGTCGACGAGGCGGTCGCGACCGTGCTCGGAGTGCACGATCACGGCGTCGACGCGTTCGTAGAGGCGCCGCTGGGCGGCGAGCTGGCCGTGTCGCGGCTCGCGCGGGAGGACGTCATGGGCAGTGAGAACGAGTGGCCGGTCCGATGGCAGCAGGCGCACGTCCAGCGGCTGGACCGTGAGCCACTGAAAGTGCACGACATCCGCTTCGGCGGCGACTCGCCGGTACTCGCGCATGTCGGGCACGTGCTGCACGAGCTTAGCGGCGCGCCGCCGCCGCGACCCGGCCGCGCCGCCGCCGAGGCGGTAGAAGCGCTCGATGCGTTGGTAGGCCTCGGGCACGGGAATCGAGCCGTAGGAGAAGTGGCTGGTCTGCAGCCGCACGTCCATCCCCGCCCGGCCAAGCGCCGCGCAGAGCGCATGGTCGTAGGGCGGCGTGAAGGCCGAGGGATCCACGACATCGATGCGCACCGCGGGGAAGGTATCGTCGGCGCCGCGGTGGTGGAGCATCCCAGCGGTCCCCGCGCGGCGCGCTCCCGGGCGAGGATCGCCGGGAAGTATCGTGGCCGCCGGTGGCGGTCGAGCTCTCCTACTGCGTCGTCAACACAGAGCAGCGCGAGCTTCTCGTGCGCTGCCTGGACGCGATCGCGGCGGAGCGCGCGACGCTCGACTTCCCGACTGAGGTGCTCGTGCTCGACAACGCGTCGGGCGACGGCTCGGCCGGCGCGGCGCGGCGCCACCCGACGACGACGACGGTCGTGGCGCTCGAGCAGCGGCGCGGCAAGGGCGAGAACGACAGCGACCTGCTGCAGCGCGCACGGGGCCGGTACTGCCTGCTGCTCAACGAGGACTCCGAGTTGCTGCCCGGGGCGACCGCGGCGCTGCGCGAGGCGCTGGACGCGCAACCGGCGGCGGCTGCCGCCGGGGCGCGCCTGCTGCGACCAGACGGGCGCATGCAGCCTTCGGCCTGGCGCTTCCCGACCGTGCTCACCGCGCTTGCCGGAGCGCTCGTCCTGCACCGCCGCTTCACGGTCCAGAGCCGCGGCGACGAGATCCGGCGTGTCGACTGGGCGCAGTCTGCGGCGCTGCTCGTGCGCCGCCAGGCGGCCGAGCAGATCGGCTGGTTCGATCCGGCCTTCTTCGTCTACTCCGACGAGGTCGACTTCTGCAGGCGCCTACGTGACGCGGGCTGGCGCACGCTCTACGTGCCCGGCGCCGCGGCGGTCCACCACGAGCAGCTCTCGACGGGTCGGGTGCCCGAACGGCGGATCGTCGAGTTGTCGCGCAACCGCGACGTCTACATGCGCAAGCACCACACGGTGCCGGCTGCATGGGTCGTGAGGCTGCTGACAGCCTTCACATACGCGGCGAGGGCGCTCGCGGCCGTCGCGCTGCCCGGCCACGACCCACGGCGCTACTGGCGCCACGTCACCGCGACATTGCGTCCCGGGCGCGGTGAGGGGCTGCGCGAGGCGGCGTCTGAGCACAACCGCGGCCCGCGGCTCTGAAGGGTGCACTTCGGTCACGGCGTCGATCCGAACAACACGGCCTGGAACCTCGGCTTGCGTGAGCTGCCGAGGTTGCGGCTCGCCCCCAGCCAGGAGTGCGTCTCGCCCTGCGCGAGAACGGGGAACCAGCCGCCGCCGGGCCCGAGATCGAGCCGCCGGGAGGGCGCGAGCGTGCCATCGTCGCGGACTGTCGCCGTTTGCAGGCCGCGACGGTCGGTCACCATCGACAGCAGCGGTGGCCGGGCGCCGGCCGGGCCGAGCAGACCCACGCGACGAACAGTCGCACCCGCGCCACGCACGATCGGCGCCTGCCACGTCCCGCCCTTCGGTCGGATCGCAAGGGTCGCCCGATCGACGCCGGCCGTGCGCTGCGTCCACGCGACGAGTCGACCGCGAGACCCATGACCGAGGACTGGTTGCCGGGGGTTGCGAGCGGTATCGGCGGACTCCAGGCGGCGTGCGCGGTCGCACCGGCGAGGAGCAACAGCGCGAGCGCTGCGGGCAGCGATAGGAGTCGCATGCTCGGTAGACGAGCGTGCAGTGAAGAAGTTGCTTCCGGCGCGGCGCGCCCCGTAGCCACGTCGCGCGCCGGGCGCGGACCGGTCGAACGTGCGCGCGCGTTCCTATCGCGATCGGGGCGACTTGTTCATGTCGAGCATGAACAACTCGACCACCCCGAACGCGCAGGCGGTAACACAGCCGGACCGTCTGGCGGTCCGGTTAGCGCCCGCGCCGCGCCAAGCCGCGCAACCCGGCCAGCTCCGCCGGGCGCGCGAAGCCCGTCAGGAGCAACAGCGGCGGTATCGCCGCGAGCGCCAACGCGCGGGCGACGAATCCGGCGGCGCCGGCGGTCGGCAGCAGCAGTTCGCCAGCGACGGCGACGCCCGCCAGCAGCGCAACTGCATGCACCAGCCGCGCCCACTGGAACGGCACCGCGAACAGCCGCCGCGTCAGCAGGTGCAGCACGACCAGCATGACCGCGTAGGCGGCGACGAGCGCGATGCCCGCGCCGGCAATCCCCAGCGGCTCGACGAGCAGCACGAGCCCGATGACGTTGACCGCGACGCCGGCGAGCGCCGCGGGGAAGGTGCGTGTCGTGATGCCGGCGCGACCGCCGATCGTCACGAGCACGAGGAACAGCCCGTACATCGCCCAGCCGAGTGCCACCCACGGCAGCGCCTCGTGCGCCGCGAAATACTCCGGCGCGGCGAGCAGGCGCACGATCCAGCGTCCGAGCAGCGTCAGCCCTGCCACGACGAGCCCTGCGACCACGACGAACCAGGTCGTCACCGTTGCGTAGAACCGGCGCGCGCGCTCGTCGTCGGCGATCGAGTAGGCCAGCGGCGGCCACGCGAGCTGAAAGCCGCGGACGGCGAGGATGACCGCGGTCGCGAGCTTCACCGACAGCGCGAACAGGCCCGCCGCCGCCGCGCTCTGCGTGCGCAGCAGGTAGGCGCGGTCGACGACGTTCAGCGCGAAGACCGTCGCGTCAGCCGGAACCGTCGGCAGCCCGAAGCGCAGCAGCGGACGCAGTTGGAGCTGCGGGCGCAGCCCGATGCGCCCGCGCAGCGTCCACCACAGCCCGAGCAGGACAACCGCCGAGGCGACGTAGTTGCCCGCGAGGTAGCCGCGCGCGCCCTGGTGCAGTCCGACCACGAGCGTCACCGTCAGGGCGACGCTCAGCAGGACGTTGCACAGCGACGCGACGACGTACGTGCGGCGTCGCTCGTCGACGCGCAGCAGTGCGTAGGCGATCTCGAGGTTCGTGAACGCCCACAGGCCGAGGACGGCGATGCGCATGAGCCCGGCTTCCTCGAAGCCGAGCAGCAGCCGGCTCAGCGGCGCTGCGGTGGCCGCCGCGATCAGCGCCGCGACGGTCGTCGTGAGGAGCACGGTCGCCGTCGTCGTCCGCGCGAGTCGCTCGCGCTCCGCGCCTTTCTCGGTCGCGAAGTAGAAGCGCACGAACGCCTCGCCGAGGCCCCCGCGCAACAGGATCGACACGAGGATGATGAACGTCAGCAGCGTCTCGGCGACGCCGAAGTCCGCCCGGCTCAGCGCGCGCGTGTACAGCGGCAGCGTGATGAGCGCCAGCGCCGCCGACAGCACGCTCGATGCCTGATACGCCGCACCCCCCGTCAGCAGGCGGGTGAAGAGGCTGCGCATGGTGCGCCACGCTACTGTCCGCACGTGCCGGAGCCGCGTGCCCTCCTGCTGCTCCCCCGCCCGCTGGAGGGATTCATCCTGGCCGACCAAGCGCGCGATCTGCTGCGCGCCCCGGGCGTCGTGGCAGCCGATCCGCCACGCGTGCCCTATGGCGCCGTCGCGCGGCTGCCCGAGCCACTGCGCGGCCGTCTGGCACACGGGACCGCGAAGCGCCTCTTGCGCGCGCTGCCCGGCGACCTGCGCGCTGTGGCGATCTTCCACCCGGTCCAGTGGCCGCTCGCGCGCGCGCTGCTCGCCTTGCGACCGCAAGCGGAGCTTTGGTACGGGCGCTGGGACCGGTACGAGGCCGCCTACGATGCCTCGCCGCGGATGCGCGCGCGGCTCGCCGCGCTGCACGAGCTGGCGGCGTCGCGGTCGGATCTGACGTTCGTCGTCTCCGGCAGGCTCGCCGAGCTCGAGCTCGAGGCGGGACGCGAGGCGCAGCTCGTCGGTCTCGCGGCGGACTCGTTCCCGGCGCCCGACCCGAACGCCGCGGTCATCGCCGTCTCACTCGGGCACCTTGGCTGGCGTACCGATTGGGCGCTGCTGCATGCCGTCGCCGAGACGATGCCCGAGCTCGTGCTGCTGCTCGTCGGCGAATGGCACGAGGACGAGTGCAAGGGCGATGCAGACTTCGCGTGGTGCCGCACGGCGCCGAACCTCGTCTGGCTCGGCCGGCGCTCCGACGAGGAGGCGGCGCGGCTGATCCTCTGCGCCGACGTCGGGATCCTTCCGTTTCGCATCGAGCCGTTCAACGACGCTGCGCTGCCCTACCGGATCCTGAAGTACGCGCGACTTGGGCGGCGCACCGTCTCGCCCGAGCTGGCCGGCGTGCACACGTGGGACCGCGCGGTCACGACGGTCGCCGACGCGGACGCGTTCGTCGCGGCGCTGCGAGCGCAGGCGGGCGTTCGGCTGCGCCCGGACATGGAGCTGCGCGCGTGGGCGCTGCAGCAGACCGCCGAGCGCGTCAACGCGCCGCTGTGGGAGCGACTGAGGGCGCTTGGGCTCGCGTCACAGCGGTAGTGGTTTGTCCGGTGGGTCCGTGCGCGTTCAGCGGCCGATCCGAACGTGTGCGGACCCACCGGACGAACCACTGAGATCGAACACCATCACCGGCTCGTGACGGGGCCTGTACTGCGCGTCGACGACCGCGACGTTCGCGAGCTGCGTAGCCCCGAGCGTCCAGGCGCCGCGATCCTCGTGGATGTGCCCGTAGACCGCGAGCGCGGGCTCGATCCGACGGACGAGCTCGAGCGCGGCGTTGCTGCCGACGCGGGCGCCGGCGGCCGTGCGGTCCCCGTAGCCCTGGGGCGGACCGTGCAAGATCATGACGTCGGTCTGCTCCGGCGCGGTCGCGTAGCGCTCGGTCAGGAACTGCTCGGACGTATCCGCCCGCGGCGCGTTGAACGCCCAGTCGTGGAACCACGGCGTCCAGGGCGAGCCCCAGAACGTCACACCGGCGATCTCGCAGCTGGAATCCTGCAGGTAGGTCCACGGCAGCGCAGGCACGAGCTGCGGCTGCTGCTCGAAGACGAAGTCGTGGTTGCCGGCGATGGCGACGATCGCCTGCGCCGGCTGCGCTTCGAGCCAGTCGCGGAACCTCGTGTCCAGCCAGCGAGCCTGGAACGCGGGCGCGTGGTTTCGGACCGGCGTGAGATCGCCCGCGAGGACGAGGACGTCGCACGCGGGCGTCTGCGGCAGGTGGCCGTGCAGGTCGGCGAGGGCGACGAGACGCACGAGTGCCGGCTCGCCTACGAGCAGTCGACGAACACCGAGAACGGGCCCTGGCGGAGAGACGGCCTGCGCGCAGGCAGCCTGTTCGTACTGCGTCTCACGCCGTCGGCGCGACCGAAGCGCCGCTCGAACTTGTCGTCGCCGGCGATGTAGACGGCCACGGCACCGGCGTGCGGGTCCTCGGCGCGCGAGCGTACGCGTCGCGGCCCGGCATCGAGGATCCAGCGGGCGTCGGGCACGAGCCGGTAGGTCGGGAACGTCAGCGGCCCGCAGCGCAGCCCTTCGCGCACGCGCGGCTGATCGAGCAGCGCCGAGAGCTGCTCGTGCGTGCGCTGGATGAAGCGCAGCTCGTCGCGCAGGCGCGCGAAGCTCGACGCCTTCAGCGCGAGAAAAGCGACGCCGATCGCGAGCGCGCCGATCGCCGCGCGTCGCCAGCGATCGCGCGGCGGCCCGTGTTCGATCGTCGCCCAGCCCATCACCGCGTAACCCGCGAGAACGCAGAGGGCGACCGCGGGCACGGTGAGGTAGCGCGGCAGGATCGACAGGCCGGCGATTCCGGTCCCGACGAAGGTCAGCGCGCCCGCGCCCAACAGCGCGAGCGGGACTGCCATCCGCTTCCAACCGAAGCGGCGGACGGCGAGCACGAGACCGGCGACGCCTGCGAGCGCGACAGGCGGGCGAGCGACGTCGGCGAGGAACGTCACGAACGAGGACGGCACGTGGCTCAGGCCGCGCTCGCGGCCGAGCGCCTGCGCCAGGCTGCTCGTCGCGTGCAGGCTGAAGAGCGGGTCGCCCGTGACCGCGAGATCGACGAGCGCCCAGGCGACGGCGGCGCTGAGCGCCAGCGCGAGCAGCGCAATGCGCCCAGTCCGCTCAAGGCCGGGCCGGCACCACAGCCAGTACAGGAACGCCAGCACCCACGCCTCCGGACGCAGCAGCCCGGCAAGAGCGAGGAGCACCATCGGGAGCCCGCGCCGCGGGCGCGCGACCTCCAGGGCCGCAGCCCACACGACGAGCGCGAGAAACGGGACGTCGACGAACGCCCGAACGGCGTAGAGCAGGAACGCGAAGCTCGACCCGACGAAGAGCGCGGCGGCCGCGCCGGGCCAGTCGCCGAACAGCGCGCGCCCGAGCGCGAACGCTCCGGCGGTCAGTCCGACGAGGCTGAGGATCGTGACGAGCACGAGCAGCCGGTCGGCGTGCTCGCCCGCGAGTGCCAGCAGCGTGCCGAGCGCGAGATAGAGCGGGTGCTGCGTCGGCGCCGCGAACGTCTCGAAGCCGGGCGACTGCCCGTGCAGCAGCTGGCGCCCCCACAGGAGGTGGTGGTAGGCGTCATAGTCGGGGTACGTGGGGATCAGCGCCCAGCCGGCGATCGCGACGAGGGCCATCGCGCCGATCGCTGCCCACGCGCGAGCGCCCGTCACGGCGCGGGCGCCGCGGGCGGCGCGAGCGCGGCGCCAGCGGGCGCCTCGGCTCGCTCCTCGGCTCGCTCGGCCTCAACCGGCCGCAGCGACATTCCGACGGCCAGCAGCGCCCAGACAAGCGGATCCTCCAGGAACGCCGCGTACAGGAGCGTGTGCACGACGAGCGCCACAAACGACGCCGCGACCGCGGCGCGGGCGACCGACGACCGCGCCCCGCGCAGCAGCCCCACGATCGCGACGGCGACAAACGCGAGGTAGAGCGCCAGTCCGCCCGCGCCCTGCTCCGCCGCGACGGTGATCGGGATCGTGTGCGATGCCGCAGCCGCGCGCTGGCTCGACGCCTTCCTGCGGCGGCGGTATTCGCTCTTGAAGGACCCCGCGCCCCACCCCTGCAACGGTCGCTCGGTGAAGAGCTCGACGCCTCCGCGAACGAGCGTCGAGCGTCCGCTCGTGGCGGCATCGGCGGACTGGTTCAGCCCGACCGCGCTCGGCGCCGCGAGCACGACGACCGTACCCGCGACCACGAACACCGCCACGATCGCGGCCGCCTTCTTCGCCCCCCAGCGCAGCCCGCCGAGTACGACGAGGCCCGCCAGCAGCGCCGTGAACGACGACTGCGACAGCGTCAGCACGAGCCCCGCCCACAGCAGTGCAAGGGCCACCGCGCTCCCGGCCACCAGTGCTGCACGCCGGCTCCACAGCAGCACCGCGACGAGCCCGAGCATCACGATGGCGAGGAAGCGCCCATAGATGTTCGGGTCGAAGAACAGCGAGTTGACGCGAAAGTAGGACTCAAACTGGTTTGAGCTGATGACCTTCGGGTTGAGCAGCAGCTCGCGCTTGGCGTACTCGACGAACCCGATGCCGACGAACGCGACAGCCAGCACCAGCAGCACGACGAGGCAGCGCCCGGCGAGCTGCGGTGTCCACTCGATCCGCCGCAGCAGCGCGTAGAGCAACGCGAACGGGACGTAGAAGAAGATGACCTGCGAGAGCGCGTTGTCGAAATCGCTCGAGTAGGCGGCCTGCACCGCGTAGAGCACGAGCGTCCCGGCCAGCAGCCAGTCCAGCAGCCCGCGCTCGCGCTCGGCGGCCTCGCGCCGCCCGGCGGCGCCCAGCCGGGGCAGCGCGTACGCGAGCACTCCGGCCGCGATGACGAGATACAGCGGCACGAGCAGGTTCGCGGTGTCACCGCCGGACTCGATCGGCACCCGAAACGGCAGCGCGGCCGCAGCCGCGAGCGCGAGCAGCTCGGGACGCCGATGGACCGCCCACGCGCCGAGCGCGAGCACCACCAGCGCAACGCCGATGCCCGCGAGCAGCACGACCGGCCGGTTGCGCAGTGGCTCGAACTGCGGCGTCGACCAGATGTTCGCGACGAGCAGCACGGGCGTGAGCACGAGCGCGCCGGTCATCGACCACGCCCGGGCGCGCGCCGAGCCGGCGAGCAGGACGGCGGCCGCGAGCAGCGCGGCGGCGATCACGCCCGCAGTCTGCGCCGCATCGCCGAGCGTCGAGACAGCGCCGATCATCGTCGCCTCAGCAGCTGCCATGACCGATCAAGCAGCGCGGCGAGCTCGGTGCTGCCGCGCAGGCCGGCAGAGAAGTCCGGCATGCCGGGGCGGATCACGAGGCCGTCGCCGAAGCGCGAGGCGACGATGACCTGCCGGCTGCCGTCCTGCGCAGCCGCGGCCGCGGCGATCGCGGACGCGCCGCCGCGAACATCGATCGTCTCCTCGACGCTGGGGATGTTCGGGAACTGGCCCTCCGTGCCGGCGAACAGGTCGATGTCGTCGACGACGTTGACGAGCGTCAGGGGCCCGCGGGCGATCGGCCGCAGGCGCGTGCCGAAGAGGTCGCGCTGCGTCGGCAGCGTCGGGTCGATCGCGCGCTCGCCCGGCGTGAGCGTCACGGTGCGCCGCAGCGACTCCGTCCCGATCGACAGCAGACGCCCGCCGCCGCGAACGTAGCGGCGCAGCTCGCGCGCGGCACCGGCGTCCAGCCAGCGCGTGTCGCCTGCGAGGACCACGCCGCGGTAATCGGTGAGCTTGCGGCCCTGGCCGAGGCCGAGCGCGACGTCGGTCGTGAGGTCGTAGCGGTGGCCCTTGCGGTCGAGCTGGCTGAGCAGAAGTGCCTCGTGGCGACGGATCGGGCTGGGCAGCCCGTCCTTGACGTAGTTGCGGGCGACTCGCACCGGCAGCCCCGCGTTGAGCGTGTTCGGGCGCCCGTCGCCGTCGTCGTCGTAGGGATTGAGCCCTTGCCACGTCGTCACCGGCAGCACCACGAGCACATCGCGCTCCTGCTGGGACTGCACGACGACCGGCGTCGCGGCCTTGCGCGAGCGCGTACGGACCTCGAAGACAAAGAGGCCGGACTTGCCGCCGGGCGCCGTGAAGCGCACGACCCGCGAGCGCGTGCCTCGCCCGCGCTTGCGCACCTCCCCCTCGCCCACGCGGCGCACGCTCCAGTTGAAGTTCTTGTCGACCGAGTCGACCGCGACTGCCGCCTGCTCGCCGGCCATCACCGGCCGCGTCGAGCCCTGTGCGGTCAGGTAGCGGACGGTGATCCCGCCGCGGCCCGGCAGCAACTCGCGATAGGCGAAGCGCGGCGGGATCGGCGCCGACGAGCCGATGTTGCCGGCCTGGTCGCGCGCGCGGATGACGACGAGGTACGTGCCCGCGGCTACGCGGCGTCCGCGCACCGTGCCGTCCCAGGTCCAGCGCGTCTCGGCGTCGTCGATCTTGATCGGCGAGTCGAACACCGACCGCACGGGCCGCACGTCGGTGCGGAAGACGAGGATCTCCTTGCGCCGTGCGCCCGCCGCCCGGAACGTCACGCGGGCCGGCGCTCCGTCCGGCCCGGGCAGCAGCTCAGGGCGCGGCGCGCTGTGCTTCTGCGGGCCGATCGACGTCACGAGCAGGTGCGGCGGCGTCGTGTCCTTGCGGATGTTGCGCGGGAGCGTCACCGAGCGCCCCTCGCGGCGCAGGTTCACGCGGATGCGGTAGACGCCGTCGGGCACGATCCGCCCGCGACTGTCACGGCCGTTCCAGGGAATGCTCACGCGCTCCCCCTTCGCCAGCGGGCGATTGTCGACGAGCCGGCGCACGACGTCGCCCTCGCGGTCGACGACGGTCGCCGTGATGTCGTCGGCGCGCTTGAGGATGAACGAGACGCGCGTGCGGTCGAAGCGCCCGTCGTGGTTCGGTGAGAAGAACTCGCGCACCTTGAGGTCTTGCACGCGCGGCGGCGTGCTCTTGAGCTTCTGCGCGACGAAGAACGCGGCGAACGTCGCGGCGACGAGCACCGCGAAGGCGATCCGGGCCGGGGCGGTCACGGCGTGCTGGCGGAGGGAACCGCCAGGCGGTACAGCGAGCAGTTTCCGACCGCGCCGATGCTCACCCGGAGGCCCTCGACCGCCCGGATCACGCCTCCGTGGCAGACGACGAGCGCGGGCAGCGGGCCGGCGCGCACGTCGGTCAGCGCGGCGGCGACGCGCGCGGTCTGCTCGGCGACCGACTCGCCGTTGGGAAAGCGAAACGCCGGGTCGGCGGCTCGCCAGGCATCGAAGGCGCCGGGCTGGTCGGCGATGATCTCGGCGTACAGCCGTCCGGACCAGTCGCCCGCGTCGGCCTCCATCAGGCGCTCGTCGAGGACGGGCTCCAGGCCCAGCACGGCGCCGACGATCTCGGCCGTTTCGCTTGCCCGCACGAGCGGGCTGGAGTAGAGCGCGCGCAGTCCCTCGCCCGCGAGTATGCGCGCGACGGCGCGCGCCTGCTCACGGCCGCGATCGTTCAACGGCGTGTCGAGCTGGCCTTGAAAGCGATCGGCCGCGTTGTCGTCGGTCTCCCCGTGGCGCACGAGCAGAACCTCTTTCGAGCCGGCCATGCAGAGCCCTGGTTTTAGGGCTAGCCGATCTGGTTGGTGCCGACGGTGACGACGACGTCCGCGTCGGTCGCAACGGACGTATTCGCGTCGATCGACTGCACCGAGCTGCGGTCGACCTTGATGAGCTCGGCAACCGTCTGCGCGGCGCGCTCGTTACCGGGGCTGTAGGAGACGGTCGTCTGCGGCACCTGCTGATCGGTGTTGTTGCCGACCGTGCCGATTGTGAAGCCACTCTCCCCGAGCTTGTCCGCGACGCCGCGGGCGAGGCCCGTCTGCCTCGTGCCGTTGAGCACCGCGATCTTTATCGACTTGCGGTCTACGCGCGCGGTCGAACCGTTGGGCGACGGGGTCGAGGATGGACCCGCGCTCGTGTCGGACGGCGTCGCGGCTGCAGGCGTGGACGTGCCGAAGTCGTTGGGCGTGGGCTTGGGGTCGTCGCCCGTCAACGAGATCATGAGCACGACGGCAATGAGCACCACGGCGACCGCGCCACCGACGATGGCGACGATCCGGACGACGGAGAAGACGCGGCCCTCGTCGCTGGCGGACGCCGGAGCCTCGGGCAGGACCGGAAGCGGGGACGGGCGAGCTGCGTCGGACTCATGCGTCTCCTGCCCCGCGCCGTTGCTGGTCGGCGGCGGCGAGACCGCGCGCGACGACGCGGCGGCCTGGCGCGCCGCGGCGGCGGCGGCCGCGGCGGCGGTCGCCGGGCTCGACGTCGGCGCGGAGGCGGACGGCGACGGGGCGCTGCCAGCGGCGCCTGCTGTCGCTCCGGGCAGCACCGCCGGAGCGGGCGACCCAGGCGCTGGGGTCGGCGTCGGAGTGGCGGTCGGCGCGCTCCCCACCGCCGGCGCCGTGACACCCGCGGTGGTCGCGGGGCTGGCCGTCGCGGCAGGTGTGGCGGGCCGCGCGAGCTGTCCAGGCGGCCCGATCAGCGGGGCGGGCGGGGGTGGCGGCGGCGGCAGCTTCGCGTAGAGCTCCGCGGCCGCTGCCGTCTGGCGAGCGGCTGCCGTCTGCGCGGCGGCGGACGCGGGCGCCAGCGGCTCGGCGACCACGCGGCGCTGCGCGTCGGCCTGCACGCGCTGCTCGAGCTCCAGCGCGCGCTCCGGCGCTCGGCCGGCCCACTCGCGCAGGCGCTTGACCTCGCGCGCCTGGGAGAAGTACAGGAGCGACAGCACGCCGAGCCCGACGACGGCGGCGAATCCGGCGTAGGAGCCAACCGTCTCGACGGTCTTCGCGCCCACGGCGGCGACGATCTGCACGCCCATCACGCGTGTGCGCTCAAGATGTCGATGACGAAGATCAGGGCACGGTCCTTGCTACGAACGCAGGATCCTAGACGGCCCGCCATCCGGAACAGCCGATAGCTCGGACACCTTCGCAGCGAGTCCGGCGGCATCCCCTTCGAGGACGAGCAGACCGATCTGGTCGAACATATCGTCAACGGCCTGCGGCACGCGTGGCTCGCGCTCGGCGCGCAGGATCTTCTCGGCGGGCGTCGGCTGCGGACGCTCGTAGGGGTTGAAGAGCTCCTCGTGCAGCTTCTCGCCCGGACGCCGGCCGATGATCTCGACCGCGATGTCGCGATCCGGGTCTAGCCCGGACAGCTCGATCATCGTCTGCGCGAGCTCGAGAATCCGCACCGGCTCACCCATCTCCAGCACGTAGATCTCGCCGCCGCCGGCCGCGCGCGCCGCCACCGACGTATCCGCGGCCCTGGACAGGCCGCCCGCGCGGATGATGAGCTGCACCGCCTCCGGAATCGTCATGAAGTAGCGCGTCATCCGCTCGTCTGTGACCGTCAGCGGCCCCCCGAGGGCGATCTGCCGGCGGAAGATCGGCACGACCGAGCCCGAAGAGCCGAGCACGTTGCCGAAGCGCACCGCGCAGTAACGCGTGGTGGGAAAGCGCGCCTGCTCGGCCTCCAGCGCGAACTCCGCCAGCGCCTTCGAGGCGCCCATGACCGTCGCCGGCGCGACGGCCTTGTCGGTCGACACGAGCACGAACGCCTTCACGCGGTGCTGCCCGGCAACGCGCGCCATCAGCCGCGTCGCGATCGCGTTGTTGCGCACGGCCTCGACGGGGTTGGACTCCATCAGCCCGACGTGCTTGTAGGCGGCCGCGTGGAAGACGACCGTCGGGCGGTACGCGCCGAAGACCTCGCGCATCCGCTCCTCTTCCTTGCAGTCCGCGAGGACGACGTCGAGCGTCGAAGGGTGTACGTGGCGGTCGTCCTCCAGCTCGCGCTGGATCGTGAAGAGGTTGTCCTCGGCGTGGTCCAGCAGCACGATCCGCCGCGGCGCGACGCGTGCGATCTGGCGCGAGAGCTCCTTGCCGATCGACCCGCCCGCCCCCGTGATGAGCACGACCTCGCCGTTGAGGTACGCGCCGACGCGATCGAGCTCCATCCGCACGGGCTCACGGCCGAGGATGTCCTCGACCTGCACGTCACGGACCTGCTTGACGAAGTTGCCGCCGGTCTGCAGTAGCTCGAACACCGTCGGCAGCGTGCGCACCGGGATCCCGCGCTCGCGGCAGGCGCGCACGACAGCCGCTCGCAGCGTGCCCGGCGCCGAGGGGATCGCGATCGTCACCTCGTCGGGCTCGGCCTCGTCGAGGATCCGGACGAGCTCGCTCGTCGTTCCGAGCACCCGCACGCCGTCGATCCGCAGGCGCCGCTTGGTGGGATCGTCGTCGACGAAGCCGACGGGCTTGAGCCGCAGCTCGGGGTTGCGCAGGATCTCGCGCAGGACGAGCCGGCCGCCGTCGCCGGCGCCGACGATCAGCAGCCCGCGGGCGTCCTTGCGGGCGCGAAAGCCGCGCAGCGGCCGCTCGTAGACCGAGCGGGCGACGAAGCGCGCTCCGGCGACGAAGGTCAGCATGAGCAGGAGAAAGAGCGCGAGCACCCCGCTCGGGGCCGTGACCGTCGCCTGGCCCGCGGCGCCCGATGGCTGCGTCACCGGCTTGGCCAGCGCGATGTAGACGAGCAGCAGCAACGTCGCGATGACGACTGCCTGGGCGATCGCCGTGAAGTCGCGCTGCGTGACGTAGCGCCACCACTTTCCGTACATCCCGAACAGCGCGAAGACGAGCAGCGAGCCGACCACGACCGGCACGATCGTGGCGTCGAAGAGCTGCTGGTAGCGCGCCGGAATGTCCAGCGGGCCGTCAAAGCGCAGCCGGTAGGCCAGCCAGTACGCAAGCGCGACCAACACTCCGTCGACCGCGAGTTGGGGCAGCGAATGGCGGCGTACGGGGAAGGCCGCCGGGCGGATCCGTCGGCGCATCGGGGCAGATTGTAGGGTGCGGCGCGGCGGGAGTGCCTGCAGCCCGGCGTGGGTCGCCGGCCCCTCGGCGTGGGAATCGCGGCCGATCCAGGTTGATCAGGGCCTGGCCGGCGACGCCAGCAGCTCGGCGAGCAGCGCCGGGTCGCGCCGGATGCGGTCCTGCTGCGCCGCCTGCGGTGCGCGCTTCACGAGCACGACGTCTTCCGCACGCTCGAGCGATCTCATCCGTCCGTCGGCGATCAGGCGCTCGTCGACCGCCCCGAGCCGTCCCTGGAACGTCGTCCAGACGGGGGTGCCGAGCGCGACCGCCTCGCGGTTCATCGTGCCGCCGGCGGAGATCACGAGGTCGGCGTAGGCGATCAGCGACTGCGCGTCGATCGCCCGCTCGGGAACGACGAAGCCCGAGTCGCGCAGCTCCAGGCGCTGCTGCGGCGTGCGCGGGAGGACCACGACCTGCCGTCCGCGCAGGCGCGCGAGGACGGCCCCCAGCACGTCGTTCTCGAAGCGGTGGTACAGCGAGACGGCGGGTGGCGTGCGGATGACGGCGATCGGCTCGTGCGGATCGAGCCCGAGGTCGCCGAGCACCGCCGGATCGGGCTCGAAGTCCGCGAGGTAGTACTCCTCCTTCAGCCCCGGGTAGGCGGCGATCTTGCGCGCCGCGCCGTAGCGCGCGAGCCGGTCGGGGGGAATTGCCTCCGGCACCACGACCGCCTGGGCCAGGCGGCAGTTGACGGTGTGCTGCACCGTCGCCCACTCGTAGTCGAACATCGTCGAGCAGGGAATCCGCAGCAGCCGCGCGGCAACCGTCACATCGTTGGAGCCGTGGCCGAGCGCGAGGTCGAAGCCGCGCGGGCGCGCCCAGCGCGCGAGCGCCGTCGAGCGCGAGATCAGCCCAAGACCCTTCGCCGCCAAGCGGCCGCCGCGGTGGCGGCCGACGACCGTGTGGTCGATCCTGAAGCGCTCGAGCAGCCCGAGCGTCTGAGCGAAATCGCGCGCCGTGATCTGCACCTCGTGTCCCTGGGCGCGCAGCGCCGCGACGATCGGACGCAGGACGAGCACATGCGGGCTGTTCGTGAGGTCGACCCAGACGCGCATCTGGCGCCCAACGCTAGCCGCATGACCGGGCGGTACTCAGGCGTCGGACGGGATGAAGGAGATCGCGCCGTTGGTCTCGAGCACGGCAAAGCGCACCTGCGCCAGCGAGGCGATCTGCTGCTGGCGAGCGCCGGCGAGCAGCTCCTCGACCGTGATCCGCTCGCGCCGCAGGTTGCGCTCGATGATCTCGCCGTCCTGCACCAGCACGAGCGGCTCGCCCTCGAGCACGGGTCGCAGCCGCGGGACTTTGAAGTTCACGTAGCTCAGGGCGACCGTCAGCAGCGCGATCGTCGCGATGACCGTCAGCGCGCCCGTCAGCGAGTAGTCGCTTTGCGTGACGCCCTGCTGCACGAGATCGCCTGTGACGATCAGCAGGATCAGGTCAAACGGCTCCATCGTCGACAACTCGCGCCGGCCCACGACGCGCGTGATGAAGAAGATCGCGAAGAAGACGATGACGGCCCGAGCGACAAGGTCCACGATCTCTTCTCCTAGGGCAGGACGGTGGTCGTGTGGGCGATGCGGGCGACGGGCTCGGTTTCGTCGTCGAGCTGCACGGTGGTGTCCTGGTCGCCGACCGTCGTGGGATTCACCTGAAGCTGCAGGTAGACGACGAGCTCGTCGCCCGGCTTCAGCTCGGCGTAGCTCAGGACGACATGCCGGCCCCGACTCGCCTCGCTCTGAGGGGACGGCTCGATCGTGTTGACCTGCAAGCCCTCGAAGAAGCCCGGTCCCAGGACGATCCTCGGATGGCTGATCGTGCGTGCAGCGCGGACGACGATCCGCGCGTGCGCCAGCAGCCCTCCGCGCAGGACGTCGGGCACCTCGACGCGCAGGCGCGCGCCGGCGCCGCCGGTCACCAGTGCCTGTGTGGGTTGACCGATCGCGCCTGTCGACGCCACGACAACGCCGACGCCGAGGATCGTCAGGAACACGCGGCGGATCCAGGGGTGCGAGCCACGGCCCCGCAGATCGCGTATCCGCCCAAGATCCACCCGTTCGTCGAGGCGCGGCATCAACGCGGTTGTTCTGCGCGCGAGCACGGTTCCCTCTCGCGCGGCGCCTCGCAGCGCAATCGCGCTCGCGCTCGCACGCGAGCGTGCTCAGCAAGCTCGGGGCTGAGGCTGCCGAGTGCCGCAGCGATAGCCTTCCGCGCTCGTGTTCGTCGTCCACGCGTCCCTAACGGACCCGATCGTCGAGTTCGCGACGAACGTCGTCGCCGATCTGGGCCTGCCGGGTGTCTTCGTGCTCATGCTGCTGGAGAGCGCGTGCATCCCCATTCCCAGCGAGGCCACGATGCTGTTCGCGGGCTTCAACGTGAGCAAGGGCCAGTACAGCCTGATCGAGGTGACGCTCGTCGGTTCGTTCGCGAACCTCGTGGGCTCGTGGATCGCGTATGCCGTCGGGTACTACGGGCGCGTCGACATCCTCGAGAAGCATGGGCGCAAGCTGCACATCAAGCCCGAGCACCTGCACGCCGCCGATCGCTATTTCGAGAGATACGGCAACGCGACGGTCTTCTTCACGCGGATGCTGCCGATCATCCGCACGTTCATCTCGCTGCCCGCCGGCGTCGCGCGCATGCCGTTCTGGCGGTTCTCCGCGCTGACGCTTGCCGGCTGCCTGCCGTGGGTCTTCGCGCTCACGTTCATCGGTCAGCAGGTTGGCGAGCGATGGGAAGTCTGGAAGAACTCCCTGCACTACGTTGATTACGTCGTGCTCGCGTGCATCGTCGCCGGTATCGCATACCTCATCATCAAGCGGTGGCGTGGCGGAGGGGTCGGGCCCTCGGAGCCGGCCGCCGATGCCGCCGGGCACTGAACCTCGCCTGCGCACTCGCGAGGCGATCGCGCTCGGGCTGCTGCACGGTCCCGCCGAGCTGCTGCCGGTCTCCTCCTCGGGCCACGTCGCGCTCGTTCCGTGGCTGCTGGGCTGGCCCTACAGCGACCTCGACGGCGAGCTGCGCAAGGCCTTCGAGGTCGCGCTGCACGCGGGCACGGCCGCGGCGCTGATCGTCGGTCTGCGCGACGAGTTGGCGGCTGCGGCACGCGGCCTTGACCGCCGCGGAGCGCAGCTCATCCTGCTGAGCTTGCTGCCGCCGGGCGTCGTCGGCTTTGTCCTCGAGCGCCCGATCGAGCGCCATCTCGGCACGCCAGCGACGATCGCCGCCGGCCTGATCGCCGGCTCGGTGGCGATGGCGGCGGCTGATGTGACCGGCACGCAGCACCGCCGTCGCGACGAGGTCGGCGCTGTCGATGCGCTGCTGCTCGGGATTGCACAGGCGTGCGCGCTCGTGCCCGGCGTTTCGCGCAACGGTGCGACGCTCGCCGCCGCCCGCTCGCGCGGCTTCGCGCGCCAGGACTCCTGCGTGCTCTCGCGCCACGCCGCGCTGCCGGTGATCGTCGGCGCGACCGTCCTGAAAGGCGCGCGGCTCGCGCGCCGCGGCCTGCCGGGCGGCACGGCGCGGGCGTTCGTCGCCGGGATCGGCGCCTCGTTCGCCGCGACGCTCGCGTCGATCCGGATCGTCCGCCAGGTCGAGCGCGCCCGCTCGCTCATGCCCTGCGCAGCTGCCTACCGCCTCGGACTCGCCGCCATCGTCCTGCGACGGGCGGGCACGCCGCGCCGGCGCCGGCTGCTCGGCTAGTAGTGTCGATCCCATGCTCAGAAACTCACGCGTTCGCCTCGCCCTGACCGTCGCGGCCCTCGCCTGCTGTCTCAGCGCAGGCGCAGCGCTCGTCGCCGCCAAAAACAAACCCAGCGACCTGACGGTCATCGACGTCGCGCTCAAGGACGCATCGGGCCGAAAGATCGCGGCCGTCGAGTTGCGTAAGAGCCCACGCCGCACGGTCACGGTTCTCGTCAAGGGCCGCCGTCTACCGCCCGGCTTTCACGGCATGCACGTTCACGCCGTGGGCTCATGCGAGGCGCCGAGCTTCATGTCCGCGGGCGGGCACCTCAAAAACGAAGGCACTTCGCACAGCGATCACGCGGGCGACCTGATGAGCCTGTACGTCAAGAGCGACGGTACGGTGAGCGCCCGCTTCGAGACCGACCGCTTTGGCCTGCGCACGCTGCGCGACAAGGATGGCAGCGCCGTGGTCATCCACGCCGGCGCCGATAACTTCGGCAACATCCCGCCGCGCTATGCGCCCGACGGCCCCGACCAGATGACGCGCGACACCGGCGACAGCGGCGCGCGCATCGCGTGCGGGCCGATCAACTGAGCCGCCACTACGCGAACGGGGCAGAAGCGTCATTTACGACGTTACACAGCCACGGGACAACCTCGTTTTCGAAGCGCCCGAGTGCTTGCTCTGGACTCGTCCCGCTGAGGCCAAGCGGCCGCGTTGCATCGGCCGCCCAGACTGCCCCGTTCGCGTGACCAAGTAGCTCGCGAGACCGCGACGCGAGCGCGAGCGCTGAGCGCGGGTTATGTTGCGCAGACCGCTGCGCAAACACTGTTCTTAATTCCCGCCCCGACGGGACCTTGATCGCGCGATGAGCGCACCCATCGGGAGCGGTCCAATGCAGCCCCGTCACGGCCGAGCAGTGCACTTGGCGGCTTCCGGGATCGCAACAGCAGGGCCCGAAGCCACGCCACATCCGCCACGGAACCCGGCTGGCACCCCGAGAGCAACCACGACTCTCGCAGCACGATCACCAGCCTCACCGAAGCGGGCGCCCACGACCCTACCCAGGCGCAGATCGAGGGGCGTGACTTGCAGGGCGTATCGGTTCGCCTCCGTGGGTACAACGCGTACGCGGAGCAGCACACCCAACACGGCGATGCTTCGCTACATCAAGCAGAGGGACCGCCACTGATCCTGTAGGGCCACGGCCGGACCTCCAGACAGATGACTGCACACGATCTGGAGGTGGCGGTTATGACGCCGCGCCTTAGCGCCGCCGGCTTGCTGGACTGATGGGCGACGATCACACGTGTGGCGAGCGATATCAGCGCAAGTCCGCTGATGCCGGCTCAGATCGCGACCGGACCGCGGAGCAGCGCGATCAGCGAGCCGACGCACATGATCAGGAATCTGATGCCCGCGACGACCGAGCAGACGCTCGCGACGAGCGCGCCGAGGCCCGCGAGCACACTGGCGGCGTGGTGGATCCAGGCGCGGTCGCGGACCGTTTGGGAGCGTTGCGCGACCGTCGCGGCGGAGCGAGCGATCGCATCCAAGCGGCAGAGGACCGACACGCCGCCTGCGCAGACCGCGCGTTGTCCGCGCAGGAGCGAGCGGCGTCGTCGATCGACAAGCTCACCCGCGCATATCGCAGGGATGCGGGCCTGGTGGAACTCGCACGCGAAGTCGACCGCGCCAGGCGCACCCAGCAGCCGTTCACGCTCGCGTTCGTCGACGTCGACAACCTCAAGGCGACAAACGACGCGCTGGGCCACGGCGCCGGAGATCAGCTGTTGCGCCACGTCACCGACGCGATCCGCGCGCACCTTCGCTCCTATGACCTGATCATCCGCTACGGCGGCGACGAGTTCGTCTGCGCGCTCCCCGACGTGACGATGGCCGTGGCCGCTACGCGCTTCCGTTTGGTCAACGCGGACCTCTCAGAACTCGACCGGGCATCGGTCAGCGTTGGGCTAGCGCAACTTCAGCCAGACGACGCTGCGGAGGATCTCATCGCACGTGCAGATCAGGCGATGTACAGACACCGCCGCCAAGCGCGATCACCAGGCATCTGACGCTCCTCGGCGATCTGCTGGATCGGGCTTGTCGCAACGAACACCGACGACCAACGACGATGAGCAGCACCGAAGCACCCGCACCGGACGGCTCGCAGCGCGAGCGCAAGACCCAGCGTCAACGCCACGAGCAACGTCGTCCACGTTCGCCACATGGATAGGGCCACCAATGCTCGATGGCCGACAACCAGACGTGGCTGGTCTACCTTCAAGGCGAGCAGTCCCGCGAAGTCAGGGCGCCACTTCACGGCGGGCCCGAACCATTCCGAGGCCCGACGTGACCGTCTCCCGCTTGCGCAGCCGCTCAAGCTCCGCGAGCCCTCCGGCACGACCAGCAGCGCACGCAGCAGTCGCGCCTGCCACCGCTCGGCGACTGCGCGAGCTCGGTCCAGGCGCGCAACGTGGCCGCGTCGCGCTCGCGCCACGAGCCAGCGTCGTGACCCCTGGCAGCAGCACCTCGCGCTCGCTTGAAGCCGCGGACCCGAGGGTCCGCGGCTCGTTCTTACGCCCTCTTTCGGGGACGGCTAGGGGTTGCAGTTCGTCAGGGTGTCGTGGAAGAACAGCTGCAGCGGCCCGGGTGTTTGGCAGGCGTCTGTGCCTGCGCCGCCGTTGACAGTATCTGTGGCCGCGTCGTTCTGAGGGCCCCTGAGGGTGTCGTCGTTCTCGTTGCCGTTGAGGATGTCAACGCCGGTGCCGCCGTCGAGGTTGTCG